>CAYXCW010000044.1:30011-36388 GCA_964463555.1 uncultured bacterium
TGTTGCAATCCTTGTTGCAATCCTTGTTGCAATCCTTGTTGCAATCCTTGTTGCAATCCTTGTTGCACCCCTTGATTAATGGCTTTAGTCATCGCACCTCGCATATCTTGGATAAAAATCTCTTGTCGTTCTAAATCTTCCAATTCTTCTCGATTAAGGTTGGCTCGATCTGCGACTTCAAAGGCTTTGCGAATTTCTGGAACGCTGCCCATTTTTTCTGGTACAGTCTGTAAATCTTTTGCACTTTTGAGGAAGTAAATCCATTTATCGGTTAGGGTTTCTAATTGCTCCAATTCTTTGGTAAATTTGGGTAATTCTACAAAGACCAACTCAATGTCATAAATCAAGTAATCTACTAGAAATTCTCTTTCTTTGAGGATGAATCGGGAAATCACCTTGTCGAATTGCTCGAACATCTTAAAATCTGTGATGGTTAATGCAATCACAGGATTGAGTAAGCTGTAATCTTCTCCGGCTTGCAGTTGGATCGAGTAAGTTTTAGCAGCATTGTACAAGATGCGTTTTTCAAAACTTTCTACATTCAAAACTTGCATTTCAATGATTACTGTTTTGTTTCCGGTAATCTTGGCTCTGACATCTAAGTAACTATCTTTGACACCTCGAATTTTGGGCGCTAAATAAGGATTGAGAATTTCTAAGTCTTCGATGATTGGTTGTTCCTGGTAGAGAATAGCATTTAAGAAACTGATCAAAATGTCTTTACTTTGCTCTGAACCAAAGATTTTTTTGAAGGCAAAATCTGTTTTCGGATTAATGAAAATCATATTAAAATCTCCAATAAATGCCAGCTATATCTTAAGTTTACAAGCTTTGCTCGGTTTTGAGGATGCGATCGCATTCGCGCAGCCTGCCAGAGCCATATCACTACGATTGATTATCTAATCAAGCTGAAACCCAGAGAATTTGCCAATCTCTGGGTTTTGGTGTACCGCCCATTTGCACGCGCCATTGCTTTTAAGCCAAGAATTCAATCTTTACATCGTCGTGTTCTACCACTTAAACTACCGGAGCAAGTTGGGCGCTCCAGGCGGGATACGAACCCGCATCCAACGATAATAGATCCGTTGGCGATCGCTTTGGCATCGAGCGGTGAATGCTGAGTTTGGAGCAATAGTCTGAGTTTGATACTGTGCGGAGAATGCTTAATTCGGATCTGGATATGACTGGTGGTCAATACGAGCGATCGCAGGAATTAAGCCAGCACAATTGAAATTAAAAATTGAATTTTAGCTTTGGATTACTCCTATGTTTTAATCTAGCTTAAAACTGCTAAAAATGCAACCAAACAACAACCCTATTTTTTCAATAATACCTTTGCCAATTTTTTGAACCTTCTACCCACATGCTAAAGCATGGGGCTACACAAACAAAGCCCGCCTTCGCGGGCTTAAATTCTTACTTAAAGCCCGCCTTCGCGGGCTTTGTTTGTATAGCGACACCCTTAAGGGTGTCGCATTTTTGCTTAAATTACCCCAACAAATACTGAAACATGCTTGCCGCAATATGCTGCTGTTCTGCTTCGGTATTATTAGCTTCCTCGCGGGCGAATTTAACCGCTTGACTCAGCTTTTCGATGCGTTCCAACAGTTCTTTAATCCGCGTCGCGGGCATCGCACCGGAAAACTTCACCGTGCGCCAATATCCCACAGTTACATCTTCATAATAAACCTCAACTTGAGCTGGGTGTTTATCCGTTGCTTCCGCCTTTACATGGTTGCGCGGAATCTTCTTTGTTTTCAGCGTTTGAATCGCTTCCGTTGCCCAGGAGTCTGCTGAATTATCAAACGTCCAAGTTTCGGAGGCGTCCAAAACCGGCAGCTTTTTAATAAATGCTTGCAAGTCTACTAACTGCTTTTCCAGAAACAGCAAATACGCCACTGGCACTTGAGCCAAAATAGTTTGACCATCAACCACAACATCTGCCCGCGCGTGGCAATTTACCCAATCTTTAGTTGCAGTTACGTCAAACAATTTGGTCAAAACTTCCACAGTTTGGCGCAGCATTTCTTCTGCCTTTACTTGCACCCGATTCGACTCAGGTGGCAGTTGTTCGCCTTCCTCATCTTTCGGGCGATAAGTGCGAGCAATTCCGCTAAACAATGCAGGCTTTTGTAGCGTTTGCTGAATCCCTGCCAGTTCTTGTACTGACTTGCTTTTAATGCCTTTTTCGATGGCAATAATTTGATTCAGGCGTGCCATGACGCCTCCTTTTTGATTCGATTTTGTAATACATGTAGTATAAGGTCGCTCGGATGAATTGTCTACTTTTAAGGCACAAGAGAAAAATCTTTCCCTTCGACTTCGGGTTTAGCTTGTGCCGAGTCGGTTCCCCCAGGATGCGGCGGACGGTTTCTGACACCCGCATCGGCGTCGCCATCAGGGAAATCGTCATCGGGGGGATACCAGCGATATCTGCGCGAACGGTGCGCTAATGCTTGACAAATATCGAAAAATACCCGGAAAAAGCCGTAAGTGCCCTCGGCAAGCAAAAAATAGATAAATTGCATGGCTCGACTTTGGTATTTGTATCAAGTTAGGATATATTATACAATAGTATATCGTATCTCGATATAAAGCGATGCAAGTCAAAATCGATCCAGAGAGTTTCCTGCCCCTGAAACCGGCGGCGTTTCACATTCTGCTGGCGTTGGTGGATGGGGAAAGGCACGGTTACGCCATCATGCAGGAAGTGCGACAAAGCACGAATAACAGCGTTAAACTCGGTCCCGGTACGCTTTACGGTACGATTAAGCGCCTGCTGGCAGATGGACTGATTTTAGAGTCGGAAGCAAGACCGGATGCTGAATTAGATGACGAACGCCGTCGCTATTATTGCCTGACAGAATTAGGTCGCCGAGTTATTACTTTGGAAGCGCAACGTTTAGCCAGTTTAGTTAACATGGCTGCGGCGAAAAAGTTGCTGGATGGAAGGATTGCGGGAGGCAATTTCTAATGTCAAATTTGCTGCGCGATATTTCGGTTTGGTTTTATAGCATATTGCTATTGGCCTATCCTCCAATCTTCCGTTGGGAATACGGTCAAGAAATGACTCAACTGTTTCGCGATATGCTGCAAGATTCTATTCGGCAACGGGGATGTTTGGGAATTTTAGAAGTGTGGTTTTGCGTGTTGCCAGATTGGGTAACAACTGTGAGGCAACAGCGCTTACTGGCGGCGAATTATTATCGATCTAGATGGGTTTTTGCTAGAGTGTTACAGGGTGCGATCGCTTTGATTTTTTTAGCTTTTGGTTTTGTTTATTGGTTTTATGCTCAGCAGTAACGCATATTATTTGATCTCGTTGGTAGCGAGGCAGAGCCTCTAGGTATCTCGTTCCCAGGCTCCAGCCTGGGAACGAGTGATGGGAGGCTCTGCCTCCTGTTTTCAAATGAGTTTTTCTGCTTGACAATATATTTTGATTGGGGCTTCGCTGAAATACTTAAATAACGCCGGACATAACCAACCTTCTATATTTTTATCTTGCCAGCGATACCAATTGCCGCCGTATTCTTCTCTAATCCAAACTAATTCCGCTTGATATCCTGGGAAAGGGTTGGCAGAAAACAAAAGCTTAAAACCAACCTCAGCTTTGGGGATATTTTGAACTAAAATATCAATCATTTGGGGGATGCCGCTGACAAATGGTTCTCTTTCAAGTCCGACTCGCTCGTCATCAAATACCCAAGTGCCTTGGTAACGATAAGGAAAGATTACCAGCATTGCGTTAGCCATTTTTTTAACCTTGTATTATAGTGGTAAAGTAGTTAGATAATTGATTAATTCAATTGTAATCTATCGAAAAGAAGAAAGTAGGAAAATGACGGATAATACCGAAGAGATAAAAAGTTATTTAGATGAGGGAAATCGCCTAAAAGAATGGCCTTCTAAACGGAATAAAGCTAAGTCCCAGCAGCTAGTATTAGAATATATGGCTTCTAAATTTTCTCACGATGCCAAATACACTGAAAAAGAAGTGAATGCGCTGTTAAATCAGTATCATACCTTCAACGATCCGGCAATGTTGCGGCGGGAGATGGTGGAACGTAAATTGCTGGCGAGGATGCGAGATGGAAGCGCTTATTGGCGTCCTACTGTGTCTGAGTAATCGAAACAGTGTATCTTGTTAAGAGTTGAGAGCGATCGCCCACACCCCATGTGTCGTTTACTAGGCTACCTCGGTTCGCCAATTCTGTTAGACTACCTACTCAATAAACCCGAACATTCCTTAGTTGTTCAAAGCTATCAACCCCGCGAAATGACCGCCGGGTTACTCAATGCCGATGGTTTTGGCATTGGTTGGTATCATCTCAGTAAAGACGCGGAACCATTTAGGTATAAAAATACGCTGCCAATTTGGAGCGATGTTAACCTACCGAGTCTCAGTCGTTATATCGAGTCCGGGTGCATCATTGCCAACGTTCGCAGTGCTACGCCCAGTCTAGCAGTAGATTTGAGTAACTGTCATCCGTTTCAGTATGAGAAGTTGTTATTTACACACAATGGATTTATTCAGGATTTCCGCAAGACCTTGTATAGGGAAATACGCGATCGCATCAACAACACCGCCTACCAGGCGATCAACGGCACTACCGACTCAGAACATATTTTCGCCTTACTAATTAACGAATTGCAAGCGTCTCCTGAGATTAATTTGGAAACAGCATTGCACAAAACTCTGATAAATTTAACCGAACTAGCAGCATCTTATCAAGTGAGCTTTTCTGGCAACATTATTATCAGCGATGGGCAGCGTTTAATTGGCAGCCGTTTTGCTCATAATACCGCCACTCCTTCTTTATACTGGTTAAGAGACGATCCCACATTTCCTAATTCTGTTATCATTGCTTCCGAACCTTTATTTACAGGCAATTGGATTAGTTTTGGAGAACGTACCATTATTACTGTAGAGCAAGAACTAGATGTCCAAATCTATGAATTTTAAAATTAATCATCCCGATATTAATATTGAAAAAAGACAACAAATAAAACAGTGGATGCAGCAATGTCGCGCTGCTACATTGGCATTATTTGAAGGCATAGATTACGATACATTTTGCCATCAAGCGCATCCCGATTTTAGTCCAATTGGCTGGCATTTAGGTCACATTGCTTTTACTGAATCTTTGTGGTTATTAGAACGTTGTGCTGGAATGCCATCGATTTTTTCCCAAGAATATCGCCGCTTATATGCTGCCGATGGATTGCCCAAAACAGAACGAGTAAAATTACCGACGCTAGAGCAAACTTGCGACTATTTGGATAAAGTCAGAACGCAGGTATTCAATTATTTAGAAATAGCGCCTTTAGATGAACAAGAACGCCTCTGGCGCTTTTTGCTGCAACACGAAAGTCAACACTGCGAAACAATTATTTTGCTACTGAAATTGCAATACGCAGCCGCAATAAATCGGCTAATAAAAACCAAATCCAATTACCAATTACCAATTACGAATTACCCAATGGTTGAAATTCCTGCGGGTGAATTTGACATGGGGAATAACTCAATTGATGCCTTAGATAACGAACGCCCCCGTCATCGAGTTTACTTGGATAGTTATTCTATTGACCAATATCCAGTTACTTGCAAACAATATCGAGAATTTATGGAAGCGGGAGGCTATCAAAATTCCAAATGGTGGTCAGATAAAGGTTGGCAATGGTTGCCAGAAAATTCGGTTACAAAACCTCTTTATTGGATAGATAATTCAGCTTGGGATAATCATCCCGTTTGCGGCGTTTCCTGGTACGAAGCAGAAGCTTATGCCAACTTTGTTGGCAAGCGACTTCCCACCGAAGCAGAATGGGAAAAAGCTGCTAGTTGGAATCCAGAAAGTGGGCGATGCAGCACTTATCCTTGGGGAGAAATAATACTAGATTCTCAGTTATGCAATAACAACCATCAAATTTGGCAGACAACGCCTGTCAATGCTTATCCAGCGGGAAAAAGTGCTTGCGGTTGTTATGATATGTTGGGCAATGTTTGGGAGTGGACATCTACCTGGTTTGATCGTTATGACGGTTTTGTCAGTTACCCTTACCCAGGATATTCCCAAAGTTATTTTGATGGGAAACATCGGGTATTAAAAGGTGGCAGTTGGGCAACTCGTGCTTGGGCGATGCGCTGTAGTTTTCGCAATTGGTATTATCCAGGAGTGCGGGAAATTTTGGCAGGATTTCGCTGTGTTAGTTATTAGTCATTGCAGCAGCACTTACGCAAAGAAACCGGGTTTCTATGAACAATCGTCGGTTTGGCAACAAAAGATCTACGCAGAAACAAGAAACCGGGTTTCTAGGAAAAATTGTCGGTTTGGCAACAAAAGATCTACGCAGAAACAAGAAACCGGGTTTCTAGGAAA
>CAYXCW010000044.1:36488-54365 GCA_964463555.1 uncultured bacterium
AATTGTCGGTTTGGCAACAAAAGATCTACGCAGAAACCCGGTTTCTAGTAAGAAACGCGCCACGCTAAAGCATGGCGCTACACAAACAAAGCCTGCCTCCGCAGGCTCAAATCTTTACAGGCTGCGGAGGCAGCCTTTGAATGCAATAGCGACACCCTTAAGGGTGTTGGATGCAAGGCGATGGTATTGTCTAAAAAATCGGGTTTCTTAAATCCGTCAATTGCTTGTTTTATTGCTTAACCCTGTTAGCCTAATCAGATATTTCAACACAAAGAAAGTATTGGGTAAGGGTTGAGGAGTCGGGAGGGGAAAAGATGGGTTGCTTTTGTCTAATTTATGATGTAAAATATTGAGTGCTTGGTCAATTTCTTGGGCGCATTGGCGATACCTAGATAAAGATTTACCAACCGGATCTGCAATGTCAAATGAAGTTGGATCTCCGACAAATTCTTTCAGGGTAAATGTTTTGTTGAGAAGTTGGGGAAAGATAGCGATCGCCAAATATTTATGCAACCTTGTCATTGTCAGCACTAAGTCTGCCCATTCAATTAATTCTAAACTAATCCCTTGAGGTTTTTGCTCGTATTGAATGCCATATTCTGATAATATAGTTATTGAGTTAGCAGCTACTGTAAAATTTTTGCTGGCAATAATTCCAGCCGACCGAACTTCAATTTCATCCATTTTTCCGAGTTGCCGAATTCTTTCCCGAAATAGCGCCTCCGCGATTGGGCTGCGGCAGGTGTTACCCGTACAAACAAATAATATTCTCATTGGTAATTGGTAATTGGTAATTGGTAATTGGTAATTGCAGATTTCAGATTGTAGATTTAAATTAAGAGCTAATATCTAAAACTACCCATTGCCAGTTTAACTTTTAATGTTTGATTGTTTGACCGGGATCTGAATCCAAAACTCCGCACCTTGCCCCGGTTACGAGACGCACTTTAAATAACCTTTATGTTTGTCCACAATAATTTGATAGCTGATGGATAACCCCAATCCTGTACCTTCACCCACAGGCAACCATTTAGTGGGAAAATTCGCATGGAGACGATATGAACTGGAAACCTCTGGCTCAAGCGAGATTTTATAGCGTATAGCTTTGTGTTTCACTAGCTTTTGTCCCCATCATAAGCCATGAGAGCGATCGCATCCCATAACTGTAACTGCGATCGCTTCCAACTAACGGAGGTTGAATGTATACTTCTCAAACTGCAAGCAGCAAGAGTGCTTCATCTTACGCAATCGAAAACCGCTTGCAGATACAGCACCTACTAGCACTCTCTCAAAACCAACAAAATGAGGGTAGCGATGTAGTCAGCGGGTTGACGCAAACTCCCAAATCATTACCGCCAAAATATTTCTATGATGACCGAGGTTCCCAACTTTTTGAGCAAATCTGCGAGTTACCGGAATATTATCTCACACGCACAGAAACTGCAATTTTGCAAGAGTGCGCGATTGAAATTGCCAGAATGACGGGTGCTTGTGAAATCGTAGAATTGGGCAGCGGTAGTTCAACTAAAACCCGCATTCTGCTTGATGCCTACAATCATCTGGAACACCCACTGCACTATTTGCCAATTGATGTCAGCGCTGGGATTTTAGAAAGCAGCGCCCGTCAATTACTGTTAGATTATCCGTCGATATCAGTTCGCGCTTTGGTTAGTACCTACGAATTGGCGCTGCAACAACTGCCGCCTACTCAACTCAAGAGCCGGATGATATGTTTTATCGGCAGCACCCTGGGAAATCTGACGCCACAAGAGTGCGATCGCTTCTTCACCCTCATCTCCCAGGCGCTGCAACCAGGCGAGTATTTCTTGTTAGGAATCGACCTGCAAAAACCAAAACATCTCCTAGAAGCCGCCTACAATGACAGCCAAGGCGTCACGGCGCAATTTAACCTCAACATGCTCGATCATCTCAACTGGCGGTTTGAGGGCAATTTTGACCCGAATCAGTTTGAACACGTGGCTTTTTACAATCAATCTCAATCCCAAATTGAAATTTACTTGCGAAGTAAAAAAGCTCAAACCGCCGAATTGCGCGCCTTAAACTTAATTGTTGAGTTAGAAGCTGGCGAGACAATTATGACCGAAATTTCCCGCAAATTTGACCTGAATGGGATGGGGCGGGAACTAAGGGCGCAAGGTTTAGTGCCGGTGCAAGCTTGGACAGATCCAAACCAATGGTTTGGTTTGCTGCTGTGCCAGATGGAATAACCCTCTAGGGAGGTGCGAGCGATCGCTTAACTCGTATCATGTCTGGTAGCAATGGTAGTGTATCGTAGGGGCGGGTTTGACGAGGAATATTTGAAGGCTATCCAAGGACTAAATAAACCCGCCCCGGCTCAACTAACGATGCCACCGGACATGATATCAATCGTCCCGGCTGATTAGTCAGTAAATTGTATCCAAATACACAGGCGCACTGGCAGGCTCGGTGCGCCTTTAATCTTTGATGGCTGGACAACTGTGCCGTTCTGGTTTTCAATATATAAGGCAGACAAGGGTGCAACGTACTACCCCCATATCCTATTAAGTTTCTTGGGGTATTAACCCAAAAAAAGTAGGGTTACATTAATCTATTTCAAAGTAATTCAGTTTTAGGGGTGAGAGTGATGAGTAATGGAATGGCATTTGTAGCAGGAGCTGGATTAGCAGGGATTGCGGCGCTGCTATTTCTTAAAGGAGGTGGCAATCCTGGCTTATACAACTTTCCTGCTGCTGCTTCATTGCAACCTCCCCAAAATTTGCAGCAGCCGCTTCCTAATCCTCAGATGCCGACTGGGTTAAACCCGGCACTAACTCAAATGCCCCCAGCAGGTGTAAACAATCCTGCTTATTGCGCTAATTGCGCCCAGCAGCAGTTAGAGAACGCACAGTTGAAAGCGCAAATCGACCAGCTACAAACTCAACTTCGCAATCAGCAGTTCGTGATTGACGCCCAGAACGCACAAATGAGAAATAACGGCGGCTTGAACCCCCAGCTGAACCCAGCCCAGTTGACTGCCGGGATACAGTCTAACAATCCCAACACGAACAGTATGCTGTGGGCATTAGGAGGAATGGGAGTTACAGTAACGGCTGGATTGTTGATGGCAGGGGTATTTTCGTTGATTTCGCGGCAGCAGCGTCCTCCAGCGGGTACGGTGCAATTGATTCACCCCATTAACCAGCTACCGCCGTCGTTGCCGTACAAACGTCGCTCTGAGTATGTGTCGTCTCCTCGGTATGAAGAAAAACGTGCCAGCTATCTGGACTACGACGAATACGACGACTATAAAGACTTCGACGAGCGATAAAATTTGATTGCTGGTTTAGCGATCGCTCTAAATCTATAAATCTAACCCAAGTAACGGCAACCGAAACCTGTTGCCGTTTGATTGTTGCAGTTAAAGTTGAAAATATTTGCTCGGCGTTAGCGATTTGATGCAAACGAACGTATCAGCAAAAAGCCAGCACCAAAGGCGCTCACAACGATCAGGACAATCAACAAAGTATACAACCATCCATTGACGGATGAGCTGCCTGCCGATGGTTGACGATAGCGTCCTTGTGCCTGTTCTTTGACTATTCTGTCTGGCAAAACTCCTGCACTCGGTTGCAAGTTCCTGTAAGCATTCGGTGCCACTCCGGGACTGGGAGCGTTTACCCCCGACATCGGACGCGGCCCCCAAGACATCGGTCGTGGTTCTCCCGTCTGGTATCCCGGTTGATTTCTGATTTCGGGATGGGTGTAGCTAGCCTGACTCCAGCCATCTGGAGACGAGTCAACGATTTGTTTGAGGTACACCGCTGACTGAACGATTTTGTCAAGTTCTCGGCGCAGGAGTTGGTTTTGTTGCACCAACTGCTGATTGTGGGCATTGAGGGAATCAAGCATTACCCGCGTCGCTTGCAACTCCGCTGCCAGTTGACGGTACACCGATATGGGCACAGCGGGAGCGTAAGCATTGGCTGCGACTGGCGTGCTTTGAGCGGGAGCGGTTAATTTTGACACCGATGGCTTGGGATACGGATTGGAGGTCATATCGCGTCCGGTTGCATTGATATCGTCAACAATAGGGCAAGGAGGACAAGCGGGACAAGGGGGAAAGGGGGAAAGGGAAAAGGGGGAAAGGGGAAAAAAGGGAAAAAGGGAAAGCTCTAGCAATGGATCTGTTTTCAGAGTCGATTCCCATAGAGGCGCTTTAAGCACATATCTATTCCTAGTCACCAGTTTTTCCCCCTTTCCCCCTTTCCCCTTAAAAGTCAACTATCCACTGTCAACTGTCAACTGTCAACTGTCAACTGATTACCGAGTAAGCGAAAGAAATGTCCTACTGGACCGGAGCCAGAACCTATGCTTAAAGAGTGTTGTAAGGCGGTGGTGACGTAATCTTTTGCTTGTTGCACGGCGGGGAACAAGTCTTTACCTAAAGCTAGATTAGCTGCGATCGCTGCCGCCAGCGTACACCCCGTACCGTGAGTATTCTTGGTATCTACCGACGCCGCGGTCAAAGTTTGGAACCGAGTGCCATCAAACCAAATATCCACACCGCGCATCTGTCCCAGCATTCCGCCACCCTTGACCAAAACGGCTTTACAACCCATCTGGTAGATGCGTTGGGCAGCCGCTCGCATATCATCGAGGGTATGAATTTCCAATCCGGTTAACATCTGCGCCTCATATCGGTTCGGCGTCACCAGCATTGCCTTTGGCATCAAAGCATCCCGCAGAGTTGCCACGGCTGCATCGTCTATTAGCTGGGCGCCCGTGCGCGATACCATTACTGGGTCAACCACCAACTTTTTGATTCCTAAAGCTTCTACCCGGTTTGCCACGGCGGCAATAATTTCCTGGTTTAGCAACATCCCAGTTTTAGCAGCTTGCACCCCAATATCTTCTACCACTGCCTCTATCTGGGCAATTACCGCCGCCGCCGGTAGCGCGTCTACTCGCGTCACTCCCAGAGTATTTTGGGCAGTGACGCAGGTTAAAGCACTCGTCCCGTGGACGCAGTGAAACGCAAAAGTTCGTAAATCGGCTTGAATGCCAGCACCGCCGCCGCTATCCGAACCGGCAATAGTCAGTGCTACGGGTACTAGATTGGTCATAGGGACAAGGGGGACAAGGGGGACAAGGGGGACAAGGAAGACAAGGAAGACAAGGGGGACAAGGAAGACAAGGAAGACAAGGAAGTAGAAGTTATTTCTCCCTCAGCTCCCTCAGCTCCCTCAGCTCCCTCAGCTCCCTCAGCTCCCTCAGCTCCCTCAACTCCCTCAGCTCCCTCAACTCCCTCAGCTCCCCCCGCTCAGTTGCCCGATTTCGGCGGACGTCTTTGACGCAGAAAGGCGGGAATATCCAATCCGGCGGGGTCTTGTGGTTTAATTCCTTCCAGACCTTGGGGCGGTTTAGGAGCAGCCCCAGGGGTTGGCCCCCCTTGGGTGGGACGGGGAGGGGGCGGGGTTGGCGTTCTCCCTGCCCGTGCGGCTGGTTGAGCCGATTGAGTTTCGTTGGTAAAGCCGGTGGCGATTACGGTAATTCTTATTTCGCCTTGCATCTTTTCATCGATCACTGCCCCAAAAATAATGTTGGCATTGGGATCGACGACTTCGTAAATTGTTTCGGCTGCTGCGTTGACCTCGTGTAAGGTGAGGTCGTGACCGCCGGTAATATTGAAGACAACGCCTTTGGCTCCATCGACGGAAGATTCAAGCAAGGGCGAGGAAATTGCCATCGTTGCGGCTTCTCTGGCGCGGGATTTGCCCGAGCCGACGCCAATACCCATTAAAGCCGATCCGGCATCTGCCATGATGGCGCGCACATCGGCAAAGTCAACGTTGACCAAGCCGGGGATAGTAATGATATCGGAAATGCCTTGTACACCTTGGCGCAGGATGTCATCGGCGGCGCGGAAAGCTTCTTGGACGGGGGTTTGTTCGTTAATCACCGATAGTAAGCGATCGTTAGGGATGACGATTAACGTGTCTACCCGACTTTGCAGCGCGGCGATACCTTCTTCCGCTTGGTTGGTGCGACGCCGCCCTTCAAACATAAAGGGTTTGGTAATCACGCCCACCGTCAAGGCGCCGACTTCTTTAGCTGCTTCGGCGACGACAGCTGCTGCACCCGTGCCCGTACCGCCTCCCATACCGGCGGTGATAAATACGAGGTCGGAATTATCCAATGCGGCGGCGATTTCATCGCGGGATTCTTCAGCCGCTTTTTGACCGATAGCCGGGTTACCGCCTGCCCCCAGTCCTCGCGTCAGTTTTTGTCCGATTTGCAAGCGTTTGGAAGCCGCTGATTGGGCTAGGGCTTGGGCATCGGTATTAACAGCCCAAAACTCTACTCCCGATAACTCGCTGGCAATCATGCGGTTTACCGCATTACTGCCACCGCCACCGACGCCAATCACTTTGATTTTGGCTACTCGACTGGGTACGATATCACCGAGGCGGGATGATTCAGAAGACATCGCTTTTGGCTCGCGAGGTTGACCAAACTGGAAGACGGGGTTACCGAAGGCACTGGATGTGTCCACCGACAGGGACGAATTCGATGGTCCCTCAGCTTGAGAAAGTTTAGTAAGCCCCTGTTTATTATCAAGCGTCATTGTAATCAAAAATAACTGGTAAACAATTCTTCAGTTTTGTCTAGCTCTAGTCAACTATGGGCTATATGGGCTATGTCGGTTGACAAACCAATAATAGCGCTGGTTGGGGAACAGCAAAACCTTTGTTGCAAATTTTATCGGGATATTGGTTTGGGTGGTTGCGGTTGCTTGGAACGGACACTGGGGGTTTTTAGGGGGAGCTTGGGGTTTGTTATGGGGTCTGATTGTATCATTTGCAGGGCGGGTGAGTCTGGATTTTTCAGGTCGATGTAAGCTATTTGGCTGGATTTAAGCTTGGTTGGTAAAGCGCGCAGGCGATCCAAAACCTCTAGCTGTTCGGCAAATTGAGAGCTGTACGGCCCTAAATGGACAATCCCCAGCTCGGTTTTCAAAATTATATTCGTTCGGTTGCGCCAGTCAATCTCAGATATTTTCACGGTACTTTGGCGCAATACTTGATAAATTTTGGGCCATTTGGCGAGATCGCGCTCTCGCACGCCGAGGATTTTGAGCGGGGGTAAGGAAATCGATGCACCTAAAGCTTTGTATTTATCTAACGGAACTAATACACCGTTGGCATCGAGCAATCCTACGGGCGATCGCATCTGAGGCATTTCTTTGGTGCTGGAGGCAATCAACTGCGATCCGGGGGCTGGGGTACCGATAGCGATCGCTACTGGCTGCCGTTCTTGTACTTGTACCATCAATCCGGGCGGAATCAGCTGGCGCGTCACCGTTGCCGATGCGATCGCTGATTGGTTTGATGTCAAACGAGACGCTAGCGCTTGCGGTTCAATTCGCAGCAATGACTGGGGATAGGACAAGGATAGCAAAGACCTCACCCCGCGATCGGGAATAATTTGATTGCCTTCCACGGCGATCTGATCCGGAGTGTTAATTACCCAAATTGGTTGAGTCGCCCCCCAGACTAAACCGCTTGCCAAACCGGCACTTGCCACAGTCCGCCAAATTGCCTGTACTGTATGAAGACGCCTTTTCCGGCGCAATGTTAGCCGCCGCCCCCTTAATTCTGCTAGCGATATCGACGCGATGCTAGTCATCGTAATCCCCTATATGTTTACGTGTAAAGTGACTGCTCAGTTTGTTGTGACTAGCTAATGCTAGAGGGTGGATAGAAGTTATTCAACTGCTATCCTTTGCCCAGGGTTTGTATATATAACAACCTCTTTTAGTTTTTACCTACTGGCAATCTCCAACTCATCATAAATTAGCTGCGACCGAAAAGAACGCGCTTGCACTATTGTTTTTAACTGTTGAGAACGCCTTATTTCCGATCCCCGATTGGGGCGCTGTGGCGATCGCGATCCCGGTGGCGGGGATCGCTCTCTCAGCAAATTTTTAGCCAAATCTGCTACCGGGAGGCGATCCCCAGCGCTACATCTATATATATTGATAGAAAATGCTCTGCGATCGATTGCCGCTAGCCGCGTATACACAAACCAATCCGGATGTCAACAAGGAAATGATTAGTTATTTTAAAGAATTGTTCGGGATAATTTGGCAGAACAGCGTTTTTCATTGGGTAGCGTTAATTCTACTGTTGGTCGCTGTTTGGGGAGAATATCAAGCCGTCAAGGAGTATCGAAGGTATCAAGCGGCGAAAAGTCGTTTAATGTTGGATGCGATCGCTTACTTAAACGAAAATCTGGATGGTAAAGTCAGCGGCATCAAAACGCTGCAACCAGACGCAGCAACTGAGGAAAATTGGTCATCCCTCCTCGATTGGTTTGGCGAACATTTGGTAGGTGACTTTGTTGGGGAAGATCAATATGCCGCAGAAGCACACAGAGGGCGCTATCTGCTATTACAGTATCCTGCCTTTCTGACTCGCCCGGTACCGCGCAGTCAATGGCGATTTGTTCCTAGCATTTTGGTTGCCATCGGGGTATTAGGAACGTTTTACGGGATTCAACAAGGGCTGCAAAATATCGGTTTGGGAGATTTAAATAATACTGGGGAACTTTTGCCATCAATTAGGCAATTATTGGAAGGGATGAAAACAGCCTTTTCTACTTCGCTGATGGGACTTGGTGCTTCAAGTATTTTTACCATTGTTTTGGCATGGGGCGAGCAAGAAAGACAAAAACATCGCGACAGTTTACGCAGTAAATTAGATCAAATTGCTACCCTACAAACTCCGGGGCAAATGTTCGCCCGCATCAACCCGGATAGCAGTCGAGAAGCTGCTGCTGCTATTACTAACGCTGCCGCCACAATGGAAACCGGATTTGCACAAATGGTAGAGGCGCAACGGGAATTAAATCCGCGTCAAATTGGGGCGCAAGTTGGTATGGCAATGACGCCAGTATTTCAACATATTCGCCAGGAATTATCAACCCTACGCCAGATTAAAGCCGATCAGGGGCAAGAAATCATTAATAATATGATTCAGGGGCTGCGTACAGAAGTCATAGAACCTGTCGTAGGAAGACTAGATCAAAGCGCCCAACTCACTACCGATGCATCCGTAGCAGTCAGAGAACTGAAAACCGAATTGGGTAGCATTTCCCAAAGTTTGGCAGAATCAATTCTCACGATTCAAAACTTTCAGCAAGATACCCTAGTGCAGCTTCAGGAATTCGCCAGTAACTTGCAGCAAATTCTCGGTCAATTTCAAACAGATACGCAAGGCGTTTTGCAGCAAATGGCGACAGAAATTCGCGCGGGGGTGGAAGAAAGTATTGAAGGAATGAAAGCGCAGCGCAGCGCGTTTCAAGAAAGCGCGCAAGAAGCTTCTGCGACTTTCCGAGGCATTCAAGAAAACTTGCAAGCGGCGCTGAAAACTCAAGCAGAAGAAGAACAAAAAATGCTGGAAGGGTTGCAGAAAAGGATGATGAATATTCTCAACGCATCTCATACAGCATTTCAAACCCAATCTAGTACAATTCAAGCGGTTGGTAGCGAAGCTTCCCAACTGATGAATCAAGCGCGAGAGAATTTGGTCACCAGCTTGCAAAATGTGGATGGAATGCTGCAAAATACTCGCGTCACCGTCCAGAAAGAATTAGAGCAATTCCGGATTAACTACCAAGCGTCGCTACAGCAATTCTTTACCGAACAAAACAATCTTTTAGAGTCCACATTGGGTAAGCAGCGGCAAGGATTAGCCCAAGTTGTTGTAACTTTACAGCAAGTATTCCGGGAAGAGTCGGAAAAACGCAAGCTGTTGGCAGGGCAAGTTGACCAAAGTATGGAAAAAATCCAGCAAACAGTTGTAAATGTGAGCAATTTTGCTAACTCGGTGGGATTGAATTCTAGCGAACGTTTGTCGCAACTTCAGGTGCTGGCTAAATTGACAGGAAAAGAAGTCTTGCGGGTGGAAACTACCTATCAGAATATAGTCAAACAATTAAATGAAGAAGGGAAACGGATGCAAACTAGCTATGAAAATATGGCTGGGCAATTAGATCGAACTCTTCAGTTAGTACAAGAGCAGGTGAAAACCTTGGAGGCTGCTTATGAGAATATGGTAGGTCAATTTAACCAAGCGTTAGAGCTAGGAAACGATCAATTAATAGAATATCTAGAAAAGGCGAACCAATCGCAAACAAGTTTCTTTACTCAGTCAGATAGTTCGATGGCGAATGTTTGCAGTAGTTTACAAGAAACATCGGATGGTTTGATGCAAGTAGCGCATTATCTAGTCGCTGCGGCGGATAATTTAGGGACTAAAAAAGCCAGCAATTGATGGTGAGTTTAACGTTATTTGAGTTGAAATAGCAAAAAAAATGAGAGATTTATCTAATTTAGAACCAGAAATTGAAGAGGCGGAAGATTCGAGCGTCTTGCTATCAATTGGCGATTTAATGTCGGGGTTACTAATGTTTTTTGCGCTGCTGTTTATTACCGTGCAGATTCAGCTCAATCAAAAAGTAGCAGAACTGAATGAAAAACTGGCTCGAATTGAGAAATTAGAAAGAGAATTAGTAACTTATCGCAAAGCATTTGAAGCACTTCCCCAGATTATTGTCAAGACTTTGGAAGGGAAATTAGGAGGGAAAGATATCTTTACAGTTGACCCGGAAACAGGAGATGTGAGCATACGCGATCGCATCCTTTTCGACGAAAATAGTGCTGCCCTAAAACCGGAAGGTAAAAAGTTTCTTCAATCCTTTATTCCGCTTTACAGTCGCGTTATTTTTTCGGATAAAAAATTCGATGCTCAAATCGCAAAAGTAATAATTGAAGGCCACACCAGTTCTAAAGGTACAGAGCAAGCAAATTTGAATTTAAGCTTGCGACGCGCTGAATCTGTAATGAACTATATCCTGTCTAATGAAGTGAATTTTCCCACAAAAGCCAGGTTTAAAGCTAAAATACTTGCCGCTGGCAGAGGAGAAATAGAAGCCAAACAGAATCGGGATGAACCAAGCGATCGCAAAGTCGTTTTCCGCTTCCAATTCCGCCGCGAAAGCCTGAAGAATTTTAATTTAGGTAATAGGTAATTGGTAATGGGTAATCGGAAAAACCTATTTAATAATTAACAATTAGCAATTAGCAATTATGTTTCGTCAACTCAAAGTACCGCAAAACCCTGGCGAATGGCAACCGATAAAACTCAAAGTTGCCAGCGATAAAATTAGCCGCGAATTGTTAAAGGCGCCCAATATTCCCAAAGTCGAAACACCGCCACCGCGCCCGATTAATGATATAATTTCATGTATCCAAAACGAACAAACCGAGCAATTAACTCAACTTGATTGGGTTTACTGCCTATATACCAAAACTCAATGGGATATTCAAAATCCTGAAAAAAGCCGAGAAACCTCTCAGGCAATTTGGCAAGCCGCAAAAACCAATGAATGGTTGAAAAGTCGGTTATTCTGGCGCATCGCTCTGCACTATAGCGAAGGTGCAAAGCTCAAAGAAAATTCCACAGTTTCCATGTCTTCATCTTTTAGGCTTTACACTTCCTATAAACCTGATTCAGCAAGTGGGGAAAAGGCAAGTGCTTACAGTCTTTGTCCTCCTTCTTTACTAGAGGGTTTCTCTGAATTTGCTAACAATTCCACAGGCAATGATAGACTGCCGATCCAAATTATCAAAGTACTCAATCAAGAGCAAACTGCTTACAATTTAGCTAAACTTAGCTGGCAATACCTTCGCACGCCTCCGGATTTTTTAGAATATGCTGGGTTACCTCGATGGTTAAAAGAAGGTAAAATAGCGCTTGACTTCGCGGCAGAAATATTTGCCAAAAATCAAGTTTCCGGTAACCCAGAAGTCGAGTGGTTGTTGCGCTGTCTCAAACAAATGTCACCTCAACAACAATTGGTAGCAGTAGAAGAGTTACTGAAAAAAATTTCTGGGGAGACGATAACCCGGTTGCCAAAATTAATTGAATGGTTACAAGAGCAATATTCCAAGAGCGATAATAATGGGAAATGGCATCAACTTTCTGATGCAGCTAAGGCGGCGCTGAGTCGGTGGATCGGTACGGTTAATTATGGGTATTTCCAACAATTAGTAGACTTGTTAGTTAGGAAAGTTAATCTGCTAGAACAAGAGCGGCGGAAGTTTGAAGAAAAACGGGATTTTTGGGCTAATTATAGCGATCGCATCCAGCGCATTCGCCTACTCTTACCCCAATCATCGGTAACTAGCCTTGGCTATCAACTCCAAATTAATGTAGATATTCTCGCAGAAGGTGGTAGCGAGCCAACAGAAATCTGCATCTTCGATTTGGGAAATTACTATATAATAGAATTCTTGCGAGGGACTGGGGGCGAGGCGCGGTTAATTCCCCGAACTTCTCAGATGGAACTCTTGCTATTTTATCCGACCAAACTATCAGTAAAAAAACTGAGAAGTTTAGGGGGAGAAGTATGCGATCGCGCCTTCAAATGGCAGCCACATTGCCAAAGGTGGCTCGCACAAAAAAATATTCGCCCCAATGCTGGCACCGAATACTTTAAAGGATTGCCAAAACATCAGGGCAAATACGATCCAAATAAAGGGCTTCCCCTTCCAGAAGCTAAAGAACAAAAAGAGCGCGAAGCTCAGTTAAAACAGTGGCAAAGGCAAATGGAAAGATTGGAAAGGGAAGCCAAGTCGTGAGTTAGATCAAATCCGGTTTCTTGCTAATTGCTCCTAAAGGTTGTAACTTTGAGGCAACCGGAAACGATATTAACCACCCATGTTTGCTACGGCACGACTCATGAATTCAGTTTGCTGTTCAAAATCTAGTTGCTTGGCAGCATTTAACATTTCTTGAGCTTCAGAAGATAGTTGATAATCTGGTGGCATGGGAATGATTGTTTCTTGTTCCATTCCTTGAGCTAGCAAATACCAAACACCCAACTTTGCCCTGGGATTTAGCGCCCGATACTCGCGGTTAATTTCGTTATTTGCGCCTGCAATAATGTCGCGCTGCGCCTGTAGCTGCTCTTCACGAGACATTACCCCAATTCGATTCACTACCGCTTGAGAAAGTTCAAGTCCAGCAGTCGGTGACGGCGTAATACCGTCTTTCATTTCTGTGTAAACGAACCACAAAACTGCTAGTTGATCGTCAACGCTCAAACGCTGTAATTGCTGTACAGTTTGGTCGATGTTGGAAATGTTTGTGAATGTCATAAAACCCTGTGAATGAACGAACAACAGTTTGTGCTAATGGCTAATTGCTCATGGCTAATTGCTAATCAATCCTTTTAGCTATTAGCTGTTCGCAATTAACAGATTCTGATTAAATTGCAGCGCCAGGAGCGGGTTCAGCACCCATTACCAATACGGCACCGCGGAGGAAATCAATTTGTTGTTGAAAATCCATGTTCTCGATTTGTCCTAACAAAACGTTTCCAGCTTCGGGGAATTGGTAGTCAGGCGGCATGGGAATAATGGTTCCGCTTTCCATTCCTTGGGCTAAAAAATACCAAAAAGCCAGCTTTGTTTCAGGACTTAAAGCACCGTATTGACGGCTTAATTGTGTATTCGCTTTTTCCACAATTTCTCGCATCACTTGCAGTTGTTGCTCGTGGGGCAGCTCTTTGACTTGATTGAACAATCCTTGAGCAATTTCAGAGCCAGAAGCGCCTGGAGCAGCTGGTGTGATCGATTTTCCCAGCTTGGTATAAACAAACCACAACAACGCTAGTTGATCGTCTGTATTCAAACCTGCCAAAGCTTCTTTACCTTGGTCGTAGGCACTGACATTGGTAACTGTCATAGCGCTCGTAATGTATCTAAACTAACAGTTTCATGGTGAAATAATCTGTAAGTTTTTACCCCTGTAAAAGGGTAGAGAATTGATTGGGGATCAAGGGAAAACAAACTCTACTTAGGATAGAGGTAGCTGGCTTAAATCGGTTCAAATATAGCGAAAAAGCAAGCACATCAGGTATACCTTCGTTTGTGTAGCGGCACAAGATAAAGGATTAACCAGACAAGGTGAAGATATCGGCACATCAGGTATACTCAGATCTTGCACCATTATCAACAAGCCTTCAAAAACCGGGTTTATTGACGATAAATCTAGACTTTCAAGCTGAGCTATTTGCAAGAAACCCGGTTTTTAATCAAGGTGCAAGATGTGAGTATACCTACGTTTGTGTAGCGGCACCCTTAAGGGTGCCGCTACACAAACGTAGCCTTAAGGCTTTGCTTTAATCGCTGGTAATCAGCTGTATATCTGCTAGACGCTGTTGCAGTAATTGGGGAAATTGAGCGTAATATTTTTGATTCAGAGGAGAAGGATGAGGTAAGGGCATCAGCGTTACTAAACGTTGATGCTGCTTTCCTTCGCTATCTTTTGCTTGCAGAGTGACTTGAATGGTTTTATTGTAGCGATCGCTCTCTTCAAAAAACTCTTTTAACGCGCCTTTCGCCCCATAAGGCGCAAACCAATTAAACGCTTCATTCCCTAGCGTAATAATTTTATCGCCTTGCCAGTAAAGCACTAGCAATTGCTCTATAAATGGACGAAATCTTTTTTTGACTGCCTCTGAGTATGCTTTGTTCCCAGTTGGTTTGTAAGGTACGGTGTTAGTCAGGAGGACGCGATCGCATACAATTTGTAAATCTGTATCCCGCTCCGGTTCTTGACCATAAAAGGCGCGATACAAACCCTTGCGAACTAGCTTACCAGCAGCGCCGTAAAGCGGTTGACGCGCGTGGACTTCATCTTTACCCAAATCGCGCGCAAAAATGCACAAATTGCTGTTCAAATTGCCTGCATAAAGAATCGGCTGGGTTGGATTTAAACCCGCCGCTTGATAAACTGGTTCATCGATGGGAAAGGTAGCGCTTTCTGCTTCCTGCTGGATTTGTGCGATTAATTGTTCTATGTTTAACATTGAAGCGGCTTGGTTTTGATGTTTAATTTGGTTAGGGGTGCGGGTTTTATTTTAACCTTAGTTGCGGGATTTCTATGGCTGAGCCGTTAATCGAACTCAAAGGAATTTCTAAAGCCTTTGGTAACAACATGATTTTAGATAACGTTGACCTGACGATCTCGCGCGGGGAGGCTTTAGGAATTATAGGGCCTTCGGGGACGGGTAAATCAACGATTTTGCGAATTATTGCTGGTTTGTTAGCACCGGATGCCGGGGAAATTTATATCAAAGGCGAGCAAAGGTTGGGGTTGGTTGAAGATGGAACCGATCGAGTTGGAATTGGCATGGTGTTTCAGCAGGCGGCGTTATTTGATTCGCTGACGGTGGAAGAAAATGTCGGCTTTTTGCTGTATCAACATTCAAAATTACCTCAGAAAAAAATTCGGGAATTAGTGAACGAAAAGCTGGAGATGGTAGGGTTACCGGGAATAAACTCGCGCTACCCAGCTGAATTATCCGGCGGGATGCGAAAGCGAGTTAGTTTTGCCCGTGCAATTATGTCGAATCCGGATAATCCTAAAGATAATCCAGAAGTTTTGTTATATGATGAACCTACGGCAGGATTAGACCCGGTTGCATCTACGGTGATTGAGGATTTAATTCGCCAGTTACAGCGTGCCGCAGGGGTTTGCAGCACCTATGCGATCGTCACTCACCAAGACAGTACTATCCGGCGCACGAGCGATCGCATTGTGTTTCTCTACAAAGGTAAAATTCAGTGGCAAGGTAGCGTTAGCGATATTGATGCGACAGATAATCCTTTGGTTAGGCAATTCTTTAGCGGTAGTGTAGAAGGCCCCATTCAAGCAATTGGTTAATCGATTTTAGATTAATATCTATTTAATTAACCGCTCCAGGCGCAAGAACCTGGGTGAAGAGGTAGGGAGAAGATTAAATCTGCAATCTGAAATCTTTAATCTGAAATTAAAGGAGTAAGTATGCGATCGCGCACGGTAAGAGAAGGTTCGGTTGGGTTGTTCTTCCTGTTGGGAATCGGTTTGTTTGTGGCGATGAGTGTATGGCTGCGACAAGCTTATTTTGGCGATCGCGGTTATCAAGTGACTGTAGAATTTGATAACGCAGCAGGAATGCAAATTGGGACGCCTGTGAGATATCGCGGGGTTAAAGTTGGTCAAGTAATGGCGATTCAACCGGGAACGGATAAAGTTAATGTTGAGATTAACATTACAGAACCTGGGCTGGCTATCCCGCGCAATGTTAGAGCTGAAATTAATCAATCTGGTTTTATCGGTCAAAATGCGATTGATATTGTTCCTCTAGAAAGTGTATCCGCTAGCATTCAAGGCGTAAACCCTTTAGATCCTAATTGCAAAGACCGCAATCAAATTATTTGTAATAACGACAACATTAAAGGCCAAGTTGGCTTTAGCCTCGATGAATTTCTGCGCCTCTACACCGATGAAAAGTTTTATGCCAACATCAATTCGGCAATTCAAAATACGTCGTTAGCAGCACAGTCAATTACTCAACTGTCTCGCGATCTTTCGAGTTTTACGGTAACGGCAAGACAACAACTTACCAGCGTATCCGCTGCTGCGAATACGATTGGTAGAACGGCGGAAAAATTTGGCCCAACTGCCGATAAATTAAATCGAACTGTTGACCAATTTGCGGTTACTGCCAATCAAATTAGCGTGACGGCGAATCGCACTGCCGATCAATTTGCCGCCACAGCGAATCAAATTGGTACAACGGCAAATCGCACTGCCGATCGATTTAACCGCAATATGGATCTGCTGACTGCAACTGCAAACCGCACTGCTAATCAACTTTCTAGTAATGTAAACCAGATTAGTACTAATGCAAATCGGACGATCGATCGAGTTGGTACTTCTTTCGAGCGAGTTGGTAACAATGCCGATCGTACTGTGCAGCGAGTTGGTGTTGCTGTGGATCGATTTGCTACGACTGCCGATCAATTGGGCACGACGGCGGGGCAAGTCGGAACTTTAGCGACAAATATCAATAATTTAGTCACCAATAACCAAGCTTCTCTGGTTGCTACTTTAGATAATTTGAGCCAAACCAGTGCCGAACTTCGCACGGTAGTTAGCAATTTGAATCCGGCTATTAATCGCATTGCTCAAGGCGAATTAATCAAGAATTTAGAAGTTTTATCGGCTAATGCGGCTCAAACTTCGGCGAATTTACGCGATATGACGGGGGCGCTGAATAATCCGTTCACTTTGTTGGTTTTGCAACAAACTTTAGATTCGGCTAGGGTAACGTTTCAAAATGCTCAAAAAATTACCTCTGATTTGGATGATTTGACTGGAGATCCGGCTTTTCGGAATAATCTTCGCAATTTGATTAATGGATTGAGCAATTTAGTTTCTTCTACGAATCAATTACAGCAACAAGTTGAAGTGGCGCGGTTTTTGACGCCAATGGCTGAAGCGGCGAATATGAATGCTCCTCAAATGCCAAGTACGTTTGAAATGGATAAAATTTCGGTTGTGAATCTTTTTAACGAACCACAGAGGCACAGAGAAGGCGGAGGAGGAGAAAAGAAGTAATTTTAGTAGGTTGGGTTGAACTAACGAAACCCAATTTGTTCAAATGTTTTTGTGGGATTTTACTATCGTTCAACCCAATCTACTAGCTTAAGTCCTTAGTATTTCATCGCATCTGTTGCTGACTAACAGATAGGTGAATGTCTAACCCAGAGGGACCAAAATTACCGACACCTGGAGGTAAGGGGATATAATTGCCGGGACTGCTTTGTGGCGCAAGTCCACCGCTAATGATAAATTCGGCTAAATTCGTTTGTTGCTGTTGCGCTTGCAGTTGGTTGTTTAGGTAGACTCTGACGCTAGGAAAAATACTCCGCTCGATATCAATTGTAACCCACATTCCGCACCCTCAACTGTCACATTGAATAGAATGAGAATCACTCTC
>CAYXCW010000045.1:0-23832 GCA_964463555.1 uncultured bacterium
GGCATCCAAATCATCGAGTGCCATGCCACCAAAGGCGTCCTCTTCTTCTGCGTCAAGCGCGATCGCTACAACGGTTTCTTCAATTACGATCGTCGTGGAGCTATCTTCAAGCAAATCCGAAGATTCCTCTTCCTCTTCGTCTTCGAGCAACACAGCCGGTGCAGAGGAAGATGGGGATGGCGTTGTTTCAACTTTCCCAGGTGAACGGTTACCCAGTAAGATGTCCGGGTCGAAATCTAAGTCCAATACCTGGATCAGCGCGTCTGGATCGGAGTTGAGTTTAGAAAAGGGAAACATCAACTGCGCCAGCTTGGGTTCGATCGCGTTCAGCACCCCCAGGATGAGGTAAGAAGGAGGCCGACGACCGCCATCTGGGGTCTTCACGCTATCGACATCCATTTGCAAAGTCATCCAACTGTGATTTTGCTGAAAATATTCCAACCATCTCTTCTTTAGAGATGCCGTAAAGTCGTCAAAGAAAGCCACAGGTTTTCTCCCTCATCCTGAAAACTAGACTGTTTAAACCATCATTAAGTCTAGTTCTTCTTCCTCTGTCTTTGGCGCTTGTTTAGTTGGATTTAAGTAAAAATCTGACAACAAGGCGAACAAATCCCGGTCTGGAGCATCTTTTGGCACTACGCCTTCGGGCAGCGCCAGCAATTGGTCGGCGATGTTGAGGTAGTAGTCGCAGACATAGTTGAGCGAGGGGTCAGTTTCTGCCATTTCAAACAAGGTCTTGCCTTTGACGCGGGACACGCGGATGTCTTCAATCAAAGGCAGCACTTCCAGCACGGGCATGGGGACAGATTCTACGTATTTATCGATCAAATCGCGCTTCGAGGTGCGGTTGCCAATTAAACCAGCCAGACGCAAGGGGTGAGTGCGAGCTTTTTCCCGCACCGACGCGGCGATGCGGTTGGCGGCGAACAAAGCGTCAAACCCGTTATCGGTGACGATGATGCAGTAGTCGGCATAGTTGAGGGGGGCAGCAAAACCGCCGCAAACAACGTCGCCCAATACGTCAAATAAAATTACATCGTATTCGTCGAAGGCGTTGAGTTCTTTGAGCAGCTTTACGGTTTCGCCCACTACGTAACCGCCGCAACCCGCACCCGCAGGAGGGCCACCTGCTTCCACGCAGTCAACTCCGGCGTAGCCTTTGTAAATCACATCTTCGGGCCAAACATCTTCGTAGTGGTAGTCCTTGGCCTGGAGGGTATCGATAATTGTGGGGATTAAGAAACCAGTCAAGGTAAAGGTGCTGTCGTGTTTGGGGTCGCAACCAATTTGCAGCACTTTCTTGCCGCGTTTGGCTAAGGCTGTGGAGATGTTACAGCTGGTTGTGGATTTACCGATTCCGCCTTTTCCATAAACTGCTAGTTTCACTGGGAATTTTCTCCTTATATGCTGGCTTGTCAAAATATGCTTGATTTGTCTAATTCTGCTGGGGGAGTCTTTGATAACCGAAGACTCGCGGTTCGCTTGCTCTACAAAAGCATTATTGTCCAACTTTGCTTGGATTGAAAGGGCTACTGAAGATAGGTAAGGGTTTAAAAAGGCTTATATCGCCTTATTAGTTATTGATAAATAGCAAACCGCTTCTGATTGGCTATAGCGGCTTTAAAATTGATTATATTTAAATTTACTATTTTGATTATAATAATTAGGTACAATAAGCAAAAATAACCAAATCGGTTTCGTAGTGGGCTGCGATCGCATTGCCCCTAAGTCTGAATTGGTTGCGGTCATCAGTATTTGGTGAAAGTTAGACGCCTACACAGCTGCATCCCTGAGAGGTTTTGCAGTGCGGGTGAGGATTTGGTAAAGAATAGTTAATTTTTAGCGCGCGCTCAACTTCAGTCTTGGGTGGGTGGTGGCGGAAAATGGGTTCGGTAGAATAAAGTGACGTTTGCCCCGCGATCGCATGATTAACTCAAAAATATGCCCATTATCGAAGCCATTGACCTGAGCAAGGTCTATCCGGTAGCAATCAAAGAACCGGGGCTAAAAGGCACGCTGAAGCACTTTCTGCGCCGCACCTACCGCCAGGTAAAAGCCGTACAGTCAGTTTCCTTCCAAATTGACCCAGGCGAGGTGGTCGGGTTTCTAGGCCCCAATGGTGCAGGAAAAACCACGACGCTGAAAATGCTCACGGGATTAATTCATCCCTCCAGCGGTAAAGTCCAAGTTGCAGGGCGCATCCCCTTCAAGCGGGACAAGGCATTTTTGCAAAACATTACCCTGGTGATGGGGCAAAAACAGCAGCTGTTGTGGGACTTACCAGCATTGGATTCCCTCAGAATCAACGCCGCCGTCTACGATATCCCAGAAAAAGAGTTTCGCCATCGGGTGGGAGAACTCACCGAAATGCTTGCCCTCGAAGGCAAACTTAACCAACCCGTGCGAAAACTATCTTTAGGCGAACGGATGAAAGCCGAATTACTCGCCGCACTGCTGCACCGCCCCCAAGTACTATTTTTAGACGAGCCGACTTTGGGACTCGATGTTAACGCTCAAGTTGGAGTGCGCGACTTCTTGCGCGAGTATAACCAACGCTACCAAGCGACAATACTTTTAACCAGCCACTACATGGCGGATATTACGGCTTTGTGCCAGCGAGTACTTTTAATTCACCAAGGACAGCTAATTTACGACGGCAGCTTAGAAGGATTATTAGAAAGATATGCCCCTTGCCGCGAAGTTCAACTCGAACTAGCGCAACCGTTACCAAAAGAAAAGTTATCGCCCTACGGGGAAATAGAAGCAATCGAAGGGCGGGAAGTGCGCTTGCTAGTGCGACGGGAAGAACTTACCCGCACCATTTCTCAGATGTTAGCCCAGTTGCAAGTATTAGATTTGACCATTACCGATCCGCCGGTTGAAGATGTAATTGGTCGGGTATTCCGTGCAGGGGTGGTGTGATGAAATTGAGTTGCCTACACCCTAAAGGGTGCGGCTACACGAACTAAGCCTGCCGCCGCAGGCTTGGAAGTCCGCACAGGCGGACTTGGTTTGTATACTCAGATCTTGCACCTTGGCTAAACCTTAGTTTCTTGCAAATAGCTCAGCTTGAAAGTCTAGATTTATCGTCAAGAAACCCGGTTTTTGAAGGCTTGTTGATAATGGTGCAAGATCTGAGTATAGCCACAGGCTTCAGCCTGTGGGCGTTATTAAGACAGGGGCAATAGTGAAATGAAAAAAATTATTAGAAAAGCTAAGACGCTGATTGAAGTTTATTACGCCTACATGGTGGAATACCGAGCCGAGCTAATTTTATGGGTATTGGCAGGCTCTTTGCCGATTATTTTAATGGGGATTTGGATGCAAGCAGCCCAAGGCGGGCAATTTGGATTAAAACCTGTAGACTTTGCTCGCTACTTTCTGGCAGTTTTTCTGGTGCGGCAGATTAGTACAGTTTGGGTGATTTGGGATTTTGAAAGAGAGGTAGTAGAAGGTAAGCTTTCCTTTCGGTTACTTCAGCCAATAGATCCGATTTGGCATCACATTGCTTCCCACGTTGGGGAAAGGTTTGCCCGCTTGCCGTTTTCTTTGGCGCTGGTGGGGTTATTTTTCCTGCTATATCCGGAGTTTTTTTGGATACCTAGTTTATCGAGGTTTTTACTGTTTGTGGTAGCGATCGCTTTCTCCTTCTCGTTACGTTTCCTCATACAATACACCTTCGCTATGTTCGCATTTTGGCTAGAACGCGCGGCGGCGATCGAGCAATTCTGGTTTTTAATCTATCTATTTCTCTCTGGTCTTGTTGCTCCCTTAGAACTATTTCCCAGCGAATTGCGCGAGGTAGTACTTTGGACGCCTTTTCCCTATTTAATCCATTTCCCCGCAGCATTGTTAATCGGATTACCCGTAGATCCAGTCAGAGGATTTTTGACAGCATTGGGTTGGTTGATACTTTTCTTCCTCTGGAACCGTTGGTTGTGGCGTCGAGGATTAAAGCATTATTCTGGGATGGGCGCGTGAAGATGCAGAGGGGCAGGGGAGCAAAGAAGAATTACCAATTACCAATTACCAATTACCAATTACCAATTACCAATGAGATATTTAAGAGTTTTAGGGTTATTTTGGGGAACGGCGATCGCCGCCGAATTAGAGTACCGAATTAACTTTATTTTGGCAGGGTTGAGCAGCTTGGGCAACCTGGTGGGCAGTTTATTTACCCTATTTCTGTTTTACCGCACCGGCTATAGCTTTCAGGGGTGGAAATGGGAAGAAGCTTTAGTGGTGCTGGGAGTGTTTACTATACTCCAGGGTTTTTCTAGTACTTTTCTAGTACCTAACTTAAACCGCATCGTGCGACAGGTGCAAGACGGCACTTTGGACTTTGTATTATTAAAGCCGATTAGCAGTCAATTTTGGCTTTCTGCCCGTAGCGTTTCGCCTTGGGGACTGCCAGATTTAATCTTCGGTTCGGTGTTAGTTGGATATGCGGGGACGCGACTGGGAATTAAAATTAGCGATTATGCGATCGCTACCATACCGATTTTATTTGGTTTGGCGATTCTTTACAGTTTGTGGTTTATGTTGGGAGCAACCAGTATCTGGTTTGTCAAAATTTATAACGTTACCGAAGTGCTGCGAGGATTGTTAGAAGCGGGAAGATACCCGATGGTAGCTTATCCCACAGCTTACCGATTTTTCTTTACTTTTATAGTGCCAGTAGCATTTTTAACAACTGTACCAGCAGAAGCGATGCTAGGGCGGGGTGAAATTGGTTGGGTAATAGGTTCTGCAATATTAGCGTTGGGGTTATTTTTAATTTCGATTGGGTTTTGGCGGTTTGCGTTGAGATTTTATACCAGTGCTTCGAGTTAGCATCACGATGCCCATCCACAGATCCCAGCGAAGACATTCCTGTTTTAAACGCAATGGTTACCGATTTTGCGGCAACGGCTAGAAGCGATCGTAAGTTACCAATTGTGCTGGTAATTAGCGATCGCAGCGGGCATCATATAACTCAAGTTGCTAGCGCTCTCAACCGTGATGCGAATCGCTAATGGCTAATGGAAAGATATTATTAAAGATCTCTCCCAATTACCAATTACCAATTACCAATTACCAATTACCAATTACCAATTACCAATTACCACAAACAGTAAGAATCTCGACACCAGAGTTAGTCACTGCAACTGTATGCTCAAACTGAGCAGAAAGTTTTCGATCTAACGTCAAAGCAGTCCAGCCATCATCTAAAACTTCTACTTCCCAAGTTCCCTCATTAATCATCGGTTCAATTGTAAAAACCATACCCGCTCTTAAACGCTTTCCCGTACCGCGCTTACCATAGTGGGGGATTTCCGGTGCAGCGTGGAAAACCCGGTGAACGCCGTGTCCGGTAAAATTTCTCACAACTGAAAAGCCTTGGGCTTCTGCGTATTCCTGAATCGCCGCGCCGATATCGCCGATGCGCGCCCCTGGTTTTACTTCAGCAATGCCCCTTTTGAGGCATTCCAGGGTAACATCTACGAGCTTTTTCGCTTTAGGTGAAGGCGTACCGACGAAGAAGGTTTTAGACGTATCGCCGTGGTAGCCATCCACCAAGGGCGTCACGTCGATGTTAATAATGTCACCGTCTTTAAGTATTTGCTTAGCGCTAGGGATGCCGTGGCATACGACTTCGTTGACGCTGGTGCAGATAGATTTAGGAAAACCGTGATAGCCAAGGGGGGCGCTTTTAGCACCATGCGCTTTTGTCCAGCGTTCAGCCTCATCGTTGAGTTCTAGGGTAGTAACTCCTGGCTTGACCATTGGTTCGAGATGCTGGAGAAGTTGAGCAGCCAAACACCCAGCTTGACGCATTTTATCTAATTCGCGGCTGGATAACAGTTCGATCGTTTCGTTGGTCATAGTGTTTTGTTTAATTTTTACTGCTTTTGTGGAATCTTCTTTATTAGTATCACCCTAAGAACCAAACCTTCCAACCTGCTGAGGCTTCAATGTGGCGAAATTAGCGACCTGTTCCAGTGGATGATGGCAGGTAATTCAGCGCCTTGGATAGCAGGACTGGGTAGTAGGCAGATCTCGAACTACTACTGAATACCACATGTTTCCCCCTTGAAACAAGTTTCAGGCTTTATACCCGATGTGTTAATAAAGTTAAGGTTAAGGGAACTCTGTAAATAGACCTGACTAAATGCAGCGGATAATTAACGGATACTTGCTAACCCATCGAAACACTTGAATCAGAGCTATGCAGCAAAGCGCTAACAGAACCCTATTCCAACTTACTCCCAAGCAGACTTTTGCGATCGCATCATTGGCGATTCCGATAATCCACTTTTTTCTTAGCAAAGTATTCTCCTCGCTGAGTTTTGTCAATGGGGCATCGGCGATTTGGCCTTCAGCCGGTCTTTACTTGGCGAGTGTCCTACTCTTAGGGTATCGCATCTGGCCTGCTCTGTTGATTGGTTACATTATCGCTTCTCAAATACTTTTTTACCCGAATGACTTTGTTACCAGCAGCCTGATTGCTACCTACAACACTGTTGAATCCTTAGCCGCTAGTTATCTGATTCATCGCTTTATCAAACGGGGTATTTTACTAGAGCGTTCTGGAAATGTATTTAGATTTTTGGTGTTGTTAATCCCCGTCGCAATAGTCAGTACTACCTTTTCTATTACCACATTATGTCTGCGCGGGATTAGTCCTTGGGCAATTTACGCAGAACTTTGGCGTAGTTGGTTTACAAGCATAGTTGTCGGTATTGTTGTTGTCACCCCAGCGCTGTTAGTTTGGTTCCAAAAGTTGCCTGAACAGAAAAGGTTTAGTCGCGAACAGATAATTGAGTTCGCGCTGTTATTGTTATCGTTAATTGCGATTAGTAAGATTGCCTTCTGGGGGGGATATCCGGTCGAGTATATGATGATTCCTTTAGCGATCTGGTCGGCATTTCGTTTTACGGTGCGCGAATCAACTTTACTGGTGGTAATTGTATCTGCGATCGCAGTTTTTGGCACTGCTCGCGGCTTCGGCTCTTTTGCCCAACAAGCATCTGTTAATCATTCGTTATTGCTGCTGCAATCGTTTATTAGTGTAGTTGCGATCGCTACCTATATTCTTTGTGCCGTCATCAATGAAAATCGCCAAGCACAAGCTAACCTGAAAAAAATCAATGACGAACTGGAACAAAGGGTAGAAGAACGCACCCAACAGTTAACAGAAGCATTAGCAAACGCCGATAAAGCCAAAGTTTCTGCCGACAACGCCAATAAAGCCAAAAGTGAATTTCTCGCCAATATGAGCCACGAACTAAGAACGCCCCTCAACGGCATTTTAGGTTATGCCCAAATTCTCCAACGCTCGGAGCCGCTAACACAAAAGGGTAGCAAAGGAGTAGAAATTATTCACCAGTGTGCAACGCATTTGTTAACGCTCATTAACGATGTTTTAGATTTGTCCAAAATCGAAGCCCGGAAAATGGAATTACGCCCAACCGATTTTCATTTTCCATCTTTTCTCCAAAGTGTAACAGAAATTTGCCGCATTCGAGCCGAACAAAAAGGAATTACGTTTATCTACCAGCCTGATGTTAAATTACCAGAAGGCATACGCGCAGATGAAAAGCGATTGCGCCAAGTCTTGATTAACTTACTCGGCAATGCAATTAAATTCACCGATCGCGGTAGCGTCACTTTCAAAATTCAAATCATAGAACGCAAAATTGAACCATTGCCTATTTTAAAAATTCAGTTTAAAATTGAAGATACCGGCGTCGGAATTGGTCCAGGACAATTACAAAAGATTTTCTTACCTTTTGAGCAAGTAGGAGCTACTAAAAAACAATCCGAAGGTACGGGGCTGGGATTGGCAATTAGCTTGAATATTATCTCCCTAATGCACAGTAAAATTGAAGTGCAAAGCGAACCAGGAAAGGGTAGTATATTCCACTTTGAAGTTGAGTTAACCGAAGCCAAAGGTTGGGCAGCAACTTCCAGAGTGGATCGACAAGGTACGATCGTAGGATATCAAGGTAGAAAGCAAAAAATTCTAGTGGTAGATGATAAATGGGAAAATCGTTCTGTTCTGATTAATTTGCTCGAACCTATTGGATTTGACATGAGCGAGGCTAGTAATGGAGAGGAAGGTTTAGAGCGAGCAATTGAATGGAATCCCGATCTGATTATTACTGACTTGGTGATGCCCGTGATGCACGGTTTTGAGTTGCTCGAACAGCTTAGGCAATTACCCCCATTTAAAGATATAGTAGTTATTGCCTCTTCTGCGAGTGTATTTGAGAGCGATCAATATAAAAGTTTAGAAGCAGGTGCGAATGCCTTTTTACCCAAACCCGTACAAGCGGAAAACTTGCTAGAAATGCTTGGTAAATATCTTGATTTACAATGGATTTATCAAGAAAGCAATCAACCAAATGGGGAGAAAATGCAAGTTATTTCGATTCCCAACAAAGAACAGTTACGACGGCTTTACCAAGTAGCAAAAAAAGGCGATATTTATGAAATTGTCAACCAAGCAAATCAACTGAAAGAATTAGATATTAAACTCATACCTTTTGCTCAAAAACTAATTGATTTTGCCGACGACTTCCAACTGAAACCGCTGCGGGAGTTTATCAAAGCGTATCTCAACAATTCCTAATCGTTAGGTATCCAGGATACTCATGCGGTACGCTAAGCAATACCCACCATAAAAATATGTTGTCTCATTAGGAAAAATCATGTCTACTTCTGTTCAAGATCCCGGCTTTATTCTAATTGTCGATGATAATCCAACCAACCTCTCAGTTTTAGCTCAAACCCTCAAAAGTGCAGGCATGAATGTCCGCATTGAAACCGATGGGGAAAGTGCTTTAGAGCAACTTGAAGATGACAGCGATTACCCAGAATTAATTCTACTCGATGTAGAAATGCCCGGAATTAACGGATTTGAAACCTGCCGTCGCATTAAGGCAAATCCCAAAACTCACGAAATTCCAATCATTTTTATGACCGCTTTAAGCGATACGGAAAGTAAAGTCAAAGGATTATCTTTAGGAGCAGTTGATTATATCACAAAACCGTTTGAAGGGAAAGAAGTTTTAGCCAGAGTCCGAGTACATTTACAAATCCGCGCCCTGACTAGAAATCAAAAGCAATGGAACGAACAATTAGAACAACGAGTGGCAGAACGCACCGCCGAATTACAACAAGCCCAAGTGCAACTCGTGCAAAAAGAAAAGTTAGCAACCTTGGGTGAATTGGTAGCAGGAGTAGCCCATGAAATTAACAATCCAATTAGCTGTATTGCTGGCAATATCCCCATTGTCCATGAATACGTAAAAGATTTAATTAAAACGATCAAAATTTACCAAAAACAAAGCCTATTAGCAAGTACAGAAATTGAAGAAATTTTACAAGAAATAGATTTGGAATTTACTATAGAAGACTTGCTTAAGATCGTTGAATCCATCCACTTAAGTACCGATCGCATTAAAGAAATATCGGTTTCCCTGCGAAACTTTTCGCGCTTGGATACCAATAGTACAGTATTGGCAAATATACATGATGGTCTTGACAGTACGCTGGTAATTTTGCGCCATCGCCTTAAACCTGTGGGAAATCGTCCAGCCATTAAAGTAATTAAAGAATATGGCAATATTCCAGAATTTCAGTGCTATCCAGGGCTGCTGAATCAAGCTTTTATGAATTTACTAGCCAATGCCATTGATGCGTTAGAAGATGATAAACCGCGTTTAATGAATGGGGAAAAAAGTGGCAATCAAACATCACCGATGATTCGCATTAACACTGAAGTCGCAGGCGATCGCGTAATTATTCGGATTGCAGATAATGGGGGCGGAATGAGTGAAGAAGTCCAGCAACAATTGTTTAAGCCGTTATTCACCACCAAACCACTCGGCAAAGGAACTGGTTTAGGACTTTCGATTGTCAGGCAAGTGGTAGAAGAAAAACATCAGGGAAAATTAAGTTTTGTCTCGGAATCGGGCAAGGGATGCGAGTTTGCGATCGCGCTGCCCTGGAGGTAAAGCGATCGCAAAATCAATGCGATCGCTTTATATCATGTCCGGTTGCATTGGTAGCGTCAGCCAGGGCGGGTTTAACGAAATATCTCGTGCTTCCACAGAATGGCTGGTAAAACCCGCCCCTACGATCGAAAACCTTTGCTACCGGAGATGATATTATTTGCCCATCAATCGCAACAATTTTATCATAAATTCAGGACGCAATATTGCACGCCAGTGTCAAAAATCCTCACGCCTCCTCCCTCGGCAACTGTTTGCCGTAATGCCTCGGTATTAGTAACTTTTACGCCTGCCAAATAATCGATTCCCATATGGGCTAAATCTGGCAACCAGGGTACCGTTGGCCCCATCAAAACTAAGTTGGAATTTTGGGATAATTCTACTAAGCGCGGAAAGGTTTTATTCGCAATCGAAGTGGCTGTGAGAAAAACCCAATCGGCTTCTGGTAAGAGATATTCACACGCTGTATCGGGTAAATCTTGACCGCTGGGTTGGCGTTCAATTACGGTAATTTCTGTTTCTTGTTCGTACTGAGATAGTCCAGGATAGCGCCCAACAACGACAACTTTTTTACCCCGAATCTGCGGTAAAAAATGCTCAAAAACAGCGAGATTCGCCGCACCTTTGGGCGCAATTGGCTGGGCTTTTTCTAGTAGTGGTGAAGATGGATTGATCGCTGCATTAATTGCTGCCATTCCCACAGTTGCTTGATAGCTATCCCAAGAACGCAACCAGGGGGCTAATTGCGCGATCGCTTTGTTAACCAAAGTTCCTGCCCAAGGCAAGGTGCGGGTTGGCTGCCCCGGACTCATGCACAATCCTATCCCCTCTGCTTGGCAAAATGTCCAGGTTAATCCGATCAATACTTCCCGCACCAATTCCGTCGTTTGACTCGACTCCAGTAGCAAATCGTAGATTTCTCGTGGGTGTATTTTCATGCTTCCTTTGGTAAATCAGCACCTAACTTAGTATCTACTTTTCTTCTCAACGGTTTTGTCACTACCTCTTTCCCAGTTGGCAATGGTATTTTCTGTCACACCTAAAGCATCCGCCAGTTCCTTTTGTGTCAAATGTCGCTGCGTCCTAAGACGCATCAGAGGTGATGTTGCTGGTTCAGTCATGTTCATCATCAGGTATCCCCTCAACGTCTAATCGCATCGCTTTAGCCAAAGTTTTAGGAGAAACATTTAATTCGCGGCACATCGCCAAAAAATGATCGACTCTTGGCAGTTTCCTCCTGTTAGCCCAGTTATTAATGCTTAATTCGGTGACTTTTAGCTTCTGGCTTAATTGCCGTTGAGTTGTCCCCGCTGCTTCTATCAGTTCTTGTACGGTTGTTTCGTCGCTTTTAAACGATTTAGTCATCTCCATACTATTCATCTGGTTGCATTCCTGACTGCGGCCCAAAATCGTCGGGTAAGTCTTCCAAACCGATCTGCAACATTTTAACCAGAGTTTTGAATTGGCTGGGCGTTAACTTAGGTACTGCCCTGCCTCTTTCCCAATTAGCAACTGTATTTTCTGTAACACCTAAAGCATCTGCAAGTTCCTTTTGGGTTAAATGTCGCAGGGTTCTGAGACGCATCAGCGCTGATAAGGGCTTTTCTGCCATCTTAACCTAAATTAATTTAGCCTAAACAGGTTGACGGTTATCCCCAAATTGGTTTAGGCTAAAAATATCAACCCTAAATCTATTTGGGGAAAAAAGAGAGAAAAAGGCAGGCATCACAACAGGGCAATGCTATTGATTGCTGCTTGCCTTTGCTTTAGTGTCTCATCACGTTCTGCTGTTAGTAACCAACTCAAATCGTCAAGAGGCAATATGACCCAAAACACCTACAAGACAAGTCTTTTTAATTGGGCAATTTTTCGCTTTGTGAACTGCAAACCCATTGCCGTTGGTCGGTTTCGCAGTCGCAGTGACGCTGAAGGGCATTTGCAAGTGTTGCGGCGTTTGATCCCGGGTGTGGAATTTGCGATCGCATTCACCCCCCCTGAGTCAGGCGATTCTCTCACGGAGATGCTGCGCGATCGCGCGGTGAGGTAAACTAAAGGATTGTGGATTCGCCTGGAGAATCTAATCTTGCCTACACTCGGCGTCAACATCGACCACGTTGCCACGATCCGGCAGGCACGTCGCACGGTAGAACCCGACCCCGTGGCGGCGGCGGTGCTGGCAGAACTTGCAGGTGCCGACGGCATTACCGTCCATCTGCGGGAAGATAGACGACATATCCAAGACAGGGATGTGCGAATCTTGCGGCAAACGGTTCGCACCCATCTAAATTTAGAGATGGCGGCAACCGATGAAATGGTAGACTTCGCACTCGACATCAAACCCGACTACGTGACGTTAGTCCCGGAACGCCGCGAAGAAGTCACCACCGAAGGCGGACTCGATATCGCAGGACAAATTCCCCGCATGACCGATGTGGTGGCGCAGTTACAAGATGCCGGAATCCCGGTGAGCTTGTTTATTGATGCAGATGATGCACAAATTGAAGCATCTGTCAAGGTAAAAGCCAAATTTATCGAACTGCATACGGGGAAATACGCCGAAGCGCACGATGAAGCGAGTCGGGAAAAAGAATTAGCGGTTTTGGCGAAAGGATGCGAAAATGCGATCGCATCCGGTCTAAGAGTTAACGCGGGACACGGACTCACCTACTGGAATGTCTACCCCGTCGCAGCACTCAAAGGGATGGAAGAACTCAATATCGGTCACACGATTATTAGTCGCGCCGTTTTAGTAGGATTAGAACGCGCCGTCCGCGAAATGAAACAAGCAATATTGGGTAATGGGTAATGGGTAATGGGTAATGGGTAAGAGAAAATTCTTCACCAATTACCAATTACCAATTACCAATTACCAATTACCAATTACCAATCACCCATTACCATGACCACTTACTACTACGCCCTAGCAAGCAAACGCTTTTTAATCGAAGAAGAACCCCTGGAAGAAGTGTTGCGTGAGAGAACCAGAAACTATCAAGAACAAGAAAAAGAAATAGATTTCTGGCTGGTTGTACAACCAGCTTTTATCGAAGCACCTTCAATGGCAGAAGTTAAAGCCAAGTGTCCCCAACCAGCAGCGGCAATTATTTCAACGAATCAGCAATTTATTACTTGGCTGAAATTGCGGTTGGAATATGTCGCAACTGGCGAATTTGAAGCACCTTCGGATCAAATTCCTAACCCGCTAGCTTCCCTCGCCAGCGTGTCCTAAAACATTGTACTTGGGTAATGGGTAATGGCGTTCCCAGGCAGCTTCTCTGGAAGGGTAATGGTAAAAACCCAATTACCAATTACCAATTACCAATTACCAATTACCAATTACCAATTCACCTGTTATGCATCAAACTTCTTTTATCAGGGTGGCACAATCTATTTTAGGGTCAACCTTGCTGGCAACGGCTGGGTTGACGGTTAAAATAGATGCTGCTGTGGCTCAGTCTTCCATTCCCAATTGTCAATTGCCTAAACCGGGCGAGTATTTGTTGTTGGTGGAAAGCAAGACGCCCCGAAGTCGGGAGTTGGTGCGACAAACCGTGCCCAATAGTACCAACCTTTCTGTTTGTCGATATTCAGACAATGTGGTGACGCGCATTGGTGGGTTTGTCGATGCAGAGGAAGTGCAAAAATGGGTGCGTTACTTAAATGATATTGTCGGGTTGCAAGCTTTTTTAGTCGAACCGCCTGTAGTGGTTCAAACTACTAGAGAAACACCTTCTGAAACGGCGGTGACGACGAGAAGAGAGGCAACATCGCCAACGGTAGTAGCTCAAAATATACCTGCTTTTAATCCTCAACCCTTGGGCACGGGTTATGCAGTATTGGTAGATTTTTTTAACAAACCGGAAATTGCCGAACAGGTACAGCGACTGGTAGGGAAGGAAGTGGGTTTAGTTTCCTTCGCCCAACGTCCTTATTTATTAGTGCTGCATACAACTAACGATAGCAATGCAACTAATACATTTCAGTTGCTATCGGAGCGCGGCTTTTTTGCGATGATGGTAGATGGTCGGAGGGTGACCTTATTGCGATCGCAAGTTTTACCCAACCAGCCGAGAAATTAACCTTTAATAGGCTGGTGCGGCTAACCAGGAAATCGTCACCCCCAACACAGATCCTACAATCACTTGAAACGGCGTGTGACCGAGCAATTCCTTGAGTCTATCTTCGCTAAACGTAGGATGTTCGCGGAATAATTCATCAATCATTTGATTGAGGATGCGCGCTTGCTTGCCCGCCGCCTGACGGACTCCGGCGGCGTCGTACATGACAATGATGGCGAAAATGGTAGCGATCGCAAATTCCGCAGACGCCCATCCCACCGTTTGCCCTACGCCCGCTGCTAAACAGGTTACCAAAGCCGAATGGGCGCTGGGCATTCCGCCAGTCGTCGTTAAAACGCGCAAACTTACCTTGCCATGTCTGACAAGTTCGACCACGATTTTAGACAGTTGAGCGATGAGACAGGCTATCAGCGCAACCACCAGCACGTGGTTGTCTAAAATTTTACCAAAGTCCTGCATATCGATTTAGAGTTTTGGATTTTGGATTTTAAACGAAAAAGATTAAAGCTTTGGTTATTTTTAGTGGGTGCGGCTAGTAATATAGTCAGCCAGCGCTTGTAGCGGTTGAGCTTTTTCACCAAAGGGTGCTAATTCTGCCTTAGCATCCTCAACCAATTGCTTTGCTTGTTTGCGGGATTCTTCTAAGCCCCAAAGGCTGGGATAAGTTGCCTTTTGCGCTTGGATGTCTTTACCTGCGGTTTTGCCCAATTCGTCACCAGTGGCGGTGATATCCAAAATATCATCGACAATTTGAAACGCCAGCCCGATATTTTGAGCATAACGAGTCAATCGTTGCAAATCCGCAGCGGATGCGCCAGCTAAAATTCCGCCGCAAACCACGCAAGCTTCTAACAGCGCCCCCGTTTTGTGGGTGTGGATAAAATGCAAGGTTTCCAGAGTTGTATCGGTGCGTCCTTCGCATTCTAAGTCAACTACTTGACCCCCAACTAAACCCGCCGCCCCGACGGCACGCCCCAAACGGGCAATTACTTTTAACAGTTGTTCGGCGGGGACGTTTTTAGTTTCCTCGGCTACATGTTCAAAAGCGTAGGCTAGCAAACCATCACCAGCCAAAATCGCGATATCTTCACCGTAGACTTTATGATTCGTCAGACGCCCCCGGCGATAGTCGTCATTATCCATCGCCGGTAGGTCGTCGTGGATCAGCGACATGGTGTGAATCATTTCCAGGGCGATCGCAGTTGGCATTGCCATTTCTATTGTCCCCCCGGTGAGTTCGCAGGTAGCGAGACAGAGAATCGGGCGCAGGCGCTTTCCACCCGCCAGCAGGGAATAGCGCATCGACTCGTATATCTTTTCAGGATAGGTGACGGGGAAGGCACGATCCAAAGCTGCCTCCACCAAAGCCTGTCGCTGCTTCAGATAAGCTGATAAATCAAAGGTTGGAGATTCCCCTGTTGGCGATTGCCGAGCGTCCGTGACTACCATCCCTGGATTCCTTACGTTTGTCATTTCCGTACCAATTTTACAGGTGATTGGTAATTGGTAATTGGTAATTGGTAATTGGTGATTGGTAATTGGTCACGATTAACAAAAGTTTTAACTGGGAACTCACCGACTATTACCCATTACCCATTACCGATTACCCATTACCGATTACCGCTTCTGGCTATAACTCCACACTGTATTTTGCAACAGCATGGCGACGGTCATTGGGCCAATGCCGCCGGGAACCGGGGTAATAGAAGCGGCGACGCTTTGCACTCCCTCATACTGGACATCTCCCACGAGGCGGGAATTACCCGCGTCATCGGTAACGCGATTGATGCCGACATCAACGACGACGGCGCCTGGTTTGACCATTTCAGGGGTGACCAAATGGGGACGCCCTACAGCGGCAATCAGGATATCGGCACTGCGGGTGATGTCGGGGAGGTTTTGCGATCGCGAGTGAGCGATCGTTACCGTCGCATCCGCTTCTAGCAGCATCAAAGCCATTGGCTTGCCTACTAAAATACTACGCCCAAGGATGACCGCTTGTTTGCCTTTTAATTCAATTTCATACTCTTGCAGGAGGCGCATCACGCCTGCGGGGGTGCAACTGCGTAAACCGGATTCGCCCCGCATCAAACGTCCCATATTTACCGGATGGAGTCCATCGGCATCTTTATCGGGTGCGATCGCGTGCAGCAGTGCTACGCTATCCAAGTCGCCTGGTAAAGGCAGCTGGACTAAAATTCCATCTACCCGTTCATCTTGATTCAAAGATTGAATCGCTTGTTCTAATTCGCCAAAAGCAGTTTCCGTGGGAAAATGCTTGCCAAACGAAGCAATACCGATTTTTTGGCAAGCGCGCTCTTTATTACGCACGTAGGCGGCACTAGCGGGGTTATCGCCTACCATTAATACTGCTAGCCCTGGCGGACGCCCAATTTGAGCTTGTAACGACTGAATTTGAGTCGCAAGTTCAGTGTAAATTTTTTGGGCGAGGGCTTTACCATCTAGGATTTGGGCAACTTTTGTATCCATCAGCTTCCAGAAATACTGGCGCTTGCGTTAATGTCTTTAACAGCAACTGCAAGCAAACACTTTCTAGTAAAGCAGATTAATCAAAATGACTATCAGCCATCATAAATTCTTTATGATAACAGCTAAGCGCCAGGTAATTCGCTTCGGTACTATATCGCTGATGATGGGAGGCTTGTGCGGTTGCGCTAACTTGGCAAAATCGAGATTGAGTCTGCTGCCAAGACCGGATGTCCCCATTACCACTATCCGCAATGTGCAAAAGAGTTCGCCTAAATCTTCTACCGTATACCTGGAGGGCGAGGTTGGCAAGCAAGTTCCCTTTTTGGATAGTCGCGCCTATGAGTTGAAAGACTCAACCGGAAGTATCTGGGTAGTTACTAAAGAAAAACCCCCGCAGCCACAAGATCAAGTTTTGCTCAAAGCCAAGGTGCAGCATAAAAATATTCGCGTTGGTGGGAAGACTGTAAAAGAAGTGTACGTAGAAGAACAGCAGCGACTGTAAGGGAGAAATTATGGATAGAAAAGAGGTAGCGATCGCCATCCTATATCGCGACGGTAAATTTCTCATGCAACTGCGCGATGATATTCCTGGTATTGCTTATCCCGGACAATGGGCATTTTTTGGCGGACACATCGAACCAGATGAAGCTCCAGAAGACGCACTTCTTCGAGAATTGCTAGAAGAAATTGGTTACGTACCTGATTCGCCCTCATTTTTTGGCTATTATTCCGATAACAACGTACTTCGCCATATTTATCACGCACCCCTGACAGTGGAATTAGATCGATTAATTTTAGGCGAAGGTTGGGATATGGGACTATTAACGCCCGAAGAAATCAGGGCAGGCGAACGTTATTCAGAAATAGCCGGACAAGTACGACCTTTGGGGCGTCCTCACCAGCGAATTTTGTTAGATTTTATAGAGAGGGCATTGTAAAAATTTAATTTGGAAAGAGGTCATGCTTAAACAACTAATCCTGGAAAACTGGAAAAGTTTCCGCCATGCGGTATTTGACATCGATCCCCTTACCGTTCTGATTGGCACCAATGCTAGTGGCAAGTCCAATGCACTTGAAGCATTGGAATTTCTTAAAAGAACGGTAGAAGGTATGAACCTTGAATCGGCTTTAGCAGGAGATTTGATAATTCCCTCAATTCGAGGAGGTGCAGAATGGGTTGCACTAAAACCAGAAACGCAATTTACTTTGAAAGTATTGATTCAGGGAGAAGATGATAATACGGATTATCTTTATAGCATTACGGTTGAAACGAAACCATACATTCAACTAATTGCAGAATCTTTAATTGGGATTAAATCAACTCTAAACTATAAAAATGAATCACCAGAGCAAGAAATATTATTTCAAGTACAAACAACTACAGCATCTGAGTTAATTGAAGCAAAAATTTGCGGTAAAAACATTGAAGCTAAACGACATTTTCTTTGGTATAAATCTATTATCAGTCATTTAATTTCAGATCCATTTATACTTTTTGACATAGAAGATTCGGAATTCAGCAAACTTGCAAAAAGTATTTTTATCCTTTGGCAAACAATAAGTAATATTTTTTCTATAGATCGTATTCCTTCTAAAATGCGTTCTTATTCACCCCTTTCCAAGCAACTTCAAAGTGATGCATCGAATATTGCTGGAGTATTAGCAGCACTTCCAGATGAAGAACAAAAACAGGTGGAATCAACTATACTTAATTATGTAAAGCATTTACCAGAAAAAGATATTCAAAAAGTATGGGCAGAACCAGTTGGCAGATTGAATAGCGATGCAATGCTATACTGCGAAGAACAATGGATACCCGAGCAACCGCCCATGCTAATAGATGCAAGAGGAATGTCAGATGGAACTCTGCGGTTTCTAGGTATTGTTGCAGCACTTATGACGCGCCCTGAAGGTAGCCAATTGATAATTGAAGATGTGGATAATGGGCTGCACCCATCCCGGTCAGAATTGCTGGTAAAAATGCTAAGAGAAATTGGAACCCAGAGAAAGATCGATATATTAGTTACCACCCATAATCCAAGTTTGCTAGATGCTTTAGGGCCAGAAATAGTACCATTTGTAGTGGTGGCTCATCGAGATAAAGAAACTGGAGAAAGCAAGCTGACTCTGGTAGAAGATATTCAGAATTTTTCCAAGCTGTTTGCATCTGCCTCTTTGGGTAAACTTACAGAGAATGGTGCAATTGAAAGAAGCCTTGTTCGTAGCAGCTAGCCTGAGATATGAGAAAGGCTATTATTATTGATACATCTCTGTTTTGTGTTTGGTTGCAAGTACCGGGAATGGAAATTTATGGTTCTGATGATAATCGGTGGGATTTTGATCGAGTGAACAAACTGATAGAAGAGGAAAAGGCTAAAGGTGCGACTTTGGTACTTCCCATAGCTACCCTGGTAGAAACTGGTAACCATATCGCTCAAGCTAGAATAAAACGGTATGAAACGGCTCAAGCGTTAGCAAAAATTATGACCGATGCTGCCGATGAGACAAGCCCTTGGGCAGCTTTCGGCGCACAGTTTGTACTTTGGAATTCTGAGGAATTGAAAAAATTAGCGGCTCAATGGCCTAATCTAGCAGCAGAACAGACTTCGATGGGCGATGCAACTATTAAGATTGTTGGACAATTCTACGCAGCAAAAGGCTATCAGGTAGAATTTTTAACAGCTGATGAGCAGTTAAAGGCACAAGAGCCATCTCCCCCAGCTAAAACTCAAAAGAAAAGGAGAAGTGGGAATTGAAGTTTTTACGGCAGAAAAATCGCCACAAAAGATAAGGCTGGCTACGGGTTAAGATCTTTAAATGGAAATTCCATCCCTATTAGTGAAAGGTTATGAGCTATTCTACCGACGCATCGACTCCAAAAACAACCAAAAGTGCTAGAGTAAACGAACCCACAATCCGCAATGCAGACTACCGACTGCTGGATAAAACAAAACTTTCACCGATGTATCAGCATTACGTGGAAGTAAAAGAACAGTATCCTCATGCGTTGTTATTGTATCGGTGCGGCGATTTTTTTGAAACGTTTTTTCAGGATGCGATTACGGTTTCGCGGGAATTAGAACTGGTTCTGACGAGTAAAGAAGGCGGGAAAGAAATTGGGCGAGTTCCAATGACGGGAGTTCCGCACCATGCGTTAGAAAGATACTGTGCAATGTTAGTAGAAAAAGGCTATGCGATCGCAATCTGCGATCAAGTCGAAGATGCAGCAGAAGCACAAGGTTTAGTCCGCCGAGAAATTACCCGCGTTTTCACCCCCGGAACCCTCTTAGATGAGGGAATGCTCAACGCCAAACGCAATAATTTTCTCGCAGCAGTTATCATCGCAGGCGAACATTGGGGTTTATCTTATGCAGATATCTCTACAGGCGAATTTTTAACCACGCAATCGACTAATTTAGATCGTTTAACGCAAGAATTAATGCGTTTACAACCTTCGGAAATCTTAGTACCAACCAACGCCCCAGATTTAGGCGCAATGCTACGTCCTGGAGAAAAATCGGAGAGTATACCAGCTTGTTTACCCAATAGTTTTTGTTATGCCTTGCGCCCCCAAAGTCCGTTTAGTTTATCCGAAGCCAAGCCGAGATTATTGCAAAAATTTAATTTGAAATCCCTCGAAGGTTTGGGATGCGATCACCTCCCCCTCGCCGCCCGCGCCGCTGGTGGATTATTAGAATATCTGGAAAGAACGGTAAATAAAAAAGTAGAAGAAAAGGAAACCAAAGGAAAAAATTCAATCCAAAACCTCAAATCCCAAATTCAAAATAAACTCCAGGTTCCTTTGCAAATCCTCCGAACTTACACCATCGCCGATTATTTAATCTTAGACTACCAAACCCGCCGCAATTTAGAAATTACTCAAACCGTCCGCGATAACACCTTTCACGGTTCTCTATTGTGGGCAATAGATAAAACCTGCACCGCAATGGGAGGACGTGCTTTACGCCGATGGGTATTGCAACCTTTGCTCGATATTAAAGGTATTAGGGCGCGACAAGATACAATTCAAGAATTAGTAGAAAATGGCTCTTTGCGCCAAGAATTGCGTCAGTTATTGCGCCAAATATACGACATTGAACGCTTGACAGGACGCGCCGGATCTGGTACGGCAAGCGCGAGAGATTTAGTTTCATTAGCCGATTCGCTGTTAAAATTACCCGACTTAGCAGTAGTAGTGAGTGATGCGCGATCGCCTTACCTCAGAGCATTGCAAAAAGTGCAGCCAGTTTTGGAACAATTAGGTCAAAGAATCCGCGCTTCTTTAGTAGAATCGCCGCCGATTTATATCACCGAAGGTGGGTTAATCCGCGATGGAGTTAATCAGCAACTAGATGAAATGCGCGGGGCGGCTGAAGATGACCAAAAATGGATTGCCAATCTAGAAGTAACGGAAAGAGTGAGGACGGGAATTTCTACGCTGAAGGTAGGGTTTAATAAGACTTTTGGTTACTATATCAGCATCTCGAAAGGGAAAATAGACCAAGTTCCCGATGATTATATTCGTAAGCAAACTCTGACTAACGAGGAGCGTTATATTACTCCGGAATTGAAGGAAAGGGAAGCTAGGATATTAACGGCTAAGGAGGATTTAAATCGGCTGGAATATGAGATTTTCTGCGATTTGAGGGCGGAGGTAGGAGAACAAGCGGAGTTAATTCGTAATGTTTCTCGTGCTGTTGCTGCGGCTGATGTTTTGGCTGGTTTGGCTGAAGTTGCTGTGTATCAAGGTTATTGTCGTCCTGAGATGGTGATGGGGCGAGAAATTATGATTGTTGATGGGCGTCATCCGGTGGTTGAGCAATCTTTACCTGCTGGGTTTTTTGTACCTAATTCTACGCAGTTGGGTAATGGAGAAGAACAAAACCAATTACCAATTATCAATGACCAATCACCAGATTTGGTAATATTAACTGGGCCGAATGCTAGCGGGAAAAGTTGTTATTTGAGGCAGGTGGGGTTGATTCAGTTAATGGCACAACTGGGGAGTTTTGTACCGGCGCGGGAGGCGATTTTGGGAGTGTGCGATCGCATTTTCACGCGCGTGGGTGCCGTGGACGATCTGGCAACTGGTCAATCTACGTTTATGGTAGAGATGAACGAGACAGCAAATATCCTCAATCATGCCACACCGAAGTCTTTAGTATTACTCGATGAAATCGGAAGGGGAACGGCTACTTTTGATGGTCTTTCTATTGCTTGGGCGGTGGCGGAATACTTGGCTACAGAAATCAAAGCGAGGACTATTTTTGCCACCCACTATCACGAATTGAACGAATTAGCTTCAATGTTGTCTAATGTGGCTAATTATCAGGTAACTGTGAAAGAATTGCCCGATCAAATTATCTTTTTACATCAAGTGCAACCCGGAGGTGCGGATAAATCTTATGGAATAGAAGTAGGGCGTTTAGCGGGGTTACCAGGGGTGGTAATTCAGCGGGCAAAACAAGTGATGGGACAGATAGAAAAGCATAGTAAAATCGCCGTAGGATTGAGAGAGGGAATTGGCAGCGAAACGCGCGCTAGTACCCGCAAGAAAAAATCCCCAAAAACCCCCACATCCGACGAACAACCAACCGAATAAAAACCTGTAGGGTGCGTTAGCGGCAGCGTAACGCACCGTTTTATATCATGTCCGGTAGCAATAGTAATCTATAGTAGGGGCGGGTTTTACGGGAAATCTTTGCTACCAGCGCTAGGGGTTAATAAACCCGCCCCGGCATAGGCTACCGATGCCACCGAACATGATATTAGCCCTTTAACTTTAGCCAATCTTGAATCTCTTGAGCTAGCCAAGTAGCCTCATCTTCATTCAAAGCACCGCCCAATTGATAAAGTCCATCTTTGGTGCGAATACATACTTCATAAACCCAACCTTGAAGAGTTAGGAAAACGCCTAAAATATCTTCAACATACCCTTTTCGGCGACTGTAAGTAAAGTTAAATGTCTGCCGGACAATTTCAAAACGATTGCGTTCAAAGTAAATGTGAGTTTGTTTGCCAAAGAAAATTGCTAATCCAGCACCGAAGACTGCGAACATTGTCAATCCAATAATAGGTTTTTGCAAAAACGCTATTATAGAAAGTATGAAGAACAATATAAATGTCCCAAAACTTATAAAAAATAATAGCCCCAAACAGCCGAATTTTTCAAGTTGTTTGGTTCCCCCAGATGTTAGATGAATTTCCATTTTTTCCGCAGATTTACTTAATTTTATGAAAGTAAAAGGTTGGGGTATTTTTCTAGTATAAGTACCGCGAGAAGGTCGAATAATTCCAGATTGTAGCGCTTGCAGCGCGTGCTTAGCATTACTAAATCGCTTTTCTATTGCTATTTCTGTCAGCTGCTCAATCCAAGTTACAAAACTGGGGTTTAGGGTGATGCGATCGCTAAATTGAATCCGCGAATCTTTCTGCGGTAGATCGGCAGGAGCAATCCCCGTTAATAAGTGAATCAAAGTGGCTCCCAAAGCATATAAATCCGATGCGGGAACAGCCCTGCCCCAAAATTGTTCTAACGGTGAATACCCGCTAGTGCCAACAACAGTAAACGTCACCCCCGTAAAAGCAGCTTTATCCTGAACCGCCCCAAAATCTACCAAATAAACTTGCTCATCTTCTCCTAAAATCAGATTGCTCGGCTTGATATCGCGATGCAGAACGGGCGGACTGAGCGAGTGCAAATAAATCAGAATATCCAAAACTTGGGTAGCAATATTTTTCACCTGTTTTTCTGAAAAACGCTTACCTTGTTCTAATAATTCCTGTAGAGAAGCACCGGGAATATAATCTTGCACTATCCCAAACCAAGGCAAGCCTTCTCCTATTTGCCTATCGAGGGAAAAATAATCCCGATACCGAGGAATTCGCGAGTGATTGAGATTCGCCAAAACTTGCGCTTCCCGTTCAAACAATTTCAATTCGTCCCACTGCATTTGAGGACTAAACGCCAGTAACTTAACAATTACCTGCTCGTTAGATTGTAAATCTTTAGCTAACCAAGTTTGACGACCTGCCGCAGTTCGTCCTAATCTTTCTTGGAGTTGATAGCGTTCCTGTAATATCTGTTCTGGCTGCAACATTAGCGATCGCTTCCTAGACAGTGTATTTCTATATTGGCACTCGGCTGCTAGTGTCGCCTACCCCACAAGTGAATCATAATTTTGTAGGGTGCGTTAACGCAGTGTAACGTACCATTTTTGCTCTAGTGTCGCCTACTACCCCATAAGTGAATCATAATTTTGTAG
>CAYXCW010000045.1:23932-52647 GCA_964463555.1 uncultured bacterium
ACCATTTTTGCTCTAGTGTCGCCTACTACCCCATAAGTGAATCATAATTTTGTAGTAACGCACCATTTTTGCTCGCGGTGCGTTACGGCGCGGATGACAATTTAACAAAAGCAGTAACATTAAATGCCGCGCCTAACGCACCCTACAATAACTAACTGTCAACTGTCAACTGTTTAAAAGAAATCTGCCATCCAAGGTTCCACACCCGTAAATATCTGCGTCGCCGCCAAAATAGCATTATCGCTTCCTTCTAAATAACCGCTAACTTGCAACTGAGAAGGCGCATACAAACCAGTATAAAGCGGTGCAAGTCCGCGTATATTTAACTGCAACTCGCCTTTACCTCCCCGCATCACTTCGCCTCGCCCACCGGAAACGCTCAGCACAAAATTACCGTTATTTTCAGGTAATAATTCATCCACAATTGCCAAGTGTAACTCGGTTTCCACTCCTGTCGGATAACCTCGACTTTCCAAAGCTTTAGCGACATCAATTATCCGCAGCATCCAGCGATCTAAATATCGCACTTTCGCGGTTTGTTCCGGCAGCAATAATAAGAAAGGATTGAGCGCTGCACCCCGCCAAAACACTTTTTGAATTTGCGAACGGTGATCTGCTAAAAACATCCACGAACGTTGAGCCGCCGCTGCACTTAGCGCTACCCAGTCCAGAATTACTATTTCCGACTCTTTGGCATCCTGTTTAAAAATAATGTAGCCTTGCGCTTGATTTTGCGAACCGACTAAATAAGCATAAATTGTCTCTTGTTCTCGCGGTTGGATAATCGATTGCCAAATGGCTTCGTTTCTGTCTAAATTGCCGTTATTTTGTACTGCCCATTGGCGGTAAATGTCGCGAACAACTTCGTGGCGAATGGGTGCTACTGGCTGCATTGGAATGGCACGAATTGCTCGCTCAACTGGTAACCTCAATCCATCCAACCGCATTTCAAAACCACCCGCCGTCCCTCCCTGTTCGTAACCGACTTGCCGATAAAGATACTGCGTCGCCGGATACAATACCGATATCGGCACTTGCTTCGCCTGAATTTCTTTCAAAGTGCGGGTGAGCAATTCTACCGCTACCCCCATCCCCCGATACTCTGGCGGTATACCCACCGCCGCCAACCCTGCCATCGGCACGCTACATCCCCCAAACCACTGCCCCATCTCAATAACAGCCAAACCGCCCGCAACTTGTTCTCCCTGGCGAATCACCCGGAAGTTTTCGGCGCCGATGCGGTTGAGATAAACAGACCATTCGCTCGGCGGCGAGTTGAAACACTGACTGAGTATCGCTCCTAGCTGCTGAGTCTGTTCGGGGCTTGCAGGCGTGCCAAATTCAAAATTAGATGCCATCGTCTTTAGCCAAAATGCAAAGAAATTTGAATATCTGACTTAATATATTTACTTTGCTTAACAATCTACCCCCAAAAGCGTTAAACTTCATTGCGGAGTACCAAGATAGCAAGACTGTCATGGTACTTTCATTAATGTTGACAAACGGCTTAGAGACAGGAACGGAGAACACTGTGGCAACCCCAACACATCAATCTTTGGCCTCAACTGCTGCATTTCGTGAAGATTTTAGCGAGTACGTGGCTCACCTCCAGCTTCACATGGCGTTACAAGCCCGTAACTTAGTCCCCACCCTCACCCAAGCGGTAGATAGCCGCCAGCAGTTGCTACAGCAGACTCAAGCAGATTTTGAAAAGCAAGTTTCCAGACAAGGGTTTTAAGATACACCCGCGCAGAAACCGGGTTTTTTAGAAAAACCCGGTTTCTTACGCAGATACACCCGCGCAGAAACCGGGTTTTTTAGAAAAACCCGGTTTCTTAGGTTAACACAAACCTAAAACCGCGCACTATAATAAGAAATGTAAGACACGGGGCCTTAATGGTTTCGACAGGCTGGCGAACGCCGCCCCGTGATACAGGCCGAGAGTGAGTCTGCTCTCGTTAATACAAGGCTCAAAAAAAAGTAAATGCGAACAACATCGTTCCTTTTGCTCGTAAGGCTGCTCCTGTAGTTGCCTAATAACCCCTAAACAAGGTTCGAGCGTCTGTAGTTTGACTCCGTTAAGGATTACAGACCAACCCCCAACGGATGCTCTAGAAAGTAGCCTCTGGTCAGCTTTCTAGCTAAGAATTAACCAGAGCATCCTGTCATCCGGGATAATGGATGGTTCCCGCTCTGAGGGTAAGAAGAGCTAAGCCTGTGAATGAGCGGTAGGTTAATACCCGGTTTGGACACGGGTTCGACTCCCGTAGGCTCCATTTTAAAACCACCCCGGACAATTAGTTACAGGGTGGTTTTTAAGTTTTTATGGGGAAATCAGTAATAATTTTAAGCTGTGAGAATCCTGCTTGTAGCCAAGAATTTACTAAGTCGCTGGCTGAGTTTAAACGAAGTGAAAAGTTAGGTAGACAGCATTTTTGTTGTTTAAAATGCTTCGCACAGTGTAAAGGAATCAGAAATTTTAAGGATAAGATTAATACAAGTACTGAACATTTACAAAAAGGCAGCGATCGCGACGAGTTTTCGCCGTTTCGCTATTACTTAAAAATTATTAAAAAATCGAGTATACAGAGAAATAAAGAGTATTCTGTAACCCTGGAAGACCTCAAGTTTTTATGGGAGCAACAGCAAGGTATTTGCCCTTATACAGGATGGAAGTTAGAGCTTTTACCTTGCGTAACTGACTGCGAGAATAAGCCTTTAACGCCTAGAAGGGCTAGTGTAGATCGGAAAGATGGTTCTAAAGGATACACGATTGATAACATCCAATTTGTGGCGGCGATCGCTAATTTCACCAAAAATGCTTTTACTGACCAAGATTTAATCGAATTTTGTCAAGCAGTAACTCAGTATGACATTGGCAACGCTGGATTAATAAAATCATCGCTCGCAGAAAATAGGATAGATGAATGGTTGGTTCGCTATTATTTTAAAATGGCAAAAAAGAATGCCAAAGCCAAAGGCAAAGAATGCACTATTACCCTGGAATACTTAAAAATTTTGTGGGAAAAACAAGGTGGGCGCTGCCCTTATGCTGGATGGGAACTAGAGCATCCAGCAACAGCTAAAGATTGGGAGGATTATAGATTTCACCCGAAGAGAGCAAGTTTGGACAGGATAGATCCGCATGGTGGGTACGTGCCGGGAAACGTGCAGTTTGTGTCGGTGATAGCTAACTTGGGAAAGAGAGATTTTCAGGAAGAGGAACTGATAAAATTTTGTCAAGCTGTGGCGGAATATAGGGGTGGGAATGGTTAGGGTGAAGGAGCGATCGCATACCATAAACTAAACTGGAATTACCCTATATTGATTCACCTTAAGAATTATGTTTGAAAAAATTCTAGTCCCAATCGATAATTCTCCCACCAGTAAGCAGGCGTTTGAGCAAGGGATGTTCTTGGCAAAAGCCACAGGTGCTAGTTTAATGCTAGTTAACGTCTCATCCCTAGCTGGACTCGATTCCGGTTATCCCAACCTGGTAATGCCAATTGCCAGCGCTGCTTACATCTCCGCGCAAACCGAAGCTTTGCAAAATTACCTCCAGCAGTGGGAGATGATGAAACAGCAAGACCTAGAAATGCTGAAATCTTTGGCAGAACAGGCTAAAGACGCAGGTATTGCTACAGAATACGCACAACCGATCGGCGATGCGGGTAAAGAGATTTGCCAACTGGCGCGTACTTGGGGCGCTAGTTTGATTGTAATGGGGCGCCGGGGTCACACGGGATTGAGCGAACTGATTCAAGGTAGCGTTAGTAACTACGTTACCCACCATGCGCCTTGTTCGGTGCTGACAGTGCAAGGGCAGGATGGGGGGGAGGTTTGAGAGTGCGATCGCCCACTTTGTCAGGACTTACCCAAAGAAACCGGGTTTCTGTCAAAAATCGTCGCTGCGAAACTAGAGATTGACGCAGAAACCCGGTTTCTGGCCTCCACGTTGTGTCAAATTCCACAAATTTGAAATATCCGCGTCACAACAGCGTCAAAAGGATAAGTCAATATGAACGTAGTAAATAATTTTACTCCTCACACACCATCAACAACAAAGCCCGGAGGTCGGTCGCCCTGGGCTTTTTTATTTTCCGGCGTACCGCTCCTAGCCCACAGCACAAAATGAGTATTAAGATCGTCATCTCCCAGCAGAAGTGAAGGCACAATAGCCATATCGAGACTAGGAGGAAAGCGCGCCCATGCAGCCGATTCGCACTTTTAACGTTACACCCGCCCTGCCCCCGCGACTCGAACCCTTGCGGCGGCTAGCCTATAACATGCACTGGGATTGGAATGCAGATACTAAAGACTTGTTCCGCCGCCTCGACCGGGATTTGTGGGAATCGAGTCGCCACAATCCAGTTTTAATGTTAGGCACGATTTCCCAAGCACGGTTACAGGAAGTAGCCGAAGACGAAGGCTTTATCGCCCAGATGGAACGCGCCGTCCAACAATTAGACGACTACCATCACCGATTAACTTGGTATCACAAAAATCGCAAATTGGTCAAAGGGTCATCGGTAACAGGTAATGGGGAAGAAGAAACTGCACCCATAACCAATAACCAATTACCCAATACCCAAAAAGAGTGCTATGCCTATTTTTCGATGGAATTTGGCCTTGCGGATTGCATTCCGGTTTATTCTGGTGGTTTGGGGGTTCTCGCGGGCGATCACTTGAAATCTGCTAGCGATTTAGGATTGCCCTTAGTAGGGGTAGGTTTGCTTTATCAACAAGGTTACTTTTCTCAGTTTCTTAACGCCGATGGCTGGCAAAACGAACACTATCCGATCAATGATTTTTACAACATGCCCCTACAATTAGAGCGGCATCCAGATGGATCGGAAATTCGGATTGAAGTCAATTATCCGGGGCGCAAAGTTTACGCTCGCATTTGGCGGGTGCAGGTGGGAACGGTACCTTTATACTTGCTGGATACCAATATCGAAGCTAACGCCAGTCAATACGACCACGATATTACCGACCAATTATATGGCGGCGATATCGATATGCGGATTCACCAAGAAATTATGCTCGGTATCGGCGGCATTTTGGCGCTCAAAGCATTGGGATTAAACCCAACTGCGTATCACATGAACGAGGGACACGCGGCGTTTTTGGCGTTAGAACGCATCCGCATTTTAATGCAAGAAAACGGCTTAGGTTACCAAGAAGCTAAGCAGGTGGTGATAGCAAGTAGCATTTTTACCACTCACACGCCAGTACCGGCAGGGATTGATTTGTTCCCGCCGGATAAGGTTTTGTATTACCTGGGTTACTATGCAGATATTTTTGGCTTATCTCGAGAAGAATTTCTGGCTTTAGGACGGGAAAATACGGGCGATCTGGCAGCGCCTTTTAGCATGGCAATTTTAGCAATTAAAATGGCTTCGTTTGTGAACGGGGTTGCTAAGTTGCACGGGGTTGTTTCGCGGTCGATGTTCCACCGTTTGTGGCAGGGTTTACCGTTGGAAGAAGTACCGATTACATCGATTACCAACGGGGTACACGCGCGCAGTTGCACTTCTCCGGTAATGCAAGGATTGTACGATCGCTATCTGGGGCCGCGCTGGCAACACGCGCCAACTGACGATCCGCTGTGGGATAAGATGAAGTCGATGCCCGATGAAGAGTTGTGGCGGTATCACGAACGGTGTCGCGCCGAGTTGGTAGTATTTGTGCGCGAACGGATGGCGAAAAAATTGCGCGATCGCGGTGCCTCTCCCGCTGAAGTCGCCGCCGCGGCTGAATTTCTCGATCCGGGGGTTTTCACTATCGGTTTTGCCCGTCGTTTTGCCACTTATAAACGGGCAACTTTGTGGATGCGCGACGTCGAACGGATTAAGCGCATTATAGGCAACAAAGATCGCAAGGTGCAATTTGTAATTGCTGGTAAAGCGCACCCAATGGATATTCCTGGAAAAGAGTTAATCCGCGAGATTAATCACTTTATTCGCGAACAAGGATTGAGCCGTCAAATTGTCTTTATTCCCGATTACGATTTGCACGTAGCGCGATTAATGGTAGCCGGATGCGATGTTTGGTTAAATACTCCCCGACGTCCCCGCGAAGCATCGGGTACTAGCGGTATGAAAGCTTCGATGAACGGGTTATTAAACCTCAGCGTGCTTGATGGTTGGTGGGATGAAGCGGATTACGTCCGCACCGGATGGCCCATCGGTCATGGGGAAGATTACCAAGATCCTAACTATCAAGATAATGTGGAAGCTAACGCGCTGTACGAGTTGTTAGAACAGGAGGTAGTGCCGCTATTTTACGACCGAGATAGCGAAGGAATTCCCCGCGCTTGGGTGAAGAAAATGAAAGATGCAATTCGGTTAAATTGTCCGCACTTTAATACGGCGCGGATGGTGCGAGAATATGCCTCGCGGGCTTATTTTCCGGCGAGCGATCGCTTCTTCAATTTAATCGGTTCAAACTTTGCCCCCGCTAAAGAGTTGGCGAATTGGAAATCCAAATTGTTTGATAATTGGTACAACATTAAAATCGCCAATGTTGATGTTTCCAATGGCCCTGACGTTCAGGTGAATCAAAACATTGGGGTGAAAGCGCGGATCCATTTGGCAGGGTTGAGTCCCGATGACGTGCAGGTAGAACTTTATACCGGCGAAGTCAATGCTGATGGGAATATTGTCAATGCCAAGTCATCGATGATGGAATTCCAAGGCAAAGATCGGGAACATGCTTGCATTTACACGGGCGATATTATCTATAATGCCAGTGGTTTGCAAGGGATGTCCCTGCGCGTTCTACCCAAACATGAAAATCTCAGCAATCCTTATGAACTGGGATTGATTAGTTGGGCGTAGGAAGATTTTAGATTGCAGATTGCAGATGGCAGATTTAGCTTAAATCTGCCATCTAAAATCTAAAATCTGAAATAATCTACTACCGGCAAGAGATTAAAAAAGCTGCTACAGTTTGGTTAAATACTTCTGGCTCGGTTAAAAAAGGCCAATGATTTCCCGGTACTTGGCAGATTTGTAAGTTTTGCAGATAGGTTTTGTAAGGTTGGAGTTGCCAATCAAACCGATTTACGCCTGTTTCTGGCTGTACGAATAGGGTGGGAATTGCCATCGGTTTTGTTAGTCCAGGGACGCGCATTACTTCTGCAAAAATCCCGTCGCGGGCGGCGATGGTAAATTTACTCCCCCAACGACCATCGGATTTTTGTTCTATGCCAGCTTGGAAAACTTTTTGTTGCACGGGACTCCAACCTTGATATTGTTTTAATTGCGGTGCCAAATTTACAGCTTGTTCGTAACTACCAAATGGCCCCATTGCTTTGAGAAAAGGCAAAACGCGATACAAAAATGGAAATGTTATTTTGAAGAAATCGGGCATTTTCCAAATAAAGATCGGATCGACTAGCACCATACTTCGCAGGCGCGCGGGATTTTGTCTAGCCCAGATAGCAGCTAGTTTACCCGACCACGAGTGACCAACTACATGAGCGCTTGACCATCCTTTGGCATCCATTAACGCTTCTAGGTCTGCGATCGCACTTTCAAAGCTATAATCCCGATCGGGTTTGCTACTGTCACCGTGTCCGCGCAAATCTGGCGCGATAATGTGATAGTCAGAGGCCAAAAAGTTGCCCAAACTCGACCAAACTAAGGCATGATCGGCTAAACCATGTAACAACAGCAAGGGTTCTTGACCTTGGTTCCACTCTAAGTAAGAAAGTTGGATTGCAGGCAACCATAAAGTTTGACGTTGTGTCACAATCGTTTCTCCGTTTTGGTTACTGGAAGCATACAATAGCGATCGCGTCCTAGTTGTTTGGCAGTATATAGCGCTCGATCGGCAGCGTTAAGTAAATCTTGGGGCGATAATGTTTGGATCGGCACCACGCTAGCCACGCCTAGACTAACTGTAACGCGATCGCTCGCCATCGACTGACTATGAGGAATTGCCAATTGCCATACTGCTTGACGAATTGTACTGGCAATGTGCATCGCACCCTTGGCATCAGTATTAGGTAGAACCACGGCAAATTCTTCCCCGCCGTAGCGTGCGACTAAATCTGCCGGACGTCTGGCAATTTGTGCGATCGCTACTGCCATTTGCCGCAAGCAATCATCACCTGCCAAATGACCGTAGGTATCGTTATAAAGTTTGAAGTAATCTGCATCAAACAAAATCAAAGATAGAGGTAATTGCTCGCGTTTGTGCCGTAACCACTCAATATTCAGATATTCGTCAAACCGCCGCCGATTTGCTAGTTGGGTTAATCCATCCAAACTTGCCTGCCGTTGCAATTCCAAATTGGCTGTTTGCAATTGCTGATAAAGTTCCGATTGCTGAATCGCAATTCCTACACTCGTCGCCAGTTGTTGCAGTAATTCGATTTCCAAATCTTGCCACTGACGCGGGTTAGCACAATGCTGCGCCACCAGCAAGCCCCACAAGTTTTCACCTAACAAAATCGGTACAACCAAAATCGCTTTGACTTGGAAACTTTGCAGTAAATTGACATAGTAAGGATCGAAACCCGCCGCATTAATATCTGTTACCGCCTGAACGCGACTTTTTGTGTAAGATTCGATCCCTTTTGCCGCACTCAGATCTTCTATTCTTCTGCCCAAGATGCCGATCCAAGCCTGGTCTACAGATTCTACAACCACTATACCGCTACCGTCTGGTTCAAAGCGATAAATAATTACCCGGTCGGTTTGGAGAAATTGTCTCACTTCTGCCACGGTGGTATTGAGAATTTCATCCAAATTTAAAGACTGACGAATGCGTTGGGTAATCGCTCCTACGAGCCGCTGAAGTTCGGCTTGCTGACGCAAAGATTCGATTAATTGACGTTCTACTGCTTCCCCATGCTTGCGATCGGTAATATCTTCGGCAATGCCAGCTAGACGATACACTTTTCCGCGCTCATTATAAATCGGAAATGCCCGCGATCTGATCCAACGAATTGAGCCATCAGGGCGTTGAATGCGATATTCTGCTTCGATTTGGTTGGGTTTCCCATCATCGATGGAAAGCAAATTTTTGACGCGATCGCGATCTGCTTCAACTACACTTTCAATCCAGAGATTCTGGTTGGCATAAAGTTCGGCACAACGACGTCCCCAAACTTGTTCGTAAGCGGGACTAATATAGAGCATCCGACCATCGATCGCATCTTGCAAGTAAAAAATTTCTCGGATATGCTCAGCTAACTGGCGAAACCTTTCTTCGCTATCCCGCAAAGCCGCTTCCGAGACTTTGCGATCGCTGATATCTTGGGCGGTACCAAACAAGCTTTTTACCCGTCCTCGCCGATCTAAAACTGCTTCTCCTTTAGCTTCAATGTAGCGGATTTCCCCATGCGGTAGGACAATTTTGAGTTCGGTTTCGTAGGCTTCTCCCGTTGCGATCGCTCTCGCAATCAAAAGCTGAAATTTTTTGCGCGAATCGCGATGATAAAGGCGGATTAATTCTTCATAACTAGGTTCCCCTTGTTTGGGATCGAGGCCGAAAATACGAAATAATTCTTGCGACCAAGTAATTTTTTGGCTGGCAAGATCGTATTCCCAATTGCCAATATGGGCAACTCTTTGCGCGGCGGCGAGAAAAGTTTCGCTCTTACGCAGCTTTTCTTCTGCTTGTTTGCGCGCTGTAATATCAATCATCGAACCCACCATGCGAATCGCGTTTCCTGTACGAACCCGCAATGCTTTACCTTGGGAGAAAAACCAACCGTAACCACCATCCCCGCGTTTAATTCGCACCTCGATGGCGTAGGGGGTGTTAAATTTGAGGTGATTTTGTACGCACTCAGCAAATTCCCGTCGATCTTGCGGGTGTATGCGTTGAATTATTGACTCGAAACCATTGACCTCTTTGGCAGTGGGTGGTAAACCGAGCATCTGATATGCTCGTTTAGACCAAAACCAAGTGTTATTGACAATATCCCAATCCCAAATCCCATCAACGGTTGCTTCCATTACCAACTGTAGCCCTTCTTCGCTGTCGCACAGGGCTGCTTCGGCATTTTTGCGATCGCTAATATCGGTTGCTACTGATGTCACAATCCAATAATCTGCACCTACCTCGCGTCGGGGAGTAAAGGTACTGGAAATCCAGCGCCGTTTGCCATTTTTGCGATCGAAGCGATACTCTACCGTCGTGTTTCTTCCTGCGAGAATATCTTCAAATGCAGGCAGAATTACCGTTTCCATATCTTCCGGCAGCACCCGCGACGCCCAGAGGGTTGGATCTGCAATCAACTCAGCCGCAGTATAACCAAACACCACTTCGCTACCAGCGGATAGATATTCGTACTCAAACTGTTTATTGGGAAAAACTTTCATACTGGCAATCGCGGCGATCGCGCTGTCGAGAATATCCCTGAGTTTGGCTTGAGTGCATTTTAGAGATAGTTCGATCTGCTTGCATTCCCCGATATCTTCACCCACTAAAAGCACTAGATCTCGGTTGCCATAACGGATATAGCGCGCGTTAATTTTAACCCACAGAATGCTGCCATCTTTTCTGACTAGACGACTTTCCCAACTCTGAAAACGATCCTTGGAGTTGCTCGTTATAACTGTCTCAAATGCTACTCGATCTTGCGGTGCAACAAAGGTGAAAATCTGACGTTGTAACAGTTCTTCCGATTTGTATCTCAAACAGTTTGATGCGAACTGACTGGTATGACAAATTACTCCCGTCCGATCGACGATTAAATAAATTGATGGAATGCTTTCGGATAAAAAGCGATCCCACTCTAGTTCGGCTGCGGTACGGCGCGGTGCTGCTTCAATCTGAGGCAATTGTGCGCTCGTATCAGTCTGGTGCTGCTCAAAAAAAGAAGAAACTTGCTCTTGGGGACTTTTAGGAGAATCGATCATTTGTTGACACACCCCACCACTAAACCCCCGGCGATTATCGCTCTATAGCGTTGACTTACCATCCTAAATTGCTTTGCTATTCCCATTTAATGCTGACTGATATACCGCGTTGCTTCCATAGCAGCGTGAGCGGTCAATCTCGTAAACTAAAGTTGACCGGGCTACAAAGGTATTCACAACCGTGCTGGCGCAACGCACCCGAATTGGACTCACAGACTGCAACGCTGCTAACAGGATTGGTGGGATTGGTCAACCTGTTATCTGCTGTTACACCTAGCGAACCATTGCGATCGCAATAGTTCAAGGAAATTTTTCCATTTTACATTCGCGCGGGCAGACATTTGTTTTCCGCCATTGCTGGCTTTATATTACTAACCTTGGCAGCCAATTTGTGACGCCGCAACCGAATTGCTTGGTTACTCACCGTCGGGCTGTTAATTGTCTCGATCGTTAGCCACCTAGTGAAGGGTTTCGATTATGAGGAAAGCTTACTTGCCGATGTACTGTTAATTCAGTTACTCGTAATGCGGAATATTTTCACCGCTCGATCGGAGCGCCCCTTTATTTATCAAGGAATTCGCGTTTTAATCGGTGGGTTATTATTTACACTTCCATACGTAACCGCCGGTTTCTATATCCTCGACGGGCAATTTAATATTAATTTTTCTTTAACCAAAGCTATCCTCCAAACCCTGGCAATGTTGTTCACCGAAGACAATGCTGGATTAGAGGCGAAAACTAGATTTGGGCAGTTTTTTGCCAATTCGATTTATCTTGTCGGTGCGATAACTTTAGGTTATGCGTTGTTGATGCGGTTGCGTCCGGTTTTGTGGCGCGAGGTGGCGACGCCCCAACAACGACAAACAGCCAAGCAAATTTAACGACAAATCTTATTATTTCAGCGGTACGGGGCGCAGTATAATCGCATACGTTATCAGTAATGCTGTACCTCATAACAGCGAGAATAGCTGTAAATTTGACGGCTGGGCAGATTTTTCGAGCGAGAATACTTGCAGATAATATTAACCAAAGTTGCTACTTACATTGAAAGATAGTGGTAATCGGTAATAGTCAAGATTCCACAAGCAATGAACAATTACCAATTACCTGTCAACTGTCAACTGTCAACTGTCAACTGTCCACTATCAACTATCCACTATTCACTGTTTAAGCTGCTTGTAACTCGGAAAGACGCGCCAGCACTTCTCTGCTATGCACCGATGGATTTACCCCTGTAAATTCCTCGCGGATAATCCCTTGGGGATCGACAATAAACGTATGGCGCATCGAGAAAAATCCCAACCAAGAACCGTAGGTTTTGCTCACTTTACCATCAGTATCGGCTAGCAAAGGAAATTTCAACCCTTCAGAATCGCAAAACTCAGCATGGGAATCGACAGAATCGGCGCTAACTCCCAAAATTTGGGCGTTTTTCGCGATATATTTCGGCAAGTCTTGCTGAAATCGCCGCGCTTCCAACGTGCAACCAGAGGTAAAGTCTTTGGGATAAAAGTACAAAACCACCCACTTACCGCGATAGTCTGACAGAGATACTTTACCCTCTCCGGTATTCGTTGGTAGGGTAAACTCTGGCGCCGCTTCGTTCAAGGGGGGTAGCTTACCGCCCAGCGCAAGAGCAGCAGGGGCGAAGTTGAACCAAGCAATTATGGCTAGACAACTGGCTAATAGGGTACTGACAAAAGTGCGGCGAGAGATCATCGTTAAAATTCAAGTTTTGTTTACATAACTTTACACTTTACCCTGAGATTGGGGATCGAGAAACCCGGTTTAACAACACCTTTGCCAAAATCCGGCACCCTGAAGGGTGCGGCTATACAAACAAAGCCCGCCTGCGCGGGCTGTAAAAATTTTAGCCCGCGCAGGCGGGCTTAGTTTGTGTAGCCACATGCTTTAGCATGTAAGCTCTTGATGTAGTTGCTCAGAAAATAAACTGTACTTGCAAATCCCATCGATTATCCTGACGCAGCAATCGAATTTGGCGAATGAACTCGCGAAAATAAAATCGGCGTTCGGATTCCGATAAATCTTGCCAAAATTGGGGAATCGAGACAGTTTGGGCAGTTTCGCGCAAATTTACGGGTGGAAGTTGGGCAAATTGTGCTTGGAGTTGGGAAATTTCCGTGCGGAGTTTGTAGGCGCGTAAAAGGGCGGTTTCTGCATCTAAAATACCCGATGCGGTGAGTTGATCGAGTTGGGATAGGATATTTTGTTTAGATGCGATCGCTTCCTTTAACCCTGCTTTCATCCCCATCATATCGGGTAAATCCATCTCTGCGACAGCTTTGGGTAATTCCCTACAGATAGTAGCGATAGTATCATCTAATACTTTTGCGTATGCGATCGCCTTACACTTGGGAAGCTTGGGACAGCTTATCGGACGCAGGTAGAGATATTCTTGCTCTTTACGCGGCGAGGTAACACGCGCTACACGCATGTGCGACTCGCACTCACCGCAAACGACCAACCCAGCAAGGGAACGAGGCGCGCTAGCAGTGCGGGGCGCTAAGCGACGATTTCTTCGCAACAAACGGTCGATTTGGGCAGCTTCTTCCCGCGAAATAATCGCCACGTGGGTATTAGAAATAATATCGTTATTTTGATAAGCCGTATCGCCACGATAAACTGGATTGGTTAGCCAACGACGTCCAGTAGATACTGATATTTTCTTGCTGTATTTCTTCGCCAGGTAACGCACCGCAGAGCGTAAAGAACCAAATAGCAGAAATTGCTCAAAAAAATCCTTCACCACAGGTGCGGCACTTTTATCAATTATGTATTTATCTTGACCGCGCCGATAACCGTAGGGCGCTTTTCCGGGAGGTGGTTGTGCGTTGAGACGCCTGATTGCATGTCCGCGACGCAAGCTGCGACTGCGTTGGTAAGAATGGATTTGTTGCAGCAGTTGGAAGAGATTTGCACTGTTAGTTGTAGGAGTTTCAACGGCGACTAAATTAATACCGAGAGATTCGAGTTGGGAAAAGCGCAAGCTTACGTCCTCCAGCGAATCCCCTAATTCCTCAATGCGTCGAATTAAAACATAATCTACGGGTTGATTTTGGCAATCTTCTAGCAATTGTTGCAGTTGTTGACGCCCTCCCAAATCTTGATAAATTCGATCGACTTCCCACCCGGAAATAGAAGCATCGGGCGCTGCTTCCAATAACGGATCGCTGTAAAGGTAGGCGATAATTTTCATAATGTTATCTGTAGGGGCGGGTTTAACCAAAAATTTATGGCACATACTAACAATTTACATAAACCCGCCCCGCCGAGATGTTTATACTAAACCCCTGTCGCATTTCCTCTTTTTTAATTAACCGCAGAGACGCAGAGGACGCAGAGGAAGAGAGAAGTTTGTAGGTTGGGTTGAGCGATAGGGAAACCTAACAAACTTAAAATTTTTGCTCCAGGTTTTGCGCTTATCGTTGGTTACAAGGTCGCCTCGCTCATTTCTATAATGTTGCCATCGGGATCTTTTGTAAATAACGCCGCCCTACCAGATGCACTCATTTGCAGTTCGCATCCATGTTCGAGTAGCTGTTGTTTTGCTTCATCTAAGTTAGCTACAGAAAAGGCGATATGAGGGTTACGTCCCCACTTTTCGGAATTCTGTAATTCTGGCTTAATAGTAGTATCGACAATCAAGTGAATCTGAAAGTTGCCAATTTGATACCAAACACCAGGAAACTTAAGCTGTCGATCTACTTTAGACAATCCCATGATAGTGCCATAGAAGTGTTCGGCACGTTCCAAGTCAGAAACCAACACAGCCACATGGAGACAATCAACAATCTGCATTGCGAGTCGAGCGAAGCAACAATAATTTTATTTTAGATTTAAGATTGCCGATTTGAGATTAGATTTTTAGATTGGCGCTGTGGCGCTGTAGGTTGGGTTGACTCAGATCTTGCACCTGGGCTAAACCTTAGTTTCTTGCAAATAGCTCAGCTTGAAAGCCTAGATTTTTCGTCAAGAAACCCGGTTTTTGAAGGCTTGTTGATAATGGTGCAAGATGTGAGTTGAGCAACGAAACCCAACCCAACCCAATTTTGTCTCCAGATACAGAAATGGGGTTTTTGGACTAGCCCATCCCTACTTGCACTCTATCGTCTACCACCCTGACTTTATAAGTCGGCACTTTCACTGTTTCGTCATCGAGACACTGTCCGGTAAGCAAGCTAAAATTCTGCTTGTAAATTGGCGATGCCACTTTAGGGATGCCGTTGCGATCGCCTACAATTCCCCTAGACAGCACGTAAGCTTTGCTAAACGGATCGTAATTGCCAATCGCATAAATATCCGTCCCAGGTTCGATGCGGAAAATCGCCACCTGTTCGCCCTCAATTAAAGCGCAAACACCTGTATTAGGCAAAATGTCAGACAGATGACAAACATCCACCCAAGTCGTTACATTTTCGCGAACAGTTAAAGTTTGAATCATTTTCCTTTCCTTTGTGAATTGTGTGTGTAGGGGCGGGTTTTAGATCAAGAAACCGGGTTTCTCTCGATTAATCTTCGACTTGAAAACTAGAGATCTACTAAGAAACCCGGTTTCTGCGATCAACAATTTTGATCGACCCGCCCCCGCCAGTTGTTACTGACTAATGACTAATGACTTTTCCGCTTCAGTTGCGGGGCGTTTTTGTCCCCGCTCTTCCACATACACCAAACTGGGATCTGGTTGCTCGGAGTTAACAAAATGCCGGAATCGCTTCATTTTTTCTGGACTTTCAATCGTCGCTTTCCACTCGCATTGATAAGTCTTGACGAGGTGTTCCATCTGTGATTCTAGTTCGGCACAAATTCCCAAGGAATCTTCAACAATCACCTGCTTCAGATATTCGATTCCTCCTTCTAATTTATTAAACCAAGTTGCCGTTCTTTCCAATCGATCCGCGGTGCGGATATAGAAAACTAGGAACCGATCTAAATACTTAATCAGCGTTTCCTTATCGATATCTGCTGCTAACAAAACCGCGTGTTGGGGTTTCATACCGCCGTTGCCGCAGACGTATAAATTCCAACCGTTTTCAGTGGCGATAATGCCAAAATCTTTACCTTGGGCTTCCGCACATTCGCGGATGCAACCAGAGACGGCGGATTTGAGTTTGTGAGGCGATCGCAAACCCCGATAGCGCAATTCGATTTCGATTGCCAAACTGGTAGAATCTTGCACGCCAAAGCGACACCAGGTGCTACCCACGCAAGATTTTACCGTCCGCAACGCCTTCCCGTAAGCGTGTCCGGATTCAAATCCAGCATCAACTAATCGCCGCCAAATTAACGGTAATTGATCGACTCGCGCCCCAAATAAATCGATCCGCTGTCCGCCGGTAATTTTAGTGTAAAGTCCGAACTCTTTGGCAACTTCTCCCAAAACAATTAGCTGTTCTGGTGTAATTTCCCCGCCTGGTACTCGCGGAACAACCGAATAAGTTCCATCTTTTTGGATATTCGCCAAAAAGTAATCGTTGGTGTCTTGCAATCCCACGTGGGATGTTTCTAAAACATGTTCGTTCCAAGTGGAAGCAAGCATCGAACCGACGGCGGGTTTGCAAATTTCGCATCCAGTTCCTTTGCCGAATTTGGCGATTAATTCGTCAAAGGTTTTAATCCGGTTTACCCGCAACAAATGATAAAGTTCTTGGCGAGAATGGGGGAAGTGTTCGCAGAGATGGTTTTTCACTTCTATCCCTGCTTTCTTCATTTCAGATTTGAGCAAATCTGTCACCAGGGGTACGCATCCGCCGCATCCCGTTCCCGCTTTGGTGCATTTTTTCACGCTGGGAACATCGACGAGTTGATTCTCGCGGATGGCATTACAAATTTGTCCTTTGCTGACGTTATTGCACGAACAGATTTGCGCCGTATCGGGTAGATTTTCCACTCCCATCGCCGGGGTTGCTGGTTTGCCTTCGCGGGGGGGTAGTAATAAATCTTCTGGATAGGGTGGGAGGGTAATTTGGTTTTGGACGAATTGCAGCAACGTGCCGTAAGCGGAAGCATCCCCGACTAAAATTCCACCCAAAAGCAACTTGCCATCTTGACTCAGAACTAGCTTTTTGTAAGTGCCGTTAATTGTATCTGCGATCGCAATCTCTTTCGCACCTGGTGTTTTACCAAAATTGTCGCCAAAGCTAGCAACATCTACCCCCAAAAGTTTGAGTTTGGTAGACATATCCGCACCCGTAAAGCTGCTGGGAGTACCTTCGCTGAGGATATCCGCAACGACGCCTGCCATTGTATAACCAGGGGCAACCAATCCGTAAATCCGATTTTGATACAGCGCGCATTCGCCGATGGCGTAAATATTTGAATCGGAAGTTTGACAAGATTCGTTAATAACAATCCCGCCTCTTTCTCCCACCGCCAATCCGGATTGTTTCGCCAGTTCATCGCGGGGACGAATTCCAGCGGAAAACAGAATCAAATCTGTTTCCAATTCCGAACCATCGGCGAACAGCATTTTCACCAGCTTGCCGTTTTCGCTGACAATTTCCGTCGTCGATTTACTCGGATGAACCCCAATTCCCAACTCTTCAATTTTGCGGCGAAGAATGCTGCCACCCGCGTCATCTATTTGTACCGGCATCAGTCGCGGGGCAAATTCAACCACGTGGGTATCTAAACCCAAATTTTTCAGCGCGTTTGCTGCTTCTAAACCGAGTAACCCGCCGCCGATAACCACACCCGTTTTACAGGTTTTGGCATAGGCAGACATCGCCTCTAAATCTTCAATCGTGCGATAAACAAAAGTTCCCGGCACATCCTTGCCTTTAATCGGCGGCACAAAAGGATAGGAACCCGTTGCCAGGACAATTTTATCGTAGTTAACCGTTACTCCATTGGCAGATAGAACCGTTTTATCTTCCCGGTTAATTTCAACTACGCGATCGCCTATATAAATTTGAATACCGTTTTCTTGATATAATCCCGGTTCGACTAAAGATAAATCTGCCGCCGTTTTTCCCGCAAAGAAACCGCTGAGGTTGACTCTATCGTAAGCGACGCGCGGTTCTTCGCAAAAGGTTATCAAATTCCATTTTTGGGTTGCATTCTTAGCTATCATCTGCTCTAGGAACTTATGTCCTACCATGCCGTTGCCGATGACAACTAGGTTCTTTTTAACAGTCATTTTTTTACAAAATTAGGGATTTTGTTCGCTTATACGACTTATGAAACCTGCTAAATTCAGATAATTTTGTATTTTCTGTTACAAAAATTTGTATATTATGCGGTATAGGAATCGTGCCTATTTTGTTTTTGCATCGATTGGCTGGAATGATAGCCGCAGGCTGAAGCCTGCGGCTATAGGAACAAAGTCCGCCTGCGCGGACTAATAGCCTGCGTAGGCAGGCTTCGTTTGTATAGCCGCAGGTTTTAACCTGTGGGCATGTGTTCGCAGATCTCAAAGTACGCCACAATCGAACTATGCGCGAGTGAGGCAAGCCTTGTGGAACTCAGCTTACCCAGTGAGTCTGGCGAATTGTACGAGAAAGATTATTACGCTTGGACGCAAGAGCAGGCGAAGTTCCTCAGAGATGGAAAATGGAACTGTTTGGATGCCTCAAATTTAGCTGACGAGATAGAGACTTTGGGAAAACAAGAGCGGCGGGAACTTGAAAATCGTTTAGGGATTTTATTAGGACATTTGCTGAAGTGGGAGTTTCAATCCGACAAACGTTCTAAAAGCTGGTTTGCCACAATTCGCGAACAGAGGCGTCAAATTTTAAAGCTGCTTAACCAAAGTCCTAGCTTGAAACCTTATTTACCTGAAGCTTTAGAAGAAGCTTACCAGAATGCTTTAGATTTAGCTGTGCGCGAAACATCTTTGAGTTATAAAGATTTTCCTCAACAATGCCCTTACGAACTCGCTCAAACAGTAGATGCTTCATTTTTTCCAGGTCAGCAACTTGAGTCAGATTGCGACTGGTAACCCAGGTTAGTGTGTATGATGCTGAGCCTGGAAATTAGCTAAGCTTTCCTACTTAAGAAGTGAGGGAGTTTCACTCAGCACTTTCTGGATACATTTCATCCAATCTTCCCACGCCGCGGGATCTGCTGGCATTCCATCTCCAACAATTTGTAAACTACCAAGCAATGCCCCAATTTCATCCGCCTTGGTGCGTTCATAATAGTCGTCGAGGAATAGCACCATCGCTTCAAATGCCTGCATTTGGGTTAAACTTTCCACGCTTTTTACCTCCATTGTTTAAGGCTGAGAGGGAATAGAAGCTCCACCAGTTCTGCGACCATTATGATACTTGCCCAGTTGGGCCAAACTCATCAGGTAAATCGTCCAACGTTTTGGCGCGCGATCGCAACAACCGATCCAAAGCCTTCATTTGAGCAATTGTAAACGTAGGAATATTATCCCCCGCTTCCCAACGGCTAACCGTTCTCGCCGAAGTGCCAATCGCCCTGGCAAACTCCTCCTGAGACATACCAAACTCTTCTCTCAATTTCTTTAACGGCGACTCGCCTGCTTCTTCTAGGGCTTTTCTGCGCTTGATCATGCACTGTTTATGACAAACTGTCTAGACCTATTGACAAAAAGCTTTCAAGTCTAGACAATATGTCTATGTAAAGGGTGAAAAAGGGCAGGCAACCAAGCAAAGCGCTGGTTGCCAACTTGCCCTTGCTTTTTATTGTTTCATTTTGTTTAATACCACAAAACCATGAGTTACCAAAAGCAACTGAGTCCTTGGGAGATTTATCGCCATTTGCCCAACCTGCAAAGACGGTTAATTGCCCGTTTCCGTCGTCGAAACGATGCCGAAGCTTATCTAAAAATTCTTCGGCAGATGCTACCTTTAGCAGAATTTGAGATTGTTTATGGAGTGAATTGGGAGCGATAGCGCGAAGCACCTCGCGGTACGCCATCCCGCCTGGGAATTGTATCCCAGGTGGGATATTCATTGTTTTCAAAGCGAGCGATCGCACCCTCACCCCAAAAGAGCGGCCCTTGTCCAATTGAAAACGGTATCGAGGTTGTTCGTATACTGAGTGGATACCGCGACCTAGAAGCTATGTTTTCAGACTTCGATGACGATAATTAATCCTTTAAAGAAACCCGGTTTTTTGGAAAAACCGGGTTTCTGCCTCAATCGATCCCTCTGCGGTTAATAAAACAGTATTTTTACAGGCGTCAAAAGCGATCGCTCACCGTAGCAGTTAAGCAGGTAAACTCAAACTGAGCGATCGCTCAACTTAAATCCGAATCAAACGCAAAGGGGAAGAACTCGGTTCCCTGTCGTGAATCGCCTCAGACAAAGGACGAGATCTCTGCTTTTGAACCGGCAAACCCTTTGTACTTTGATGCTGATCGCGTTCGACGCGAAACACATTGGCAAACAGATTAGCCAAAATCTGCTGACCTTCTTGCGTTACTTCCAAATAGTCCAACGCATCTTCCATGTAGGTATAGGCCACATTCCAGAAGAAACTGGGATAATTGCGCCGCAAATCTCCCGGATTTTGGCATTTCAGCGCTTTATTCGCCCCCGTTTCTTCAAATTCGTAGAACAAAGCGCTGATTTTTTGCAGGTAGCGGGGATCAGCCAACTGACCGATTAAATCCGCCGCACGAGCTAAACCGGGAAAATTGAGCGTATCTTGATGCCCCTCATCCGGCGGCACCGGGAAACGAGTTAATTCGATATTGCGCTTGATGGTTTCAGTATCGATTAGTTTGTGACCGCCAAATCGCTCATCGATAAACAACTTACCCCGATCTACGTGATAAGGAGTCAGACTCGCATCGGTACAACCTGCTGGCAATTCAACCATCTCGCCGTTGATTCCCTTGGCGTATAAACTGGCACCCGAATTGTCAGCGCGGCAGACTCCCTTGACATAACCAATATCGTGGCACAACAAGGAGATGATAAAATTCAGCCAATCTTCTGGAGATACTCCGCCTTCGCGAATGTGCTTGCCCTGAAGAATTTCCTGCCCCGTCAAAGTCACCAAAATCGTATGTTCGACATTGTGATATAGTGCGTCGCTGGTGGCGATATTTTCTAGTGCCATATGAGCCGTCCAGATCAGTATATCTACGTAATCGGGTTTCAGCCCTCCGTAGGTGCGACGATAACCTTCCCCCAACTGGTTGGCAAAGTCTTTGACGAGTAATTGAGTGGGATTAAACATTTTTCCTACCTTTGCCCCAGGCGGGGCTTTCCAAGTTCTTAATTTGTAGATGCTTTAGGTAATAATGCCTTGAAAAGCTTAAAAATTAGGATTCAGATTACTATAACTTGACATCCTAGCGCAAACAATAGAAGTTTTATCTGACCATATTCCTAATATCCGTAATTTCTCCCTTGTCATGTGTGATGCGATGTTAGATCGCTGGCGATCGCAATCGGTTTTTTAAGTGATTTCGCGCACATAAAAAGTGCGATCTAAAACATATAACTAAGCGATCGCGCGGCGAGGGGCAATCCCCCACAGCAGAGCTTAGACAAGATAGAAATATTAGTTTTCGTTCGAGATGCTTTGAGCAAGCACATCTTTTAGCCGTGCTTCCCTATACAGAAACTACAGCTCGAGGTTGAGTAGTTTCAGATACGGTTACGTATTTTTACGAACGGCGATACTTGAGGTGATAGATGCAGTTATTCGCTCTTGCCCTCCTGCCTCCTGTGGGCAAAGAGATGTTTCTGGTTGTTGCCAACGGCTAATAACAAGTTAAGATGCGACGCTATAAAGATCGGGTTGTCGGTCGCCTCCTTTCCTATGACACAAGAGCAAAATCAACTATCTACGCGCTTAATATCCCTGGATGTGTTTCGGGGGATAGCGATCGCTGGCATGATTTTGGTAAATCAGGCTGGTGTAGCGGATCGAGTGTATCCATTTTTGGCACATGCGGACTGGAATGGGTGTACTGTGGCGGATTTGGTGTTTCCCTTCTTTTTGTTTATTGTGGGGGTAGCGATCGCTTTCTCTTTTTCTCAGTACGTCGAAGCAGGGGCAAATCCTCCCGCTTCTGTCTACTGGCGGGTATTGCGCCGCAGTTTAATCCTGTTCGCTTTGGGTATATTCCTCAACGGTTTTTGGAATTATAACTGGGAGAAAATCCGCCTCATGGGTGTATTGCAGCGCATCAGCGTTGCCTACTTACTAGCATCCCTCGCTGTCCTCAAGCTACCAAGAAAAGCACTATGGGGATTAGGGATATTCTTACTCGTGGGATATTGGATAGCGATGACACTGATTCCGGTTCCTGGATACGGTGCCAATGTGTTAACGCGGGAAGGTAACTTCGGCGCTTATATCGACCGTTTAATAATACCAATGGCTCATTTATATCGGGCAGATGGTTACAATTCTCTGGGAGATCCGGAAGGGCTTTTTAGTACTTTACCCGCCGTAGTTACAGTTTTATCAGGTTATTTTACCGGAGAATGGCTGCGTCAGCGCCGGATGGATTCAAATACGAGCATGGATTTGGTATTGTTTGGTCTGGGCAGTTTAGTTATCGGCATTGTATGGGATGCGGTTTTTCCGATTAATAAAAAACTGTGGACGAGTTCATACGTTATGTTTACCGCCGGATGGGCGTTGCTAGTATTTGCAGCTTGTTATGAATTAATCGAAGTGCGTAAAATTCGCCGTTGGGGAAAACCTTTTGCGGTGATGGGGATGAATGCGATCGCTATCTTCGTTGCTTCAGTTTTAGCGATCAAAATTTTAGTTAAAACCACAATCGGCACGGGTGAAAAATCTTCATCCACCTTTACCTGGATTTACGAAAACATTTTCGCATCTTGGGCGGGTGGGATGAACGGATCGTTATTATTTGCCCTAGTGACATTATTATTCTGGTGGGTTGTCGCTTATGGTATGTATCGGCGGGGATGGTTCGTCAAAGTCTAATTGCTTAAGTTGCTAGTTAAATCCAACAAACCTAGTAATAGACCAATTAACAATTAGCAATTAGCAATTAGCAATTTAACTTTGGCGAATCGGAATTTCAATCTGAAACTCGGTTCCTTTGTTTGGCGTGGATACACATCGCAACTTACCGCCGTGATGCTCGACAATAATTTGATAGCTGATGGATAATCCCAATCCCGTTCCTTGACCGACTGGTTTGGTGGTAAAAAATGGATCGAACAGTCTAGATTTTACAGTTTCACACATGCCTATCCCATTATCTTTGATACTAATTCTGACCCAATCTTTGTCAATCATTTCAGTAGCGATCAGCAGGCAGGGAGAAGGAAGAGATTGCTTTTCCTTTGCTGCTTCCTTTTGCTTTTGTTCTAAAGCATCGATAGCATTGCTCAAGATATTCATAAACACCTGGTTGAGCTTGCCAGCATAACATTCGATCTGAGGTAAATCCCTGTAGGCTTTAATAATTTTAATTTCGCCTCGCTCGGATTTTGCTTTGAGGCGATGCTGCAAAATTAATAGCGTGCTATCAATGCCTTCATGGATATTTACCGGCTTCATTTCGGCTTCATCTAAGCGCGAGAAATTACGCAATGTTAAGACAATTTCGCGGATGCGGTTGGCTCCTACTTTCATAGAAGCAAGCATTTTTGGTAAATCTTCCCGCAAAAACTCTAAATCTATTTCTGACTGTAAATTTTCAATTTCTGGATCGATATTGGGATAGTATTGTTGGTACAACTTGATTAATTCAAGCAGATTATTACTGTATTCTGTTACATGAGTGATATTAGCATAAATGAAGTTGATTGGGTTATTAATTTCGTGAGCAACACCCGCGACTAATTGACCGAGACTGGACATTTTTTCCGTTTGAATCAGTTGCGCTTGGGTCTGGTTCAAGTTGTGCAAGGTTTTCTGGAGGATTTTGGCTTGATTGATTAGTTTTGATTCAGACTTCCGCAAGGCAATCTCTGTCTTCTTCCGTTCTATAATTTCTTGTTGCATCTGGAGATTTTGCTTGTCGAGTTCTGCTTCTGCTAACTCGCGGCTTTCCTGCGCCAGCACTAACCACCAAGTGCCAATTCCAATCAAAACTAGGAAGGCAGCATATAATTTGAGGAAGGTTCCTAAAAGTGCATTGGCAAGCAATGCCATTTCTGGAGAGAGCCAAATTTCTTGATAATAAATTATTCCTAAACAGGCTCCTACTGTTGCTGATAACACAGAAAAAGTTCTGATAAATTTTAATACTCTTAATCCCATATGGGGGGATATTTTCTTCGTTAAAATACTTTGAATCTGGATTTTATTTGTTCGGTTTGTGGTAATCGGTGAATGCTTGCAAATATCGTGGCATCGACTGTTTAAACTACAACATAAAGAGCAAATATGACCGTCATATACTGGACAATAGGCCATATCTTGTGGTTCGTATTCTCCTCCACAAACTGCACATTGCAGAGAATGAGCAATTGTATTTTTGAGCAAAACATTCTCTCTGGCGATGTAGTATTTCCCTTGAGTCAAAATGGCGATAATTGGAGCTAAAATAAAGGCTAAACCCAGGGCGATGAAAGGGGAGTAAGCTTGAGCAAGGGGGCCAAATGCACCAACGAAGGCAGCGATCGCAACCAAGGAACCCACCAGCATGGAACCAAATCCGACAGGATTGATGTTGTAGAGATAAGCGCGTTTAAATTCGATATAGGAGGGACTGATTCCCAGGGGTTTGTTGATGGCTAAGTCAGCCACCAAGGCACCAATCCAAGCGATCGCAACATTCGAGTACAGTCCCAAAACCTTCTCTAGGGTAGCAAAGACGCCGAGTTCCATCATCACTAGCGCGATCGCTACGTTAAACACCAGCCATACCACTCTTCCCGGATGGCTGTGCGTTACTCGGGAAAAGAAGTTTGACCAAGCTAAGGAACCGGCATAAGCATTGGTGACGTTAATTTTAATCTGAGAAATAACCACAAACAGCGTGCCGACGGTTAAAACTATCCCTGGATTGGAAAATATCGCTTCATACCCAGCTAGATACATTTGAATTGGTTCTACTGCTTTGGTAAAACTGACGCCATGACTGACAGCTAAAGACGCGAGAAAAGCACCACCTAACTGTTTTGCTCCCCCCAAAATAATCCAGCCGGGGCCTGCTAAAATCACAGCCAACCACCACCAAGTTCGATTTTTTTTGGTTTTATCGGGTAGAAAGCGCAGATAATCTACTTGCTCTCCCAGTTGGGCAATTAAAGAAAAAGATACGGTAGCCGCAGAACCAAATAAAAGCGGATCGAAAGCAGCACCGCTAGTCGATTTTCCCGCAAAGCTGAACCAATTAGAAAGCGCAGCAGGTTCTTTATATAGCACAAAAATATAAGGGGCAATCATCAAGATTAACCATAAAGGTTGCGTCCATAATTGGATCTGGTTAATCAGAGTTACCCCAAAGAATACCAAAGGAATAATAATTAAAGAACAAACAAGATAACCGATGGGCAAAGGTAGGTGAAAATACAGTTCTAGCGCCTGGGACATGATTGCCGCTTCTAGGGCGAAAAATATAAACGTAAATGAAGCATAAATCAGCGAAGTAATCGTGGAGCCAATGTAACCGAATCCCGCGCCTCGCGTTAGCAAATCCATATCGATGTTATATTTCGAGGCGTAGTAACAAATCGGAATACCCGCCAGAAAAATAATCGCGCCCACAACAATAATCGCCCAGAAGGAATTGGCAAAACCATAGCTGATCGCTATTGAACCCCCAATCGCTTCTAAGGCTAAAAAAGAAATTCCACCAATCGCTGTATTGGCAACCAGCAACTCTGACCACTTGCGGAAAGATTTGGGAGTGTAGCGCAAGGCATAATCTTCTAGCGTTTCACTCGCAACCCAACTATTGTATTCCCGTCTATCTTTAATTATTATTTGAGCAGCATTGTCAGTTCTAGTTTCAGCAACCGTCTGGCTCGCAATCATTATTTTTCCCCTAAAAACGGTAATAATTATTTACTTTTGTTCAGGATTACATCAAAATCTATTTGGGTTAATTATAGTTTTAGACAAGATGAAATGCCTAGAGGATATTCGTGATTTATAAATCGCAATATCGTGACTAACTCAGTATTTTTACACAGGATGTTTTGTGAATAGCATATGTAGAGCGCGATCGCTGAATTTATCTGGGTTAATAGTATAGATTATAGATTTTTGTAGAAATGGTAATTTTTGTACTGATAAATTACGCAAAGAAATCGAGTTTCTAAGAAACATTGTTGGTTTGGAAGCCAGAGATATACAAAAAAACCCGGTTTCTGGTTGCAGCGGGTTGCTTGATCGTTTGGCGCTTTTAGCAAATTTACGACTCAGGCGCTCTAAAATCATCAGGTAGATCGTCTACATTCCACTTTAATACCTTACATAAAGCTTTGACTTGAGCCAGAGTCAGTTTCGCTTCTTTATAGCGTCCCGTCTCCCAGTTACTGATCGTTTGGACAGAGACATCAATGGCAACAGCAACATCTCTTTGAGTCAGTCCCAACTCTTCTCTACGCTTCTTTAATAGCGACTCTTGCTTTGATCCTTGCTGTTCCGTCATCTTAGTCACTATAAATCTCTTTTACCATATCCGGGCGATTACCCATAATTAGCAGCCGGGACACGGCAAGATCGACGTCCATTGTTTATGCGAGATATATATAATGCCGTGTCCCTACGCAACAACAGAGTGATGTTTTTTTATTATGGGCAATTGGGCGGACATGATATTGGGAAAGGGGGAGTATGAGCAGAACTTTTCCCTTTTTCCCCGCTCTTAGAAACCGGGTTTCTTCGAGGATCTTTCATTTCAGAAATGATTTTTCACAGAAACCCGGTTTCTTTGCGTCAACTCTCAACTCTCAACTGTCAACTGTCAACTGTTGAAGCTATCAAAGAAACCATCGCTTTTTCCACCGCTTGCAATGCTTGCGTAACTTCCTCGGCGCTGACAATCAAAGGCGGTACAAACCGGACAACTTTTGGCCCTGCTGGTACTAATAATACGCCTTCTGCCATCGCTGCTTTGACGATATCGGCTGAAGTTAGTGTTATATCGGCGTTTAATTCCATGCCGTTAATTAAACCCCAGCCGCGTACTTCGGTGATTTTATCTGGGTATTTGGATGCGATCGCTCTCAATCCTTCTCTTAATTGTTCGCCGCGTGCTTGCACATTTTGCAGCAGGTTCTCTTTTTCCAGCGTTTGACACACCGTCAATGCCACCGCACAAGCAAAAGGATTGCCGCCAAACGTGCTGGCGTGATCTCCGGGTTGGAAAACATCGCACTTGGCTTTGCACAATGTCGCGCCGATGGGAATCCCGCCGCCCAATCCTTTGGCACTGGTGAAAATATCCGGTTCAATTCCCAGATTTTCATAGCCCCAATATTTGCCCGTGCGTCCCATTCCGACTTGCACTTCATCGAGAATCAGTAAAATGCCAGTTTCGTCGCAAATTTGGCGTATTTGTTGAAAATATTCTTTTTCTCCCGGACGGACGCCGCCTTCGCCTTGCAACGCTTCCAGCATAATTGCACAGACGCGGCGATCGCCTTCATCGATTTCGGCGATCGCATTCCGAATCGCTTCAATATCGTTATATTCCACGTAATGGAATCCCGGCATCAAGGGGTCAAAATTCTTTTGATACTTCGGCTGACCCGTGGCTGTAATCGTCGCTAGCGTGCGCCCGTGAAAACTGGCGTGCGCGGTCAAAATTACCGGAAACTCGATATCTAGAACCGTGTGGGCGTATTTCCGCGCCAATTTAATCGCCCCTTCATTTGCTTCGGCACCCGAATTGCAGAAAAACGCCCGCTCGGCACAAGAATGGTCGATTAACCACTTCGCCAATTGTCCTTGCACGGGGACATAATACAAGTTAGAAACGTGATGCAAGGTTTGAATTTGCCTGGTTACGGTTTCAACCATTGCTGGGTGAGCGTGTCCTAAAGTGCAAGTGGCAATTCCGGCGACAAAATCTAAATATTCTCGTCCTTGAGTATCCCAAACGCGACAACCCTCGCCTCGTTCCAATGCCAGGGAAAAACGCGCGTAGGTGGACATCACCGATTGGTCAAAATTGGCTGAATCGAACGCTGCCGACAGCACGGGCGCTGATTCTGCCGGGATTTGGGGGTTGTCAACTAAAGTTTCTACGCTCACTACCTGTTCCTTTGAATTCGCTAACTGCAATATTGTCTAATTCAACTGCTCAAACATCTGGCTTTAGCTGGGTTTAGATCGAAGACGGCTGTTTTCCCATTGAGCAGATCTATTAATTGTATTATTTATTGGCGCTTGGTTCTGTAGTTTTTTTCACAAATTATTAATCTTGTGGTAGTAATATTACTGTAATTATTGAATTTTTATCAATCATAATGTTACGAAATCATTTATTTGATTGAGCTATCCCATCGCCCAAAGCCATTGCTTGCATCAAAGCATAGTTAACTGCGATACATTGATTGCTTACGTAATTTTGCGATCGCTCGCCTTTCGGGTCAGGCTATATCGCAGCGTAAAATCGGGCAATTTTGAGACTTTTAGGCGCTAATTTCTGCATTATATCCGTTTTTATACTGAATCCAGCTTTTACGCGATTTTACTGAAATTACTTGAATTTAACATTTTTTCAGGATAGTATGTAAATCGAAAGAATATAATTAAATAGGAATTATTACCTTCAGTTTCTGCGTAGTTGAATATACTGAGAAGTTTGGTGCATCTGCTTATTCTAGTCAGAGCGATTTACTGAGCGGGAATCGGTGCAACGCAGAAGCTTTGCGATCGCTGATGTTTCAGTTATATTTGGACTTTGGACAAAAGAAAGCTGATTCGCGAGATGATAACGCGAATTAGTAG
>CAYXCW010000046.1:0-50428 GCA_964463555.1 uncultured bacterium
ATTGGTAATTGGTAATTGGTAATTGGTAATTGGTAATTGGTAATTGGTAATTGGGTGTGCGATCGCGCGCATTAGACTTCTGCGATCGAGTTTGTTTTTTCCAGAGGTCTATTACCCATTACCGATTACCCATTACCCATTCCCTATCTAGTTTGACATTGTTTGGCGCGACAACCGCAGGTTTTCTCAATGGCAAGGCGTCTATTATACCACACTACTCTTGCTTTTAACAAAAATTTACCTAAAAATCTATCTTTTGGATGATATATGTCAAGGCAGCGGGGAACTAAATTATTTCTTTATATTTTATCGTTTTACGGGTGCGATCGCGATTTGTCGGCTTCGTTTTCGCCGAATCGGTTTTTTGGAAAAGCGGTAATCCCCGCCCCGCTTTCCGCCCGATTTGAGAGCGAATGAGCAGGGAATATCCCTTATCCAAAGGTCAAAATCCAAACTAGCGGGGTTTTTTGAGATGAAAGCTTTACTAATCTGGCCCCATTTTCCCAATTCCTTCTGGTCTTATCAAGAAACGCTGAATTTAGCCGGTTTACGCTCGACCAATCCGCCGTTAGGATTGATTACCGTTGCCGCGATGCTGCCGAAAGACTGGGAAATCCGGTTTGCAGATCGCAATGTGCGGCGGGAAACCGCAGCCGACTGGGAATGGTGCGACATGGTTATTATCTCCGCCATGATTGTGCAAAAGGCGGATTTTCGGGCATTAATTCAAAAAGGCGTCGCCTTGGGTAAAAAAGTTGCCGTGGGCGGGCCATTCCCGACTTCCGTACCGGAGTTTGCATTGGAATCTGGCGCACATTATTTGATCCTCGATGAAGGTGAATGCACAATCCCCATGTTCCTGGAAGCATTGGAACGCGGAGACGAACGCGGGATTTTCCGTTCGCCGGAAAAACCCGATGTGACTCAAACGCCGATTCCCCGGTTTGATTTACTCGATTTAGAGGCTTATTTAGCAATTACGGTACAGTTTTCGCGGGGATGTCCGTTCCAGTGCGAATTTTGCGACATTATTAACTTATACGGACGCAAACCGCGCACGAAGACGCCGGAACAGATGTTAGGGGAATTAGAAGTTCTTTACAAGATGGGTTGGCATAGATACGTGTTTGTTGTGGATGATAATTTTATCGGCAATAAACGCAACGCCAAGATATTTTTACAAGCCTTAATTCCTTGGATGCAGGAACGGAATTATCCGTTTATCTTGCTGACAGAAGCATCGCTGAATTTAGCCGAAGATGACGAAATGATCGAGCTAATGGTAAAAGCGGGCATGAATATCGTATTTATGGGCATTGAAACGCCAGATACAACCAGTCTGTTGGGTATCCATAAAAATCAAAATACCCGCCATCCTTTGGTTGAATCTTGCCAGAAAATTACCAAAGCCGGACTGCAAATTATGTCTGGATTTATCATCGGCTTCGATGGCGAACGTCCGGGTGCGGGTAAGCGGATTCAAGAATTTATTGAAGCGACGGGAATTCCCCAAGGTCAATTTAGCTTGCTTCAGGCATTGCAGAATACGCAAATGTGGACGCGATTGAAACAGGAAGGGCGTTTGGTGGATGGTTTGGGAACTTTCCATCAAGGTGCAATTATGAATTTTACCCCGACGCGCCCGGTGGAAGAAATCGTGGCAGAATACATCGACGCCTTCTGGAACATTTACGAACCAATGCCATATTTGAAGCGGACTTTCCGTCATTTTATGATGATGAATGGTTGGCGGGGTCGGTGGATGCCCAAAATTACAAGGAAGGAATTGCGGTTATTTTTGTCAGTTTGTTGGCGTCAGGGAGTGGTGCGTTCAACCCGGTGGCGTTTCTGGTGGCAAATGATTGCGATCGCATTAATCAAACCGCGTCTATTTTATGACTACATGACCGATTTAGGCGTCGGGGAACACTTCTTTAATTATCGCTATGAAGTGAGAGCGCAACTGCTGCAACAACTAGAAAACATCAAGCGAGCAAAACAGGAACAAGTGCAGGAACCTGTTGCAGTTGCGTAATTGGTAATTGGTGATTGGTAATTGGTAATTGGTAATTGGTCATTTTTCCCATTACCCATTACCGATTACCTATTACCCATTACCTAACTTAACTTAGCAGTACATTCTAAAATCCACCGCTGATTTTCGATTGCATAAGGTTGAACTTGCAGCGCTTTGTGGAAAGCTTGAATAGCTTGACGATACTCACCCAGTGCGACGTGACACAACCCCATCCCGTGGAGTGCGCCGAAGTGATAGGGGACGATTTGCAGAGTTCTTTGGCAGTCTGCGATCGCTTTCCGATACTGGCTGAGAATATAGTAGAGGATCGCGCGGCGATTCCAAGCTTCCGCAAAGTCTGGCATATCTGCAATAACTTGATTCAGGACGGTTTCCGCCTTCTTCAACTCTCCCGCCTCCAGAAAAGCTTGAGATTGCTGTAGTAGTTCTAATCCCAGCAAACCCTTTTGGCGAAACCAGAGATGCCACAATTCCGATGATGCCTCCTGGCGCACCGTGTCATCGGGGTTTTTCAGATCTTCGAGTAACTGTTTAATCGATGAATTGTTCATGGTTTGAGCAGGCGAACAGTTATAGTACTATTTTCCCTTGAATTCGCTCCATATCCAGCGTTACCCATCCCGCTTTTCTCTCCTTGTTACCTATCTCTACTCAGATCTTGCACCGCGGCTAGCACCTTAGTTTCTTGCAAATAGCTCAGCTTGAAAGCCTAGATTTTTCGTCAATAAACCCGGCTTTTGAAGGATTGTTGAGAATGGTGCCAGATCTGAGTCTATTAAAAGTACCCGCTAATGGTACTGCCAAACTCTAGTTAGCTTGCTGAGAATGAAAGAGTAAACAAACTAAGGATTTAACCTTATGAAAACTATCAATTACCGCACAAACTTTTTAGCAGCGATCGCATTTTTATCCCTCTCCGTTCCTAGTTTAGCTTTGATTTCTTCTGCCAATGCTACTACAACGGCGCGTTCATTTGACCAAAATGCCGCTGAAGAGGAACTGGTTACAGTCAGAAACAATTCCATGTGTCGCCGAGTTGTAACTAAAGGTACGCCGCTGAATGTGCGTTCAACCCCAGGCGGTCGAATTATCGGCAAATTACGCAACGGAACCCGCGTTACGATTGTAAATCGCGGTGCAAATGGCTGGGTGCCGATTTCCGCTCCGATGCGGGGTTACGTATCTTCTCGCTATCTGACTTATTGCCGTTAAAAACTGAGAAACCCGGTTTCTTCAAGAAACCGGGTTTCTGGGTATTTGGGAGGTAAAACTACAAGGCAGATATAAAACTTGGTTTGCTAAATCTTCCGGTTCGTTGACTTTAGCGACAATTTCTAAATCCCGCACACAATCACCAGTATCAATATTTTGTTGATGAGCGTAGATAACACCAGAAAAATTTATCTCCTCAACTTGACGGCGGTTTGCTTCGATTAGAAAATCCTCATCTTGCGTAAACATAACGCGCTGTAGTTCGGTAGCGCGGTCAAGTAAAATAGGGTCTGGCGTACCTCCACGGTTATCTTCTTGCGCGGTCAAAACATCGACATCTCGGCGTCGCAAACCCTCTGTAATGGGGAGAGGTACGTTCTAATTCATGTAGAGATTTATCGTCACTTTATATATCCTTGTGCGCGGAGTTGTTTAACAATGGGAGATTCTCCAGCTTCTCGGCGCATTTTTTCAGCATATTGATAGCGTCGTTCCATATCTGCATCAAGTTCTTCTTTATTATCCCAGTAATAAGCCAATGCCGAATAAATTTTACTCAGGGTAAGGTGAGGATAGTTTTCCAGCAATTGTTCTGGAGTCCAGTTGTAAGCTTTTACCGAGGTGATTAATTCTACAACTTTCATTGTAGTTCCCGCAATTATTGGGACATGGCGTTCGTCGAGTTCTATGTATTTATATTCTGTGGCTGTAAGCGTCATGGTTTTTGCCTGGTGGTTACTACTTTTAGTTTACGGGATTTGGTGGGCGATCGCACGCACTCCCAAACGACACTTAAATTGGTATTAATCATCATTTTTAACAAGTTTGACAACGGCCTCGATACTTGGCGGTTCTCCTTGCAATAAGATGCAATCTCCTATCTCTAATACCACCGCACCATCTACTTTATAATCATACTTACCGTGTCTGCGAATTGCTTGCGCGCGCAGGTTGTATTGACTTTGCAAATCAGCTATTGGCATTCCCAAAAGTTGGGAGTTTTCTGATAGCGTCACCCACTGATGGTAGCCTTCCCCGATTGTGCAGCCACCCTGGACCAAATCTTTAAATGCTGCCAATTCTTTTCGTTCTCCCACTGCTAGCAAGCGGTCTTTTGCAGTTAAAACTGTCTTGGCAGGTGGATAATACAGAGTTTCATCGGCCTGATCTATAGCCATGATCGTGACCCCTGTCAAGTTGCGAATATCTGCCGCCGCCAGCGTCATTCCCACTAGAGGGGAAGCGGTATCCAAAGTTACCCACTCTTGGTTGAGTTCTGGTGCGGCGGCGCTCAAATCTGGTTGTGGTTTTGGTCTTGCACCTTGGCGACGAATATTTTGATAGCGATCGCTCCGCAGCCCATCGATAATTGAATAGATAATCGTTCTGTTAGTGCCCAAAGTTGCTAATAAATGCGCGGCAATTTCCAAAGCTGCTTCAAATTCCGGCTGTACCACTTCTTTTGCGCCTAACTGACTCAGCATATCAATTTCATCATTTTGATGCGAACGGGCGACGATATCTAACTCTGGGGCTAATTCTAAGGCGCGTTTGAGTAACAAGCGGGTACTCGCCGGATCGGGGAGAGCGATCGCTAATGCTTTAGCTTTCTCTAAATGTGCTTTTTCTAACACCAACTCTGAATCTGCATCGCCAAAAATATAGGGAATTTGCTCGCTTTTTAACCGTTTAATCGCAGCTTCGCTATTTTCAATCACCAAAACTTGGTGACCCTGTTCTTGCAAGACATTGACGATAGTTTGTCCTACTCGCCCATATCCAGCGACGACTACGTAATCTTTAAAACCTTCTGGAATCGACAAATCTTTAGTATCGCGAAACCGACGCAGGTAATCGGATAAAAAGGGCAATTCGCCGATTTTATCGGCTAAAACCGGAGCAAATCGCACCCACGCTGGAGTTAGTAATAAAGTAATTGCTGTCGTTCCTACTAATAGAAAATACTTTCTTTGGTCGATAAACCCTTGTTGCAAACCTACCAAAGCTAAAACAAAGGAAAATTCCCCGATTTGATTCAGTCCGAAACTCGCGATCGCTGCGGTTTTAAACGAGTAGCCAAATTTCATCACAATTGGCAAAATAATTACTGCTTTCCCCAGCATCACCATCGCCACCAAGCCCAAAATTTGCCCAAAATTACCAATCAAAACATCGGGGGCGATCAGCATTCCAATCGAGGCAAAAAATAAGCTAGCAAACGTATCTCTCATCGGCAGAACTTTCGCTAAAGCTTGGTCGGCATAATCAATTTCGCTAATCATTAAACCAGCAACAAACGCCCCCATTTCAATCGAAAGGCCAAGTTGTGCAGTAATTAAAGCTACACCCAAACATAGGGCAATTACGGTAATCAGAAATAACTCGCCGCTTTCAGTTTCGGCAATGCTTTTAATTAAGAGGGGAACTAACCATTTACCGGCTGCGATCGCTGCTGCTAAAAATACCAGTACTTTGAGTAAAGCTGCCCCCAATGCAGGGACAAGATTAGCCGGGTTATTCAGTGCCGGTAAAATTGCTAACATCAAACCTAAAGCCAAATCTTGGGCAATTAAAATCGCCAACATTACTTGACCGTGGAGGGTATTAGTTTCGCCGCGCTCGGTGAGGGTTTTCAGCACAACCGCAGTCGAAGAAAGCGAAAGCACCGCACCCAGAAATATTCCCTGAATCGGCGTATTCACCCAACCGATGACACTGGTCAATAAAGTTACCAGAGCAATAGTCAAACCAATTTGCAATAAACTGCCTTGAATCGCAATATCTTTTACCCGTTTAAGTTCCGCTAGCGAGAACTCAACCCCAAGGGCGAATAACAGAAACGCGACGCCAATTTCTGCCAAAGGTTTAATTTGATCGACTTCGCTCAAAAATTTGAGGCCAAAAGGGCCGATAATTAAACCGCTGACTAAATAGCCGATCAGTACAGGTTGGCGCAGTCGGTTAGCAATATAACCTCCCACCGCCGCAGATCCCAGCACCAATGTCAGATCCAGAATAAAGTTGTGTTGTCCTGCTGCCATATTTTGCTGGGAAAGTCATGGGTTATACGTCATAGGATAAACGGTTTTCCATCCCCCATGACTCCCCTTGATTGTAAAACTTTAGTAACTTTGCAGTCAATCAGCGCTATATTTAAAATAACTACCTTCCCACTTTCAGATTACCTATCTTTTCTTCTCTTTTCTCTTCTCTCTGCGTTCTCTGTACCTCTGCGGTTAGTTAAATAGGTATTTTGATAGCAGGGAAGAAGTAAATTCAATCTCAACTTTGAAACTGTAAATTCTAAAGATGAAAATCTTAATTGTTGAAGACGAACCAGAAATCTCCAAACTGATCCAAAGGGCATTAGAAGCCGAAAGCTTTTCCTGTCAGCGATGCGGGGACGGACTGACCGCATTACAATTATTTCAGGAAATGCAACCCGATCTGATCGTCCTCGATTTAATGTTGCCTGGTTTGGATGGTTTGGAAGTATGCGCCCGCATCCGGCAAAAACCAGGAGCGAAAGACCCTTATATTTTAATGCTAACAGCAAAAGGCGAAGAAATTGACCGAGTAATTGGTTTATCTACAGGCGCAGATGATTATTTAGTTAAACCATTTAGTCCCAGAGAATTGGTTGCGAGGGTAAGAGCATTATTGCGTCGCAGTCTCCGTCACAGCGCACAAAGTTTGGTTTATCGCACCCAACATTTTACCGTTGATATAGACCAGCGCACGGCTTCCCGCCATCTGAATGCCAATCAATCGGAAACTTTAGACTTAACGGCGTTGGAATTTAATCTTTTAAGTACGTTTGTCAGTCAACCAAATCGAGTTTGGAACCGCACTCAATTGATTGATAAACTTTGGGGCGATGACTTTTTTGGGGATGAACGGGTGGTAGATACTCACGTAGCCAGACTGCGGAAAAAAGTCGAACCAGATCCGGGAAATCCCACTTTTATTAAAACGGTAATCGGCGTCGGTTATAAATTTGAAGATCCAAATCACTGTTAATGAGGAATTTGAGATTTGAGATGGCAGATTTCAGATTTAACCTGCGATCCCAAATCCCCAATCCCCAATCCCCAATCTAAAATCTCAAATCTCAAATCTCAAATTATGGCTAAGTTTGGTTTGCGCGATCGCTTATTTTTTTCCCACCTCCTAGTGATGCTAGTCGGAGTAGGCAGCCTCGTAATCATTGGGAAAGTATATTCCCCTCGCTTTTTTATCGTGCAATTGGAACAAATCGAAGATACTAATTCGGGGTTATTTTACGATCGCACCCGCTTAGTACAAGGGTTTGAAATTGCCTGGAGTCGGACAACTTTTTGGTCAGTGATTGCGGGTGCTACCGCTGCGGGTGGATTGAGTTATTGGGTATCGAAGCGGATTATGCAACCTTTGAACCAAATGGAAAATATTACCCAAAAATTCGCCTCTGGAAAAATGAAAGAGCGAATGCCTGCAATTGAAATTCCAGAACTGAACCAATTAGGTGTTAGTTTCAACCGCATGGCATCGAGTTTAGAAGGGGTAGAAAAAAGACGGCGAGAACTAATAGGAGATTTAACCCACGAATTGCGAACCCCGCTAACAGTAATTCGCGGTTATTTGGAAGAATTAGCAGATGGTAGCATCGATCCAACGCCAGAAATTTATCAGCAATTAGCCAAAGAAACAAAGCGTTTAGAACGGTTAGTCAACGATTTGCAAGAACTTTCAAAAGCCGAAGCGGGTTATTTACCAATTAAATTAAAACCCGTTAATTTGCTGCCTTTATTCAAGTCATTGGTACAAAGATTTGCCGATCAACTGCTGGAAGATGGCCCGGTTTTGCAATTAAATTGCTCTCCCCAGTTGCCTTTGGTATTAGCAGATATTGACCGAGTAGAACAGGTACTGGTTAATCTCTTGGGTAACGCCGTGCGCTATACTGAAGCGGGTTCGATTACGCTGAATGCTTGGACTGAACCCGGTAAGCTTTGGATTGCAGTAAGCGATACAGGATCTGGCATTTCACCTGAAGATTTACCCCATATTTTTGAACGCTTTTTTAGAGCCGATAAATCTCGTGCTAGGCATTCTGGAGGAACCGGCATTGGTTTGGCGATTACCCGTCGGTTAGTCGAACTCCAAGGCGGTCAAATTGAGGTAGAAAGTAAGTTAGGAAAAGGCAGTATTTTTCGATTTTTCCTGCCTTTAGCTTGATGGTATAATCAATAAATAAACTTCTACACTTGAAGAAAGTACAATAATAGATACGAGCAACGTGTCTAAATAATAAACTAGGCTGAAGAGGTCAAAAAATATGACACAAGAACTTATAGATTTAAGAACCAGTATCTTAGAAGGTCGATACAACGATGCATTGGCAATTGTAGATGAGTTAGAAGGAATGAGCAAACAAGCAATTTTGCGGACAATTCAATCTTATCTGCTCATTTTGATGATTCACTTGATTAAAAACCAAATTGAGCAACGGTTAACAGCGTCTTGGGCTAATTCGATTCGGAACTCAATCCGAGAAATTAAAAAGCTAAATCTTAAAGATAATAAAACTTCTTACTACATCAATGAAGATGAATGGGAAAACTTGATTGATGAAGCAGTGCTTGAGGATGCGATCGCCGATGCAAGTGAAGAAGTCATGAACGGAAAATATACCCGTTCTCAACTAGCGGAAATGTTAGATAAACCTCAATTAATTCAAATAGCAACTAAACTACTCGCTCTGACTTATACCCATTCTCCCAAAGAATTACCCGCGCTAATTGAGGAACATTTAGCACAGTTGCCTGGTGGCGAAGACTGGATTAACCGCAGAAAATAGAATTTTGAGAAACATAGCAGACTATGCCTGAAAATGGCAGATTGAAGTTTGTTCATCCTGCATAGTTCACCTCGTGGTTCTAGTAGCTAACCAACGTTCAAAGGATCTCTGACTTTCAACACTTTTTCTACCAGCTAGCAAGCCTTCAATTCCAATATGTTCGTCTAAATCAGTCCATTCAATTGCGTAACCGTCTCCCAGTAGCTGCCAATTTTGTCGCTCATCTGGGGAACCGTGCAACAAGCGAGGATACCAACTTAAGGGGACAATTAAACTGCGACCATCAGCTAAGTCTACAATCAACTTTTCATCTGTCACAGTGACTTTAGTTGCAAGGGGTTCTGTCTCAAGTATCAAAGTAGTCATGCCAAGCCTCCAGTAAAGTTTGTTGGTGTTCCTCCACAAGCCGAGCTATTTGGTTTAACTCGTGGTCTTTGAAACCTCGATTCTTTTCCAGAGATACAGGAATAAGCCAAAACTTGGCAAGTTGCCGATCTCGTTTAACATGAATGTGAGCAGCGAGAAAGCCCTGGTTGAAACCGTTCAGCATCCCAAGGAGAATACTTCTGTAAGCAATTCAGGATGCGATCGCAAGCTTCTCTTATTACGGACATTCTTCCCCTAATGACTCTCCCCAGAAACCCGGTTTCTTCAAGAAACCGGGTTTCTCATTTAATACACCTCTAAGTTCTCAAATTTTTTCTCAGTTTGAACGGCGCGCGCGGCTTCTCCACAGGTGCGAGGTGTGGGGAACATTTTACCCGGATTGGCTAAACCTTGGGGATTGAAAACTTCTCTTACCCATTGCATGGTTTCTAAGTCAATCTCGTTAAACATATCTGACATGTAACAGCGTTTATCTGCGCCAATTCCATGTTCTCCAGATAGACTACCGCCAACTTGTACGCAAAGTTTCAGAATATCTCCGCCTAATTCTTCAACTTTTTCCAATGCTCCCGGTACGGAGTTATCGTAAAGAATCAGTGGGTGTAAGTTCCCGTCTCCGGCGTGGAATACATTCGCGACGCGATAGCCGTATTTCTGACTCAATTCCTCTATTTCTCGCAAAATAAAAGATAACTGGGTGCGCGGAATTACCCCATCTTGCACGTAATAATCTGGGCTAACGTGTCCGGCGGCGGCGAAGGCGGCTTTCCGTCCTTTCCATAATTTTAATCGGGTTTCTGCGTCGTTTGCCGTGGTAATGTTGCGCGCGCCGTTCTTTTTACAAATTTCGGCAATGCGCTGTTTATTCGTCGCTACTTCTACTTCCAATCCGTCTATTTCTACGAGCAAAATAGCGCCAGCGTCGCGGGGATAGCAGCCAGTGGCGACTACATCTTCTACAGCGTTGATGCTGAGATTATCCATAATTTCCATACCGGCGGGAATTATCCCAGAACCGATAATATCTGAAACGGCGGCTCCGGATTCTTCAATTGTGGTAAAATCAGCTAGTAAAACGCAAATTGATTCGGCTGTTTTGAGGATTCTTAAAGTAATTTCTGTGGCTATTCCTAGCGTGCCTTCGGAACCAACAAATAAACCCGTTAGGTCATATCCTGGCATTTCTTGAACTGGGCCACCGACATCGACAATTGAACCGTCGGGAAGGACTAATTTTAATCCCATGACGTGGTTAGTGGTGACGCCGTATTTGAGACAATGAACGCCGCCGGAATTTTCGGCAACGTTGCCACCAATTGAGCAGATAATTTGACTGGAAGGATCGGGTGCGTAGTAGAAACCGGCACCGCTGACGGCTTGGGTAACCCAGTTATTAATCACTCCAGGTTGCACTACAACCCGCTGGTTTTCTAAGTCGATGTTGAGGATTTTCTTCATCAAGGCGGTGACGATGAGGACGCAATCTTCTACTGGTAATGCACCGCCAGATAAACCCGTCCCCGCCCCCCTCGCTACCCAAGGAATGTTATTTTGGTGGCAAATTTTGACGATTTCTGCTACTTGTTCGGTGGTTTTTGGTAGCACGACTGCTGCTGGTCTTTTTCGATAGCTGGTGAGTCCATCGCATTCGTAGGTTAGCAATTCTTCGCGACGTTGAACGACGCTGTTTTTACCGACTACGGCTGCAAATTGTTTGAGGATGGGTTGCCAGTTTCGCTGTTGTTTTTCTTGTAGAATCATGGGTGGTTGGTTGCGGGTTGGGTCTAAAAGATATTGTGACAAAAAGTAATTTAAAATAGATAGAGCGTTAGCGTTTTAATTTTCCGCTCAGTCGCTTGCGATTCTCGATGGCTTCTGTATTGGCAGGCCAAATTTGAATGGCTTTGTCGTAGGCAGCGATCGCTTCGTCATATTTTCGCATTTTTTCTAACACTGCGCCGCGCCGATACCAAGCTTGAGAGTAGTCTGGCTTAATCTGCGCTGCTCTGTCAAATGCGCCTATTGCTTCCTCATACCGCCGCATCTGTTCTAAAATTATCCCTCGGTTGTACCAAGCTTCCGCGTCGTCTTGTTTAATCCCAACTGCTTTGTCTAACGCAGCTAGTGCTTCATCGTACCGTTTCAAGTTTCCCAGAATATGACCCCGTTCTCCCCAAGCATATGGTGAATTGGGATCTAGTTGTAGCGCTTTATCTAAAGATGCTAGTGCTTCTTCGTATCTCTGCAATTGTCCCAGCACTTCGCCTTTTTGCGTCCAAGCTTCTGCATAGGTTGGCTTTTTTTGCACCGCTTCCCCAAGCGATATCAAAGCATCATCGTAGCGCTGTAGTTTATTTAACACCGCGCCTCGCTGATACCACGCAAGGGCATCGTCTGGTTGAATTTGAACGGCTCGATTAAACGACTCTAATGCTTCTTCATAGCGTTGCAGCCGCTCCAGCACCGTGCCTTGAGAGTACCATGCCGTGGCGTCCTCGGGTTGAATTTCCAGTGCTTTATTTAAAGCTGCTAATGCTTCTTCATGGCGTTGCATTTTATCCAGCACCTTGCTGCGACCATACCAAGCTCTTGCATAATCTAATTTGAGTTTCAGCGCTTCATCAAACGCTTTGAGTGCTTCGTCATTTTTTTGCAATTCCAACAGCGCCTCGCCGCGTTTTACCCAAGCTTCGGGATAGTTTGGCTGAAGTTGCAAGACTTTATCTATCAGGGCGATCGCTTCATCATACCGTCGCAATTCCACTAAGGTATGACCTTGATTAAATAATTCCACGGCTTCGGGTACAGCAGGTGTGGGCGTGGGTGTATTCACTGCGACAGAGAAACTCGGTTCATCTTTGGGTGTAGAGTATAACAGCTGCGATAATCCCAAGGTCAATACAAACGTTACCAGAACCAGCAATAACGGTGAAGGCTTGAAAAATTGCTGCTGTCTCAATTTTGACAAGACAAAGTATTTAGTCGGAGCTACCGTAAAATTCTGTAAGCAACGCAAATCATTGAGTACTTCGCTGGCTGATTGATAGCGATCGCGAAAGTGCGATCGCACCATCCGGGCTAAAATATTTGCTAGGCGATCGCTCACTTGGGCAGATTGACGCCAGATAATTTCCCCCGTTTGCGGATCTTCCTGCAATTGCTCTGGTACTATTCCCGTTAATCCCTGAATCGTCGTTATTCCCAAACCGTAGATATCGCTGTTAAAACGCGGTTTTCCTCCCTGTTGTTCGTTGGGCATGTAACCAGGGGAACCTACTAAAATCGTACAACTCGTTTGCCCTTGGGAATTGGCAATTAGGGTATTAATTTCTTTTACCGCTCCAAAGTCAATTAAAACTAACTTGCCATCCACGCGGCGGCGAATTAAATTTGCTGGCTTAATATCCCGATGAATGACATTTTGCTGGTGGACAAAAACTAGGGTTTCTAGGACATCTTGTAACAGCGCGATCGCATCAGCTTCTTTGAGACATCCCTCACCGCTGGTAAAATTGGCGAATTCGACTCCCAAGTCGTCCCCATCTATAAATTCTTGTACTAGATAAAATTCGTGTTTTTCCTCGAAGTGAGCAAATAGTTGGGGAATGCGATCGTGCGATCCCAAACGGTATAGAACTTGGGCTTCTCTGTCAAATAAACGCCTTGCCGTTTGCAATACCGAAGCATCTGCATCTTTTGGCTTCAGTTGCTTAACGACACACAGGGGATTACCGGGGAGATCTCTATCTTCAGCTAGATACGTCTCGCCAAACCCCCCGCTTTTGAGCTGCCCAATAATATGGTAGCGCCCGCGCAGTGTTTGTCCGAGCATGACGTTCGTGGGATGTACCAAAGCATATTGCTCATCGCATTGTGACATGATTTTACCGAAACGTCTGCGATTTAGATCTAGAAAAGTGCCCTGCCGACTTGATGGTAGGGTCGAAGTGGCTGAGGGAGCGATCGCGCTCACCAGCTAAACTATTCTAAGTAAGTTGCTGATGCGATCGCTGCTGATTTCCTGTCGCTGCTAATCGATCTGGTTTGATTGCTTCTGCAATGTGGCGTCACCAAGTTAAATTTAAACCCAATTTGCCAGATAAAACTATCCCATACTCCCGATAAATCCTTGGATGCGATGCCATACGGTTTCTAACAAATTCTGTTGGTTTGCATCAAACCATTCAATTTCGGGATAAGCTTTAAACCAGGTGCGCTGTCGCTTGGCAAATTGTCGCGTATGCAAAACGGTTAAATCTTGCGCTTCAGACAGGGAAACCTCACCCACCAGATATTGTTTGATTTCTCGATAGCCGAGTGTATCGAGCAAAGGTAAATCCATACCATATTTTTGGCAGAGCAATTTTACCTCAGCGACTAAACCATCTTTGAGCATTTTTTCGGTACGTTGTTCAATCCGTTTTAACAGATGAGACGAATCGCAATCTAAGCCAAGTTGTAAAATAGGATAAGTGGGGGGAATTTCGCCTTGCTGTTGGGAAATGGGGATTCCCGTCGCATAATACACCTCTAAGGCGCGTAATGTTCTTACCGGATCGTTGGGATGAATTTTTTGGGCGGCGGCGGGATCGACTTGTTGCAGAAAAGCGTAAACTTGAGATTGACCGAGGGATTCTAGTTGCTCGCGCAATTCTTTCTGCGGCGCTACCCTGGGAATTTTCATCCCCCGCACCACCGATTTAATATATAAACCAGTCCCCCCCACCAATAAAGGAATGCATCCTCGTTCGTGAAACTGAGCAATTAAGTTTTGAGCTTGTTCCTGGTAATCTGCAACCGTTAAAGTTTCTCTGGGATTGCAAATATCAATTAAATAGTGCGATACTCTCTCTTGTTCCGCAGGTGTTGGTTTAGCCGTGCCAATATCAAATTCCCGATAAACCTGCCGCGAATCAGCGCTAATAATAACAGAATTGAGTCTTTGAGCGATATCCAAAGCCAGCCCCGACTTCCCCGTCGCCGTAGCACCGCAAATAACTATCAGTGGTTTATTGGTCATAGGTCATTAAGTTTAGCAGAGGAGCAGGGGGAAGGGGGGAAGGGGGGAAAGGGGAACACTCTTGGGGAGGAATAGATATGTGGGATGGGAATCGACTCTGAAAACAGATATATTGCTTTAGCTATTCACTTTCCCCCCTTCTTCCCCTTTCCCCTTTCCCTTTTCCCTTTCCCCCTTTCCCCCTTTCCCCCTTTCCCTTTCCCCCTTGAAAAGGGTACACCCCCCAGATAAATAATCATTTATAATGGCCTAGAGCCGCCTGGAAGCCTTTTGTGTTAGAATTTTGGAGTGTTTTTTCCTTAATGACGCTGAAAGGCGAAGAAAAGGCTCTATTGGAGAATTCCTTATTATGACGAGTAGTTACAGCGCCGACGACATTCAAGTTCTAGAAAATCTTGAACACGTTCGGAAACGTCCGGGAATGTACATTGGCTCTACGGGGCCAAGAGGACTCCACCATCTAGTTTACGAGGTAGTGGACAATTCGATCGATGAGGCGCTGGCTGGCTACTGCACCCACATCGAAGTCGATCTCAACGCCGATGGTTCGGTAACGGTAACCGATGACGGGCGGGGCATCCCTACAGATATTCATCCCCGCACTGGTAAATCGGCACTGGAAACGGTGTTGACGATTTTGGGTGCAGGCGGTAAGTTTGGCGGCGGCGGCTATAAGGTTTCCGGAGGGCTGCACGGTGTAGGTGTTTCGGTGGTAAACGCCCTTTCGGAATCGGTAGAAGTTACCGTTTGGCGGGATAAGAAGGTTCACAAGCAGCGCTACGAAAGAGGTAAGCCAGTTACGGAATTACAAGCTAACCCGATTAAAGAAGCCCGCACGGGGACATCGGTAACCTTCGTTCCCGATGGAGAAATCTTTACCACGGGTACGGAATTCGATTATACGATTTTGGCAGGACGCCTGCGGGAGTTGGCTTTCCTCAATGCTGGGGTCAAAATTACCTTTACCGATAACCGCATCGAATTGCTCAAAAGCAATACCCCCAAAGTCGAAATCTACGAATACAAAGGTGGGATTCGGGAATACGTTGCTTACATGAACCGGGATAAGCAACAGCTGCATGAGGAAATTATCTACGTACAGGGAGAGCGCAACAACGTCCAGGTGGAAGTGGCGTTGCAGTGGTGTTCCGATGCTTATACGGATAATTTATTGGGTTTTGCCAATAACATCCGTACAGTAGATGGGGGGACGCACTTAGAAGGGTTGAAGGCGGTACTGACGCGGACATTGAATGCGATCGCTCGCAAGCGCAATAAAATTAAAGAATCCGAAGCCAACCTCGGCGGCGAAAACGTCCGCGAAGGGTTAACCGGCGTCATTTCCGTCAAAGTCCCCAACCCAGAATTTGAAGGTCAAACCAAAACCAAACTCGGCAATACCGAAGTTCGAGGCATTGTCGATTCCATCGTCGGCGAAATTCTCACCGAATACTTAGACTTTCACCCAGCAGTAGCAGACGCCATCATCGAAAAAGCAGTTCAGGCATTTAAAGCCGCAGAAGCTGCCCGTCGCGCCAGGGATTTAGTCCGCCGCAAATCCGTCTTAGAATCCTCACCTTTACCCGGTAAATTAGCCGATTGCAGCACCCGCGATCCCTCTGAATCCGAGATATACCTAGTAGAAGGCGACTCAGCCGGGGGCTGTTGGATCAGTTCTACTTATATATTACTGGCAGATGGTTCAGAAAAAACTATCAAAGAGATAGTAGACGAACAAGCAGAAGGGAAAGAACACTTTTGCTACACCATCCGGGAGAGTGGAAACATCGGTATCGAGCGGATTATTAACGCTCGGATGACCAAGGCAAATGCCGAAGTAATAAAGCTGACATTAGATAACGGGGAAATCCTGGTATGTACCCCAGATCATCCGTTCATGTTGCGGGATGGCAGCTATAAAGCAGCAGCATTGCTAACCCCAGAAGATTCGTTGATGCCAATTCACCGCCAGCTTTCCAAAAAAGATAAAAATGGCTGGGGACTTGACGGTTACGAAATGGTTTTGAATCCCCTGAATGATAAGTGGATTTACACTCATCTTTTGGCGGATTTTTATAACCTAAAACACGGAGTTTATCAGGCATCTGATGGCAATCATCGCCATCACGTTGACTTCAATAAACGCAACAACAATCCGACAAATATTCAGCGACTTCCGGCGGAAGAACATTTAGCACTGCATCGGGCGCATCTAGAGAAAACCTTGCATCGACCTGATGTCATAGAAAAGAGTCGCCAAGTTCATATGAGCGAAGAATTTCGCGCCATGATGAGCGAACGGATGCAACAACCGGAAACGCGACAAATTCTATCAGAACAGGCGAAAGCTCAGTGGCAAGATGAAGAATACAAAGCTTACATGACTCAAAAATGGCGTGATTTTTATGAGACTAACGAAGCTTATCGCCAGCAAAATCAGGAACTATTGGACAAAGCGCAGCAAGAATATTGGAGCGATGAAGCGAATCGTTTAGCACAAGCTGAACGGGTGCGGAATTACTTTGCCAATAATCCTGAAGTGCGAGAAGCTTTTTCAGTCGCAGCTAAGCAACAATGGGAAAATGAGGATTTGTTGGCATGGCGACGGGAAAAGACAAAGGAACAATGGAGGTCATATGAATACCGAGTCAAGCGGAAGGAAGCGTTAGACAAAACCTACTATCGCAAGACCATTGAGGCATTGAAGAAAGTTGAAATTTCTGGTCACGGCTATCTGGATTTGGAACTTTATCAATGCTACCGTCGCCGCCTGCGGGATAAGTCATTGTTGACATTTGAAACTTTTTGCGATCGCTACTTCTACGGCGACGTCACCGCAGCGAAGCGCGCCGTCAAGAATTACAACCACCGCGTGGTTAAAATCGAACCCGTAGAAGAACGTTACGACGTTTACGACATCGAAGTTCCCAACAGCCACAACTTCGCTTTAGCAAGTGGTATATTCGTTCACAATAGCGCCAAACAAGGACGCGATCGCCGGTTCCAAGCCATCCTCCCCTTGCGCGGTAAAATCCTTAACATCGAGAAAACCGACGACGCCAAAATCTACAAAAATAACGAAATCCAATCGTTGATTACAGCCCTGGGATTGGGCGTCAAAGGTGAAGAATTCGATGCATCTGGGCTACGCTATCACCGCATAGTCATAATGACTGATGCTGATGTAGATGGCGCGCACATCCGTACCTTGTTGTTAACTTTCTTCTATCGGTATCAACGGGCGCTGATCGACCAAGGCTACATTTACATCGCCTGTCCTCCGCTGTATAAAGTAGAACGGGGTCGCTCGCACTACTATTGTTATAGCGATCGCGAACTGCAAAACCAGCTGCGCGAATTCCCCGCCAATGCTAACTACACCATCCAGCGATTTAAAGGATTGGGTGAAATGATGCCGACCCAATTGTGGGAAACTACAATGAACCCGGAAACGCGCACGCTCAAACAAGTCGAGATCGAAGATGCCGCCGAAGCAGATCGCATCTTTACTATCTTGATGGGCGACAGAGTGCAACCCCGCCGCGAGTTCATCGAAACCTACGGCCCCAAACTCAACCTCACCGATCTAGATATCTAATTCGGGCATAGACTTAGAAGAACGCGGTGACGCGGGGATTCCCTCAATCCTCGACCTGTTGCCGCGTTTTCCTCTCCTGGTTGCGTAAAAAATCTTAATGAAATTTCTCATCAATTCAGTTTAATGTAACGATTTAGGGGTTTTAAACCTGAGCCGCATAAACAGAATCCTCACTAAACTTTAGGGACTGTAATTTAGCATGAGTACTAATTTAGCCACGAAATTACGCGAAGGCACCAAAAAAGCCCATACAGCCGCAGAAAACGTCGGTTTTGTCAAATGCTTTTTAAGAGGCGTAGTCGAAAAAAACTCATACCGGAAACTGGTAGCCAACCTCTACTTCGTGTATTCCGCGATTGAAGAAGAGATGGAACGGCACAAAAACCATCCGATTCTGTCCCATATATACTTCAAGGAATTGAACCGCAAGAAGAGCTTAGAGCAAGATCTGAGCTACTACTACGGGTCAAACTGGCGCGAACAAGTGGCTGCCTCCCCAGCTGCCGAAGCTTACGTACAGCGAATTCGGGAAGTGTCCCAAAGCGAACCGGAACTGTTGATTGCCCAATCCTACACCCGTTACCTGGGTGACTTATCAGGAGGTCAAATCCTCAAAGGCATTGCTCAACGGGGGATGAACCTGAATGGGCAAGGCACCGCCTTCTACGAATTCCAAGATATTTCCGACGAAAAGGCGTTTAAGAATAAATATCGCCAAGCGCTGAACGATCTGCCGATTGATGAAGCAAAGGCAAATCGCATCGTCGATGAAGCTAATGCCGCGTTTGGCATGAACATGAAGATGTTCAAAGAACTCGAAGGCAATCTGATCAAAGCGATTGGTTTGCTGCTGTACAACACCCTGACTCGCAAACGCAGCCAAGGCAGCACCGAACCCGATACGGATGCTGGATTGGCAACGGCTGAGTAAAATCCCCGTCGGATCTATTTGATTCGCGATCGCTAAGTAAGTTAAAACACTTTTACAATCCTGAAAGCTGGGTGAAACGGAAAGCGTTTCTCTTTCATCAAGCTTTCAGGATTGTTGGTTTCTGTGGCAGTAGACAGCGCCAGCAACAAATTCTAGGCTGACTCAACAGCAAGAATCGAGTAAAATAAAACCTTAAAGTTTTTGTGATATATCCCCGCACAATGCTGGCTTTGTCTCGGTTTAGCGGTAATTACGCGGTTGTATTTTTCAGGAATCGGTGCTAATGATGCGATCGCTTCCGTAAGCACGATTGAATTACTGAAAGTCTACTGAAACTTTACCCAATTTTAAATAATCAATTAAATATTAATACGGTTAAACTTTTACCACGATGAAAGTAAACTTAGATTATAAGTAACAACACTTTTGCCAGCACTTACGCAGAACTTCTATCAGCAGGGATAATTCTTATCTACCAAAAGATAGAAGCCGCCCATAAAGTGTAATTTTGCGTAACGGTAACTGCAAGCTTCAAACCATCGCGAGATCGCAGCACCGTCATCTCATGGTTGTTTGATAGCGTCTACCTATTTTTAAAGCTGACTGCGTCACAACACCCTACTTGCCAATTGCTTGAGGTAAGGTGACTTTTGTCTAGCGTTAAAACTTCAACAAACTTATCGGGGTTTTTGTCATAGTTTACTCGGTTGCCGTTGAGATTATTTTGGCAATCGGTAGCACAGAAGAGCGTCTCTCGGGCGAACGCTCCCCAATTATTATAGGTGCTTCTATCTGTAATAAATATCATCCCTTGCTCGCTCAGACAAGGCTTTGCAACAGTTCCGACAACCAACCCACGAAACACAATCTTGTAGAAGCACAAGCATTATGAAACTAGATTTAAACAGCCAAACAAGAGCAAATAATATTTTCCACCCCTTGACAAACAGCAAAAAATTTAAAGGATATAACTTTACAAAAATTGCTGAAACAAACGGCTTTTTTATGCAGTTTAGTTATATAACTTCAATTAACAACAGAGGAGTTGTAGCTTTTCAAGCAGCAGCCTTGCTAAAAGGGGGAAGAGAGGCTATATTTACCGGCGATGGTCGCGCGATCGCTAAAATTGCCGATACGGGGGATTTTTTTAAAGGGTTTACCTCCCCCTCGATTAACGATGCTGGCGTTGTAGCTTTTGTGGCTAGCCTGAAAACAGGTGGCAAAGGTATTTTTACCGGGGATAGTTGCGATCTGATCCAGATTGCCGATACCAAAAGCTGCTTTTGTTGGTTCTCCGGTACTCCCTCGATTAACAATGCCTCAAACGTCGCTTTTTGGGCTGCTTTAGAAGATGGAGGTGAAGGAATTTTTACCGGAAACGGTCGCGATCTAACCAAGATTGCCGATACGAAAGATTATTTTACTGCTTTAGCTTCCCCCTCAATTAACGACCAAGGAAATGTAGCATTTCGCGCCGCCAAAGAAAAAGGCGGCTATGGTATCTTCAAAGGAAATGGACAGCGGATCTTAAAAATTGCCGATACCAGCAACTTGTTTAGCTGGTTCACCCATCCCTGGATCAACAACTTTGGCAGCGTCACATTTTTGGCTTATCCAACCCAAGGCGGCTACGGCATCTTCAAACGAAATGGTCGTAAAATTACCAACATTGCCCATACCAGCGGTTGCTTTAGCCAATTCGCCTCTCCCTCGCTGAATGACGCCGGTGCGATCGCTTTTCGGGCTAACGTCAACGGCAGGGATGAAGGCATCTTTATTGCCACGGGTTCAACAGTTAAAAAAGTTATCGCAGTTGGAGATTACTTATTTGGTTCCAAGGTTCGCAGTCTGGTATTATCTCCAGGAGGATTCAACAATTCTGGGCAGGTTGCATTTTTTGCCCGCTTGGCTGATGGTACAAGCGGTATTTTCCGCGCCGATCCAATAGTAACTCCCACAGCAAATACAGGAGAAAGGCAATTTTTTGGCAGGCGATCGCTAATCGCTAATTGTTGATTGATTTTCCCTAACAATTAGCAATTAGCCATTAGCAATTAGCCAAATCGATAATGCTTCCTAACATCCCGATTTATCTTCCAAGTACAGGACATGCGGGCGGGGAAGGTTACCAAGTCACCTTTACCCATTTGTACGGGTTCTCCGCCCACGGGAGTGACGATTACATCTCCTTCTAGGAAATAGCAAGTTTCTTCATCATCATAAGTCCAGGGAAATTCCGAAACTTCTTTAGTCCAAATAGGCCATTTAGCAACGCCTAATTGATTCAGACGTTCTTGACTTGGTTGACGTTCGATTTTAATTGCGCTTGTTTGTTTCGTTTCCATTGACAATTTTCTCCTATTTTATATTTCAACCTACAAGTAAGGCGTTACATCCTCTTTACATTCATCCGCCAGATAAGACAAAGCGCGGAAGCGCAAACCAACTAATTGCTCGTACAAAGGATTAATTTTACACATAGGCGGAATGTGAACGATTTTTTTGCCAAATAACACAATATCTCGTTCAAACGGACACTGAGATGGAATCATTTTGCACAAGAATCGCGCCATGTAAGGGGTATCGATGTCCATTTCATCTAACCACTTACGCATCGGTTGCAATACATCGACTTGCGCCGATAAAGCCGGTTTTTTCAGGGAAAATGCTGGTTCTTTTTGCGTCCCTTCATCGAAGGCAAGCATTAACCGCAGCATTTCTAGAATTTCTGCTTTTTGACCTAAAGCGGTGCAGAATTCTCGCAAAACTTTATCTTCAGCTTCAGAATAAGTTCCGTTAGCGAGAGCAACAATTACCGCCGTTCTCAAGAAGTTTTCTGCCGTAGCGGTATTGCGACCAAAAGCATCGGCTAATTCTACCCCGGAAATCGGTTTGAGCGAACCGATATTGATTTCAGGACAAAGGTCATCCTTAACCAATCCTTCAATTAATTTTTTCTCTTCTGTATTGTATTCACCATCTGCCCAAGCAATGGTTAATAAACCGCGCAACCAAGCGCTGACGTGCAGGCTTAATAGACGCACCCGCTTAGAAAGAATGCGAATAATATTGACGCCAATTTCTGGATTTTCGCGAATTGCTTTATAAATTTGCGTCTGAGTTAAGACTAAACACTTGCAAGGTTCTAAAGTTGTGACCGAAGCCGAATGCGGTTCTGAGTCAAATAAAGACATCTCGCCAAAATACTTACCCGGCCCTAATTTAGCCAAGCGCAAGCCCCCCAGGTGAACCTCTACAGCCCCTGAGACTAAAATATATAGCGCTGGCCCTAATTTACCCTGTTTAAAAATAGTATGACCGGCAGGAAATTGAACTTCTTCTAAATTCAGCGCCAGTCTTGTTAGAGCCGTTTCGCGGTCGATGTCTCTGAAAATTGGTACATCTTGAAGGAGTTGGATATTTTCTTGACTTAGCATCATAAGCGATTCAAAGTTTGTCCTTTTATTGGTTTAATCAACTCTTGAATTCTCTGACTGCCTGTGGTATAATTAACAGAATGTTTTCATGATAGCTTCTCCTTTAACATGAAGTAAAACAAATCTTCAGAAGCGCCAAAAAGACGATTGAGCTTGCGAACCCGCGAGACGAGGACGCGAATCATGTTGATAGCGATCGCGGGATTTTCTTTAATCGCTTGATGGATTTGTTGGCGAGTTAAAATCAGGCACTTACACTCGGACAAAGTCGTGACTGAAGCGGAGCGAACGTTAGAATCAAACAAAGCCATTTCGCCGAAATAAGCGCCCGTCTCTAACTGGATGAGAGGAAAGTTTTCGATGTGAACTTGAACGCGCCCATCCAGGAGAATATAAAGTAAATTTCCTTCTTCGCCCTTGTTAAAAACAGTGCGATCGGCTGGAAATGTTTCTTCTTTTAAATGGGCGGCGAGTTGGGGGAGGAAATTCTGGTTTTCTATTTCTTGAAAAATTGGTATTTGTTGCAGGAAGCGCAGGCGTTCATCGGTGCTGGTGGATAAAGTGGTAGTTGTTTTTTGTTCGGTATTCATGGGTAATTGGGAATGGGTAATTGGGAATGGGTAATGGCAGAAAAAACCCCATATTAAACTCTACTCACAATTAGCAATTAGCAATTAGCAGCGATCGCTACCTCCGGAATCACCCCTTGCATTTTAGCCAACCAATCGATTAAATTTTCTAACTGCTGGTCGGGGGCGAGGGCGCCCAAACCGCGAACCGTGACCTTACCGGGAGTATAGACGAAACGCGATCGCAAGTGATCCGGCAAGTTCGCCGCCAGCAAGTTCCAAGCAGGTTGTTCCATCGGCGTTTCTAGGATAACGTGCTGCTTGTTTTCTGGTTTAATGCGGGAAAAGCCGAGCTTTTTGGCAATCTGCTTTAGTTCTACCACGCGCAAGAGCTGCTGCGCCGCCTTGGGGATATCGCCGTAGCGATCGCGTAACTCTGCCGCAATCTGCTTTAATTCTTCACTAGAATTAGCAGCCGCCACCGCGCGATAGGCGCTCATCTTCTGATCCAAATCGGCGATATAATCAGCAGGGATAAACGCCGTCAGCTTCAAATCGATCTGAGTATCGTCAACCTTGGGTATTTCTTGACCGCGGATTTCCTGAATTGCTTCTTGTAGCATTTCAGTATAAAGGTCAAACCCAATCGCATCCATTTGCCCAGATTGTTCAGCGCCTAAAAGGTTACCTACCCCGCGAATTTCCATATCCCGCGTTGCCAGTTGATAGCCAGAACCCAACTGAGTAAACTCTTGAATAGCCCTTAACCTTGCCCGTGCCGCTTCACTCAGCTGACTTTGTTTAGGATAAAACAACCAGGCGTGAGCTTGAATCCCCGCACGTCCAACCCTGCCGCGCAACTGATATAACTGAGACAAACCGAAGCGTTGGGCATCTTCAATCAGGATAGTATTAACCCGAGGAATATCCAAACCCGATTCGATAATCGTCGTACAAACCAAAACATCCGCCTCGCCAGCATTGAAAGCAAGCATCGTCGCTTCCAATTCTGCCTCATCCATTTGACCGTGAGCGATCGCTAACCTTGCTCCCGGTATCATCTCCCGCAGTTTAGCAGAAGTTTCCTCAATTCCCTCAATCCGGGGAACCACGTAAAAAACTTGCCCGCCTCGGTCTAATTCTTGACGAATTGCCGTGCGAATCGCCTCCAGATCGTAAGAACTTAAATGAGTTTTAATCGGACGCCGAGAAGGAGGCGGAGTCGTAATCAAACTCATTTCTCTTATTCCCGAAAGCGACATATAAAGCGTGCGAGGAATAGGAGTCGCCGTCAAAGTAAGTACATCAACTTGCGTTTTCAGGCTTTTAATTTTTTCCTTTTGATTCACCCCAAACCGCTGTTCTTCATCTACCACCAACATTCCCAAATCGCGAAAAACAATCCCTTTGCCTAACAGCGCTTGCGTCCCCACAACCACATCTAATTCCCCAGTTGCGAGACGGCGTTGAATATCCTTACGTTCCTCAGTCGTGCGGAAACGATTTAACAAACCCACATTAATCGGATAAGGAGCAAACCGTTCCTTCAGCGTGTGATAATGCTGCTGAGTTAAAATCGTTGTTGGAGCGAGAAAAGCGACTTGTTTCCCAGAAGTAACCGCCTTAAAAATTGCCCGAATAGCCACCTCAGTTTTACCAAAACCCACATCCCCGCAAACCAAACGATCCATTGGGCGAGGCGACTCCATATCCCGCTTTACATCTTGAGTTGCCTTTAACTGATCCGGAGTAGCTTGATAGGGAAAAGAATCTTCCAACTCAACTTGCCAAGGATTATCAGGTGGATAAGCAAACCCTTCCTGCTTCGCCCGTTGAGCATAAAGTTGCAGCAAATCCACCGCCAACTTCTTAATCGCCTTGCGGACTTTATTCTTAGTTTTTTCCCATGCCTTCCCAGACATCGAATTGAGTTCCGGAGGTTTTTCCCCCGTACTGCGAAAGCGGGAAAGAGAACCCACCTGATCCGCCGCCACCCGCAACAAACCATCCGAATATTGAAGCACCAAATATTCGCGATTTTCCAACCGATCCAACTTCAAAAACTTCCCAATTCCGTGATTCCTATGAACCACAAAATCTCCCTGACGCAACTTATTAGGATCGACCTGCTTCGACGCCGCCCGCCTGCGCTTGCGAACATAACTAGGAGTAGCCAAAGAATGCTGACCAAAAAACTCGCGGTCAGTCACAATTACAAACCGAAAAGTAGGCAGAATAAACCCTTCCAATTCCGCCATCCCCGAATACTTCAGCGCAATTGGTACGTGCTGAATCTGCAACTTATCAATCGCCGGAAAATCATTAGGATTCGGCACAAACTGAGCCGGACAATCATGTTCTTGTAACAACGCTACCGAACGCGAAGGTTGCGCCGACACAATCCAAATCGAAAAATTGCGATCGCGCTCCCCCCTCAACACCTCCGCAATCTTCGCAAACTGATGCGGCGTAGTCGGAACCGCACGACTAGCCAAATTTAACCCATTATTTTCCTCAGCCAACTCCGACAACTCAACCCAATTAAACCCTGCCAACGCAGCCAAAGATCCATCAAAAGATCGATGAACTTTCGGTAATTGGTAATTGGTAATTGGTAATTGGTTCCATTGCTCATCAGCATGTTCAACCCAAACCGAACAATGAGCGCGACATTGCTCCAACTCATCAATCGCCACCAAAGTATTATCCGGCAAATAATCCAACAAAGACGCCGGTTGCTCAAAAGCCAACCCAAGTAACCGCCGAACACCCTCCTCCTCTTCCTTCTCTTCCTCCGCGTCCTCTGCGTCTCTGTGGTTCGTTTTCTTCAACCCCTCTCGGATAATAGGAGCAAAATCAGTCGGAGTCAGAACCAACCGCTCAATTTGATCGAGCGATCGCTGCGTCGCCGCATCAAACTCCCGCATTTGTTCCAACTCATCCCCAAACCATTCCAAGCGTACCGGCACCTCCGCCGACACCGGAAACACATCGACGATATCTCCCCGCCGACTCCATTGACCCTCAGTTTCCACCAACGGTACGCGCTCGTAACCCATCTGAGCCAAGCGCGTGCTAAAAACGTCCAAATTCCAACTTTGACCCCGTTGCAGCGCCACACAATACGGTTCAAAAGCATCTTTTGGCGGCAGATGGGGTTGAAGGCTCCGCTCCGTCGCCACAATGGCGATTTTAGGTAATTGGTAATTGGTAATTGGTAATTGGTCGGAGTTGTCCCCATTACCAATGACCGATGACCGATTACCCATCACCAAATCGGCTAACACCTGCATCTGCCCCCAAGTCATCTCTGATTCGGGGTCAAACGGCTCGTAAGGCGAAGCTTCCGACGTGGGGTAAAAATGCACCGTATCCCAGCCCATAGCCTCCAGCTGCGCCGCCCAGCGTCCAGCTTCTTCCAAAGTAGCGGTCACGACGAACAGATTTCGCTCCTCACTTTGTGCCAAAGTAGAAGCAACCAAACCTTTAGGCAGGCGTCCAACGCCACAAAGCCGGAGGTGTTTGGTGCGATTGAGTTTAGAAAGGAGTTCTGTTGTGAGGGGCGATCGCTTCAGGGTGCGAATAATAGAAGAGAAAACCATGTGTTGGAGAAATTGCTTCTGTGCGGGTTTTTCAGCCATAAATTAGGTAGGTATCGTGGCTAGACCCGCCCTATATTGTGACCAAACAGCGCGAGACTGCGCTCCTACTCTAATAATTTTAAAGGGCGAGTCAAACTATAACCGCTCTCCAGACAGATTTATCGATCCGACAAGATGCTAATTTCAATACCAGATACCTTTATTTGTGGATTCTTTTCGCCTCACCATTCGCCAAGGCTAGCAGCCGAATAGCAGTAATGTCTTCAAACAACGATCTTGTGATTGTGTTCGTACTGATCCTCGCCAATGCTGCGTTTGTGATGTCAGAGCTGGCGATTGTATCGTCCCGCAAGGTGAGGCTGCAACAAATGGCTGAACGGGGGGATCTCAAGGCGCGCGTTGCTTTGGATTTGTCGAATTCTCCCAATCAGTTTCTGGCGATCGTGCAGGTGGGGATCACGATGCTGGCGATTCTCTCCGGTGCGTTTGGGGAAGAAACGATCGCCAAAAGAGTGAGGGTGCTGTTGGAGTTGATACCGGGTATCGCACCTTATAAGGATGCGATCGCTTCTATCATCGCAGTTTTGATCATCACCTACCTGACGCTGATTATCGGCGAACTGGTACCGAAGCGATTGGCACTCAACAACCCAGAACCGATCGCCGCCACCGTCGCCATCCCGATGCGGATGCTGGCGAAAATTGCTGCCCCCGTCGTACATCTACTGAGCGCTTCTACCGACGTAGTAGTGCGCCTTTTAGGCATGAAACCCTCTGCCGAACCGGAAGTTACAGAAGAAGAAATCCGCGTTTTAATCGAACAAGGAACCGAAGAAGGCACGTTTGAAGCTGCGGAACAAGACATCGTCGAAAGGGTATTCGACCTCAACGATCGCCCCGTCAGTGCTTTAATGACACCCAGACCAGAAATTGTTTGGCTCGATCTAGATGACTCGATCGAGGTGAATCGGAAAAAACTAATCGATAGCGACCATTCCCGCGTCTTAGTCTGCCAAAGCGAACTGGATAATGTTTTAGGCGTCTTGGAAGTAACCGATTTACTCTCCCGCAGTCTGGCTGGGGAACCTTTAGACTTAACCCTCTCGCTGCATCGACCGCTATACGTACCAGAAAGCACCCGCGGGTTAAAAGTGCTGGAAATGTTCAAGCAATCCGGCACTCACATCGTGTTAGTGGTAGACGAATACGGCGTTATCCAAGGATTGGTTACCCTGAACGATATCTTAATCGAACTGGTAGGCGATATTCCCTCGGTATATCAACCCGAAGAACCGCAAGCCGTCAGGCGGGAAGATGGTTCTTGGTTATTAGATGGAATGTTGTCGGTAGATAATTTCTTTGAGTTGTTCGATATGGAAGAATTACCCGGACGACAAAAAGGTAACTATCACACAATGGGTGGTTTTGTCATGACCCATTTGGGGCGGATTCCGATCGCCAGCGATCGTTTTGAATTGGGAGGTTTTCGGTTTGAAGTGATGGATATGGATGGCAATCGCGTTGATAAAGTATTGGTGATGCAGTTGCCACAAGATTCATCTGATTCGACCGTTGGGGATGCTTAATTGAAAAACTGGGCAAGTCTATCAACTCACATCTTGCACCTTGAGGCGGAGCCTCAGTATTTTCGTTCCCAGGTTCAACCTGGGAACGAGATCTGGGAGGTTCTACCTCCGGTGGAGCAAGATGTGAGTCAACTCAGATCTTGCTCCTATCCGCTTACCCGCCAGCGAATCAATTCGCTGGCTAATAACGAAAGTCCTCTTAAGAGGACTAAATGCTTGCTAGTAGATTGCAGTCGATTTCAATGGACTTTCGCTATTAACTCAAGTTGCTAGTTATGAGGTCAAGCATTTTAGATCCCCCTAAATCCCCCTTAATCAGGGGGACTAAGAATCCGGTTCCCCCCTTTTTAAGGGGGGTTAGGGGGGATCAATCTGCCTTCTAGCGACGAATTGCCCGATTCTGACGACACCCCTGTGGATAATGAGCTGCAAAACTTAATTCCGGCGTTATTAAGGTCAATTTTAAATTGGCTGTGGGGCGATCGCCAAACACGCCTGTTAAATATTTTCAGTACAATTCTTGGTAAGACCATTTATTCAGTTAGCGTTGGCGCTCGAGCGTAATTATGAGCAAAGTCAGGATTCTTGACCCATCCGAAAGCTATACCTTTAGTAAATATGCCGAATTAGCCTACGATAGCGCCGATATCCTAGCTGAATTTGGAGTTACCCTCAACAATACCTCACTCGAACTCCCACAGCAGTTGCCAATCGATCCACAACCACTGAGAATAGAACTGCAAGAAAATCTCACTTTAGTAGATCCCGTTTCAGAGATAGCTAGACGTGAAGCACTAATCTTTCCGATTCTCAAGACGATTTGTAAGTTCATTCAAGCACCACTCAAAATTGAATATCCTGTGCGAGTCAGCAATTGGCTCAAAGGCAGTTTTGATTATTTCATTGCTGCTCAACAAAATTTATTAGTAATTGAAGCGAAAAATGCCGATTTAGCGAGAGGTTTTACTCAGTTGGCGGTAGAATTGATTGCTCTAGATCAATGGACTGATTCAACAGTTCCAATGCTCTATGGCACTGTCACAACAGGTGATGCCTGGAAATTTGGTATCTTTCAGCGTCAAGAAAAAATCGTTCACAAAGATATCAACACATACGCCGTTCCTAGCGATCTAAATTTGGTGCTTTCTATTCTGTTTGGTATAAGTTTGAGTTAGGTGGTTAAACCACAATTGACCGCCGGTTTTTTCCCACACTTGATAAAGGAATTTGAACGAGCGAACAGGAACGTCTTCGCGCTGAGCTTTTGGCTCTTGCAGTTAAGAGCAATGGGGATTAATCCAGAGGTATTTGAATCAGGACTTACGCACGACGATCCTAGAAACCGGGTTTCTGCGTGGATCTTGAGTTTCTTGCGCGACGATTTCTCATAGAAACCCGGTTTCTTTGCGTAAGTCCTGTGAATGATACAGCGATTCTCGCTGTTATGAGGTACAGCATTACTGATACTGAGCAAGATCGCGAAGTCATTAGTTCTATTTCCCTATCTCCCTCAGCTCAAGAAAGCTCCAAAAGCTAGCGAGTGTACCTCATAACAGCGCAACCCGCTGTATTTTATGCGCGGTGAGCGATAGCCAGGTTTTTATTTAGATTTTCGCCTTGGCGTAATTTCGGAAATATAAATTTTCATATTTTCGCCTTTTTGCCATTTCACCCATGCGCTAAGTAGCAAATTTACCTGTGCGGATTCATTGAAAAAAAAGGTGAATTACCAAAAATATAAAACTCCTAATTTTCACCAAATATCTATTGGTAAATTGCTGAAATATTGCTATTATGCAGCCAGCATAGAAGTAATCGCGCCGCGTAGAGGATCTCACACATCCCCTACACGACGACTTCCCCCTAAACAGACTAGGAGGCTAAATTATCATGGCAAACTTTGGTATCGGGTGGGGAACGTTGCTAAGTTCCCCGCCGCAGTTGGTGTACTCGCAAACTCTGGGCTTTGTGCCTGGAGGAGGTGACACTTTACCGTCGTTCATTTCGGCTGCGGATAGTCTCCCTGGTTCGAGGGGCGACTTTGAATCCGTGAGGGTGGTGATTTATGGCTCACCATATGGAGTCAGCTACACCATTCGTTGGCTGTACACGCTCAGGTTCGCTTTTGTCAACGAGTGGAGCTTTCTTATGCCTGCTCCTAATGGGGAATACATGAGCATCGTTACCAAGCGCATCCCGCTCAATCGCATCACCTAATCGGTAGCCAACCGAAACTTGGTAACAATTTTGTAGCAATGCTGGCGATAGTTTTAGCTGCATCGGAAGCGATATGCCAAGGGCACGCTACGCGATCGCCAGTTTCTTCCGTAACAGACGCGGGTTGAGATGATACGCGATCGCTCCCAGCTCAGATCGGCATAAAGGCAGAAACAAACCGCAGTATGTAACGGAAAGTTAACTAATGTAAAACTATCTTCGCTTGTGCCTCCTGCCTTGCCTCAACGATGAATTTTCTCTCCTACCTACTCACATAGTTAAGAATTGTAACGATAAAGCTAATAGCAGCAATTCTCCCATCTGGCAGTGCTAAGGGTTGAGCCAAAATGTCAGATGATTTTGACGATTGATTAGGAGAAATTATCGATCGCGTTTAGCAGCCCATTCGCGGTGCAAAATTCCATACCAGTACTCGCTTATCCATTCACCTTTAAAGTAAATATTCTCAATAAATTTACCCTCGCGCCGCATCCCAACTCGCTCCAGCAATTTAGCCGCAGCGAGATTATCTACATGACAGATAGCGCGCACTCGATGCAGGTTCAATTCACCGAAAAGATAATCTAAAAGCCGCGCCACAGCCTCATTTGCATAGCCTTTCCCTTGATATTGACGCGCTAAAGTGAAACCAATTTCTGCTTGTTGGGAATCTTCTGCAAGAATACAAAACGCACAATCACCGATTAATTGATGCGTCGTTTTCAGTGCGATGGCGATTTGATACCACTCCCCTGGGATTCCTGGCTGAATCCCCTCGATCTCTTCAATGAATTTAGCTGCCTTGTCCTCGGTAAATGGTATATCCCAATACTGAAATCTGGCTATTTCCGGCTCTGAGCGATATGCCGCAAAAGGTTCAACATCTATATATTGAAAGGCACGCAAGATTAATCGATCTGTTTCCCAAATCATTGGAGACATTGCATCAGCAAAACCTACTCTAATTTATCTAAAAACGGTACCTTTTGATGATATAATTATGCGCTTTTTTACTATAGATTAATCTATAGGAAACTAAGATAAAGATCTATGAAAAAGACTGGAACAAAACTTAACAAAGTTTAGTAGAATGACATCATACACAAATAAGTATTTTTGCTTACCCGCCATGATGGAACGATTTCCCTGGCTCACCGCTATCATCCTGCTCCCGCTCGTTGCTTCCATGCTTATCCCCTTCCTGCCGGATAAAGAAGGCAAGCAAGTGCGGTGGTATGCGCTGGGTGTAGGTATCGCCGACTTTTTCTTGATGTGCTACGCCTTTTGGAATCATTACGATGCCAGCAGCGCTACTTTTCAACTCGTAGAAAAGTATGCCTGGGTGCCTCAGTTAGGTCTGAACTGGGCAGTTTCAGTCGATGGGGTGTCTGTTCCCCTCGTACTGCTAGCTGGACTGGTAACGACGCTTTCGATGTTTGCAGCTTGGCAAGTCGATCGCAAACCGCGGCTATTCTATTTCTTGATGCTGCTGCTGTATTCCGCACAGATTGCGGTGTTCGTGGCGCAAGATATTCTGCTGCTGTTTATTGCTTGGGAAGTTGAACTAATTCCGGTTTACTTGCTGGTTTCGATTTGGGGTGGTAAAAATCGTCGCTACGCGGCTACCAAATTCTTACTCTACACCGCAGCCGCTTCTATATTTATTCTGGTCGCCGGTTTGGCAATGGCGTTTTACGGCGACAATATCACCTTCGACATGGTGGAATTGGGTCTGAAAAATTACCCGCTTGGTTTAGAACTGCTACTTTATGCCGGATTGCTGGTTGCCTTTGGCGTCAAGTTGGCTATCTTCCCGATGCATACATGGTTACCTGATGCTCACGGCGAAGCTTCTGCTCCTGTATCGATGATTTTGGCTGGTGTATTGCTGAAAATGGGCGGATACGGTTTGATTCGCCTGAATATGGAAATGCTACCTGACGCACACGTTCGCTTTGCACCAATTCTGGCAATGCTGGGCGTCATCAACATTATCTACGGTGCGCTGAACTCGTTTGCTCAGAAGAACATGAAGCGCCGCCTTGCCTTTTCGTCGATTTCCCACATGGGATTTGTGCTGCTGGGAATTGCTTCCTACACAGACTTGGGAATTAGCGGTGCGATGCTGCAAATGATTTCCCACGGTTTAATCGCCGCCGTCTTGTTCTTCCTCGCCGGTGTAACCTACGATCGCACGCATACAATGGCAATGAACGAGATGGGCAATATCGGTCAAGCAATGCCCAAAGTGTTCGCCCTGTTTACGGTTGGTGCAATGGCGTCCCTGGCGCTACCTGGAATGAGCGGTTTTGTCAGCGAACTCGCAGTCTTCGTCGGCGTAACAACTAGCGATATCTACAGTTCTCCATTCCGCATCTTGACGGTATTACTCGCCGCAGTTGGATTGATACTGACTCCGGTGTATTTGCTCTCGATGCTGCGACAAGTATTTTACAACCCTGGTGCCGCACCCGCTTGCGTTCTCGGCGGTGCAAGCAATAGCAAAAATGGCGATGACGAAGCAGTTTGTTTCGGTACGAGTTGCGTCCTTCCTGGGAATGCAGTTTATAACGATGCCAAACCTCGCGAACTGTTTATCGCTGCTTGCTTCTTCGTGCTGATTATCGGGATTGGGGTATATCCCAAACTCGCTACCCAGATTTACGACGCGAAAACGGTTGCAGTCAACGCTCAAATGCGTCAATCGTATACCCAAGTCGCGCAAAAGAATTCCCAGTTCTATGCTAAGAAGGTTTTGGTTCCTAGCATTGCCGAATCTAAAGTAGCGCCGGTTTTGGGAGTTATCGAGTAATTCGATCGAACTATATTGGGTTGGAGATACAGCGATCGCTCTATCATAGAGCGATCGCTTTTTTCTATTCAAATATTACGTCTCCCAGAATAGGCAACAGGAATGACCAGTGCTATAACAACATTAGCGTCCGGTACGATTTTCAAGACTCCCCTGTGATTATCCGATCGATTTGTTTTTCTCGTTCCGCTCGGACTTCGGAAACTATATTACCTGGATATATACCCTGATTTTGGTAGATTTCTTGTCGCATCTGAACTAAACGCTCTAGAGTGCCAGTCCAGTAAAAAAGGTTGACAGAAGCAATATGATGTGGGTGTATAGATAAACCTCGGCAGGGCGAAGCATTCGGGAATAAAATTAGTTGGCGATCCCGATTAATTGTCGCCCGAATGCTTCGCCCCTACATTCTTCGTTCTGGGGACTCGCGATCGCATTCTTCAACCAGACAACAAGCGATCGCTTTTTTTAACATAAAGGCGGGACGGGTTTCTCTAAAATATTTGTCTGAGGCAGAGATCGTTTGTAAAACCTGCGCCTACCCCGAAAACATCACTCTATGGAAAATCTTGTTGCCGTTGCTAACCAATTCACTCAATCTGGGAAGCCGATAGACATTCAACAATTTGGAAATGGCAATATCAATGACACCTTCTTAGTAACAGTGGATTCTACCGGAGAACGGCACTTTATCCTACAACGCATCAATACGCAAGTATTTCGCCAACCCGAATTGGTGATGCAGAACATGCGTACCTTCACCGAACACGTTCAAAACCGCCTATTGAAGGCACCCCTCGATCGTCGTTGGGAAGTACCCCGCGTATTGTTAACTAAAGATGGTCAAGATTATTGCACAGATGGGGACGGTTCCTTTTGGCGGGCGATTAGTTTTATTGAAGGTTCCCAATCTTTCGATACGATGCAGAATACAGAACAAGCTAGAGAAGTTGGTTATGCACTGGGGATGTTCCACAATCTGATCGGCGATTTACCGCCGGAAAAACTTGCCGATACTCTCGAAGGGTTTCACATTACACCTGGTTACCTTCAGTACTACGAGGAAGTTTTGGCGAAAACTAGCGCCAGGGTATCCCCGGAAGTGAATTATTGCTTGCAGTTTGTGAGCGATCGCACTCCTTTAGCCCATATCCTAGAAAATGCCAAAACCCAAGGCAAGCTGCCATTACGCCTGATGCACGGCGATCCAAAAATCAATAACGTTATGTTTGATACTGCCACGGGGAAAGCCGTCAGCGTGGTAGACCTGGACACCGTTAAACCCGGTTTGGTACATTACGACATCGGAGACTGTTTGCGCTCCGGTTGCAATCCCGCCGGAGAAGAAACCGCAGATTGGGAGAGCGTTCGTTTTGATACTGACCTATCTCAGGGAATATTACAGGGTTACCTTTCGGTTGCCAAAGCATTTCTCACCGAGAATGATTATGCTTACATTTACGATGCAATTCGTTTGATTGCCTTTGAATTAGGATTGAGATTCTTTGCCGATCATTTGGCAGGAAATGTTTACTTTAAAGTCAAGTATGCAGAACACAATCTGGCGCGGGCGCTAGTGCAGTTTAAACTTACTGAAAGTATTGAATCTCAGGAAATAACGATTCGTCGTATTATCGAGGATATGAAATAAGTTGACCAGAAAAAACCGGGTTTTTTAGACAATACCTTCGCGATTTTGATCAAACGCCCTCACCCTGAAGGGTGGGGCTACACAAACAAAGCCTGCCTCCCCAGGCTAATATCAATTGTAGGCTGCAAAGGCAGCGTTACAAACAAAGCCTGCGAAGGCAGGCTAACATCAAATGTAGGCTGCGGAGGCAGCCTTTGTTTGTATAGCGATACCCTTAAGGGTATCGTATTTTGACTAAGGTATTGTCTAAAAAAGCCGTTTTCTAAAAGCAAAAACTATGATGTTTTCTTTGCAAGCATTTCCGTCTAACAAACCACTGCCGAATTTAAGCATTGCAGGCGATATTGCTCGAAATAGTAATAAAATTGCCATCCGTTATGAGGTTACAGGTGAATTAAAAGAAATTGCGATCGCTCCCCCATCAAACACACCCGCACGCCAGCACCAATTGTGGCAAGAAACTTGCTTCGAGTTCTTCCTTGGTATCAAAAATTCCGAGGAATATTGGGAATTCAACCTTTCCCCTGCCGGACACTGGAATGTTTATCATTTTGATGCATATCGTCAAGGGATGCAAGAGGAAGTAGCTTTTAAAACACTACCGTTTACCTTTGAGAATCAAGCGGATAGATTAACGCTTTCCCTGGATATGGATTTAGATAAAATTGTGGCAGAAGAACAATTACTTGATGTGGCGATTACTACAGTAATTAAACGTATAAATGGTGAGGTTAGTTACTGGGCGCTGACGCATCGAGGTGGGGAGGCAGACTTTCATTTGCGGGAGAGTTTTATCATTGAGTTGTGATATCATGTCCGGTCGATTAGCCATAATTAGCAGCCGGGACATGCGGTAATAACATCTACGCCAAGACGACGTAACTGTTTCGTAATCGCTTGTTGTACGCGAACAAGAGGAGAAAAGAATCTACCTCCCTTGTCGTCCTTGTCTTCCTTGCCCTTGGATCAAAGTGTCCCGTCTTAGGTTCGTAGTCAGTTGACTTAACCATGATAACCCCTCCCCATCCCTCCCCGACACGGGGAGGGAGCCAGATTGTTTAACGTCGCCATAAGGAGCGATCGCAAAGATGTATCTAGAAATGAGTTGTTTGCCCGCTAGAATATGGGAGATAGCATTTATAGTATTGATTCATGGAAGCTTCAACTATACAACGGCAACAGATAATTGAGTTAATTAACACCTTGCCAGATGATTTTCTAATAGAACTTGTCAGTTTTGTTGATTACCTCAATTATAAATCAACTGTACAACAAAAGAAAGAAAAATCTAGTGTTAATTTCTTGGTTTCAGTTGCAGGAATAGGAAACTCTGGGAACAACAATGTTTCAGAGCGAGATGAAGAGATTCTGGCTAATGAAGTCGATCCGATTCGTGGCTTTTCTCTTAATCGAGACGAGTCTGTATGACTGTTATCGTTGATACTAGCTTTTTATTCGCGTTAACTGACCAAGGCGATCGCAATCATGCTCGTGTTTTAGCCGTTGCTGGGGCTATCAATGAGCCACTAATTATTCCTGCTGTTGTTCTGCCTGAAGTTTGTTATCTGATTGCATCTAGGTTAGGTCATCAAGCAATGCGTCATTTCCTGGCTAATCTAGCAGCTAGCGATACTCAGATTGAAACACTGACATTAACCGATCTAGAACGAGTTAATCAGATTTTAGAAGAGTATGCTGACAGTCGGCTTGATTTTGTAGATGCTGCCATCATTGCAATTGCAGAAAGGATTGGTATTATTCGTATACTCACCCTCGATCGCCGTGACTTTTCTCTTATTCGTCCCAGACACTGTGAGTACTTTGAAATATTGCCCTAGAAGATAAGCGATCGCACCTGCTAGATCCCCGACTTCTCGCGCGAAGTCGGGGATCTGTGTGTTATTGCGAGTGCAGATCCCTTGTAAGATGAGAAGCTCGCGCATTGCTCACCCATTATCCCAAAAATACCTCAACTATAGAGCGATCGCATATTTCAGTTTTACGTACTTACCCAGATAAATGCCTGGTTTGTTTAGTGAATTTACGTATATAACGGCACTACTAACCAAGGTTCTAAAAAAATTCAGTAATTTTTCTCTGTTCAAGTTGCTATAACTTAGTTAATAAATTATATTGAAAGTTTTTTTTAGGTAATTAGCTATGCCGATAGTTGTTCCCTTTGTCATTCAGGCTGTTTTGCCTGTCCTTACCACCATTTTCACTCTTTTGGTTCCCTTTCTAGCTGTTGTTATCAATTTCACCTTGACTCGCATCCCTAAAATTCCATCTTATATTCGCCTGATAAAAATTTTGTATTCAGATATTGATTCATCTGCCAAAGAGCGAAAAATTATTACTGGGGGACTCCTGGTAATTGGCAGCATTTTGACTTTTATGGCTTATTCCCTCATACCTTGGACGGGTGTACCCCTGCTCGGTGCTGTTACCAGTCCAATAGCTGGTGCTATTGCTATTGTGGTTGCACTAGCAGTATTGGATACGATTTTTGCGATGAATGAGGGGTATTACCGAAAGCGGCTAGAAAGAGAAGGTTTTGCTGGAATAGATGACATAGAAGCTGATATTAGAGGCTTAAAAGATATTTTTGGCAAGTCATGGCAGCAAGTTAAATCCACTATTAACGATGCCAGCAATAAAATTTACGAAGAGGGGAGTAAGCGTGGCATCAACTTTAACGACAAATCTTATCAAAAGTATGTTAACCATCAATTAGAGGGATTAAATGTATATGTTGGAAAAAGTTCATTTGCCGAGTATCAAGGTATAAATGCAGACTTATTAAAGCAAAACAACGGCAAAGATTGGACAAAAGATGCTTTCTCACTAGGGACAGGTGCGACTGTAGGGGCTGTGGCTGGTGTTGGGGCTTCAGCAGCTGCTTCATCAGTATTTGTACAGGCTAGTATATGGACAACAATCCAGGGCTGGTTTGGGATATCAACGGGTGTTGTTGTCAGTGCATCAACCTACTCATTACTGACGCTTGCTGCTCCTGTTGGACTGGGAGTATTGGCGACGGTGGGGGTTTACAGCGGTTTGATGAACTGGAACAATCAAGCAGAAGCCGCCAAGAAAAGTAAGTTTTTAGCAGAAATTATTATCGCTGCTTTACCGATGGCTTGGATAGACGGTGAACTAGCTGAAAAAGAGGAAGATACTATAAAGAGGTTAATGACTACCTCCGGTTTGAGAAAGGAAGAGCGAGATGTGGTTCTTCAAGCTATAAAAGAACGCCAAAAATTTGACGATATTATGCATACAAGTATTATTTTTGATGACGAACATCGGAAAAATACTTGTAGTCAAAGCGATAACGAGCGGTTAAAGCATCGTTTAATATTGTGTACGGCTTGGGAAATTGCGATCGCAGATGGCAAAATTGAGCCGCCAGAATTGCACCTTCATAACCGCATGGCAGATCAACTAGGTGTTTCTCGTGAGGAGGTGAAGGAAATTCGCCGCTCGATTAACCTCAAGCACGAGCAAGAACTTTGGCAAGTGGCAGAAGTATTACAACCAAATAGTGCCAAGACTAAGTTATTGAGAAATGTGCGGGAACAATATCTTCTGCAACCAGCAGCAGATAATCTTTAGTCATAGCTAAAGTGCGATCGCGCGGTAGTTGCACGATAACATGGAAGTAATTGGTTTTGGATTGGTACTCATAATGAATATGATGCTCTTCTAAGTTAACAGGAGAATGAATCATATTTTTTGGTACAACGGTAATCTGATTGCAGATAAAACCCTAGAACTCGCGATAGACGATCCGGGTTTACTTTACGGCGCGACGGTTTTTACCACGCTACGGGTTTATGATGGTAATTTGGAGCATCCCAAAACGAATTGGCTCGGACACCTGCGTCGCCTTTCTTCCTCTCTGCAAACCTTCGACTGGCAGATGCCAAACTGGGAACGAGTGCGAAAAGGTGCAGAAATATTAACAGAACACTACCCCGTTCTCAGAATTACTATATTTCCCGATGGACGCGAATGGATTACCGGGCGAAACTTACCTGCCGATTTGACAGAAAGACAAAAATATGGTATTGCGGCTTGGGTGGGGGAATGGGCGCGGTCGCTTCCCTCACACAAGACAGGTAATTACCTCGCAGCATGGCTGGCATTGCAGCAAGCCCAAAAATACGGAGCCAAAGAAGCCATATTAGTAGATGCCTCTGGCAATTGGTTAGAAACCAGCACCGGAAATCTGTGGGGATGGCAAGATGGTAGGTGGTGGACGCCGCCCCTCGATGCCGAACTTTTACCAGGATTAATGAGAGAGCAGCTCATCGATCGCTTGCACAGCCAAAATGAGAAAGTAGGGGAAGCACCCTGGACGCCTGATTTTGTGGCAGGATTGGCAGCTCTAGCCTATTCCAACAGCGTGGTCGAAGTCGTCCCCATCCACACCATCATCAGCAGCAGCACCGCAGGCGAGCAAGTAAAAATGCCAATTACCCATTACCCATTACCCATTACCCACCCAGCCTTGCAAAAATTGCATCTTTAACTCAGTAGGTCGCCAATTCTGAGATAAGTTAAGATAAATTAACACAAGGTAATTACAAAAAGTCCTGGATGATAAAAGCTAGGAGGATTGACTAAACGTGAATAAACAATGGAGAAATGCAGGGCTGTACGCATTGCTAGCCCTGGTCGTGGTTGCATTAGCCACCGCATTTTTTGACAAGCAACCCCAGACTAGCAAGACCTGGCGCTACAGTCAGTTCATTCAGGAAGTTCAAGAAAAACGGGTAGATAAAGTCAGCATCACCGCCGACAGGACTAAAGCTCGCGTTAAAGCTCCAGACGGGACGCCGATCTGGGTCAACCTCCCCAACGATCCCGATCTTATTAATATCCTGACAGCAAACAAGGTCAATATTGAAGTATTGCCTCCCCAAGACGATGCCTTTTGGTTGAGGGCATTAAGCAGCTTGTTCTTCCCCATCCTGCTTTTAGTGGGATTGTTCTTCTTGCTGCGCCGCGCCCAAAATGGCCCCGGTTCTCAGGCAATGAACTTTGGCAAGTCCAAAGCCAGAGTGCAAATGGAACCCCAAACTCAAGTAACCTTTGGGGATGTTGCCGGTATTGACCAAGCCAAGCTGGAATTAAACGAAGTTGTTGACTTCCTGAAAAACGCCGACCGCTTTACCGCCGTGGGTGCGAAAATTCCCAAAGGCGTGTTGCTAGTTGGCCCTCCAGGAACGGGTAAAACTTTGCTCGCGCGCGCCGTCGCCGGGGAAGCTGGCGTACCTTTCTTCTCGATTTCCGGTTCTGAGTTTGTGGAAATGTTCGTGGGTGTGGGTGCTTCTCGCGTCCGCGATTTGTTTGAACAAGCTAAAACCAACGCGCCCTGTATCGTATTCATCGATGAAATTGACGCCGTTGGTCGTCAGCGGGGTGCAGGATTAGGCGGCGGTAACGATGAACGGGAACAAACCCTCAACCAGTTGCTGACCGAAATGGACGGTTTTGAAGGCAATACTGGCATCATTATTATTGCCGCTACGAACCGTCCCGACGTGCTGGATGCAGCTTTAATGCGTCCGGGTCGCTTTGACCGTCAAGTTGTCGTAGATCGTCCCGATTACGGCGGACGGTTGGAAATTCTCCGAGTCCACGCCCGCGGTAAGACTTTGGCGAAGGATGTAGATCTAGAAAAGATTGCCCGTCGGACTCCTGGTTTTACTGGTGCGGATTTGTCTAACTTGCTCAACGAAGCGGCGATTTTGGCTGCGCGTCGCAATTTAACCGAAATTTCGATGGATGAAGTCAACGATGCGATTGACCGCGTATTGGCTGGTCCGGAGAAGAAAGACCGCGTCATGAGCGAAAAACGCAAGACTTTGGTCGCTTATCACGAAGCTGGTCATGCCCTCGTGGGTGCGCTGATGCCAGATTATGACCCCGTGCAGAAGATTAGCATTATTCCCCGCGGTCGTGCCGGTGGTTTAACTTGGTTCACGCCGAGTGAAGATCGGTTGGATTCTGGTTTGTACAGCCGTTCTTACCTGCAAAATCAAATGGCTGTTGCTTTAGGCGGGCGCGTGGCTGAAGAAATTATCTTCGGTGAGGAAGAAGTTACTACTGGTGCTTCTAACGACTTGCAACAGGTGGCGCGGGTGGCGCGTCAAATGGTGACCAGATTTGGGATGAGCGATCGCTTAGGTCAAGTCGCTTTGGGTCGTCAGAACGGTAACATGTTCCTCGGTCGCGATATCATGGCGGAACGGGATTTCTCGGAAGCTACTGCTGCGGTGATCGATGATGAGGTTCGCCAGCTGGTAGCGGTAGCTTACAAGCGCGCTAAAGATGTTTTGGTGACTAACAAGCACGTTCTGGATCGACTGGCGGATATGTTGGTTGAGAAAGAAACTGTTGACGCCGACGAGTTGCAAGAGTTGTTGGCGAATAGCGATGTGAAGATGGCTGCGATCGCTTAATTTCAGATTTGAGATTGCAGATTTTAGATTGGGGAAATTCTGGCTGGTGCCAGGGTTTCCCTAATTTTTTTATTTAACCGCCAAGACGCCAAGAACGCCAAGGAAGAGAGGTAGGGAGAGATATTGCTTGCTTTCTCTAGCCTCTGTTTTTTAACGCAGAGACGCAGAGGACGCAGAGAAGAGAGGTGGAGAGAGGTTACTCGCTATCCTTGTTTGAATTGTATAGGTAGAGCATTACGAAGTCTTCAGCCGCCGCTGGATCTAGTTTTTCCAGGGCGTTTTTGATTTCCACAATTGCATCTCCTATCGGATCTCTGCTCTCATTTACCCAGCGACTCACATTGGCAGGAGAAATTCCCATTGCGATCGCCAGCTGGTTTTGGCTAATGCCGTAGGTTTCCAATACCCTTTTCAGCGCTTTCCCTGCTTTTCCCATGCCCCTGATTGTGTCAAAGCGCTGATGTTCCCGTAAATGTTACCCATTAGGTAAGAGCTTGATATTACTCGCCCTTGTTTGAGTTGTACAGGTAGAGCATTATGAACTCTTCAGCCGCTTCTGGGTTAAGTTTGTCCAGGGCGTTTTTGATCTCAAATACTGCTTCAGCCGATGGATCTCTGCTCTCATTTACCCACCGACTCACATTCGAGGCATCAATCCTCATTGCGATCGCCAGCTTGTTTTGGCTAATGCCATAGGTTTCCAAGACTTTTTTTAGTGCTTTACCTGCTCTGCCCATACCTCCGATTGTTCCAGACATAGATATTTACGTAAATCTTGACTATTGTCATGTGCCTTGTTTATTATTGTTATGACAATTGTCATTAGTCCGTTCAAAACAAACGGTTGACTATCAATCAGCAATAACGACATACCTGAACCCAACGAAAGCCCTACAACGCCAAATCCTACCTCAAGGTCAGGCGACGACCGCGATCCTTTGAGAGTGCTGCTGGTTGGTTCTCGTCAAAGGGTAATTCGAGAAAGGCACAAGCTGTTTGCAATGGGCTATGCTCAACTTTACGAATGGAGTCCTTTGCAACGCGCTCGTATTCCTGGTAAAGTCATGAGCATTTTGACTAAATATTCAGATCAAGTAGTGACTGAATTGCCCGATTTGGACAACAAATCTGATTGATTTCAAGTGTTGGATTTGCGTAAGGATATGGTGCGATCGCGAAGCGTGCCGGAGGCATATCGCTTGTGTGAATTAAAGCGATTTTGATTCGGGGGATGTTGTGCGATCGCACCTTTATATCTAATCATAATTTGCCAAATTCCCTGATGTTAAACTAGAGGAACTGAATATTTTGATATTTATGAAGGTCGGGTAATTGTGGACAGCAGAGAATTTATTGTCCCGGTTCACGTCGGTTCGGACTTGGCGGAAATTCTGTTTTGTCGTCAATGGCTGAGTTTAATGAAGCTGGCTATTGATGAAACAAAAGGAATTTTTACTTTGGAATATGTGGGAGACTAATTGCTTTGGCGTTCAAAGGCTGCCACAGTATAAACCTAGCCTCAATTCTCGATTGATTCTAAATCGTAATTAAGTAATAAATTCCCCTGACGCATTAAGCCGCGATGGATGTCATATTCCATCAAAAATGTGTTATTTTCCCAACATTTAGCCGAGACAACTTGGAATAATCCAGGTCGCTCTGTGGGCAATAGCATTACAGGTGTTTTTTGTCCAGATTTTAAGGCAATTAGGTTATAAGTCGGAGCAAAGGTTACTGGTTGTTGGGGATTGTCTGCCGATATTTCTGGCTTGGCAGATTTTTTTGTGCCTGAAGTTTTGGGTTTTGGTTTAGTTGTTTTTGGCTTGCCTGGTTGAGGAGGGCGGCAAAATTCGCAATATAATGGTCTGGGGCCATAAGTTTCCCGTTGGGTTGGGCGATCGCATCCTTTGCAGATAAACTTGAATACCCTTGTATGTATCAGCCGCACGTGGGCGCTGACAGTATATTCCCGCACTTCAACGTATTTAGAAGCCATAATCCCTTTGTTACCTTTGCTCGATCTCTATGCCATAATCGCAGTACCAGTTTCAGTTGCCAGTTGCAACTCTTAGAATGACTAAACAGCACTTACAATTAGAACCACCCCCGCACTCGTTGCAAACACCCCTAATCCAGTTGCATTCTTATTATAAAGATCTGGTAGAAGAGTACACCCGACTTGCTGCACAGGCAAGCGAACAATTAGCCCACATAGAAGCATTGCTACAAGGTTGGCATCCCCAAATTAAGGGCGAACATTTAGGTTATACCAATGACTCTTCACCACAACCAGGCTTAGAATTGGTAGCAGCTCCAAGTAACACCATCCAAAACCAGCTTCCCGAAAAGCCTGATTCAGATGTAATGTTAACTCTACCATATGCTAGCATTCCGACCAAAACACAAGATGAAACAATCGCTGAAAATGGGGTTAAATCTCCCGATATTTTAACAAATCAAGATGAAGCAACCTCAAGCTACGCTGTTGATAAAAATGCTGCTGATATAAATACCAAGGAATCAAAAGCAACAGATAGCATTGAGTTGCTGCCAAATTATCAAGGAGTTGACCTTTTTCACGCTATAGAAAAAGTATTGCAAGAGCATTTGGGTAGTATTTTACATGTCGATTTTATAATTAGAGAACTGTACGGGTCACTAAATTTAGAAATTTTTAATATTGCCGCGACAGGAGTTAAAGAAGCCTTGTCGGCAGGTGTTAAAGATGGGAGATGGTTGGCAGTTCCCGATGAACCAGGCTGTTACAGTTTAGATCGCAGCTATGAAGCGGATGAAACAGCGGATAGCCCTGCAATTTCTCTCTCTAAAAGTTCTATTCCTTTTGGGGTTGCTGCGCTCGCGGGGCTACAATTGAATCCAGAATATAGGAGCGTGTCAACTTTTAGCGATGCTATCCGATTGGTTTTACAGAAGAAAAAGCCATCCCCTGTCACTAATTCTCAGCTCATCCAAGAGTTCTTTGGCAATCAAGTAGAAAAATTGGATCGATTTAGCAAAGAAAGGGTAACGAAGGCTTTCTCCAACGTCTTGTGTAATGGAAACAGAAAACGCGGTTGGGTAAGGGTAAATGTGGGGGTATACAAGGCGATTGATTAGTTTAAATTACTCGAAATCGTCCTAAATGTATCGGGCGAACCCAGGGAGTAATCTTCTAGCTTGAAGTCGGAAAAGGGTTTCTTTTCTAATCTGTCGCGCAATGCTTCATCGACGTTTACGCCTGGTGTTTTGTTTTTAACTCCAATAACTATCACGCTTCTTTGGTATGAGGTTAAATCTTGATTGGCTTGACAACCGCTGCGTCTAAATTGCCCTAAGTTTAATAAGCGGTAACCTTCGACGCTACGCACATTGCTAAATATTCTTTTAGCTACAAGCTGTATTTGCTGCGATCGCGCAAATGCCCGCCGTTCTTCTTCTGCTAAATTTCCCTCACAAGAAGCGGTGCCCACGGATATAATTTCAGTCGGGTTTTCCATGATGCGGCGGATGCCTTCTTGTTCTAGGTTCTTTCTTAAATCTTCCAGGGTGATAATTTGGTTGTTATGTTGAATTTGATAAGTGCTGCCAAAAGACCATTTATATTCAACCGAAAGCACCGCCACGCTAAATTCTGCCGTTCTGCCTTGACTATCTGCACCTTTTGTGTATGGAAAATAATCAACTTTACCTTTTCTTTCTGGTCTTTGAATTGATATAGGAATGCGCCTTAGACCATTCCAAGCTAAGGCAGTTAAACCAACTAATCCCAAGGCTAGTAGCAGCGCGGCAATTAAAGCTATAAGGGGTAATTTATCGTTTTCTTCCCTCTGGCGAGAGGGCAATAAGGTGGTTGTTTTGGCCTTAATCCAGTTCAGTAATGCTGATAGTAATGCTAGACCTCCTACCCAGCGCACTAAGCTTGGTATTAAGGTAGTATTTGCTCTTCTTGGGGGCGGTACTACTGGCACAAATGTTGTATCTGTACCGATACCGCCTACATTGACAGTTTCATTTAGTTGGCGTTTAATGTCTGCGATTTGTCGCAAAAGATCTTGAGCATTAGCGGGGCGCTGTTTGATTTCTTTTGCCATTAATCGATCGATTAAATCTAACAGTAATGGCGAAACGTGGGTGGCATAACCGCGCCAATTTAAAACATCGTTGCGGCTATCGTACATATCTAAAGGGTGTCTTCCTGTGAGTAAAAAGACAAATGTGCGCCCTAAAGAATAGAAATCTGATTGGGGTATGGCTTGACCAAATGCTTGTTCGGGTGCGGTGTATCCTGATGATTCGATTGCGGTGATTCTTTCTCCGCTGCCGATCTTGGCGAGGTAAGTATAAGTCATTTCTCTGGCGGTGCCAAAGTCAATTAATACTAATTGTCCGTTGGGACGCAGCATGATATTAGATGGTTTAATATCGCGATGCAGATATTGCTGGCTATGGACTAGATGTAAAATTGCAGTTATTTGTTCTAACCAATTAAGGGCTTGGTCTTGATTAATTGGTTGATTGCCTCGTTGTTCTAGCCATTGTTCTAAGTTGACGCCCTCGATTTTTTCCATGCCGATGCAGTGCAAGCGGATGCCATTTCTGGTTTGATATTGGAAATAGCAATCTACTTTGGGAATGCCGGGGTTATCTAGTTGTCCTAATACGGCTGCTTCTTGCTCGAATAATTCTATGGCTTTGGGGTTGCGGTTGAGGTTTTCTTTGAGTACTTTTAGAATTTTGGGTTTGTTACCTTCGTAAGCTTCATAAACTTTGCCAAAGCCTGTTTTATCGCTCAAAAGGCGAGTTACCTGATATCGCCCCGCTATTTCTAGGGGTGAACCGCAACCTTGGCAGAAGCGGCTGTTACCATCGGCTGGGTTTTCTGGTTGAGGGCAGACAGGGTTAATGCAAAGGCTCATGGCTGACAGTTGACAGTTAACAGTTGACAGTTGACAGGGAGGTTTTTAAGACGGGGATTTCAACTCTGCCTTAAAAACAATCGGCCTCAAGGGCGGGGGCAATATACCGTTAATATTGGTACTGTATCTGTAGTATAGGATGCGATCGCACAACTAGCGTCAAGGACTGTAGTCCTAACCAAAAAATTGGGGCGGGCAATATACCCACCCCATAGTTTGATATTTTAGCGACTGCGATCGCCAATATTGTTTGTCTTACTGCCCCGAACAGCGATTAAACCACTCTTGATAAGTTTGCTGATGTGCATCGTCTTCCAGGACAATTTCCACGCGCACCGACTTGCATCCGTTATTTTTCTGCTTGGAAATTGCATCTAACAGCAAACTAGCCGTTCTGGGAGAATTAAATACTCCTTTTACAGTTAGTTGATTGTCTTGGCTAGCTATTTGCTCTGGTTCAACTGCGGGGATTTCTTCGGGCTGTCCCAGATCGATTTCTGCTAATTGTTTGCGTTCTGGGCCGACTTGTTCTACTATTAGTTTTTCGCGCCGGACGGGAACTTGGATGATTCTGGTTTCGACTTCTTTACGGACAATTACATCGCCCAGTTTCTGTTTTTTTAGGTCAACCACCAGCCGCTCTTCGAGTAAGCGAATTACTTCTTCTTCCACTATATCCAGCGGTTCAGAATATTCTGGCAACTCATACTGCGAGCCAGTTACATTTTCTGAAATGTTTCTAGCAATTTCCGCGGGTTGATCTGTTCTTATTTTAGGTTCTTCCTCTTGCTTTTGCGAGGGTATATATTCAGGCAAGTTGTCTATTTCGGCTTTGCTTAAGTCCACGATTGCCGATTTATTTTCCGAGTCTACTTGCTGAATGTGACTGCTTCTTAATAAAAACAAGCGAGAGGCGTTATAATTATCAGCTTCAGATACAACTAAGTTTAGCTGCCGCGCCGAGTCTATCACCACATCTTTTACTTGCCCCATGATGAAGCCTTGCTTGTCTAGGATGGAAAAATTTTTCAGCTTACTCTTCAATTTTTCCATTAAAACTTTTATCCGAAGATTGTGCTGATAAGATTCAATTTTGTTGATGGGCGTTGTGTTAGTCATTTTTTTAAACCTTCGTGAAAGCAAGTATTTTTATTAAAAGTAGGGTACTTTTTTAGCACCCTACTTTTAGACTAAATCGCGCTCGTGAGGCAAGCTGCTTAAATTAGGTCAGAACGGGTGTTATTGGGTTGCTCAACGATAGGTGTGCCGTCGGTATTGACATCTAATTCTTCCCGACGAATGGTTTCTTGAGCTTCAACGGTGTCGCGATCTACGACTTTCCGGACGCGCACTTCTTCGCGCACAAAGGCTTCTTTGTGAATGTCGGGAGTTTCTTCGTAGAGTTCGACGCGGGCAACTTCTCCTTCTTGGAAAGCAGCTTCGGCAGGATTAACAACCGTGCCAGCTTCTGTTGGGGTAACTCGCTCAATTACAACCCGTTCTTTTTCGATGGGAACGGAAACTCGCGCGGTTTCGGTTTCGACGCGCTTACCAACTGCAACTTCTCCAGCTTTGTAGCGGTTTTTGTTAGCAATCAGTCGTTCTTGGTAAAGTCTGAAGGTTTGATGATCGCGATCGTTCATGCCAAATAAATTGGGTTCGCGCTCGTAGTTGTAGTTATCGCGATCGTAACTGCCGTAGTTAGCGGTAGTGTCAACGGGTGCCGATGCTTCTACAGGTTGACTGCGGTAAACGCCTCTGACTCGCTCTTCATAATCGTAATCCGCTGTCATGCGATCGCTATATTCTGGCAAGTTTTCCGCTTGCTCTCTTGTCATCCCAATCGCATATACGCGATCCGCGTTATAGTCGATGCGGGTGCGACCAATTGGTAGCAATACTTTCTTACCAAAAATCCAAAAACCTAAGTCAACTACCAAATAGCGAAAATGACCGTTCTCATCGACTAGCACATCGCTAACCGTACCAATCTTTTCATCGCCTTGGGCGTAGACACCCAGACCTTTTACATCCTGACCTTCAAATGTTTCGCGATAGTTTGGATCGAAATCTTCTAATTTTAGAAGTGCCATGCCTGTCCCTCAAAATTTTTGCATCTGATACTCTTTAATTTATTAATATTTTTAGTTGCCTTCCTCTTACTACGGACTGACTTTCTTGCCTTTTCCACCTGCTGCAAGGATGATTTATTGCCTTTGATTTTTCTTGAGCTTTAACCGTCCTAGAAATCTGCCAAAAAGTAGATGCGTAAATTTTCACTTAAGCTTACAATAAAATTGATAAACCTTCTTTTGTCTCAAGACCGATTAAAAGGGTTGAGCAGAGCGAGAGAAACCGGGTTTCTTAGCAGATTTATAGCTTCTCTTCCACGTTTTTTCATAGAAGCCCGGTTTCTTGCCATAGTTCTAACTCGAAGGGAGGCATATCCCTGCCACTACAGATTGCCCATTACAGACACTAACTCAGTTAAAATATTTTTGGTTAGCTTCGCTCGCGATCAACCGTAATTAATATAAGAAAAAATAAAAAATAAATCACTAAGTATTAAAAACAGTTGAGAATGTTAAATTAAACGCAGAAACAAGTTGACTAGATGTATAATAGTGAAATTTGGCTAAAGCTGTTGCGCGCCGAAAGAGCGATCGCAGTCATCCGCGCCCCAAAGATGGAGTTAGGGCGTCAAATGGCGCTGGCGATGGCGGCGGGGGGAATCAAACTGATTGAAATTACCTGGAATAGCGATCGCGCGCCGGAATTGATTAGCAATCTGCGCGCAGAACTTCCAGATTGTAGGATCGGAAGTGGGACTCTATTAGACGTTCTCCAGCTGCGAGAAGCGATCGCAGCTGGGGCGCAGTTCCTCTTTACCCCCCACGTCAATCCAGTCCTAATTCACGCAGCCGTAGAAGCTGAAGTCCCCATCATACCGGGTGCGATGTCGCCCACGGAAATTGTCACCGCATATCAAGCGGGTGCGAGTTGCGTCAAAGTCTTCCCCATTTCTGCGGTAGGAGGAGTAAGCTATATCAAAAGCTTGCAAGCGCCGTTGGGTGAGATTCCCCTGATTCCTACTGGGGGAGTCACCCTGGAAAATGCGAAAGAATTTATTAAAGCTGGTGCGATCGCGGTAGGATTAGCCGGTGAATTATTTCCGCAAAAATTAGTGCAACTGGGAGATTGGGAAAGCATCCGCTACAAGGCATATCGCTTGCGCGAAAATTTAACTTAAAAAGGGCTGATACAAAGAAACCGAGTTTCTCTGAACCATCTTTTTGATGTAGAGACGTTACATGTAACGTCTCTACATCGCAGCCAGAAGCCCGGTTTCTAGGCTCGTCGCGCGAATGTTTAACTTCAAGTGTTCGATCGGACTAGCTCGATCTACCATAAAAAAAACTATGCCTTAGTTGGTGCGATCGCTGCAAAAACTAGGGCAGCTAGTTTTAAATTTTCTGTCTGAGGAGTGATGCAAAAATGAAAAAATCGATCTCTTATTTCTGGCTGCGTTGTTCTTCGGTCTTAGCTGTCGGTACTGTGCTAAGCATCGGTGCATTGTCGGCTTGGTCAAGACCATCACCTTCGGCTTTGACGAAACCATCCCCATCCAATACTGTTTCAGTACAGGATAAAATCGCTAACAAAATTCTCTCTTTGCAAGAATCCGATCAACGCTGGATTCAAGTCGATCTTTCCAGTCAAAGGCTAATTGCTTGGGAAGGTGCAACACCCGTTTACGCCGTGATTGTTTCCACAGGAAAACGTGCAACACCCACTCGCGTCGGGACTTTTGCGGTTAAAACCAAGCATGTCCGCACTCGCATGACCGGGCCAGGATACGATGTGACTAACGTGCCGCATACGATGTATTACCATCGAGGCTATGCGATTCACGGCGCATACTGGCATAACAAGTTTGGCACTCCCGTCAGCCACGGCTGCATTAACGTAGCGGTGGATCATGCTCAATGGTTGTTTAAATGGGCTTCGGTGGGAACGCCGGTAGTTGTGCATAATTAATTGACAGTTGACAGTTGACAGTTGACAGCAACTACAACCTAGAAACCGGGTTTCTTCGTCGATCTCTTTCCTTGCTCAACAATTTTGCACAGAAACCCGGTTTCT
>CAYXCW010000047.1:0-3803 GCA_964463555.1 uncultured bacterium
GGTGATGACACCATCAGAGCCTTGTCTGGAAACGTCATAGTTTATGGCGGTAAAGGCAACGATAGTCTAATCGGCGGTGGCCCCAACAGTACTCTTTCTGGCGACAAAGATAATGACAATATCACCAGTGCTAGCCAAAGTGTTTTGTATGGCGGTGAGGATAACGACACCCTGAAAGCAATTTTTCAGGATACTTTGATAGGCGATGCGGGCAGTGACAGCTTAATCGGCGCTCAAGAAAGTACCCTATATGGTGGTATCGGCAATGACACCTTGATTGCTTCTGGTGCAAAAAATATCCTCTTTGGAGGCAAGGGTAACGATAGCCTGGTCGGCTCGTCAGGAGCAAGCCTATACGGTGACGCTGATGATGACATCCTGATTGGTACAGGTGGCGGTTTATTATACGGTGACGATGCCAAGGGTTTCAAATCCGGTACCGATATTATCACCGCTGGTGCTGGAGATACCGCGTATGGCGGTCAAGGGACTGACACCCTCACTGCCAGTGCATCAGGGGCGATCTTGTTCGGCAACCAGGATAGCGACTTACTCAGGCTAGCTGATAACGTACAAGGTAATGTGACCATGTTTGGTGGTCAAGGCGGAGACACCCTTCAGGGTCGTGGTGGTAGCAACCTCCTGAAAGGCGATAAAGGCAGCGACTCCCTGGGTGGCTCAGAATCTGGGGGTAAAGGCGACTCCCTCTATGGCGGTGACGATGGCGACGTGCTTTCGGGTACCGATACTGGTGAGCTTTTAGTCGGTGGCAACCTGGCGGAGGCGGCAGGAGACAGCTTAGATGGTGCTGACTTAATTGATGCCAAGGGTGGCAACGACACCATTTATGGTGGAGGCGGTGCTGATACCATCCTTGCTGGGGCTGGCGACGATAAGGTCTTTGGTGGTGATGGCGCTGACACCATCTGGGCTGTGGATGGCAACGATACCGTCTTTGGCGGTGATGGCGCTGACAGCATCGTGGCTGGGGGTGGTGAAGATAAAGCCTATGGTGGTGCTGGTAATGACACCATCTTTGGTGGAGACGCCAATGACTTCCTCTCTGGTGAAGAAGGCAACGACAACATCTATGGTAGCAAGGGTGTAGACACCTTAACAGGCGGTGCTGGCAGCGACTCCTTTTTCTACGTCAGTGCCACCGTCACTGGGGGGCTAGACACAATCGAAAGCGGCAATAACTTCTTCAGCCAGGTGGGAACAGACATAATCACAGATTTTCAGTCAGGGACAGACAAGATCGTTGTCTCAGCAACACTGTTTCAATCCCAAAACCTCACTGTTGGTCAGGCTCCCGGCGTTGCAGTTGTTACATCTGAAGAAGCCGCTGGAGCTTCTTCAGCTGTGTTTGTTTTGAACAAGAGTACTGGTTTCCTATACTACAACAAGAACTTGCAAGACACTGTGAGTGGTGGCTTGTTTGGCGATAACCAATTCTCAGGAGGCAAGTTCCTCCTTTTACAAGGAGCTACCACCATCGTCTCCAGCGACTTCATCATCGTTTAGTAGGTTGTAAGCAGTAGGTTGGGTTGAATGCAGTGAAACCCAATATCCTGTGTATATAAACCCAGAAACCCGGTTTCTTCGAGAAACCGGGTTTCTTTATTGCCCAATTATATGATGTCGGCTGAATTGCTACAATTATTAACCAAACAACTCTGGTACTCGAATTCGCAACTCCTCATTTAACCTGGGTAATTCATCGCGCATTTGCAAATACCAATCCCGCCGCTGTTGATAGTGCTGCGACAGCAAGCGATTTTCTTTCACCCACTGATAGGCATTTGCTGCTAACTGATGCCGAAATTGCGTATCTTCAATCAACTGCCGCAACTTCGCCTCAAATTCTTCTACCGAACGATAGATTAACCCAGTTTCTCCTTCTAAAACCGCTCCCTCATATACCGTAGGACTCGCCAACACTGTCACCCCATGCCCCGCACATTCAATAAACTTGAGGTCGGATTTCATGCTATTAAAACGGGTAGGATTGAGCGGCAACAAACCAATATCGCAACCGTGCAAAATTTCTCGATACCGTTCGTAAGCACAAAACGGTTCTAACTGCTTGTAGGGCGTTTCTAAAGCCTCAAAAAACTGCTTGTCATAAATTACCTGTACCCGCACTTTTTCCCCATAATCTGCCAACACCCGATTTAAAGCAGGCATAATCAAAGCCCAATCTTCCTCGCGATTCAGCGCCCCAAAAAAGATTTTTACCTCTCCACCTTCACCGTACTTCCTCTTTTCTGGTAGATAAGCAAGCTGATTTTGAAACACCTTCACATTAGGATTAATTTGGCGCAAAAACTCAGCCAAAGGTTCGGTAGAAGTTTGCACGCCGTGACAAGTGCGATAGGTAAAAAATTGATTTTCTGCGTGAGCGGGCCAACGCATGGGATCGTCATCAATTTCTGCGATAATTAAATATCCCCTCCGGATCAAGTCTTGAATTTTGGCAACATCATCGGGTGCTTGCAAATATCCGCGCTGCCAAATAAATACCTTTTCTTCTCCAGCTTGGGCATAACTCAAATCGGCAGTTTTCACCGTCGCCACCGTCCGCACGCCTGGAATTGTTGAACTGAGGCGATCTGGCTCCAAAACTCGCACTCTGTCGCAAGCCAAAGGCGCCATCATCATCGTTTGAATCAGCAAACGCCGGGGCGCTACTGAAGATTTAATCGCGCGTACCACATACTGAAAAGCACCCGTTTGGATGGCAAATTGCCCGCTATCTACACCCAAAGCTTTGAGTACGGGCGCTATCAGTTGCTGGAACTTTTCATAATCACCGCCTTTATTTGCCCGCGTTTGAATTTCATACACTTGTAACCCCGCCGTGGCAAATAGTTCTTTGATGCTATCTAAGGTAAAAAAGCGCAAGTGGGTGCGGTCTAGCAAGCCTTCATCTTCGTAATTCCAATCGCCCCGCAACAGCTTGACGAGCAGGCTCCAGTGCTGCACGTTGGGGATACATGCTAAAACTTGACCTTCTGGTTTTAACCAGGCTGTGTGGCGCTGTATGACTGCCCAAGGGTCGTACATATGTTCCAGCACGTCCCCGTACACCAGGCAGTCTACCGTACCCTCTGGGATATCTAGCGCTAGGTTTGGGTCTTCGGCACTTCCCACCACTACACTATCTAATCTAGTTGCGGCGATTTGTGCGGCTTCTGGGTTCAATTCCAAGCCGATGTATTTGCAGTGGGGATTGATGCGCTTATAGTGTTCTCCTAATGCTCCCGCCCCGCAGCCAACTTCGACAATTGTTCTCGCATCACCGGGCAATAACCTGAGTAAATCTGGATTAATGCGATTGTAATAGTCTGGTAAAGGTTGGGAATGGGTAATGGGGTTGGCTGCTGGGGCGGGTTTAGTGACATTGTCGGTTTGTGTTTGAGCTTGATCGGTAAAACCCGCCCCTACAGCGTGGTTCGGGTTGGCTGCTGGGGCGGGTTTAGTCACGTTGTCGGTTTGTGTTTGAGCTTGATCGGTAAAACCCGCCCCTACAGCGTGGTTCGGGTTGGCTGCTGGGGCGGGTTTAGTCACGTTGTCGGTTTGTGTTTGAGCTTGATCGGTAAAACCCGCCCCTACAAAACCCCTCTGCTTCTCTGCGCCACCGCTACAAATTTTTAGGACTTTCTCGCCCCAGCCGGAGGGATAATGCTCGATTTCTAAGAAATTGGCGTTTTCGGGGGCTGATTTGTACGTGCGAAAAGTTCGCATGATTCCCAGGGTAGCGGCACTTTCTAATGGCCCGACCCAACTGGTGTCGCGGTCTA
>CAYXCW010000047.1:3903-49931 GCA_964463555.1 uncultured bacterium
ATTCCCAGGGTAGCGGCACTTTCTAATGGCCCGACCCAACTGGTGTCGCGGTCTAAAAAGTGAGGCTGTCGCGCCCAGTGGTTCATTTGGGCGACATTTAAGAAATAGCAAGCGGCATGGGGATTGGAGGTACGCAGAAAGCGAACGCTGTTGCCCATTATTTGACCTTTCAATTCCGGCTGGTCTTGCAGGTCTTGATATTTGGCGGTAAATTCTGGTGCTAGGTTGGGATCGATGTAGGTTTTGCTGTTGGGGCTGTCGAGGGATACTTCGTAGCGATGGGGCTGTAGCAAGCACGTATTCCCCGCTTGTTGGGTAAACCAGTTGAGTTTGGTAAATAACCAGGGATCGTGCAAAATACTGTCGTCTTCTAGAAAGCAAAAATATTCGTAACTCCCCAAACAGTCCCGCAGTAACGCTTGACACTCAAACCCTAACAGCATCGGTTCGGCGCGGGTGGGATAGTGTTTGTATAGATGGGAAGGCAAGGGTAGTCTGTCCAATAGGTGGCTACCTTGGGTGGTGCAGATGACAATATCAAACTGATGCGTCTGGGGCTGATTCGCTGGAATAATTTTGCGTTTGTCAAAGTCTGCCACCCGCTGGGAGTTGCCGAATAACTGGTGTAACGCCGTGATGCAAGCTGTTAGCGCCTCGATGCGCGGCTGGGGGTCTTTTCCTAAAGAAGCGTACCGTCCATCTTCTTTGGGTTTAAAATAGTGGGGTATGGTGAATAGAATTCGCATAAAAAGCTTCAGGAGAGGGTGTTCGCCGATTTAATTGCAGCATTTCGCTGTTATTTTACAATTATTTAAGAACTATCCAGGGTTTCTCGATTTGAAGTGGTATATTAAAGGGTTAAAGTCGATTAGATCGGATTTTGCTAAAAGTCTGGGCAAAATATCTGAAGTTTGCTAATAAATCATAGGCTATGGGGTGCTGCGATCGCAGTTGCCGTTCGTTAGGCGGCTTTTCTGGAATTTGACGGTTTTCCATTGTATCTCAAGGTCAAAGGACACCAATATCCGTTTGGGAAAGAATCGGTTGTGCGATCGCTCTCACCCAAGTGGTAAAATCCCGACACGATCGGGGTAATTTAGTATTAGGTTTGCCTCTAAATCGGCAACCGTAAAAACTTCTATCAGTAGTAACTAATGGCACACGTGTTTCAAGCTGGTAATAAAAAAATACAAGCAGAAGAAATGCTGGTATTGGTAGGCCGGTATCAAATGATGCCGCAGTTTTTGCGGGGGCTGATTGTAGATGAAGCGATCGCCCAGATCGAGTGTACGGAAGAAGAAAAAGCGGCAGCGATCGCGCAGTTGGAAGCCCAATATCAGCTAACCACCCCGGAAGCGAAAGAAGCTTGGCTAAAGAGTCAAAACTTGACACCAGAACACCTAGAAGAAATCGCCACGCGATCGCTGAAACTGGAAAAATATAAGCAAGAAACTTGGGGACATAAGGTCGAGTCTTATTTCCTGGCACGCAAACCCTATCTCGACCAAGTGAGATATTCCCTGATTCGTACCAAAGACTTGGGATTGGCGAACGAATTATACTTTCGCATCTCTGACGGCGAACAGTCCTTCGCCGAAATTGCCAAACAATACTCTCAAGGGGTAGAAGCCAACACGGGCGGTTTATTGGGACCAGTTCCCATTCGTCAACCCCATCCCCTGATCAGTAAACTACTACAAGTAAGCAGACCCGGTCAACTTTGGCCTCCACGGGCATTAGCCGAATGGTTTGTCATAGTTAGATTAGAACAATTAATTCCCGCTCAACTCGATGACGCCATGCGCCGCCGCTTAATCGACGAAATGTTTGAAACTTGGCTCAACGAACAGATCAAACAAATGGGGCCATTGCAACTGGTAGAAACTGAACCAGAGTCAGCAGTAACCGGATAAAGTATCTTGAGCAGGTGAGCAGAGGCGCATAATAGCAGGAGAAAAGGACATATCAGCAATTAGCAATTACCCCATGTAAATTACTATGACCCAAGCAGTTTCTCGAACGCAAATCCAAGCATTTCTGGCCCAGACAGAGCCGTTATCGCAACTGGGAAGTGAGGAAATGCTGGTATTGCTAGGTCGGTATCAACTGATGCCGCAGTTTTTGCGGGGGCTGATAATAGATAAAGCGATCGCCCAGAGCGAGTGTACGGAAGAAGAAAAGGCGGCAGCGATCGCGCAGTTAGAAGCCCAATATCAGCTAACCACCCCGGAAGCAAAAGAAGCTTGGCTAAAGAGTCAAAACTTGACACCAGAAGACTTGGAAGAACTCGCCACGCGCCCCCTGCGGCTGGAAAAATACAAGCAAGAAACTTGGGGACATCAGGTCGAGTCTTATTTCCTGGCACGCCAACCCCATCTCGACCAAGTGAGATACTCCCTAATTCGTACCAGAGACTTGGGATTGGCGAATGAGTTATACTTTCGCATCCAATGCGGCGAACAGTCTTTCGCCGAAATTGCCAAACAATACTCTCAAGGGGTAGAAGCCAACACGGGCGGTTTATTGGGACCAGTTCCCATTCGTCAACCCCATCCCCTGATCAGTAAACTACTACAAGTAAGCAGACCCGGTCAACTTTGGCCTCCACGGGCATTAGCCGAATGGTTTGTCATAGTTAGATTAGAACAATTAATTCCCGCTCAACTCGATGACGCCATGCGCCGCCGCTTAATCGACGAAATGTTTGAAACTTGGCTCAACGAACAGATCAAACAAATGGGGCCATTGCAACTGGTAGAAACTGAACCAGAGTCAGCAGTAACAGGATAAAGTATCTTGAGCAGAAGGGCAGAGGAGCTTTTGGAGCCAAGGAGGAAGCGAGAACTACCAATGACCAATTACCAATTACCAATGACCAATTACCAATTAGCAATGACCAATGACCAATTACCAAATCTAAAATCTAAAATCTAAAATCTAAAATTACCATGACTCAAGCGGTTTCAAGAACGCAAATCCAAGCATTTCTCGCCAAGACAGAGCCATTCTCGCAACTGGGAAGTGCAGCATTACAAAAGCTGGCAGGAGAATGCGAAATGCTGCGGTATCGCATCGGGCAAACGATCCTGCAACGAGAGACGCTGCCTGCGAATATATCGCTTATATACATCGGACAGGCGCGGCTGTTGGGACAAGACCATCGCACCCAAACGCCAGTAAGCTTAAAGGTAGTAGGGCCGGGAGAAGTGCTGGGATGGGGAAGCCTGGTGCGGGGAGTCGGTTGTGAGACAGCGATCGCATCCACCGAAGCAATCTGCATTACCGTCCCATCAGCGGTATTTCTAGCTTACTTGGAGAAAGAAGAGGTATTAAAGAAGGCATTTTGCGATCGCCCCAATCCCTGCGAATTGGCTGAACTGCTGAGTCTGGAATTTCAGCGCCGCGCCCTGGGAGACGCCAATCTGAAAGAATCAACCCTCCAGGTGCTGTCCGGTGTAGAAGTATTGAATTTCCCATCCGGCACACCCCAAATCCCCGAATTAGATACAGGCAAACTCTGGCTAGTTAGCAGCGGCACCATCGGTGCCTTCTCAGAAGGTAGCCGATTTCCCACCGAAGAATCCGGCAAATGGCAACCAGTCCGAGGCCAAAAAGGGGTTAGATTGCTAGGTTTGCCAATAGCCAGCGAACCCGAACCAGAAACTCCCAGCCAACCCGTTGCAACTCAAAGCCAACCCGTCCCGGAAAGCGGGGAAACACCCTATGAAACAATACCGCTAGCGCCTGATGTCCCACTAGGACTGGCGGAAACAAAAAAAGAAGAACGGGAAAACTTCCCCTTCGTGCGAGGTAGGGGGCCAATTGAAGCACCTTTAGCTAGCTTCAAAATGCTGAGCCAGCATTTTAGCGTCCCATTTCGCCGCGACATCCTCCGCAAAATATTAGACAATCAAATCAAATCCACCGGCAACATTAACCTGATGACCTGCGGCGCGGTAGCCGAAACAATGGGTTTAAAAGCCCGACTGGTAGAAGTACCTGCCCAAGCTCTCCTCAGATTACCAGCACCGGCATTAATTCAATGGCAAGATAGCTTTGCGGTTATTTACAAGATTACCGACAAAGAACTGGTTTTAGCTGTACCAGAAGAGGGAATTCGCCGCCGCAGTCCGAGAGACTTTACCGAAATTTGGGGCGCAAAGGGGCAGGTGCTGTTACTGGAAGCCCGTCCCGAAGGAGTTAAAGAAGATTTCAGCCTCCGCTGGTTTTTACCATCTATTTCCAAATATCGCAAAGTCCTGATCGAGGTATTTATCGCCTCGTTCTTTGTCCAGCTGTTTGGACTCGCCAACCCGCTGATCACCCAGGTGATTATCGATAAAGTACTGGTGCAGCGCAGCATCGATACCCTGCACGTGTTGGGGATCTTTTTGTTGGGCGTAGCCGTGTTTGAAGGGCTGCTAACGCACTTGCGGACGGTTTTATTTGTCGATACCACCAACCGGATTGACGTCACTCTGGGTTCGGAGGTAATCGATCGCTTGCTAACCCTACCCTTAAATTATTTCGACCATCGACGGGTGGGGGAACTAGCAGGGCGGATTAACGAGTTGGAAAACATTCGCTCGTTCCTTACAGGTACTGCACTCACCGTCGTGCTGGACTCGGTATTCTCGGTGATTTATATCATCGTGATGATAATTTACAGCGTGCCGCTAACGGTGGTCGCCTTATTAACCATCCCGTTATTCGCCGCCTTGACTTTAGTTGTCGCCCCGATCGTACAGCGGCAGTTACGCACCAAAGCCGAACGCTTGGCGGATAGTCAGTCGTATTTAGTCGAAGTGCTTTCCGGGATTCAAACCGTTAAAGCACAGACAATCGAGTTAAAATCTCGCTGGAACTGGCAAGAAAAATATACTCGCTACATATCCGCCGGGTTTAAGACTGTATTGACGTTTAGTACCGCTAGTTCCCTATCGGGCTTTTTCAACAAACTATCGGGATTGCTGCTGTTGTGGGTGGGTGCGTATTTAGTTTTAGACAACAAAATGACCCTGGGGCAGTTAATTGCCTTCCGGATTATTGCCGGTTACGTTACTAGCCCCTTGTTGCGCCTGGTGCAACTGTGGCAAAACTTCCAAGAAACTGCTTTATCAATCGAACGGTTGAGCGATGTGATGAATGCCCAACCAGAGGCAGACGAAACCAATCGCAACAATATCACCATGCCGCCGATTGAGGGCGCAGTCAAGTACGAAAACTTATCGTTTTCGTTTAATGCAGGCGGGCCGCTGCAACTGGTAAATGTGAATTTAGAATTTCCGGTGGGAACCTTTGCCGGAATTGTCGGACAAAGCGGTTCTGGGAAAAGCACGCTGATGAAGTTGCTGGCGAGGCTGTACGAACCAACCTCCGGGCGAATTCAAGTCGATCAATACGATATTGCCAAAGTTGAGCTTTACTCCCTGCGGCGGCAAATCGGCATGGTGTTACAGGATACGCTGCTGTTTAACGGCAGCGTGCGGGAAAATATTGCCTTAACAAATCCTGAAGCCAGCGACGAAGAAATTATCCAAGCCGCTAAAATAGCAGTCGCCCACGAGTTTATTATGTCCTTGCCCCAAGGGTATAACACGATTGTGGGAGAAAGGGGATCGTCGCTGTCGGGGGGACAAAGACAGCGGATTGCGATCGCGCGCACTGTGCTGCAAAATCCCAAAATGTTAATCTTAGACGAAGCCACCAGCGCCCTAGATTACCACTCCGAACACCAAGTATGCGAAAACCTAGCCGCAGCCTTTAACCATCGCACTGTATTTTTCATCACCCACCGACTCAGTACAGTGAGGAATGCCGATGTTATCTTGATGATGGATCAGGGAAGCGTTGTCGAACAAGGAACGCACAAAGAATTAATGGCACTCAAAGGCCGTTACTACTGCCTCTACCAACAACAAGAATCGGGACTATCGTAAAAGGGTAATAGGTAATGGGTAATGGGTAATAGAAAAACTTTTGACCAATTACCAATTACCAATCACCAATTACCAATTACCAATTACCAATTACCAATTACCAATTACCAATTACCAACTATGACCAACAAACAATTACTAGATCATGCCAACGGAAATGGCAACGGCAATGGTAAGCACAATGGGTCTACCACTGTCAAAGATTACAAACCGATTTATTTACCCAACCCAGAACCCGTTACCCCCAAAGTAGTCGAATTTAAAGCCAGCGAACAACCAGTTCTAATTGGACGACCGGGTTGGTGGTCACATGCGTTTGTTTGGGTGATTGTGGGGATTACCGCTTCTGGGATTACTTGGGCTTGCCTTGCCCCCATCGAGCAAGCCGTACCCGCGGTCGGTAAATTAGAAGCCGTGGGTGCAGCTAGAGAACTGCGCGCCCCCAACGGCGGTGTCGTGCGGGAGATTTTCGTCACAGACGGTCAAAGGGTGAAAAAAGGCGACCTGCTGCTGACCTTTGACCCCAGAGCGCCCCAAGCCGATTTAGAATCTTTGAAAAAACAGCGCGATACGCTATTAAGGGAAAATCAGTTTTATAACGATGCCAAAAATGGCAATTTTGCCTCAGCGCCGCCAGAGTGGCGCAGTCTGATGGAGTCGCGCAACGCCCTTTTATCAGAAAACGAGTTTCTCAAAGCCCAACTTTCCGGCAGCAGAACCGGGGGAGATCGGACTGGCGACTTCAACATTAACCAAGAAAGACTTTCAGCAGCCAGTCAAGCCGAAATTCGTTCTCGCGTAGCCGCAGCTAGATTGCAAGTCCAAGAATTGGGAACGCAACTAAGCCAGGTGCAGGGACTTCTAGAATCATCTAGGAAGCAATTACCTATCCAGCAGGCGCAATTAGAAACAGCCAGACAGCGTTTTCTGATTACCAGAGAGCAGCTAGCCGCCGCCCAAGCACAAATACCCCAGGCGGAAAATCAGTTAAGAATTGCTCAGGCGCAATTACCCGAAGCCGAGGAGCAATTAAGAGCTTCGGCAGCGCAATTAGAAACGGCAAGGATGCAGTTAAGAATTGCCCAGGAGCAAATACCCAAGGCAGTTGCCAGAGCTGAAACCGCAAGGCAGTTGCTCGATACAGATCAAGCTTTGTATAACAAAATCAAACCCGTCGTAGATGCAGGAGCGCTGTCGGAACTGCAAGCTCAACGGCAACAGCAACAAATTTTGACCCGCCGTAGCGAACTGGCAGAAAGTGAAGCCGACATCCTCACTCGGGGTCAGGATGTAATGGCAAGGAGAGGAGAAATCCAGAACCGCGAGCGAGAAATTAGTGCCGGGAAGTCGAATCTTCTCAGCCGCCGTCGGGAAATCGCCGCCGCGCAGTCAGAAATCATCAGCCGCAGAGAGCAAATCGCCGCCGTTGTGGCTGAAATTTCCAACCGTCAAGGCGAAGTCGCAGCGCGGGCAAATGAATTGTTGAGAACTCAAGCCGAAATTGACCGACTGGTGAAGGAACAACAACGCATCCAAGTAGCGATTAATCGGGCGCAGGAACAGTTACAAAATACCGTAGCCCTATCGGCAAAAGATATCTTGACCAAAATAGCCGATAATCAAAAACGGGTGGCGGAAATTGATAGCCAACTCGCTCGCATCCGCTTGGAAAATCAGAAAAAACTCGACGAAATTTCCAGCCTACTGGTGAAAGCAGAACAAGGTGTTGAATTCCAACAACTGGTATCGCCAATTGATGGGATCGTATTCGATTTAAAACCAAATTCACCGGGATACGTCGTCAGGTCAATTGATAACGAACCAGTGATGAAAATTGTACCTGCCGATAACTTAGTGGCAGCAGTTCACCTGCAAAACAAAGATATCGGACATGTCAGGGAAGGAATGGAAGTAGATATCAGCGTTGAATCCTTCCCTTCTACAGAATTTGGCACGGTTACGGGCAAATTAGTTTCGATTGGTTCCGATGCCTTGCCGCCGACCCAAGAACGTCCTTTCTATGCGTTCCCAGCTAAAATAGAGATGGAGCGCCAAACCATTAACGTCAACGGCAAAGAATATAATCTGCAATCTGGGATGGCGATTAATGCCAATATTAAAGTGCGTAAGCGCAAGGTGATCGATATCTTGCTAGAACAGTTCAAGACGTCAACCGATAGCCTCAAGAATGTGAGGTAGTAAGCTCAAACAAAATCTTTCCTAGCTGTGGGGGTAGTTGCTATCCCCACAGTTTTGTTTTATAGGTGGCTTCAACTGGCAAGCCTTTGGAGTGCAACGAATTGCATGTAAGTAAGGTACAGCAACTTGAGGAACAGCTAACTGTCAACTGTCAACTGTCAACTGTCAACTGTTACACATCGCTTGTAAAATTAACCAGAAGCGATTTGCTGAGTTATGGAGGAATTTCCTTAACAAGGGTTGCGATCGCTCTCATTTAATGATATAGATGACACCAGAAAAATTACAGAAATTGATGCGGCGATTCTGCGGGTGGAGACGCAATAAAGCCAGTTGAGATTTATGTATTAGTGGTGGGAGGGGAAGTCAATGACGATTGTAGATTATTCAGTTGTGATTCCAATGGTTTATTTAAAAATTATTGGAGAATTCATCGGGCGCATATATGATGAGGTGAAGCAGCGCCCATACTATATAATTCGATAAAAAATTGGATTTGAAGGATAGGCGATTTAATCAACTACGAATACCATGAAATTAAGCAAATTTCCTGTTAAACAATTAGCTGAAAAGCTAGCTTTTTTACTAGCAATTATTCCCGCAGTTTTGACGGGAATCCTGATCGTAAAATACGGCGTCAACGTTCCTTTCTGGGATCAGTGGCCTTTGGCCTCTATGTATCAGAAAATTTATGCAGGCAATCTGACGTTTCAAGACTTAATTGCCCAACACAATGAAAGCCGGAAATTCTTCCCGCGGCTATTGTTTATAGGATTGGCTTATCTCACGGGTGGAGATTTAAGATATGAGATGTTAGTTATCTTTATTTTGGCTTGCCTCGTCTCGTTTAATCTGTACCGTTTAAGCTTACTCACAGTTGGCGGTAGCAAAGTCAAATTGCTCCTGCTAGCATGTTTGTCAAACCTGTTAATATTTTCGCCGATCCAGCATGAAAATTGGCTGTTTAGCATCCAAGTAGTCGTATTAGCACCCATTGCCTGCCTCACGCTCTCTATATTAGCGGCTTACTCGAATTTATCGTTAAGAACTAAGATATTAATCGGCATTGTTTTATCAACAATTTCAACTTTTTCTTATGCCAATGGTTTGTTGTGCTGGATATTAGTTTTTCCCGCCATTGCCTTAGCTAATCCACAAGCTTGGAAAGGATTGCTGAAGCAAAAATGGTTAATTGTAGCCTGGGGAGTTGGATTCATATCCAATGCGGTTCTGTACTTTTATGACTACAAAAAACCCCCCTATCATCCCAGTTTTAACGAGGGCTTACTGCAACCATTGAAAGCGATCAATTACTTTTTAGTATTTTTGGGAATGCCTCTAGCTCAAAATAATTTAACTGTAGCGACAATTGTCGGGGCATTTTTATTATTTACTTTGATTGGATTGGTGCTTTACTTACTAAAATTTTGGCATCAAAATAACTTAATATATCGCACGACAGGGTGGTTAATTATGGCTGCATATACCCTAATAAGTGCAGCCGTTACTACTTCAGGTAGAGTTGGGTTTGGTATAGAACAGGCTTTGTCTTCCAGATACGCAATTTTTGCCATATGTTTGCCAATTGCTCTGATTTATCTGGTAGCAATAACGCTCGAAGACGCCGCAGACAGAAAAATCTTAGATGGGAAAAATTTAACATTAAATCGAATTTTCTCATCGATGCTAACTATGCTGATCTTTTTGCACCTAATAACAGCAGCTTACGGAATCAATCAGATGCAGGAAACCCAAATCAGCCGTTACAAAGGTAAAGCTTGCTTGCTGTGGATAAATGTGGTGAAAGATGATGATTGCCTGAAGATAATTTGGGCAGATCCCAACGATACAAAAGTGAAAGCAAATGCTTTGAATAATCTGGGATTTTTCAAGCCAAAATTGCTGAACAGCAACCAAATTGAAAAGCTCAAAGGAAACCAAGTGCCAGGTTTAGATTATGGATGGATGGATGCAATAGAGCCAGCAGGTAAAGATAAGTATAGGGTGAGGGGATGGGCAGTTTTACCAGAAAAAGAAAGTCCAGCCCATGCCGTCGTTTTAAGTTATGAAAATAAGGAGGGCGAATCAATTGCCTTTGCTTTAGCTACCACTGATATCAAAAGGAAAGATGTGGCAAAAATCTTAAATAAAAAGGCATACGTGGAGTCGGGTTGGGAAAAACTGATTTTTGTTGATAAAATTCCCAAGACAGCAGGAAAAATAAAAGCTTGGGCTTTCGACGCAGATACGGGGAAAGCTTTCGAGTTGAACCGATCTCCAATGCTAGAAAAATAGGATAAACAGGAGGATGTTAAGTGAACGTCGTCAAAACAAAAATTAGCGATGTGCTGTTGATAGAGCCTAAAGTATTTGGAGATAGCCGCGGCTTCTTTTACGAAAGCTACAACGAGAAAGCATTCGCAGAAACAACAGGCACAACCGTCCACTTCGTGCAAGATAACCACTCGCGATCTGCTCAAAATGTTTTGCGCGGGTTACACTATCAAATGCAACAACCTCAAGGAAAGTTAGTGCGCGTAGCGGTGGGGGAAGTATTTGATGTAGCGGTGGATATCAGAAAAAGTTCGCCGACGTTTGGGCAGTGGGTGGGTTACCATTTGAGTGCGGAAAATAAACGGCAACTGTGGATTCCCGCCGGATTTGCCCACGGATTTTTGGTGGTTTCAGAAGTGGCGGAGGTGTTGTACAAAACCGATGAATACTATGCACCGCAGCACGAAAGGTGTATTCTGTGGAACGATCCGGATTTAGCGATCGCATGGCCTCTAGAAGCCAATCCCATCTTATCCGCTAAAGACCAAGCCGGTAAAGTATTTCAGGAAGCAGAAGTGTTTTCATAGGGAAAAGCCATGAAGCGAATCTTAATTACTGGTATTAACGGTCAACTAGGCCAAGAATTACAACAAACTCTAGCATCTTCTGCCGAAGTTATCGGTGTGGCAAGGGAAAAGGTAGACTTTTCCCAACCTGAGAGTCTGCGTCAGATAATCGCAGAGGTGAAACCGGATGTGGCGATTAATTCCGCAGCATACACGGCAGTGGATAAAGCGGAAAGCGAATTCGACGTGGCAATGGCAGTGAATGGCACCGCGCCCGGTATCATAGCCGAAGAATGTCAAAAGCTGGGGATTCCCTTAATTCACATTTCCACCGATTATGTATTTGATGGTACGAAAAGCTATCCCTATCAAGATACCGATCCTACCAATCCGTTAAGCACCTATGGCAAATCTAAACTCGCAGGCGAAGAAGCAATTCGCCAAAATTGCGAAAATTACGCTATCGTTAGAACCGCTTGGGTTTATGGTGTCGGTGGCAAAGGTAATTTTGTCAAAACAATGCTAAGGTTGGGAAGCGATAAGGAAGAAATTCGGGTAGTTGCCGATCAAATTGGCAGTCCGACTTGGACGGGAGATTTAGCCAATGCCATTGCCAGTTTATCGGATCAAACCCCGCCCGGAACTTATCATTACACCAACAGCGGCGTCGCCAGCTGGTACGACTTTGCGATCGCTATCTTTGAAGAAGCATCGCAACTTGGCTGGAATTTAAAAGTGCAACGGGTAGTGCCGATTACTACCTCTGAATATCCTACCCCGGCAAAACGACCCGCCTATTCGGTTCTGTCTTGTGCCAAAATAGCAGCAGTTTTAGGAACCCATCCTCCTCACTGGCGTCAAGGACTGCGTCAGATGCTGAAGGATTTTAAAGGTAAAAATTAGCATGAAAGCACTGATTCTATCCGGCGGTAAAGGTACTCGGTTGCGCCCTCTGACTTATACAGGGGCAAAACAATTAGTTCCCGTTGCTAATAAGCCAATTCTCTGGTATGGAATTGAAGGTATTGTCGCCGCTGGCATTACCGATATTGGAATTATTATCAGCCCCGAAACCGGCGAGGAAGTGAAAGCGAAAACAGGTAATGGCGATCGCTTCGGTGCCAAAATTACTTATATCCTGCAAGAGCAACCTGCTGGTTTAGCCCACGCCGTCAAAGTCGCCCAACCTTTTTTAGGGGATTCCCCATTTATTATGTATTTGGGCGATAACCTGATTCAAAGCGACTTGGGTTTATTCTTAGAGAAATTTACCGCTCAAGCGGTGGATGCTTTAATATTACTGCGACCAGTTGCCAATCCTACCGCATTTGGCGTGGCAACGGTGGATGAAAGCGGACGAGTGTTGCAATTGGTAGAAAAACCGAAAGTTCCCCCCTCGAATCTGGCGCTAGTGGGGATTTATTATTTTGCTAACACGATTCACGATGCGATCGCTAATATTCAACCTTCTGCCCGTGGCGAACTTGAAATTACTGATGCGATTCAATACCTAATTAACGTTCAAAAACGAGTTGAAGCTTGTCAATTAGAAGGTTGGTGGTTAGATACTGGTAAAAAAGATGACCTGCTAGAAGCCAACCGGATTATTCTCGATACCTGTCTTGAGTCGTCTGTATTGAGTGAAGTAGATGACCAGAGTAAAATCATTGGACGGGTGCAAATAGGGGCTGGAACTAAAATAGTTAATTGCACGATTCGCGGCCCGGTTATGATTGGCAGTAACTGTTATTTAGAACAATGCTATATAGGGCCTTATAGCAGTATCGCCGATGGCGTTAAATTGGTGGATGTTGACTTAGACCATAGCGTAATTTTACAAGGTGCTAAAGTAGTAGGCATTCATCAAAGAATTGTGGACAGCGTGATTGGACAACGCGCCCAATTAACCGTTGCTCCTCAACGCCCGAAAGCATTGCGGTTTATGATAGGGGATGACAGCCAAATTGAGCTAGCGTGATTTACTTTGTTACCGTTAACTATTACTCAACCGATGCGATCGCCCAATTAATCAAATCGATTTCAGCCTATGGGAGTATTGACTATAAATTTATTATAGTCAATAACTCCCCCGATGATGCCGCTATTCACCAGCTAAAAACAGACAAGATAATTATCCTTGAAACCGGAGAAAATTTAGGATTTGGTCGAGGCTGTAACCAGGGCTTAAATTGGATTTATGCCAAAGATACTCAAGCAATTGTTTGGATAATCAATCCAGATGCTTACTTAATAGATAATTCCCCCCAGCAAGCCAAACAATTTTTAGCCAATTATCCAGAGATATCTATTCTAGGGACAATTGTAGGCGAACCGACAGGAGAAATTTGGTTTAGTGGCGGTGAATTTGTCGCAAAAAATGGAGAAATAATTGTTACAAAGCTTCCTATATCCGAAGTGGAAAAACCTTATATCCATACTCAGTGGGTTACGGGATGCAGTTTGCTGATTAACCTGAAAAAATTTCCCGATTGTCCGCAATTTGACCCGGATTACTTTTTATACTATGAAGACTGCGATTTTTGTCTGCGCTATGGCAAGCAAGGGCATATAATCGCCATAACGGGGAAAATTCAAGTCATTCACGAACCTTCTTCGATTACAAATAGAAACATTTACTTAAAAATAGAACATACCATTTATAGCTATTTATTGACGCTCCAAAAGCACGCCAGCAATTTAATTTTAGTGTACCGCTTTGTAAGAATTAGTTTATCAGCGGTGATTTCGCTACCCTTTCAGCGTAAAATAGCGATGAGTGAAATCAAAGGAGTTTTGAAATATTGCCAGAGGATCGTAAGCAAATAAGGGAATCCCTGTTAATAAACTTATCTTGCTTGACGGCTAAGCCGACAGGGTTAGCCACCTATGCTATGAATATATTTCCCGAACTACAGCGGCTGCAACCAACCTTATTAGTTCCCCGATCGATCCCGCCTTATAAATGTTACCCGGTTCCGACAAACCTCAGTTCAGACCAAGGAACGAAGGGACATATCCGCCGTTTAGCTTGGACGCAGTTGCGATTACCTCAAATTTGTCATCAGTTGCGATCGCATCTATTATTTTCCCCGATTCCAGAAGCACCTTTATTCTCTCGCTGTCGTTACGTTGTTACAGTTCACGACTTAATTCCCCTACGCTTCCCGGTAAAATATTCTCGCTTAACCGCCTACTTTCGCTACTACGTACCCAGAGTTTTAGAACAATCAGAACATATTATTTGCGATTCAGAATCAACCGCTAAAGATATCACTAATTTTTTCGATATACCTTATAATAAAATTACACCAGTTTTACTGGCGCACGACGCCAATAACTTTAAATTTTTAGATTTACCGACCAGCAATTATTTCCTTTATATAGGTAGGCACGATCCTTATAAAAACTTGCAGAGGTTAATTTTAGCATTTGCGGCTTTACCCAACTATAAAGATTATGAATTGTGGATAGCGGGGCCAAGCGATCGCCGCTACACATCTATTGTAAAAGCATTTGTAGAAGAGAAAAATCTAACGAATGTAAAGTTTTTGGATTACGTGCCGTATAGGGAATTGCCGGTGTTGATAAATCGCGCGATCGCATTAGTTTTTCCCAGTCTTTGGGAAGGGTTTGGATTGCCAGTTTTAGAAGCAATGGCTTGCGGTACTCCTGTAATTACTTCCAATCTTTCTTCATTACCAGAAGTTGCAGGAGATGCGGCAATTTTAATTAACCCTTATCACGTAGAAGAGATTGCAGAAGCGATGCGAGTGGTGGCGGAGAATGGGGAACTAAGAAATAAGTTGCGTCAAGCTGGACTTGCCAGATCTAAACAGTTTAGTTGGACAAAAACGGGACAAGCTACCGCTGATGTACTGCAACGCTATATTTGAATAAAGATTATGGAATTTTACATTTCTCGCCATGCGGAAAACGAACGAGAACGCCGAGGCATCCCCAGAGAGTTTCTAGAGTCAGTTTTGCACCATTCTCAACAAGCCTTGAAAAATTGGGTTTCTTTAGGAAAATTAAGGCTTTCAAGTGTAGCGGCACCCTTAAGAGTGCCGCTACACAAACAAAGTCCGCCTACGCGGACTATTAACTCAATCAAAATAAAGTGTATTCTATGAAGTCGCAAACTGCTATAAATTTCGGGATCAAAGCTTAAGTTAGCTTTAGCTAACTAAAATCAAGGTTTTAACCCGTTTCAACGGGTTTTAGCTTTAAGCCAGAAATTTATTTCTGGGCTTGGTGTCAGATGTGAGAGGAAAGAATATTTCTGGGCTTGGTGTCAGATGTGAGAGGAAAGAATGAAAGTAATTTATGACCCAGAAGTTGATGTGCTACGGATTGTTTTTAACGATACCCCAATTGAGGAGAGTAACGAAGATAAGCCAGGAGTAATTCTAGATTATGATGCATCAGGCAATATTGTGGGGATAGAAATCCTCGATGCTTCTAAACACGTAAACAATCCCCGGTTGCTGGAACATATTGTAATGGCATAAGGATTTGCCTGCATACCGGGATTGCAAACGCTTAATTGTCTGAAGTCCGCGCAGGCGGACTTTGTTTGTGTAGCCACAGGCTTCAGCCTGTCGGCGTCCGTTGTTGCGCTATAATCCGATCAAGATTTTCCGGATGTAGAGAGTAATTTGTTGTATCGCTAATATGAGCATTTCTCAATAGATTTACCGAAATGGCAAGCACATCTAACGTTAAGATAAAAATTTCCTTCCAACGATCTTGACGGGGATTATAAAGCGGAACAATATTTCCTGTTTCTGGGTCAACAGATGCTATATCGCTTCCCTTGTGCTTGTTACATAAAACACAGGAAAGGGCTAAATTTTCGGCATTAGTTAAGCCGCCGTGTTTTTCAGCAATAATATGGTCTATTTCATGGCTTGCTAATACAAACATTTCAGGAAGAAGGCAGTATTCACAACATCCACCTGCACGCTCATAAACAATTTGCCGCAATGCCGACGGAACATAACTCTTGCTCATTAATCAACCTGCTTTGAGCTTGAGATAGGCTTTAGCTTTGGCAATTCGTACTAGGTGTTCTAAATACTGATATTGTTCCCAAGCCAATTCTTCCGTAGGTGTTAAACCTTCGCTTCTGTTTTTATCCAATAAAGCAGTAATTTGCACTTGCAGTGTTTCTGATGGACGCAATGCCAAGATTTCTTCAGGTGTTGGCAGTTTAGCTAAAAACTCTATTACCTCAGCAATACCTGCAAAACCAGTTTGAGAGCTAGCACTCAGTTCGCGCAGTCCTAACTCTAAAATTTGCGGCAGTTGATCTTTGAGGGGAGTCAGGCGTAATGCTAATTCTTCTGGTATATCTAAAGTCACCAACAGTGTTTTTCTGTTTCCCAGACTCTGCCAACTATTATAACAGCGACGATAATATGTCTTCTATACATAGCGTGATTTGGCGACGCCTACTACTCCACTCCTTCCGGATTGTATGCGATCTGGCTGGAGGCAGGCTGCGCGATCGCAATTACTCTATCCCAAAATTTGATCGATTGTAATATTAATATCTAGAAAAGCTTGGATTGCTAAATTTTGACCCCGCTGAAACTTCTGTATACTCTGGTAACCTGTAGGCGTTGGCTGGCGATAAACTTCAACGCATTGAGCGTTAATATCTACTAGCCAAATTTCAATAATACCTGGTTCGGCATAAAGAGGAATTTTGATTTCTCTGTCAGCTTCAACTGTTGTATCTGCTACTTCTACTAATAAAAAAATGTCCTGGGGTTGAGGATGTCCCGCCTCATAAAAGTCCGCACGAGGATGAAGTAATGCTATATCTGGTTGTGGCACAGAATTGTCATCTAATTGTACTGGATTTTGGGGAGAAATAATTGCGCGATCGCCAATAACTTGGCTAAATAATCTTACCAATCGATTGACACTAGCAGCATGTCTTCTACCAATCGCCGCCATCTGAATAATCTCTCCTCGGATTAGTTCTACTCGCTCACCTTCAGCGATGATACCTGACTCTACCATTTTTTGATATTGCTCAACTGTAAACTTCCGCCTCAGCAGCTGCACAGACATCATCACCTCGCTCATTCTTCTGCAACTTCAAAATTAACCCGTGCATAAATATCGCGAAAACCAATCTGAAACTCAATAGAATCGAGTACTAAAACTGCATCCTCTCCTTCATATTCTTTAAAAAGCCATTCTCCTGCGGCACGCTTAGCATATTGTTCGACGGAAAAACTATACTGGTCAATTAAAATATATTCCTGAAACTCCGGAATCGAGCGGTAATATTTAAACTTATCTGTTTTGTCATAATCTTTAGTTGACTTTGATAATACTTCCACAATCAGACAGGGATTGGTAATCGTTGTTGTACCAGTTCCCTCATATACAGGTTCACCTTTAACGACCATCACATCAGGGTAAGTATAGAGGCGATACTGAGGCAGCCACAATTTTACATCACCCATGTATATGTCATATTTTTGCCCTTGCACTGTAAAAGGGAAGTTTCTGCAAAAATCAAGCGCAATTTTATTATGGTTTGTTGTTCCACCTGTCATCGGGATAATTTCTCCATCTCGGTATTCACTTTTGTATTCAGCCTTTTCTTCCAACTCCAGATACTCTGCGGGAGTGTAGTGACGCTTTTCTGTTTGGACTACCATAGGACTCCCCTTATTAAATGGGATTCTGCTATTTTATTTTAGCACTTCTAACACAGCTTTAGGTGAAAGCTTATCTTTAAACCACACAATTCTTGCAGGCGTATCGCTCACCTTGACGCCAGCTTTTTCTAAATTTAATCGTTCAGAAATAGCTAAGATTAAATTATCGCAACCAGCGCGACGAACTTGGGAAAACTTCCTTTGTAAATATTCTGGACGCCAATAACCGACTATTTCCAATAAAAACGACCTACCATCGGGATGAACTAAGCGAAAATCGGGAATCATCACGCTACCCGGAATCGGAATTAAATCAACTTCTCGTTCCAATACCCACTCAGTTTTCAGCGAATCCCACCTATTTGCAAACGACTCTTCAATCATGCTGTCATAGGTTTTACCGCGGGGATAATGGGAAATTAAACCGCAATTAGAATCTATACTGAACTTCCCAATCTTTTCTTGCTTACTATAGAAATCTCGCATTTGCAAAGTTGCTTGCAGACTCCATTTTGTCACGTGTAATAAAGCGGGGAGAAGTTTCGCTATAGCCAACCCATACCTCGTACTTGGTTTAAACAAACTCGTAGGGCCATCAATCGCAATTGTAAACCCGTGGTCGGCATCTCCTTCAATATACGCCATCAATTGAAACAACTTTAAATAGCGGAACAAAAGCTTATATTCCCCCGGAACATTGCGGTGAGCATTAAGCGCAATTTGACTAGCCCGATAAAAAACTCCCTGCACTTGCGAGAGGTTATAACGATGCAACAAATCTTCAGCTAAAACTGGATCAAATTGCGTTAAAATACGATTTTCTTGTAAGTCGGCATATAAACCTGTTTTGATGTGTTCTGGTATAACTTCCCGCTTCAGTTCTTGACTCAATTGATCTGCTAGATTGCTCAGTATTCTTTGAGAAGCCAACTGATTAGGAACCGATTTAGCAGATAGGGCAAACACCCGCTGACGCAATTCCTGGGGTTCCAGAGGACTAACAACTTCAAACGTACAAAAACCACTCTTCAAAAGATGAGCCAATCCGCGCTTTAAGCGATAATCTGGACTATCACCTTCCAACTCTAAAAGCTGACTATCTAACTCACCTTGAGTTTTACCAACCGCCTCTTGAAAACAAGCAATCAAATCCGTAGCCATTTCCAAATTCCGGTCATCAATCTTCAGCCGCTTGGGAACGATTGACTCTCCATTTTGACGGTGGATTAATAGATCGCTTGGTAACATGGTAATTTCAGATTTCAGATTTTAGATTGGGGGATAAAGCCGACTAATATTCGTTATCAAACTCATCCTCGTTGGCATCTTCAGACACATTGTATTTGCCTGAAGACTTCGACTCAGCCGCCTTATAACCACCTTTATTACCAACTCCATAAATCGGTTCAGACGGCAAAATCTCCAACTGCCGATATCTCTTATTATCCTCTTCTCTGCGTTCTCTGCGTCTCTGCGGTTCATTCTTTTCCACCCCTCGACGGCGCTGCGAAGTTCCCTCCTCACTCGTATCCTCTGTTACCACCTCATACAAAATTGCTCGCTTATTCTTATCCTGACTTTTACGCAAAATTCGCCCCAATCTTTGAATGTACTCGCGCGGAGAACCCGTACCCGATAAAATGATTGCGATGCTCGCCGCTGGCACATCCACCCCTTCATTTAGAACGTGAGAAGCAACCAAAGTATTGTATTCTCCCTCGCGAAACTTGGTTAAAATTTCGTGGCGTTCCTTCACAGGGGTTTGATGAGTAATCGCGGGAATTAAAAACTCTTGAGAAATGCGATAAACCGTTGCATTATCCGTCGTAAATATTAGCATTCGCTCCGGATAATGCTCCGCCAATAAATCCGCGAGGACGCGCATTTTACCATCAGTTCCTACGGCAATTTCTCGCGCTTGGCGATGGGCTAACATTGCTCTTCTTCCAGCCGGAGATCTCGCACTGGTGATGACAAATCTACGCCAGCCATCGAGACTGCCTAAATTAATCTTTTCTGACTTGAGAAAATCATTGCGAACTTCGATGAGTTTGTTGTAGCGATCGCGCTCGATTTGCGATAGTTTAACCTTGATCGGAATAATCTCGTGAGTCGCCAGCGCTTGCCCCGCCAATTCCTCAGCCGTCTTGCGATAAACCTCGGCACCGATTAAACTATTAAGGTCAGAATGCTTACCATCAGAGCGTTCTGGAGTAGCGGAGAGTCCGAGACGGTAGGGAGCGATCGCATACTCGGCAATAACGCGATAAAATTCCGTTGGCAGATGGTGACACTCATCAAATATTAACAGCGCATAGCGATTTCCCAAGGTTTCCGCATTAATTGCCGCACTATCATAAGTAGCAACCAAAATCGAACTTTTATCCCGCGAACCTCCTCCTAATAACCCAATTTCCGCATCGGGAAAAGCAGCCAATAAATGAGCATACCACTGATGCATTAAATCCAAAGTTGGCACCACAATTAAACTACTGCGCGGCGTTGCTTGTAGCGCCAATTGTGCCAAATAAGTTTTACCCGCCGCAGTGGGAAGAACTACTACCCCTTTCCTTCCTGCCAACTTCCAAGCAGCTAGCGCCTCGCTTTGATGCGGATAGGGTTCCATTTCCAAACTGGGGACGAGTTTAAGCGGTTCAAATTCCTTTGCTTCATCGATAAAATTAATCTCTTCTGCTTGCATTGCTTCCACTAAAGGACGATAGTAAATCGCGGGAATGCGGAATTTTTCCACTCTATCATCCCAAGTGGCGAATTCCACCCAACTTTTGCCTCGTGGCGGTGGGTGGAGAATTAAAGTACCTCGGTCAAAAGTTAATGTAGGAGTACGCGGCATTAGTTTATTAAATCATCGGTTGTACCAGCGGCAAAACATTTATGAGTTCTGAAAAGCGGTTGAAATCATCAACATTATTAGTCAGCAATTGACTAATGCCATAAACTAGCATCGTTGCCACAATATTTGCATCGTGTACCTGCCTACCTCCGATAGGAATTTGCTGCATTAGGGTTAACAGCCTTTCTGTAACTTGCTGGTTATCTTCAACGACGCGAAACCGATTTAAGAAAAAATCAACCTCTGCAATAACAGTTGCAATTGGTATAGGTTCGGTGAAAACTTGGGGACGAGTAAGAGTCGCCAAATATTCCCGCAATACTTGTCTGCTTACCCACAATTCAATCCCCGCCTGTTCGCGAACCTGAATCGCATTTAGTGCCACTAAGTGCAACGGCGACTCAGGAATGCTGGCATATATAAGAATGTTCGTGTCGAGAAATACAGAATTATCTTCCCCAGTCATCATACATATCCTCACGTCTTAAGGAAAGGTCAGCAGGCCAAGAGCCAACGCTAATCGTAGGAAAATCGAGTGGTGGACGCTTTTCCTTTTTCTGCGGTTGTTCATCAATGACTAATACTACCTGATGTTCGCCAGGGGCAATATCTGGGGGTAATTGCAGCGTAATTTTGCCATCTGCGGTAACAATAACAGTGGTAGCGATCGCTTTCATATCTTCTCTCCTAAATATCTACCCATTTCAAATATAGTAAATTCATGCCTACGCCCAGAATTCATTATGCAACCGGATAAGGAAATTGCTGTCGAATTCCGCCATGTAACCTATTGCCTAAATCGCCGTCCTCTGGTAAGCGATCTAAACTTTACCATCCAAAGGGGCGAAATTTTGGTATTACTGGGACGCAGCGGTAGCGGTAAAACGACTACCATGAAGCTAATTAATCGCCTTCTCACCCCAACTACAGGGAAAGTGCTGGTAGAAGGAATTCCTACAGTTGAATGGAAGGCGATTCGACTGCGAAGGCACATCGGTTATGTAATTCAAGAAATTGGTTTATTTCCTCATTTCACCGTTGAGCGTAATGTAGGATTGGTGCCTTCTTTAGAGGGATGGACGCGCGATCGCATTCACACCCGTGTCTTTGAATTATTGCAACTCGTGGGACTAAATCCCAAACAATTTGCCAAACGGTATCCCCACGAACTATCTGGAGGACAGCGCCAACGGGTGGGGGTAGCGCGAGCGATCGCCGCCGATCCACCTATACTTTTAATGGACGAACCTTTCGGCGCACTTGACCCAATTACCCGGATTGAAATTCAGCGAGAATTTCGCCAATTACAACAACAATTGGGAAAAACTGTGATATTTGTTACCCACGATATCCAAGAATCATTTATCCTCGCCTCTAGAATTGGTCTAATGCAAGAAGGACAATTGGTAGCATTAGGAACGCCATCAGAGTTTATACGTATTCAACACCAAGAAGTTCGCGCTTTTATGCAATGTCTTCAACCTTGGCAATCGGAATAGCTAATGGCTAATGGCACTTAAACTATTAGCAATTACCAATTACCAATTACCAATTACCAATTACCAATGATTGACTTCCTCCTGCAATATCGCGACGAAATAATTCAACTAACGATAGAACACTTGTTTTTAGTCGGCATTTCTACAGGTATTGCCATTTTAGTTGGTATCCCCTTGGGTATTTTAATTACCCGAAAACCAGAATTTAGCCAACTCGTGTTAGGTTGTGCCAACATCATGCAGACAATACCGAGTTTGGCACTATTTGGGTTTTTAATTCCCATCAGCGGCATAGGCGAATGGACGGCAATTATAGCGCTGACTTTGTATGCATTATTGCCAATTATCCGCAATACTTACACTGGAATTGTAAATGTTGACCCAGCGATCCGGGAAGCAGGGCGCGGTATGGGAATGACTACACAGCAGCTGTTGTGGCAAGTAGAAATCCCGCTAGCCTTCGGTGTCATTTTAGCAGGCATCCGCGTCGCGATCGTCATCGCTATTGGTCTGGCGACCATTTCTGCCGCCATCGGTGCCGGTGGTCTGGGAGAATTTATCTTTAGAGGACTGGCGACGGTCAACGGTCAGTTAATTTTGTTAGGTGCAATTCCAGCTGCACTGATGGCATTAGTGGTAGATTTTTCCTTGGGCTTGGTTGAACGGCTGCTAACACCAACTGTGGGAAGGAATAAGCAAAGATGAAGAAAAGAAGATTTTTGGCGCTGTGTCTGAGTAGCTTTAGTTTAATGGTTGCGATCGCAGCCTGCAATACTCGTCCGCAAAACCAAATCGTGATTGGTTCAAAAAACTTTACCGAACAACTGATTTTGGGAGAACTCCTCGCCCAGCATATCGAAGCGAATACCAATCTCAAAGTAGACCGCCGCCTCAACTTAGGCGGTACATTTGTCTGCCATCAAGCCATCACCGCAGGCGAAATTGATGCTTATGTCGAGTATACAGGAACGGCTTTTACCGCCATCTTGAAAAAACCACCTATCTCTAATTCCCAACAAGTTTACCAGCAAGTAAAACAAGCCTACGCGCAGCAATTCCAATTAGAAGTAACCGAACCTTTGGGATTTAACAATACCTTTGCGATTATCATTCGCGGCGAAGATGCCCGCAGCCAAAATATTAAAACTATCTCCCAAGCAGCGAAAAAAACTCCTGAATGGAAAGCTGGATTTGGCTACGAATTCATCGAACGGAAAGATGGATTTCCCGGATTAGCCAAAACCTACGGTTTGCGCTTTTCCGAACCTCCTCGCGTCATGGATTTAGGACTAATGTACCGCGCCTTAAAAGAAAAGCAAGTAGATTTAGTTGCCGGAAACTCAACCGACGGATTAATTGACCGTTTGGATTTGACGGTGCTAAAAGACGATAAACAATACTTTCCGCCCTACGATGCAGTACCTATCGTGCGGCAACAAACTTTAGAAAAATATCCCCAATTGCGTCAAGCACTGCAACAACTTGGCGGCACTATTACTGAAAAAGATATGCGGAGCTTAAATTATCAAGTTGATGGAGAAGGCAAAGATGTTAAACAGGTCGTACAACAGTTTCTCAAGTCTAAAGGTTTAGTAAAAAAATAGGATAAAGCTATGAAAGATCCTGCAATCAAATCTCTAGCAAAGGGAGGCAGAGCCTCCCAGAACTCGTACCCAGGCTCCAGCCTGGGTACGAGAGCAACGAGGCGGAGCCTCGGTTTCGGTTGGCAAATGGTGCAAAATTTGAGTATAAAAACATTTATTTTCGCCCTCTGCATTGCGGGTGGAAGTGCCATTGCCCAAACAAGTTCTTTACCCCAAAACCTAATACCATTCAACTCCCCCGAAGGCGAAGAATTGTTAATTGAAAGCCAATCTCGACAAGACTACTGGCCTCTCAGTATGCAATTTATCACCCAAAGAAATCAAGCTTTTTGTGGAGTTGCCAGCATGGTAATGGTGCTAAATGCTTTATCCGTTCCCGCACCCGAATCACCGGAATTTTCGCCTTATCGCGTCTTTACGCAAGAGAACTTTTTTAATAGCGAAAGCACAAGACAAGTCATTACACCTGAAAAGGTTTCTCGTCAAGGATTAACATTAGAAGAATTGGGGCGATTGTTAGCAAGTTATGGGACAAAAGTCAAGGTTTATCATGCTTCGGACACGAGTTTAGCAGAATTTCGCCGGTTAGCTATAGAAAATTTAAAACAACCGGGAAACTTTGTTTTAATTAACTACTTACGCCGCACAATTGGTCAAGAAAGAGGCGGTCATATTTCGCCGATTGCGGCATATAATGAAGAAAGCGATCGCTTCCTCATCCTAGACGTTTCCCGCTACAAATATCCCCCAGTCTGGGTGAAAGCCGAACAACTCTGGGAAGCAATGGCAACGGAGGATTCAGTTTCAGGTAAAACGCGAGGATTTGTGTTAGTTAGCTATTAACACAAGTTGCTAATTGCTAATTGCTAATTGCTAATTTACGATTGTTACTGGAATTAGCTATTAGCTATTAGCTGCTGATGCCATCACGTTCAGTGCAATGCAGCCAAAGGATTTGGCACGGGAAATGGCCCTTTTTCCAGGGGGGTAAATTTCCCTACATTGGCGTTGTAAGCTAAAATTTCTCCCGTCTCAATCTCGTAAATCCAGGCATGAAGATTGAGTTCGCCACTATGCATTTTAGAACGAATCACTGGATAAGTTTCCAGGTTTTCGATCTGAGTCAAAATATTTTGCTCGATCGTCAGCTTCAAAAGTTTTTCCGGGTCGTAATTTTTATAGTTGTCCTTAACTAAACGGCGGGTAGCCTCTGCATAACACTTCAACCAATCGTAAACCAAAGGCATCTCTTCCGAAAGTTTGTTCAGTTGCAACAATCCTTTCATCGCACCGCAGTGGGTATGACCGCAAATAATAATTTCCTTGATACCCAAAGCGTACACGGCATATTCAATCCCAGCCCCTTCGCCGCTATTTAGTCCGCCATAGGGAGGAATGATATTTCCCACATTGCGAATGATAAAAAGTTCACCTGGCTGAGTCTGTGTGAGTAAATTGGGGTCAATTCTCGAGTCAGAACAAGTGATGAACAGGACATCAGGCGCTTGACCGTGAGTTAGTTGCTCAAACAGTTCTCGGTGAGTGCTGAAATAGTTGTCATGGAACTCATTCAGACCTTGAATTAAGCGATTCATTGGCATGGGCGATCGCTCCTCCTTAGCTTTAAGGTTGAGTTGGGAAGTTCATACTTCTTAATAGAGTATTCCCAATCGCGAGCCATGAATAACACCTATGCTGCAAAATCTGGAATTTACCAACCCGGTTTCTTGGGAAAAATGGTAATCTTTGAGACTAGATATTCGCGTAAAAGCCGGGTTTCTGGTTTGCCCGCCCCATTGTAATTCCATCGAGGTTTAATGCATCGCTTACTACTTGCTGCCCTCTTTTTATCTACCTCCTTGTCTTGGTGTCAGGAAACACAAGCGGCGTTTATCCTGCCCCAGCGAGGTAAAAAAGGCATGGTGGTTTCCGCCCATCCCCTAGCAAGTGAGGCGGGACTTTCTATGCTGAAAAAGGGCGGTAATGCCGTAGATGCAGCAGTTGCTACAGCGTTTGCGATTTCAGTAGTTGAACCTTTTTCCGCAGGCATCGGCGGCGGGGGATTTTTGCTGTTGCATTTGGCACAAACGGGGGAAATGAAAGCGCTTGATTTTCGCGAACGCGCCCCCTTACGGGCAAAGCGGGAGATGTATCTAGACGCACAAGGCCAGGTGCGTCCGAATGCAAGTGTAAATGGCTACTTGGCGGTCGCGGTTCCCGGTACTGTGGCGGGACTTGCCCAAGTGCATCGGCGCTATGGTAAGTTGCCTTGGCGAGAAGTTGTTGCACCTGCGATTCGCCTCGCTGATGAGGGATTTATTGTTAGTGCCGTGCGTACTTGGCGATTCAGTCAAATATCGGAAACGCGCAGAAATATTATTTTGAACAATCCGGCGGCGCGGCAAATTTTCGCGCCCAACGGAGTATTATTTGGGGAAGCCGATCGCTTAATCCAGCGAGACTTGGCAAGGACGTTGCGCGCGATCGCCCAAAACCCGCAAAATTTTTACACTGGCAACATCGCCCGCACAATTGCCGCAGACATGGCAAGAAACGGCGGTTTAATTACCCTCGAAGATCTGAAATCTTATCAACCAACTTGGCGCGAACCTTTATGCGGCACTTTCCGCGTTTATCAGATTTGTTCGATGCCGCCGCCTTCTTCTGGAGGCGTTTTGTTATTACAAATGCTGAATATTATCGGCGATACAGATATTAAATCTAAAGGATGGAATCACCCGGACACGCTGCATTTATTAGCAGAAACGATGAAAATTGCCTATGCAGATCGTTCCGTATATTTAGGCGATCCAGATTTTGTAGATGTTCCAGTTACAGCACTTACCAGTCGCGCTTATGCGACAAAAAGACGACAGGAAATTTCCATCGAACGCGCGCGTCCTGCTAGCGAAGTTAAACCAATCGATCGAGAAACCTTGCAGCGCTTTGCGAATAATAAAGAATCAAACGATACGAGTCATTTAACTGTAGTAGACGAACAAAGAAATACAGTTAGCCTTACTTTTACGATTAATTATGGCTTTGGTGCTGGTGTAGTTGTACCCGGAACCGGGATTTTATTAAACAATGAAATGGATGATTTTGCTATTGCTCCCGGTGTCCCCAATTTATTTGGTTTAATCGGTGGGGATGCAAATGCGATCGCACCCCGCAAAATCCCTTTATCCAGCATGTCTCCCACCATCGTCACCGAAAATAATCGCCTGCGTTTAGCTATGGGTTCCCCTGGCGGCAGTACAATTATTACCACCGTTTTGCAAATTATCCTCAACGTCTTGGTTTACGATATGGACGCAGGTGCCGCCGTTTCTGCTTCCCGCATTCACCATCAATGGTTGCCCGATCAACTGCGAGTAGAACCTTTTGGTTTAGATGCCCTGACTTTAGCAGAATTGCGCCGCCGAGGACATACAATTGAGCAACAAAATCCTTGGGGAAATGCCAATGCAATATCCCAAACTTCTGACGGTTGGTTAGAAGGTGCTGCCGATCCGCGCGGCGAAGGCGCTGCCAAAGGTTTTTAACGGTTTGACTAATTGTTAACCGGCTTTTTTTCTATTAGGTACAAATAGTAATTCTCGTCAGGAACAATACTCTGCTTAGACTGGAACAGGAAAGAAATATTCAGGTCGGGTTTTGTCGCCTTTAGCTTGTAATTTAAAATCAGTACAACTTTATGATTCTCGGTTATCAGCCGATCGACCCGATCAAGAATTTTTACTTTTTTATGCATTTTTCTGTTTCTCCATACAATAAAACTGCCAATTTTATTACTCTCAGGATAATAAATTTGACGATTTAAAAAGGCGGCAACTGGCGTGGCTGCATAATCCCGACTTCCAGCTAATACATAATCTTTTATCCCTGCTTGAGACAGATAATTCGCCACTTCCTTACTACCAGAAAATGTATAATTCAAGTCCATAGAAAATGCAAACAATCCAGCAATCACATGAGCAAACAGAATTCCAATTAAATAAATATTTTTAGTTCTATCTGCAAAATTGAAGGTTGCTATTATTTTTTTATTCTGCTTTAATCTTTCGATTAAAAACTCGGATTTTATATAATAGCTTGAAATCCACAGACAAGCTAAAAGTAGAAAAAATAAGTGCCCGTGATGCCTTAAACTACCTTGAAACTTTGTATAACTAAAAACCAGAAATACAGAAGTTCCAGATAAATACAGAAAAAGGACAATCGGTTTCCGAATAAACAGCGCCGCACAATATAATAGTATAATTATGGTGATTGAAATGGCGCAGGTTCTGAGAATCAAATTGTCGTTAATGAAAACATTAGTATTCCAAAATCTATACTCAAAAAAATTCGGTATGGGAATATAGCTACGTAAAATTATTAATATTGTTGTCAACAATTTATTATTCAAAAATGGGAATAAACCGCCATTTTTAGTTTTAATTGCATCCTGATTAAAATCTGCATCCTGCGGAATCAATATTTGAGAAATAGCGATTAAAATCCCCAAACACAATATGACTAAGCTAAAGATAACATCCCATCTTTGAGTTTTAAATATTGTTTTTATATCCTGCTCTATCAACCCATCTAAAACCAATGCCATTGCCAAAACTAGAGTAAGCATCAACCCATAAGCATGGGTATTGGCTAGTAAAACCAAAATCACAGATAGGGGAAAATAACTGCGATCGCGCCTGGGATATAACGCACAGAACATAAAAATCAGTAAAATTCCCAAGCTATAACTTCTACTGATAATGCTGTACTCGTAAAAAGGAAAATATCCAAATGTAAATAATATTTTCTGGGAACGAGTAAACGGAGAGAATTCTATAAAAACATAAATTACGCCGGTAGCTAGCAGCAAATGAAATATTTGCATCGCTAGCGGATTATGCGTGAACCTGGTTATTAGATACAAACAGCTATACCATAAAGCTGGATGTCCTTCATACCTCAAGTTATTTAATAAATCGATCATCGATGAACTATCTTTAGCGATTAGCCAAGATTGCAGTTCATCGCGCCACATTTCATGATGGAGAATCCCAATCAGCCCTAAACTAAAAAACAATAAAATTAGCCAGATTTTTAAGTTATTATCGCCTTTAAAAGTCGAATTACAATAATTGTCTCTTTGGATAGTTGCCATGACGGCGGTTACTTCGGGTTGTCAAGGTTACCGATCTATTATGTACCCTTGAGACAAAATCTGACCTCAGTATTTTCGAGATTTTCCTATTAATAAAAAATTAATTGGCGATTTTTCCGGATCTGGGGAAGATGGGGAAGAATTAAGATTAATTTCCCGCTCTCCCCCGCTCTGAAGCCGAACCAGGTTACTTCTCGATCTGCCTCATCTCTCTGGTGGAAGTGAGTTTTAAGAGTGCATGTAATAGATAAGTTCGGTTTTTCTCTCCCACTTGGGTTTGTCTCACCTGATACCGTTCCCAGAAAAAGCCTGCTACATTTGCTACTTGGGATACAAAGAGTAATGCCGCTACTAGCAGTGCTGGCTGAGGCGAAGCATGGGAAAAGGGATATTTCAGTAAGTTGAAATAAAACGACAGAGGTTCGACTTTAATCTGTTCGGATTTGCGGCGGAAACGCAATTGATGAAAGTGGAAAGCACCGCGCCCGTAGTTGAAATGTTGTCGCCAGAATGTTTTCCATGATAGTTTGTGGGCGTGGTAGATTTGTGCTGCTTTGGCATAGCGCATCGGGTAACCATAATAGAGTAAGCGATCGCATAACTCCCGGTCTTCTCCCGCCGCTAAAGGAAAGCTGGTGTCAAAGCTACCGATCTGGCGAAAATATTTGGCAGGTAAGGCAAAGTTATTAGAAGCAAAAAAATGCGATCGCTCCGGATCGGCATTAAAGTACCCGTAAAGATAATCGATCAAAATCTGACTCGCCGTCGAATACAAATTATCGGGAAGTGCGTTAAGTGCAAGTCCCCCAATCGCGCAATCAGGCGTCGCGGTAAAGTAAGTTTCTAACACTTGCAACCAATTAGAAGCAGGCGTGCAGTCGTCGTCGGTAAAGGCTAAATACTTACCCCTCGCTTTCGCAGCACCCGCGTTTCGTGCCGATGCTGGGCCTGCATTGTTTTGTCTCAAGAGCGTTAGGTTAAGTTTATCTTGAAAGCGAGCAACTACATCCTCCAAAGGCGTTTTGCTGCCGTCATCTACCACAATAACCTCAAAGCGATCGCGCGCATAATCCAAGCGAGTCAGCGACTCCAGACAAGTAGCAAGGCGCTCTGGACGATTGTATGTGGGGATAATAATTGAAAAGAACAGTTGTTCTTGTGCCACGAGCCTTACCTCATAACTTATTTCAGCTTTCATCAATCAGCACAGTTTCGACCTAAAATCTAGGTCTGACTTACTCAGCAAAGTGTCAACAACTAATCCAGAGAAATTCTTGATCTAGGGTTGATGCTTTAGCGTCTATAACCAATTTTTAGACGCTTGGTATCCTTATCAATCCAAGTATTGGCATAAGCAATTTTTTGCTGGAATGATTTAGAGCTTTTTTCTGCTTCTGGGAAGTTTACCCAGCAGTTTTAATCAATTAGACGTCCCTGGAATCCCTACTCATTCCATGATTTTTCGATGGTTTCATCGAAGATCGTAGTTTGTAGATATTGCTTAGCAAATCACCCTGAAGATAGAGATGATTTTTCTCTAGAAAGTTTTTCCCACTAGCAGGATTCCCAGCTGAATCATGAGTGCGATCGCTTAGATTTCAAGCGATTCAATCACTCCAAACAAGTGGTAAAGCGATCTGAACAATTTTATTATACATGAGAATCTGCAACAAAATTTTATTTTATAAAACTTTAGTTATTTTCAATTTTTGGCTTGGTTATAACCGTTGCTTTTAAACAAAAAAGAAGCATGTTTTTCTAAAATACTTCCTGCAACCCGTTTAACTTTGCCAAACCGGGTTTCTGTAGTACCAATTTACTGGTCGCATTGTTTAATTTTTTGATAATTTGGCATCAAAGGCTGCCATTTTTCTGGATAGCGGGAGCCAACAAATAATAAGTAAATGGCTGCATCTCTGTATGGAGTTTGAGCTTCATAGACGACCTCAAAATTATTTTTCCTGAATAAATAACGCCAGCAAGTAGGCGTCAAGCGCCAGAGATATTAATACATGTCCTTGAAATTGTCTATCCATTGAAATTTAAGCGCGAATTAACCGACTCAGGGTGTATTGCGGATGGAGTTGCAGCGCCCAGCAGAGACTAGAAACAGCCGCACCAATCTGACCGAGGTTGTACAATTTGCAAGCATGTTCGTAGACAAAATCGGCGAACATTTTGGGATGGGCGTTGAACGCTGAGCGGTGCTTTTCTAATAAGTGTTTAAAACTTTCCTGGCGCAGAATTGGATCGCTAGAGACTCGCGCACCTGGGTGCTTAAGCAGCTGGTAGGTAACGATTGGCACTCCCAGGATCGAGCAGACTGGATTGAGTCGCAAAAACAAGTCAGAGTGGACGCGAGAACGAAACGTTTCATCCCAACCGCCAATCTGGTTAATTATCTCGCGTTCGACCACCAAAGTTTGTTTGGTGTTATACGAATAACCTGTTTCTAAATCCTCTAACGAAAAGTGAGAGCCGCGCGATCGCACCGGCGGCGGCAGGCGCTTGCCGATCGTCTCACCCTGGGGATTTACCAACTCTATCCCCGAAATCGCTGCAATGGGTGCAGGCAGCGTCGTTTTTGACAGCGCCTCCAAGGAAATCGCCGCCATATTGGGTAACAAGCGATCGTCATCGTCAAGGTAAGTAATGTACCGACCTCGCGCTGCTTCCGTGCCTGCATTGCGCGCCGCTGCGCCGCCCCGCGATTGCGACAGGCGGATAACGCGCAAGCGGGGGTGAGTGGGGAGGTTAACGGGTTGTGCCGAAGCGTCATCAACCACAACGATCTCAAGATCGTCAATTGTTTGGTCTAGGGCGCTTTGAACGGCGCGAGGCAGTAACTGCGGGCGATCGCGCGTAGGAATAACAATACTCAGTAAAGGATCGCTCATGAATAACTCACTCTTCAATCGTAGTTTTATAGCCCGCGCAGGCGGGCTTAGTTTGTGTAGCCGCGACTTTAGTCGTCAGGCGTTGGGCATTGATCGATGGGGATTTGGTTGTATTTACTCGCCAATTTCCAAGACCTTGGTTGATAAAACCTACATTGGCTCATCTTGCCATTTGAATAGACTTTAAACCTAAAAGACTCGACAAAATCAAACGTATAAAGCGAGCTTTGTTTGAGTTTAATATTCATCGTATACGTCCCTGGTTCTAAACCCAAATAAGGCATTCGCAGTTGGATTTCATGTTCTCCCGGTAACACCTCAAAGCATGTTTCATCATTCTCCCCACTCAAAAACAAAACCGTTCCCATACTGCCTTCCCCACCCAAGTCTCTGATTTTTAAGTGCAGCGTCACCTCATCAGCTTTTTGGTGCGCTTTTACCCCGACGCAAAGATTAACGGGTTGACCGCTGACTAGAGATTCAACCATATTTCCATCGTCGTCTCTAAACAAAACGGAAACGATATCTAATCCTAAACTTTCACTCGCTGGCTTTGCCGGTAAAAACATTACCCCTTTTGAATTTTCTGCCGCATTATAAAATAAATCTTTTTCATATTTTTCTATAACCGCTTCTGTTTTCCCTGCCGCCACTAATTCCCCCTTTAACAGATAAATCGCCCCATCGCAGACGTGTAAAATTGCTTGGGGATTATGATTCACTAAAACAAAAGATGTTCCTTTTTGCCGCAGTTCGTGCAGTTGGCGATAGCACTTAGCTTTAAACTTTATATCCCCTACCGCCAGCACTTCATCGATTAACAAAATATCGGGTTGTGTATGAATCGCACAGGCAAAACCTAACCTGGCTGCCATTCCAGAGCTATAACTTTGAACGGGGGAATCAATCGCATCCCAAATTTCGGCGAAATCTACTACATCATCAAATCTTTTTTTAATTTCTTGGGTTGATAGCCCTAAAATTGACATATTGGCATAAATATTTTCTCTGCCGGTTAAGATTGGATTAAACCCGGCTCCCAGTGCAATTAAAGGAGCCAAACTGCCCCTAATTTTTACCTTTCCAGTATCGGGTTTAATTAAACCGCTAATAATCCGCAGCAGGGTACTTTTCCCAGCGCCATTTGAGCCAACTAAACCCACCGCTTCGCCGCGCCGCAGTTGGAAATTAACATTTTTCAGCGCCCAAAATTCGCCGGTTCGCAAAGTTTCGCTGTGGCGGCGTCCTCCTACCAATTCCGTCGCGATATCCTGGATGCCGTAAGCGAGCGATCGCTTCAACTCCCGGCAAAACTTTTTAGACAGATTCTCCACCGAGATGACAACCTCGCTGTCGTCGGGTTGTCGTGCGGCGCTATCTTTCAACTCAGTTATCATGCGCTGACTCTCTCGATTGCATAAGGCATCGCCAGTCGGAATGCTATCCATGTTACCATTAAACCAAATATGGTAATGATACTCACTACCCAAAATCCCACCGGATTTGATATAAATCCCACAGTTGCTAACTCCCGCGTCGCCACCAGCAAAGGCGTCACCGGATTCAGTTTAACCAGCAAGCCAAAAAGTCCTTCCCCCGATGGCATGGGATAAACAACTGGAGTCAAGAATAACCAAAATCCTGTCACCATTGTTAAACCTTTTGACACATCTTGGTATAAAACTCCTAAAGGAGACAACAACATACCGATTAATGTTCCCAGCATAATTAAGTGAATCAAGGCCACAAAAGCTAATATTACCGTCCAACTGACTGGAATCCGAAACCAGATAAACAATCCCACAATTAAAATCAGTTTAATCGCGAAGTTAAATAACACCTCACCCAGCTTTGCTAGAATAATTGCCTCGCGGGGAAAATTTACTCTAGCTAACATTGGTTTTGCCACAATAACCGCTTGCACCGGGCCATTGAGAGCCTCTACAAACGTTTGCCAAAGGGCAGTACTAAACATCACATAAGCGGGATAAGGTAAATCTGTGACTCCCACATTAAAAATTTTGGCTTCACCCGCAAGGGTAAAACCTGCTGCCATCACAATTGGTGGTAAAAAAGCCCAGACAAAACCCAAAAATGATTGACGGTATTGAGCGCTAATATCTCGCACCATCAGCCGCCACGCCAGTTCGCGGGAGGCGAGTAAATCCCGCCACATGAGTTTAAAAAGTTGAACTGGATGCCTGAGCAAAGATTCTGGCGTGTAAATTACTTCTGGCGGCATATTAAACCCTTATCTGTATCAAGGTTGGCATTTTCAGCGGCTGTAGGTTTGAACCCAAAATACAAATTTTCCTTAACGTGCAAAGCATATTTTTTGATTTGTTCCGGGGTGAGTTCTTGGACATATTTCTCCAGTTTGACAATAAATCCGGCTTGTTGGAGCCTATCTTTATAGTCAAGTCCATACAACCTGACATGATCTTCCTGCCAATAGTAGCGCAGACGATCTGCTGGGGAAACAATATTCGGATCTTCAAAAGTTTTCTCTATTTTAGTACTGAGGGGAACTTGTAAAGAAGCCCACCCGCCCGGTTTTAAAACCCTCAAAATTTCGCTCATTGCTTTGCGATCGTCGGGAACATGCTCTAGAACGTGATTGCCAAAAATTACATCAAATGTATTGTCTGGATAGGGAATATCAGTAATATCTATCTTCACATCTACCCCAGGGTCGTTAAGGTCAGCCGTCGTATAATCAAGGTTAGGCATTGACGAGAACTGTTTCTGAAAAAAACGAGTGGGTGCGAAGTGGAGAAATTTTAAATTTTTATGCTCAAATTCAGTTCGTTCTTTCAGATAAAGAGATAATAATCGATGTCTGGGTTGCGAGTTGCAATTTGGGCAAACTACCCGGCGATACTTGCTACTCCAATCCAACCAATCGGTACAATGTTTGCCACAACAAGGACAAAAATAAGCGTCCGCTACATTTCGGAAGAGTAACGCAGTGTTAGTTTTGATCCAAATCCTTTTAACGGTGAATTCGGCGAAACGTTGAACTTTTGTCAGGAAGATTTTTATCATTTGCAAACCTCAGCGCCCAGGTAACTTTTAAATCGTATATTTTTCCCCCGGTGTAGGGGCGGGTTTTACCAATAACATCTCCCAGAAACAGATAGCTAAAATAAACCCGCCCCCCACACTCATCCCTGGGATAATGCTGTAGTTGGAGATGGATGTTGCTGGGTTACACCCTGCTGGAGCATCTGTTGTTCTTTGGCATAGCGGTCGGTGAGATAGCGGTTTAAAATCCTGTCTAAAGGCACCAAAATGAAATTAAACAGACGTTCGCTTAAACCAAAAGTTAATATGCGAGTAAAAGGGCCGATGATTGCCATTTTTCGCCGCCATCCTACCTTTTTATACTTAGCTTGGAAGTATCCATCTTCGGCTAAATTCCACTTGTCGCGCAAGCGGTGTAAGCTCGCTAGTTGCCACGCATCGCTCCAGCGCAGCATGTAATAATGCAAATCTGTCCAAGAAGGCGGTTCTGGAACGTAAGTGACGATACAGTTCGGCTCGAAGTATACCGTGCCTCCTGCTTGCATGACAATCATGCAAAAATCGAGGTGTTCTTTGGTGTTGAAGAATGTTTCGTCGAGTAGACCGACTTTTTGAAAGATTTCGGTGCGAATTAACGTGCAGTGAAACTCTGCGAGTTCGGTTTGTTTCCGTTGGAGTTGGTCGCGTATAGTCTCTACTCGCGTTCCTTGTTTGTACATTTTTTCCCGCAGACGTCGCCTGGGGTTTTCGCTTTTATTATCGATCCAAATGTGGGTTTCTCCACCCGCACAGTGAACGATTTCATGTATGGGTTGATGCTGACAAACCAGCGGCCCTACAATTGTGGCATTGGTTTCCTCGGCACACTCGACCAATGCTTGCAACCAACCGGGCGAAACGATAACATCGTTGTCGATAAAAACGACATATTTGGTATTAACTCGACTCAAACCCAAGTTTCTAGCTTTGTTCGGAGACAGATAGTAATCTGTCCGAATTATTTCAAATTCTTTGGTTTGTGCTGTTTCTTCTAGATAGCGCTGGACTTTTTTGGGTGAGTTTCCGTCTACATAAACTAATTTAAACGGAAATTCGGTGTATTCGTAAATGCTTTCTAGCGACTCGCGAGTGTAGCTAAAACGCTCGCGGGGAACAACAACTATCGTTACTTGCGGCTCTGTCATCGGTGATAATTGCATATATCTATCCTCTTGTGGTTTTGGGTGGATTATGGAGTTTTTGAGCGAGTTCAACCAGTTATTTTTATAGACAATTTTGATTTTGACTTGAGGGGCTGATATTGCGTGCTAGCGAGGACTTTGCTGTAAATTTCAACCAAGCGATCGCTCAGCTTGTTAATATCATAATGCTTTTCTACATAAGCACGACCCGCTTTACCCATTTGAGGCCAAATTTCCGGATGTTGAATCAAATAACCTAACTTTTCGGTTAAAGCATCTACATCTCGTTCGCCCACTAAAAAACCAGAAATACCATCTTCGACCAGTTCCGGAATCCCCCCGTGGTAAGTGCTAACTACTGGCAAACCCATTGCCATTGCTTCTTTTAAAACGTTAATCGGCGCATCTTGATTGCCGTCTGAAGCTGTTACGCTTGGGGCAACAAAGATATGAGATTTATCGAGGATTTCGATAATTTCTTGCTGGTTCTTTTGCCCCAGCAACTTCACCGTATGACTGATATTCAGTGCTTGAATTAGTTGCTCAAAGTCGGCTTTTAATTCTCCATCTCCAATGATATTGTATTCGAGATTCGGGTAGACTTTAGCCAGCTTGGCAACTGCGCGAATGCAATATTCTATCCCTTTTTTTTCTACCAGACGTCCAGTTGTGGCAATGCGAATTTTGCCGTCGGTAGAAGGGTAACGGGGAGTAAAGGCAAACTGCGTGCAATCAATCCCTGAATAATGGACGAGTGAATTAGTTTGATTGCACCCCATTTCGGTAATTCGGCGTCTAAAAAATTCGCAGTTGGTGAGGAAAAAATCTCCGCTACGAAATAGTTGGTCGTAGACGCGATCGCCTTCCTTTTTCACATAGGTGCTGATATCATAACCCCGAAATGTTGTTATCAATTTTCCGGCGATCGCGCCGACATCCCGCAGATACATCCCCGTTAGGCCATCTGTACCAAATTGACAGTGGATAATATCGTAAGGTTCCTTATCTAATAAGGGCGTCATTGCGTATACTAACCACAAGGAAATTGAGCGCAAACCATACTTAAAAAAGTTTAGCGATCGCAGCACCACCAATGGGTTCTTTTGATAATTTTCTTCTAGCAGTCTAATCGCTTTGAAGCCGCGTAAAACCGGGTTTTTTGGTATTCGAGGTATGTAGTAGGTACGATCGAGAAGCTGGTATTGTTCTACTGCCGGATGCACTTTGGAAATATCGCCGGGTAAGTGAGCGTAAATATCTACTTCATTGCCGCGATCAAGCAATCCGGTAATGATATTTAAGATAAATGTTTCGGACAAAACTGGAAACTGCCAAACAATAATTGCTACTCTCACCACAACCTCCTGAAGATTATTTTTGACAAAGTCCTTCTGGTAATTTATCTAGCCGAAACACCTCCTAACTTAAGTCGTATTATCTCCCAAGCACTTATGTACCTGACGCAAAACATTACCCAACAAACTTGAATTTTTGAATTGATATTTTCTAGTCTATTATCTTTGAAAGCGTTAAATACAAAGTTTAAAGGTGGTATTAAATTTTCAAATAAAACTTTAACAAAATTTAAGTTTTTTTGGTAAAATGAAAGCTGTTTTTGATTTTGCCAATCGTAGCTACCACCGACTAGCCTGACGGTTCTTTTATACAATTCTTTAAAAGAAGATCTCGCAGGATGAGCGACGCAAGTATCCTCGGCATAAACCTGCTGATAACCTGCTAAGTATACCCGCTTTCCCCACTCTAGATCGCCGTTAGATTTCAAGTTAGCGTTAAAAACTCCTACCCGATCGATGACGTTCTTAAAGGTAAAAAGGTTCCCAGTTGCTCCACCTTTTTTTGTTTCAAGCAGTTTCTGTTGCGGAAAAGCTGTAATGCTTTCATACAGTTCTACAGGCGTTGGTTTCTCTGTATTTTTGTAGAAAATTTCCATTTTTCCTGCTACTAACCCACAGTTAGGAAATTGCACTAAATTTTTGACGCCATTCTCAATCCAATTAGGTGCGGGTATGCAATCAGAATCAGTAAAAGCAATAACTTCGCCTTTGGCTAAAGATATTCCCTTATTGCGCGCCGCATAGGAGCCGGGAAGACTTTCATAAGTTGCGATCGCACAACTAAATTGAGCCACTAACCCTTTAATATCTTGCGCTTCATCCGAAGCATTATCTACCACAATTACTTCATATAAATCTTTTGGATACGTCTGATTTTCTAACGCTGCCAAACAAATCTTTAACCGTTCGGCATCGTTATAAACCGGAACAATTGCAGAGACAAATAAACCCGATAAGCTGGTCATACTTTTACCTATTTAAATGGGCAGGTATTGGTAAGCGCATCATTGCTAAAATAGAAATTATTTCACTTTTCTTAAATTCACCAGAAAGCAACAGTGCTATTAAGATAACGAGCGCGATCGCTAACAATTTAACTACCACCCAACCACCCTCAACATTAAAATTCGCTGCTAAAACATAAGCCAAAGCGCTAACTAAAATACTCCGACACAACGTCGTCATGGGAGGAAAAACTTGCAGCAAGCGATAAACGGCTAATACTGTCATCAATCCGCCTAAACTAGCAAACGCAGCGAAGGCAATAGAAGCACCGATTGCGCCCAATTGTGGAATCAAAAACCAGTAACCGACAATTGCTAAAGGTAATAAAGGAGCAGTTAAAATAAAAGTCCAATTGGGTTTGCCAGCGGCGGTTAAAATCGCCGTCGCAATCGAAATCATCGCTAATCCCAACGCGCCAAAAATTAGCACGGCTAAAAGTGGCGCCGCAGGTAAAAAAGCCTTGCTAAAAATTAACGTCACAATTTCCGGTGCAGCACCCGCTGTCATCCCGGCGAAGGGTAGCATTAACAAAACCGCACGCATAGCATCGCGACTAATTTTTTGAGCCGCATCTCGATCGCCCGCGTATAAAGTTCGGGTTAAAGTAGAAAGCAATAAAGGTGCAAAAGCCAGGGAAAAAATACCCGGTATTAACGATAAATTTTGAGCCGCGCCATAAAAACCCGCCTCTGCTGCCGTACCGCCTAATATTTTTAAAGCAAACAAATCTAACTTTTCATAAAGGCGCATCGACAGCGCAAATAGAAATAGCGGCACGCCATAATCCCACAGTTTTGCAGCTGGAAAATTAGAGGGAGAGAATAGAGAAGGACGAATATAAAAGCGACAGATTGCTAATTCAACTAAAGACGCACCCACGCTACCGAGAATCGCACCCGAAATCGAAAGTCCCATCTCGACTAATAGTAAAATTAATAATAAACGGGCGATCCAGCGTAGAGCAGTTGCGATCGCGCGTTGGCTAAACTTACCCACCCCTACTAAAATACTGCGATGAGCATACGCCAAACAAAACAGCGGAATATCCAAAGCAAATAGGCGCAAATAAAATGCGATCGCTTCCTCGTGCAGCACCATCGCTACCCCATCTGCAACCAGCCAAATTAACAACATCGCGCCGCCACCCACCCATAAATGCAAGCGCAATACAGTTGTTCCTACAGCGCGCCAGTCTTCAGTTTCTCCCACAAACTTAATCGTGGCGCGGGTAAAAATTGATGTCAAACTCCATCCGATCCAAGCAATAATTGTTGCCGCTAAAGTAAATATACCATACCCTTCTGGCCCAAATTGACGAGTAAGAAAAGCAGCAGTTATTATCCCTGTAGGCAAAAGAAGCGCTTCAGCCAGGAAAATTTTAATTGTTCCACCCAGCATGTAATATCGCCTCCAGTTGGATCTGAATTCTTAAGATTGCAGAGGTGCAATTACCAATTACCAATTACCAATTACCTTCAAATTCTACTTTACCCGAACTATCGACAAAATAATTTGGTCTGAAGTACGCTATTACCAGACCAGTAAAGTAGAGAACAAGTGCCGCTAGCGCAATCGGCAATGCAAGTGGTAGATACAATAAGCGACGGATGTCTTCAGCAAAAACGGTGTAAAACCTTTTCGCCAACTCTTTAAACTTGTTAAAATCTATACTCAAGCAAGATATTAAATCCTGCAATGGTTTAACGGTTTGGCGTTTTATTTCCGGCGAATTATTAACCCTTTCGACCGCAAGCGCATCATAACCTAATAACAAGAAACGCCAGAAAAAGTGAACTAAACCGTTTGGCGCTGCGTGGGTAGCTCTAGATAAAGGTTGCCTCCAGATTGTATATCCTTGGGCACTGAGATTGCGGGCGTGGAGCGTGCAGTTGCCGCGATAAATTGGCAACTCAGATGGAATTGGGTGCTGCATCAAGAAACTGCGGCGGAAAGCGACATTGTTGCAGAAATAGCTAGACGCAGGCGCTAGCGCTTCGGTGCGGGAAAATCGGGGGAAGATATAAGTGAGAGCGATCGCAATCCCATAAGCACCGTAAGCAGGTGTCGTAGTTTCCCCTGCAACCACCTCAATTTCGGGATTATTAGCAAAAGGAGAAAGCAGATTTCTTAACCAAATCGGTTCGTAAGTGCAATCAGAATCGCATAAAACAATTACCTCTCCCGTCGTCAGGGCAACCCCTTTCATTTTGGCTTCGTAATAGCCAATATCTGACTCAATTTTGCGGAATTGAATCCAAGGATAATTACTCTGGATGCGTGCGATTAACTCAGCAGGAACGTCTCCACTCTCAACAATCAAAACTTCATTAGCAAGCGTGGGAGAAATGTCTTGTTCTGCGAGGGTTTTCAGACATCGGAACAAATCATCTATTTCAGCAGTCGATAAATTTTCGGTTTCTATGATGATAGAAAAGCTGGGTAACTCTGACTGAGTTTTTGGTTGTAATTCAACCATACCATTCACCTTTTTTGTAGAGCTTTAGCGCCGTTACAACCTCGGTTTTACTTAATGCTATTTCCCAGTTATAAGCTAGGTTCTTGCTAATAGCTAATGGCTAATTGCCAGCTTGCCAGCATAATATAATTTCATTAGTAGGGGCGAAGCATTTGCGCTGTTATTTTATCGGTAAAGCTGAAATATTTCTACGCAAATGCTTCGCCCTTACACGCCATTAGCTACTTACTACCCGCAGAAAGAGTATTTTTATCTTTTTTTACCGTAAACTCTTCGTGGTAAGAGCGCTCGGTATTCACCTCCCACAAATCGTGATCTTCGCCCATAATATTTTTAGTAGCTAGCAACGCAGTCAGCATCGAGTGATCCTGATTATTGTATCGGTGCATCCCGTTCCTGCCAACTGTTTGCAGGTTTTCAAACTTTGCTAAATAATCTTGAATTACCTGCAAATGCTTGCGGTAATCTTGGTCGTAAACCGGGTAAGCTTTCGGTTGGCGAATAATTGTACCGTCTTCCACATCAGCAGCATTTGCTAACCCTAAACTATCTAATTCCCGCGTCGCCAACGAAATCAGATCGGCATCAGACATTGACCAGAGTCCATCTCCAGCATGGCAGAAATATTCCATTCCCAAACAAGTTTTGTTTTGATCGGGAACCATTGCGGCGCTCCAATTTTTGAAGTTTTGAATCCGCCCCACTTTGACGTTCGGACTGTGGATATAAATCCAATTATCGGGAAATAAATTTTTCCGATTAACCACCAGCGCTACAATTAAGAAATCCCGATATTTCAAACCGCGAGATGCCTCCAATACTTCCGGTGGTGGCGGCGGATCGAATCTTTGCACCAAAGCAGTAACGGGCATACTGGAAATAAAATTTTCTCCAGTAAGCTGAATCAAATTGTTATCCCGTTCTGCAATTACTTTGGTGATTTTATTCCCCTCGCGCTCGATGCGAAGCACTTTTGTATTGAGGTGAACTTCTCCGCCTTTTTCCTCAACTACTTGCTTAAATCGCTGCCACATCATCCCCGGACCTAAAAGCGGGTATTCAAATTCCTTAATCAAGGTTTTGGTGTTATTACTGCCAAACAGGGCATTGATTATTGCTGTGGTTAACGACAGTCCTTTGATCCGCTGCGCTGCCCATTCGGCTTGAATTTCATTGCAAGGAATTCCCCAAACCTTTTCGGTGTAGGTTTTGAAGAATGTTTTGTAAAGACGTTCGCCAAATCGATTCGATACCCACTGTTCAAAATTTTCCTCGACTGGAGAAGGACGCCATTTGGCTTTGAGGTAGCTTAATAGAATTAAGCCGCTTTCAACGATGCCCAAGTTGGATAAAGTATTGAACGCACTCAGGGGATAGTTGAAAAAACGACCTCGATAGTAAATGCGCGATAATCGAGGCACTTTAATGAACCCGTCCCCCAGTACCTCATGCCATAGCTGTTGCACTTCTTCAACTTTGGTAAAAAAGCGATGACCGCCGATATCAAAGAGGTAGCCTTTATAGGTTTCGGTGCGCGAGATGCCACCCACTTTGTCGCCTTTTTCTAACACTACAGGTTTGATGCCGTGCTTGACTAGCTCGTATGCAGCAGTCAAACCAGCAGGACCTGCACCGATGATGATAGCGGAATTATTTTGCATGGGTTAGCGTCTTTTGAGATAATGTTTGCGCTTGAGGAATTTCTGCTAGGAAATTTGACAGTCAGTCTCAGGGTTGTATCTGTATAACAGGTGGCGAATTACGCCAATGGTAAATGCTAACCCCCCATAAAAATAATACAACCAATGCCAGGGAATTGTTCGCAGTGCGAAACCTAAACCGTGCTTGCGTCTAAAAAAGCGGTAAACTGGTGCGTTGAGTACTAATAGGGGTGAAATAACGATGGCGACGATTGCTAGTAAACTGGGCCACCAGCAAGATCCTGCCAAGGCGATCGCTAGTAAGTAGGTTAAAATCGCGCTGAGGCGGCTGGTTAATCCCAAATTTAGATCGTTGGGTATAGTGCGATCGCGCAATATCAACGCCGTCCACGGAATCGCCCGATAGAAAAAGTCAGCCCTCAACAACGAAACCACTCCCCAATGTTTTAAGTGCTTGCCTTGCAAAGTTTTGCACAGCCGGATTCTATGACCCGCTTTTTTCAGCCGATACCCCAACTCGATATCCTCGATAGAAGGTAAGCGATAACTTTCATCAAACCCACCTATCGAAACAAAGATATCCCGGCGAATCGCACCCACTGCACCCCAAAAGGTAAATCCTTCTTCGTTCGCGGTTTGATGTGTATAATAATGTAACAGATTCTTGTACTGCGATAAAAAATTATTTGCTCCTGGTGCATCGTCATAAGAACCGATAACCGCAGCCAGATCTGGGTCTTGCTCAAACACGCGCTGCACTTGACTCACCGCATCCGCAGCCAGAGCCACATCCGCATCCACAAAAAAGATGATATCGCCACTAGCCGCACGCGCCCCCCAGTTTCTTGCCCGCGCCGGACCTCCACAGGTGGGGAGTCTCAACACCTTGACGCCAAATTCCTTAGCCACACGCCAAGAACCATCTGATTCTCCATCGGCTACTACGATAATTTCATCGGGTTGGGGCACAGTCTGCGCCAAACTTGACAAACATTTCCGGAAACTTTCTCCCCCATTGTGTACGGGGATAACCACAGAGACAGATAGTTTACTTGATAAGTTCATAACCAATCTTTGTCAGCCTTAATACATTTGCGAATCGATATTAATTTTGTTTTGCTTATCTGCCATATTATTTTATAATCCAACTCCATATGTAAAGTTTACGTAAAGCTTTCCTGGAAAATACGGATGATTTTATGAAGTTTGCATGAACTTTACAGCATCAAGCATTTACCAGTCTAAAGATAGATGAACTTCATGAAAAATTGATAAGAGCTTATGTGAAAATACTTAGAATAGTACCTGCTGAAAAAGATAGATAATTCACAGAACCGGGACTAACTTAAGGATGGAATTATTAGCAGAGCCAGTACTTTTCAATCACTGGCATGTAGTGGGGCGATCGCAAGACCTAAAAGCGGGAAAAGTGCTGAGCGTCCGCTTGCTGGAAGAAGATTTAGTATTGTGGCGTGACGATACCCAAGCATTAGCTTGGCAAAACCGCTGCCCCCACCGAGGAGCGCGTCTCTCTCTCGGAAAAGTTGTTAATAATACCCTAGTTTGTCCTTACCACGGTTTAGCTTATAACAGCAGAGGCTGCTGTGTAAAGATTCCAGCACAGCCAACCGGATCGCCACCAGCACAAGTTAATGTACAAACTTACCAAACTCAGGAGCGTTACGGTTTAGTTTGGGTATGTTTGGGAAAACCAGATCGGGACATTCCTAATTTTTCCGAATGGGATGACCCAAGCTATCGCCGTATTTGCTGCGGCCCCTACCATTATCGCTCTAGCGCTTTCCGCGCCCTGGAAAATTTCCTCGACATTGCTCATTTTCCCTTCGTGCATGGGGGATTGTTAGGCGACCCCGAACATCCGGAAATAGCAGATTATCAAGTAGAAGCGAGTAGGGATGGCATTACCGTTCGCAACCTCCGCGTCTGGCAACCAGACCCTGATGGCACGGGACAGGCAGCGCCAGTAACTTATGAATATCAAGTTTTGCGCCCCTTAACGGCATATTTTTGCAAACAGTCAAATGGACGGCGGTTCGCTATTTTTTTCAACCTTACTCCAGTAAATCAGGAGGAATGTATCGGCTGGATGTGGATAGCGATGAACTATGCACGCGAAGTGCCAGAAGCCGAACTGCGAGCTTTTCAGGACAAACTGGTGGCTCAAGATATTGCGATTGTGGAGTCCCAGCGCCCGCAACGCTTGCCTCTGGACTTGCAAGCGGAGGTGCATCTATTGAGCGATCGCGCCTCTATAGCCTACCGCAAGTGGCTCAAACAACTCGGCGTCACCTTCGGCGTTACTCCTTAACCTGGAACAGTCTGTGGAGAATTCGCTTCGCCAGACACAATGCTGCGGATTTCCCTTACTTGTTGGGTATAGGTAGCATCATCTAAAACCGGCACGCTGCCAGCGATAGAAATCGGTTCGGCTATATCGATCCAAGACTTACAGCCGCCGTATTCTGGCATGTACTGAATTTCACGGACTTGAGGCAGCTTGTACGTTCTCAGCAATAATACGTAGAGTGGCTGGCGGGGCTTCCATTTCAAGCGCGTGCTGGCAAACTCCTCGTTCCAAATATGATAAGGTAACAACGCCGCTACAGTTTCCGCTGCGCTCACCTGAAAAATATCCGTAATTTCCGCCCAACTACAGATCCGAATCGTTTCCGGATGCCAAAGAGATTCTACTGGCTGCACTCTTGTTGCATAATCGGCTTTGAGCAATTCCGGGCGTTGATGTTCAAAAGTCGGATAGAGCAAAACTTGGTTATAGGCAACTTTAAAACTGTTTCCTTCTTCCTTAATGCCACCTTTACGCAGCAGCATAATAGTTTTGCCCGTTGTTAAAGCATCAACAGCAGTTGTCCATTCTTTCAGGGCTTGAGTAATCGTTGATTGCATAAAAACTGATTCCTGGTAGTTCGCCAAACCCATCTATTTTAGTTCAGTAAACTACCAGCCCTGCTCGATGTTATATAAATCTTGACAGCACCCAGGGAGCGCATGTTACGGGCATAAACATTAGCAAGCTTGCAATTAGCGATTAGCAGTTTACTTGTACAAAACAGCCTCTCGCAAAGTCTCCACCTTACTAATTGCTGCGTCAATATCTTCTGGCGACACTCCATATGCTGCCATAGCCTCGCTCAAGTGCTTAGCGATCGCATCAAAATTTTCCGGCTGCAAATTCATACCCGCGTGCGCCTTTTCCATCGAACGACCTGAGTATTGATTTGCACCTCCAAGCGCATAAGTAATGAAAGCAGTTTGGTGACGCCGCTGCTTTTCCATATCCGTATGAGCGAAAAAGTGATTCACTGTATCGTCAGCCAAAACGCGCTGGTAAAAATTATCTACAATCTGACCAACCGCTTCCTGCCCGCCCAGCTTTTCGGATAAACTCGTTGTTGGATGCATATGTTGTTATTGAATCTATACGGTTAAATTGTATCGAGGCGTTTTTGATGGCAACCTCTCTCTAAAAGTAGTAAAGATCTGATAATCTATCTCTGTATAAACCTATCTATAGTCAGAGGAAACAGGCATTCTGATATCATGTCCGCTAGCATCGGTAGCATAAGCTAAGGAAGGGTTTAAAAAATTTCTCGATGGCAGAAACCGGGTTTCTTAGTATATCT
>CAYXCW010000048.1:0-19858 GCA_964463555.1 uncultured bacterium
GGGGGATGCGAGGGGGATCTAAAATGCTTGACCTCATAACTAGCAACTTGAGTTATTAGCCATTACCAATTACCAATTACCAATTACCCATTACCCATTACCCATTAGCTATTAGCAATTAGCAATAACTTGGTGTAAACTCTGTAACAACTGCTCTGCCGTATAGGGTTTTGCTAAAAACGTTTTGACGCCGATACTTGCCAGTTCAGCACTCATGCAATGGGAAAAAAGACCGCTGCTGGCAATCACTTTTACTTGCGGGTTAATTTTTTGTAACGTGCGAATCGTGGTTAACCCATCCATAGAGGGCATCATCATATCAACGATCGCAGCGCTGATGTCTTGTTTGTGCTTGGCGTAGAGTGCGATCGCATCCAGACCATCATGGGTGGTTATCGCTTGATAATTATAAGCTTCTAAAGATGCTTTAGTCACGTCGCAAATCGCTACTTCATCATCAACAACTAAAATCAATTCTCCCTTTCCTTCAATAATTTTATCTTCAGAATTAGATGATTTTATCTCGCGGGTTTCTCTGGCAGGCAAATATACCTTAAATCGCGTTCCCTTCCCCACTTCACTGTAGGCATTGATAAAACCGCCATGACCTTTAATCATACCCATTACGGTTGAAAGGCCGAGTCCGCTACCTTTTCCGACTTCCTTGGTGGTGAAAAATGGTTCAAAGATTCTATCGATAATTTCTGGAGGAATTCCGCAGCCAGAATCGGCGACAGTAATAACCACATAGCGCCCAACTTTGGCATCAATATTCATCTTGGTGTAGTGGGGGTCAATTGTAATATTTTCCGCTGAAATATTCAGACTCCCGCCATTTGGCATCGCATCGCGAGCGTTGACGCAGAGATTGATTAAAACTTGATGCAGTTGAGTCGCGTCGCCGCAAATAGGCCAAAGTTCTGTTTTTGGTTTATGGACGAGGAGAGCGATAGATTTAGGAAAAGTTTCTTTGACAATCTTTTCAACTTCTTCAATTAAGTCAAAAATTTGAATAACTGACCTTTCTCCTTCCGTTCCCCGCGCAAAAGACAGCACTTGCTTAATTAAATTGGCTCCCCGTTTAGCGTTAGATTCTAGCAAATTCAGCAACCGCTGACTTCGCTCATCGGTTAACACCATTTCCAGGATTTGAACCGAGGTCAGAATTGGCGTTAAAATATTGTTTAAATCGTGAGCCATACCACCAGCCAAGGTGCCGAGGCTTTCCAGTCTCTGGGCGCGTTGAAACTGTAGTTCTAGTTGTTTTTTCTGGGTAATATCGGTATTGACAATCAGAATTGATTTGGGGTTATTCTCTTCATCCCGTACCAGCGTCCAGCGGCTTTCAACGATAATTTCTTTGCCGTTTTTGGTAACTTGCCGCAATTCGCCATGCCACTCACCTGTGGCAAGAACTGTTTGGCGAGCTTGTTGAATTTGAGGTGAATTTTTAAATAAAATTTCTGAATTACAACCGACAATTTCTCTTGAATTATAACCATATAGACTTTGGGCGCTTTGGTTACAAAACCGGATGCAGTCTTCTGTATCCACAACAAAAATAGCATCTTGAGATTTGTCCAGAAGAGTAGCTTGTTCCCGAATTTGCTCAAGAGCAAATTTGCGCTCGGTAATATCTTCTGCAATGCCTAATAAATATTGGGGTTTCCCCGCTTTATCTAGAATTGGAATCTTTTTTGTATGCAGAATTATAGTTTCTTTATTCTTGGTTGTAATATATTCTTCTGCAATATCTAATACTTTTTTATTAGACAGCACTTCCCGATCTTTCTCTGTTATTACTTCTGCCAACTCTGGAGGAAAAAAATCATAATCGCTTTGACCAATAATTTCTTTTTTGTCGAAGCATATCATTTCTGCACCGGCTTTGTTGATGCTGAGATACTTGAGTTTTTTACCGTCTTTGACAAAAATAGCGTGAGGAATATTTTCAACGATAGAGTTAAGGAATGCTTGGGTATTACGCATTTCTTCTTCGGCTATTTTGCTGGCAGTAATATCTGTTTGAATGCCGACAAAGTAAAGTAAATCCCCCTGCTCTGAAAACACGGGCGAGATTTTGACTTCGTTCCAAAATGGCTGACCATTTTTGCGATAATTCAATAGGGTGGCTTGAATTGCTTGCCGTTTAACAACAGCTCGCTTGATTTTATTCACTACTTTCTTATCTGTACCGGGGCCTTGCAAAAAGCGACAGTTGCGACCGATAATTTCTTCAGTTGAATACCCGGTAATCTGCGAAAAAGCAGGGTTGGCATAGATGACGGGATTGTCTGGTTGATTTGGATCTGTAATCAGAACTCCATCAGAAACTGAAGCTACAACCAGGGCAAGTTTGAGGTTTTCGGTAGCAATTTTTCGCATTGCTAACTCAGCTTGCTGATAGTTGGTGGCAATGCGTGCCATATCGGCGACATGACGGCGCAACTCTAACTGGCTGATAATTTGGCGGCTGAGTGCTTGCAGTGCCTCTACCTGTGCCAAACTCAGCTGGTGGGGTACGGTGTCAGCTACGCAAAGCGTGCCGATGACGAGTCCAGTGGGTGTAATCAGGGGTACGCCCGCGTAAAACCGGATGTGGGGAGCGTTCGTGACTACGGGGTTGGTAGCGAAGCGATCGTCGGCTAAGGTATCGGGTATGACTAAAACATCCTGCTGCTGAATGCATTGGGGACACAAACCAAAGTCGCGAGGCAATTCCGTCACATCCAATCCCAACTTGGATTTGAACCATTGACGGTTGGTATCGATGAGATTGATTAATGCAATGGGCGTGCCGCAAATATGCGCGGCTAAACGGGCGAGATCGTCGAAAGCCGGTTCTGGTTCCGTACCAATAATCTCATACTCGCGGATGGCGGCGAGTCTTTCCGCGTCATGGTTGGGTATGCTGGTTTTCATTAAATTAAAATTAAACAAAAAAATCTGTCAATAAATTGCTGGTAAAATGCTTATCCTGAGTATTGGCTACCTGTTTTGGAGAAATAAATGTTTTGAAAATGCTTTGGTTTAATCTATTTAGCATTCTAGTTCAGCATCGGGGCGTAGTGGCAGAGACGGAAACAGAATATAACAATAGATCTAGTTATGTAGTGATATAAACGCTCAAAAGCCGATGAACCTTGAAGCGACAACAGCCTTAGCATCGCCTGTTAAAACCGGGGCGAAAGATAGTTTCGCGATCGCGTTTGCACCCCTATCTCTCCAAGAAGTGTATCAGCTAGCTGATGATGCGGGTAACGGTGCGGTAGTGGTGATGAGCGGTACTGTACGCAACCAAACTGATGGTAAACCTGTGGTTGCTCTGGAATATCAAGCTTACGAACCGATGGCGCTGGAAATTTTCGGTAAAATTGCCCAAGATATCCGCAACACTTGGTCGGATGTGAATCGGGTGGTGATACACCATCGCGTCGGACGGTTAGAAATTGGAGAAATTAGCGTGCTGGTGGCGGTTGGTTGTCCCCACCGTGGCGAGGCATTCGCAGCTTGCAAATATGCGATTGATACGCTCAAGCACAACGCACCCATCTGGAAAAAAGAATGGTATAGCGAACTAACTACTGGTCAACTATCGAGTAGTTGGGTAAGTATCGGCGCTTGCGAGCAGTCAGCAGAAGGTTGCTAAATTAGCTGTGCCACTCGAGTATGAGGCGTGAGCGAAGCGTAACCCACCCTACTAGCGCGACACAGCTCAAATGGTGCATTAGAGTAGGGTGCGTTAGACGGCGATAACCTTTGCTCTGACTTAAATTCAACAATCCGTCGTAACGCACCGTTTTAGCTGTGCCACGCCACTACTAGCTAGTTTCTTTCCTGACTCAATTCCGAAACGATCCGTGAAATTACCGCAATCTAGCGCCAGAAAGTAAGTTTTTCGGCGTTGACTCCGAAAAAATACTTAAGTAAAAATAAGTTTAATTAAGCGATCGCCAATCAACAGCGATCGCTAGCTACTATTTAGATTAAAACTCTATTGAAAGACAAGCTGGCGCGGTTGTTAAAATTGAAAATTATTGAAATAATATAGATTGAAAAAATTATACGTAAAATCAAGGCAATTAGCTAGTATAGTAGAGATGAAAATCACCCAAAACCACCAAAAAAAATATTTTCAGCTCGGCGCGATCGCTCAAACCGCTAAAAGCCCAAAAAAATTATTGCTGATGCCTTGTTTGTTCGCGCTGGGTTGGTTTTTGGTCACCACAGGAATACCAGCGATCGCGCATCAGCAAAAGTCCCCAAATTACCATACCGTTGCGTTAAGAAAAAGTGTAGCCGCAGCTCCACAATCTCTCATGCAAGAAGCGAGGCAATTATACGAAGCAGGACAGTTTTCTGGGGCGGTAAATTTTTGGGAACAAGCTGCCAATTTTTATGCCCAAGAAGGCAAGGTTTTAAACCAAGCACAAACCCTCAACTATCTGGCATCAGCTTATCAAGAATTAGGCCAATGGGAACGAGCCGAAAAAGCGATAGAAACCAGCATAAGCTTATTGCAAAATCATCGAGAAGGAGACGCTAGAGCCATCGCAATTTTAGCTCAAGCTTTAAATAATAAAGGCAGTCTCCAACTGGCAAGGGGACAAACAGAAGCCGCCCTAGAAACTTGGCAGCAAGCCGAACAAAATTATGCTCGCGCCAAAAACGAAACCGGCAGGTTGGGCAGCCGGATTAACCAAGCAACTGCCTTACAAGCTTTGGGACAATATCGACGTTCCAAAACCCTGTTACAGCAGTTAGTTGAAGAGTTGAAAAAGCAACCGGATTCTCTGGTAAAAGCCGATGGATTGCAGAGTTTGGGGATTGCCTTGCAAACAATCGGCGACTTGTTGCAATCGAAAGAAATTTTAGAGCAAAGTTGGGCAATTAGCCAGCGTCTGGGAGCGAGTGCCAATACGGGTGAAACTCTATTGAGCATTGGCAATATCGCCAGAGATTTACAAGAATATGATGTAGCGCGGGAGTACTATCAAGAAGCAAACAAAAGAGCCAAAAATGCGATCGCATCCGTCCAAGCTCAACTTAACCTGCTCAGTTTGTTTGTCGATACTAAACAGTGGGAAGCAGCACGGGCTTTAGTTCCAGAACTGGGATCAACTATATCCAATTTATCTGCCAGTCGCGCTGCGATCTACGCCAGGGTGAATTTTGCCGAAAGTTTGATGCAACAGGAGATTTGGCAGCAACAGACAAACCAACCAAACTCGCCGCGGTTGGGTAACCAGCGAAGCAAATCGCAACCGGGTGATTCGGCAAATTATATTGCCCAAATTTTGGCAACCGGGGTGCAACAAGCCCAACAAATTAACGATAAACGTGCAGAAGCATATGCGCTCAATCAACTGGGGAAGCTTTACGAACGCAACCAACAGTGGCAAGATGCGGAAAAGTTAACTCAGCAAGTACTGCAAATTGCCCAAGCAATAGATGCCAACGATATTATCGCCCGTGCTGCTTGGCAACTCGGTCGCATCCTCAAACAACAGGGGGATATAACAGGAGCGATCGCCGCCTATCGCAATGCTTATAATAACCTGCAATCGCTGCGTAGCGACTTGGTAGCAATTAATCCCGACGCCCAGTTTAATTTTCGCGATAATGTCGAACCAGTTTATCGGGAATTCGCCAGCTTGCTGTTGCAACCAAATGCCAATCAAGAAAGCATCAAACAAGCGCGCGCAGTCATCGAAGCTTTGCAACTGGCAGAATTAGATAATTTCTTTCGCGATGCTTGCTTAGATATTCAGCCAGCCCAAATTGACGAAATCGATACCCAAGCAGCAGTATTTTATCCGATTATTTTGCGCGATCGCTTAGAAGTCATTCTCTCCCTACCCAACCAACCCCTGCGCCACTACAGCACCCCACTCGCCGCCACGCAAGTAGAAAATATCTTGCAAAAAATGTATTCCTCGCTGTATCTGGGTTATTCATCCCAAGAGAGAATGCAGATTTCCCAGCAAATCTACGACTGGCTGATCGAACCCGCCGAAATCGACCTGAAAAACCGTAAAATTACCACCCTGGTGTTTATACCGGATGGTTTTTTCAGAAATTTACCGATGGCGGCTCTGTACGATGGTAAAGCATACTTAGTTGAGAAGTACGCGATCGCTGTCAGTTCGGGTTTGCAACTGTTTCCTCAAGGTTTGGAGCGGCAAAAGCCCACCGCCCTCACCGTCGGGTTAACCGAAGCCAGACAAGGCTTCTCCGCCCTCCCCGGCGTCCAGGTGGAACTAAAGCAAATCGCCGTAGAACTGAATTCTAAAATCCTGCTAGATCGACAATTTACCCGTCAAACATTTCAAGAGCAAATGAATGCCACCTCTTTTGAAATCGTTCACCTAGCAACTCACGGACAATTCAGCTCTAACCCAGAAGAAACTTTTTTGCTCACCTGGGACGATCGAATTAACATTCAAGATTTCGATCAATTCTTCCAAAAAAGAAGAGTAGGAATATTGAAACCAATCGAATTATTAGTACTTAGCGCCTGTCAAACCGCATCCGGAGATAAACGCGCCGCCTTGGGATTAGCCGGATTGGCACTGCGTTCGGGCGCTAGCAGTACCCTGGCAAGCTTGTGGTCAGTCAACGACGAATCTACCGCCAATTTAATGAGCGAGTTTTATCGCCAACTCACCCAATCAAATCTATCTATAACCAAAGCCGAGGCTCTGCGTCAATCACAACTCGCTCTGTTAAAAAATCCCCTATTCGACCATCCCTACTTTTGGGCATCATTTGTTTTAGTCGGCAATTGGCTGTAAATTAGTATTAGGTAACAGGGTACATCTTCTTAAAAAAAGTTTAATAATTGTCCCTCATGAGAGATCCCAGTATGGCTAAATCCAACCAAACCAGTTTTCCTACCTTGTTATCAGCAACCCTTAGCGGCGTCGTTGCAATCGGTAGTGGCTTCCACCAATCGGTACAGGCAACTCCAGCACCGATGGGGCAAGGCAGAAATATCCTGATTAGCCTGCGATTCCAAGCCCCTGGAGAAGCCGCACCGAGAAGCACCATCGGTGGAGGGACGCGCGGTAGCGTCAGGTTTGCCGCACCCGGAGAGGTGGCACCCAATAACACTACCGGCGGCGGCACGCGGGGTAACATCAAATTTGCTCCCCCAGGAGATGCTGGACCTTTGAACACGACAGGCGGCGGCACCCGGGGTAACGTGCAATTCGCCTCCCCAGGAGACGCTACGCCCAGAAACACCGTTGGCGGCGGCAGTCGCGGCGATGTGACATTCCAAGCGCCAAGAGGAGAAGATGCCCCCGCTACCACCGCATCGGGAGGCACTCGTACCGAAGCACAACAGGCGTTGCGGGCATTGCTACCCACAACGCGCTACGGGCGCACGGTAGCGGCACGTCCGACATTTTTTGTCTACTTACCTCCGACGGCTGCCAAAGAAGTATTTTTTAGCATCCAAGACGAACGCAGAAATCATGTCTACCAGACGGTGCTGAAGATTTCTGGCAAAGGCGGAATTGTTAGTTTCACGCTGCCAGAAAATGCCCCGGAACTAGAGATTGGCAAAAACTACGCCTGGTTCTTCGCGCCCATCCCACCCGGAGGAATTTTACAACCAGATAATAATGGGGCAATTGGGTGGATCAGGCGAGTTGAGAACCAAACCGCTCAAACTGCCACAGGGACGCCCCTAGAGCAAGCTACACAATACGCCAAGGATGGAATTTGGTACGATACATTGGCAACCTTAGCTGCCGCTAAACAGGCACAGCCGGGAAATGTCACCTTGGCTAGCGAGTGGCAAGACCTGTTAAAAGAAGTAGGATTGGAAGCGATCGCCAATCAACCCATTGCAGAACAGTTGTAAACTGGCGAGTTAATTGGTAATGGGTAGTTTTGACCAATCCCCATTACCCATTACCAATTATCCTTAACCTATGTGGCAAAAATTACAACAGCGGCTCGGACAATCGCGAGGGGTATTAATTATTACTGCCAGCGTCGCTGGATTAATCATCGTCGGGTCGCAGGCTGGTTTGTTTCGGTTACTTGAATGGGCAATATTCGATCAATTTGTGCTGTGGCGGAAAGCCGAGCCAATCGACCAACGCATAGTTATTGTCACCATTGCCGAGTCAGATATTAATTATGTCCGCAAATGGCCCATGTCCGACCGGGTAATGGCAAGATTTATTCGCAACATTAAAGCCCAACAACCGAGAGCAATTGGCATTGATATTTATCGGGATTTACCAGTTGAACCGGGGCATGAAGAATTAGTCGAGGTATTTAAGTCTACTCCAAATTTAATTGGGATTGAAAAAGTAGGCGGGGAACCGATTGCACCACCCCCGACTTTGAGAGAATTAGAGCAAGTAGCGGCGGCGGATTTAGTATTAGATGCCGATGGTAAGGTGCGGCGAGGTTTAGTTCTAGTTGGAAATAAAAAAGGTGAGTTTCGCGAGGGACTGGGAACCAAGACAGCGTTAATGTATTTGGAAAAAGAAAACATTAATCTTCGCCTTCTTAATCAAGAACAAAAAATATATGGATTGGGTAAAGCCACCTTTGTACCCTTGGCAGAAAATGAGGGAGTTTATCACCAAGCGGACATGGGGGGATACCAGATTTTATTAAACTATCGCGGGGAATTGGATCGGTTTCCTAATCTATCGCTACAGGATGTTTTAGAGAATAGAATACCAGAGGGAATGATGCGCGATCGCATCGTTTTAGTCGGCGCCACCGCACCCAGCCTCAACGACTTATTCCAAAGCCCTTATACCAGCAAATTATTCGGTGTTTCCGAACTCACGCCGGGAGTAGTAATTCACGCCAATATGGCTAGCCAAATTTTAAGTGCAGCCATCGAAGGTCGCCCCCTGATGCGTGCTTGGGGTCAACCTTTAAATTCATTGTGGATTGTTTTTTGGTCTGGATGCAGTGCCAATTTAGGTTCGATGTATCTCCGCAGGCGATGGGCTACTATTGGCATTTTTATCGCCGCGGGTAGCGTCGCGATTATTTCATATGTAGCCTTTCTATCGGGTTGGTGGATACCCGCATTTGCTCCCCTGCTTTCTGTGGTGACATCTGCTATTGTCACCATCGGATACGTTCTGTTAAAGAATCTCAGACTTTCTTATCGACAATTAGAAGAATATGCCCAAACCCTAGAACAAAAAGTAGAAGAACGCACCGCCCAACTCGCCCAAGCCAATCAAGAAATTACCGCCCTCAACGAGAAACTAAAAGCCGAAAATATCCGCCTCAATGCTGAATTGGAAATCACCAAGCGACTGCAACAAATGATTTTACCCAAGCAAGCAGAATTAGAGCAAGTTGAAGGATTGGAAATTGCGGGATTTATGGAACCTGCGGAACAAGTGGGGGGCGATTATTATGACGTGCTACCCGCAAATGGACAGGTGAAAATTAGCATCGGCGATGTTACCGGACACGGGTTAGAAAGCGGCGTATTAATGTTAATGACTCAAACCGCAGTTAGAACGTTACAAGAAAGTAAAATTACCGATCCCGTACAATTTTTAGATATCCTCAACCGCACGATTTATCACAACATCGAACGGATGAGATCGGATAAAAATCTCACCCTTGCCGTATTGGACTATGCCAAAGGAAAACTGAACGTCAGCGGTCAACATGAGGAAACAATAGTCGTGCGTGCTGATGGCAACATCGAACGAGTTGATACAGTAGACCTGGGCTTTCCGATTGGGTTAGATGCGGAAATTGCTGAGTTTGTATCGCAAATCCAAATTCAGTTAAACTATGGAGATGTGGTAGTACTTTACACCGATGGCATCACCGAAGCCGAAGATATGAAAAGTAACCTATATGGCATAGAAAAATTGTGTGAAATAGTGAAAGAAAATCGGCAACTATCGGCTAAAGAAATTCGGCAATTGGTGATAGAAGACGTGCGGCAGCATATCGGCAAGCAAAAGATATTTGATGATATTACTTTGGTGGTTTTGAAACAAAAATAGGTAATTGGTAATTGGTAATTGGTAATTGGGAATTGGTCTAACCGCGTTTAGTAATTGGAAACGATATTGTGATTCTAGGTATTTATCCGGGAATACTGAGGATGGAGGCGGAAGTCTGAGTAGCGTCGAGCCGATAAAGTAGTATAAATTGTGTCATGCGATCGCATTCAACTCGCGCTGCACTGTTAATATTGGCACATCTCAACCCAGGAGAGTCACATGAGCGAAATTACTCAGAGCAACGCCAAAGCAGTAACGAACGACTGTCCTCCAGTTCCTCAATCGATTATGACCGCAAGCCGGGATGAAATAGATGTCGAATTGAAGATTTGTGAAGGCCACTTACCAGACGACCTACAGGGTCACATCTTTTTTATTGGGCCAGTGGGTACCGTGGAATCAGGCGGTCTTCCCTTTAAAGATGGAGACTCATTCTTAAATGGCGACGGCATGGTTTATCGACTTGATTTCGATCAAAAAGGTAAAGTAACTGTAAAGACAAAGATTGCCAAGCCGCTAGATTACTATTTTGACGAGGCAACTAAGGGCACCAAGTTGGGATTTCGCAATCATGGCATCTTAAGGTTTTCCTTAATTCTGGGCGCTCGCAACGAGTTAAATACAGCGTTTCTGCCGGTAAAATTCTCTCAAGACGAATCTGAGCGCCTGCTAGTAACTTATGACGCGGGTCGTCCTTATCAAATTAATACACATACCCTGGAGGTGACGACTCCTGTCGGCTCAAATAAAGAGTGGCGCCCTGAGATTAATCTGCCCTATCTCTTCCCACCTATTTTTAGTACGGCACATCCTGCCTTTGATACGTACACCCACGAGATGTTTGCAGTCAATTACGGCAGATCGTTAGAAAATTTTATTGATACCATTCCTTTCCTTGAGGAAGTAGACAAACTTTTTCCAGAAGTTCGTAAATTTTGGGAACAATTTAAAGGTTTAGAAGATTTTGTCTATCTGATTCGTTGGGATGGCGTAAATCATTTAGAGCGATGGACGCTTGTCAACCCCGATGGTTCGCCAGTCAGCATTAAGCAAACTATTCATCAAATTGGAGTAACCGAAGATTATGTGGTTCTAATGGATACATCCTTTAGTACCGGACTCGCGCAAATACTCAACAATCCTTTTCCAGACAACAAGGAGCGAGAAAGAATTCTCAGACAGTTGCTGGAAAGTCCGCCATCACCCGATTCAATCATCTATATTGTCAGCCGTAGTGACCTGGCAAAGGGACAACGCCCTGCCATGAATGAACCCGAAGTTAAAGTTGTCGTGCGGAAAGTGGTGATTCCCCTCGAAGCTTCTCACTTTCTGGTGGACTATGACAATCCTGACGACAAAATTACGCTTCACATCTCTCATATTTGTGCTTGGGATGTTGCCCAATGGCTCCGCACCTATGACCTTTCTGCCTATCCACCCCACGATCCCGTGTCTTCTCCTTGGCCTGGGATGGAACTCAATCTGATGGATATTAGCCGCCTGGGACGCTATGTAATTGACGGCAAAAGCCACGAGGAAGCACCCGTTGAATCAAAAGTTATTTCAGATCGAAGGTACACCTGGGGGCCATCGTTATACACCTATCTTGATAGACTCCCTTCTTCGGGTATGACTCCCGGACATCTGGATAATATTTACTGGAGTTCTTTTGGACTCTGGAAAGACCTGATGACCCAGTTCATGTGCTACCTCTTCCGGGACTATAAGTACCAGCAAGTGCCACAATCAAATATGTTAAGCCTTGCTCAACAGGGTATCCCGCCTTGTTTGTTCCGACTACAAACTTGCTCGATGGAAATTGCCGATCAATATGTGTTCGATCCTGGCTATATGGTGAGTTCACCACAGTTTATGCCGCGCCGTGGTAACCAAGGCAGTTCAACAGACGGTTATATTACTTGTAACGTTTTCACACCAGAAAGAAATGAAATCTGGATTTTCAAGGCTGATGCTTTGTGGCAAGGAGCAATATGCAAGCTTTACCATGAATCGCTCAACTTTGCGTTTACATTACATACAGCGTGGTTACCGAAAATAGCGCCTAGATTAGCTGAATACAAAATTTATCTGAAAGAAGATTATGAGGAGTTAGTAAAGAACTTCCAATCCCCTCCAGAATTTGAGAAAGAGATTCAGGAGTTGTTTGCAAAAGAGTTGTACCCGCGCTTTGAAAGAGAGTAAAAATTTAATCGCAGCCAGATTCTCCATTAATCTGGCTGCGATCTATAATAGTTGATTAAAAGGGGAAGGTAAAAATTAATGCTAGGTCTTTCAGGTTACGAAATTATAGAAAAAATTTATGACGGGGTAAGAACCGTTGTTTATCGAGGTATCAGAAATCGCGATCAACAACCTATTATCGTTAAAATAATCAAAGAGGAACATCCTACCCTAGAACAGATCGCCAATATAAGGCAAGAATTTATACTTACTCAAAATCTAGATTGTACAGGAATTGTCAAAACATACAGTTTAGAAACCTATCAGAATAGTTTTGCTCTGATCTTAGAAGATTTTGGCGGTCAATCATTTTATGAGTTTATGGCAGCAAATCGACTGTCATTAATCGAGTTTTTGAAAGTAGCGATCGCTCTTTCCGAAACCTTAATTTATCTCCATCAAGTACCGATTATCCACAAAGATATTAAACCCTCAAATATCATTATTAATCCACAGACGCGACAAGTCAAGCTAACTGACTTTAGCATCGCGTCGCGCTTGGAATTGAAAAACCAAACCATTAGCAATCCCAACTTGCTAGAAGGGACTCTCGCTTATATGTCACCCGAACAAACCGGGAGGATGAATCGAGCCATTGACTACCGCGCCGACTTCTATTCTTTGGGAGCGACTTTCTATGAAATGCTGACCAACCAACTGCCATTTACTACTACAGATCCAATGGAGTTGGTTTACTGTCATATTGCCAAACAACCCGTCCCACCCAAAGAGATAGCAGAAATTACCCAAGCAGTTTCAGATATTGTAATGAAACTGTTAGCAAAAAATGCTGAAGACCGATATCAAAGTGCGGCGGGATTAAAATTTGACCTGGAAACTTGTTTGCAGCAATTGCAGACAACTGGCAAGATTGAAAACTTTGCCATTGGTCAACGCGATCGCGGCAATCAATTACTCATTCCCCAGAAGCTTTATGGCAGAGAAACCGAAGTTCAAATTCTTCTAGATGCCTTTGGACGAGTCAGCCTCGGTGCCACCGAGATGATGTTGGTTTCCGGTTATTCCGGGATTGGTAAAACTTCAATTGTCAATGAAGTTCATAAACCAATTGTAGCAGCAAGGGGATATTTTATTGCCGGTAAATTTGACCAATTTAAGCGCAATATTCCCTATGCGGCTTTAATCCAAGCATTTCAAGAATTAGTTCGTCAGCTATTAACCGAAAGTTCAGAACAGATAGCGGTTTGGAAAGAAAACTTATTAAAAGCGCTAGGTATTAACGGTCAAGTTATTATTGATGTTATTCCGGAAGTCGAACTAATTATCGGTAAACAGCCTGAAGTTCCTCAACTGGGAGCATCGGAATCACAAAACAGATTTAATCGAGTATTTCAACAATTTATTCAAGTTTTTTGTCAACCAGAACACCCCTTAGTCATCTTCCTTGACGATTTACAGTGGGCAGATTCCGCATCTCTGAAGTTAATCCAACTCTTGGTAACCGATCCAAATAACAGATATTTGTTAACGATTGGAGCTTATCGAGATAACGAAGTTAGTCCCGTTCATCCTTTAATTCAGACAATAGAAAAAATTCAAGAAACTGAAACGGTGGTAAATAATATCACCATTCAGGCTCTTGCTTTGGATAGCGTCAACCAATTAATTGCAGACACTCTGGATGCCAGCGTAAACTCAGATCAAATTAAAGTTTTTTCTGAGCTACTTTTTAATAAAACCCAAGGCAATCCCTTTTTCTTAACGCAGCTACTCAAAACCCTGTACTCGGAAAATCTGCTGGTTTATCAGGTAAATACAGACTGCTGGGAATGGGATATTCAACAAATTCAAGCAATTGGTATTGCAGATTTCGGTATCGTTGAACTGGTTGCCCGAAATATTCGCAAACTCCCAGAAACAACCCAGACAGTCTTAAAATTAGCGGCTTGTATCGGCAACCAATTTAACTTAGAAGTTTTATCAATTGTCAATGAAGAATCAAACTTAGCGACGGCTGCTCATTTGTGGGAGGCAATGCAAGCGGGGTTGATTCTACCGCTATCTGAAAATTACAAAATTCCTCTAGTATTTGCCCAGGAAGAGTTAGCATCTGTACGCGATGTCAAAGTTGACTACAAATTTTTGCACGATCGCGTGCAACAAGCTGCTTATTCTTTGATTCCAGAGGCAGAGAAAAAAGCCACTCACCTTAAAATTGGTCAACTGCTGCTCAATAATACAACAGAGCAAGATCGCAAAGATAATATTTTTGCTCTAGTTAACCAACTGAATTTTGGCACAGATTTGTTAACTACTCAGCCAGAAAAAGATGAGTTAGCCCAATTAAACCTGATCGCCGGACAAAAAGCAAAGGCAGCTACTGCTTATGAAGCTGCTGTTAACTATTTGAATGTAGGTTTAGAACTCCTAAGTCAAGATAGCTGGGAAAGTCGATACGATCTGACATTTAATTTCTATCTGGAAGCAGCGGAAGCAGAATATCTCAATACTAATTTAGAACGAGCGGGGATTTTGTGCGATCGCGCTCTCCAACAAGCTAAAACAATCCTCGAACAAGTCAACTTATACGTGCTAAAAATTAGACTTGACCTCGCTAAAAATCAGATTCAATCTGCGTTAGATACTGGACTGCAAGTTCTAGAAATGCTGGAAGTGACCATATCTCAATCACCCCCGGAAGAACTCAATATAGAGGAGTTAGCTAACCTGCCAGAAATGAGCGATCGCTACAAGCAGGCTGCTATGGAGCTTTTAGTTCTCATATTCCCACCAGCTTGCTTTGCAGAAAGCCCCCTATCCCTACCAATTCTATATACTATGCTCGAACTTTCTCGTCAGTACGGGAATTCGCCACAGTGTACTTTTGCCTATTCGACTTACGGATCGTTCGTGTCTTGGCTCATACCAGATATAGATTTTGGCTATCAACTCGGTCAACTTTCTTTGCAGGTATTAGAGCAGTTAGATGCCAAAGAGTTTCGTTCTAAAGTATTAGTTAATACTTCGATTTGCCTTACCCACTTTAAAAAGCATACTAGAGAAACTATAGAACCGCTGCGTCAAGCAATTAATAGCGGCTTAGAATTTGGTGACATAGAATATGCTTGTCATGCTGCTGATTACTACTGCGCCCATCTGTTTTTTAATGGCGAGCATCTAGACTACGTGCAAGAACAACAAAAACACTATATTGATTTTGCCGGTAATTTTGCCCAGCAATACCAGTTTTATCTGCTCAAAATTATCGGTCAGTTAGTTGCAAATTTACGAGGTACAACAGATAATCCACTGCTCTTAATGGGCGAGATGTTGAATGAGTCAGAAACTATTGCTTATTTGGAAAGCATTAATAATTTAATGTCTTTGTTTAGAGTATTTTTTGCCAAAACCCTGCTTTGCTATTTATTTAAAGATTATGAAGCTGCTCTTGAAAATGCTAAAAGAGCGTTAAAGTCTTCAACTCTTGTAGAAGGTAACATTAGCTTTACAAAACATATTTATTACTATTCTCTGGCTCTTTTAGCTCTGTATTTTCAGGAAACAGAGTCAAAGCAGCAACAATACCTGAAACAAGTAGAAGAAAATCAGCAAAAGATGAAATATTGGGCTTTTCATGGCCCCATGAATTACCAACATAAATATAACTTAGTAGAGGCAGAAAAAGCCCGCGTCTTAGGACAATCTTTCTCAGCGATGGAATATTACGATCTAGCAATAGATGGAGCTAAGGAAAATGGATATGTGCAGGATGAAGCCCTCGCCAATGAACTAGCAGGAGAATTTTATTTAGCTTTAGGACGAAACAAGGTAGCGCGTACCTATCTGATTGATGCTTACTATGCTTACATCCGCTGGGGAGCAAAGGCAAAAGTTAAAGATTTAGAAGAGCGCCATGCAGAATTACTCGCACCTATCGTCGGTAGGAAAAAAAGCTTTCCTAGTGGAGGAGAGGAAACTATTGTTCAGACTAGAACCACGGTTACTTCTACGAGTTCAGGTGTTTCAGAAAATCTAGATTTATCAACTATTATCAAAGCTTCCCAAGCGCTATCAGGGAAAGTACATCTGGATGAATTGCTTGCGAACTTGATGCGAGTTTTGCTGGAAAATGCCGGAGCAGAAAAGTTTTATTTCCTCATACCTGACTCAGCAGGTGAGTGGAAAATTGAAGCTCAATGTATGGGCGAACAATGTCAATTAATATCCAAGTCAGCGATTGAAAGTCAAGAGATGCCGCTCTCGCTGATTAATTATGTAAAACGCACGCAAGAAACCCTTGCCCTTGATGATGCAACGACTCAAACCACCTTTGCATCTGACCCTTATATTATGCAAAAGCGACCTAAATCTATCTTGTGTAGTCCTCTGATCAATCAAGGTAAATTGGTGGGAATCTTATACCTAGAAAATAATTTAACCACGGGGGCTTTTACGCGCGATCGCATCCAAGTCCTCAACATCATATCTTCCCAAGCTGCGATCTCGATCGAAAATGCCCGCCTCTATCACACTTTAGAAGATAAAGTCCAAGAACGCACCGCCCAACTCGCCCAAGCAAACGAGGAAATTAGCGCCCTCAACGACAAACTCAAAGCCGAAAATCTCCGCCTCTCTGCTGAGTTAGAAGTCACTAAGCAACTGCAACAAATGATTTTGCCCAAACAATCAGAACTAGAAGAAATTGAAGGATTAGAAATATCTGGATTTATGGAACCTGCCGATGAAGTTGGCGGCGACTACTACGACGTGCTGCCACAAAATGATGGTGTCAAAATTACCATCGGCGATGTTACCGGGCATGGTTTAGAAAGCGGCGTATTAATGATTATGGCGCAAACCGCCGTCCGCACTCTCCAGGAAAGTAACGAAACCGATCCGGTGAGGTTTCTTGATGTATTAAACCGCACTCTTTATGGAAATATTCAGCGCATCGATTCGTATAAAAACATGACCTTGGCTTTATTAGATTATCAAAATGGTAGCCTCAGCCTCAGCGGTCAACATGAAGAAGCAATTGTAGTCCGTACTGATGGTAATATCGAACGAATCGATACGATGCATCTCGGCTTTCCCCTGGGATTAGAAGCAGAAATTGCTGAGTTTGTTTCCCAAACCCAAATAAATTTAAACCCAGGAGATGTAGTAGTGCTTTACACCGATGGCATTACCGAAGCTTTTGATATCAATAAAGTGCAATACGGACTAAAAAACCTGTGCGAAGTAGTAAGAGCAAATCGTCACAAGTCAGCTATTGAAATTCGGCAAGCTGCGATCGAAGATCTGCGACTGCACATCGGCAAGCAGAAAGTTTTTGATGATATTACCTTGGTTGTCTTGAAACAGAAATAGCCAAATTTTATAGAATCCTGATTTCTCCAGCAATATTCGCTAGCTCTCAGATTAAGATAGATTCAAATCAGAACTATGAAGCCGAGGGTTAGGATAGTGGAAGTGAAGAAGGATGACTACAGAGTATGGTACGATCCGGAAACCGCAACCGTTAACTTCCAGGGGTTAATCCGGGAAAGCCAAATCAGTGACTATAAACCTCTAGAGGAGTTGCTCGAGGGAGTAATAGCGCAAAAACCACCTGTAATTTCGATGAACTTACAAGAATTAGAATTTCTCAATAGTTCGGGAATGACAATTTTATCTCGCTTTGTGATCGGAGTGCGAAATAAGAAGATGATTCAGTTAGTGGTGCGTGCTTCTCAAAAAATTGCTTGGCAAAACAAAAGCTTGGCAAACTGGCAGAGATTGATGCCCGGTATGACGCTGCAATATGAATAAGTACCAGGACTTACGCACGAGGAACCCAGAAACCCGGTTTCTGGCTAATTGCTAATTGCTAATATAAATACAGCATTTTTCCTAATAACGCAAGTTGCTAGTTACAAATATTGTCGGTTTGATCCCCCCTAACCCCCCTTAAAAAGGGGGGCTAGCACCGGATTCAAAGTCCCCCTTATGAAGGGGGATTTAGGGGGATCTAAAATGCTTGACCTTATAACTGCAACTTGAGTTAATACTAGCTATTAGCTATTAGCTCCTGGTTTGAGATAACTGGCAAATTGAGTTATATCATGTCCGGTAGCATCGGTAGCTTAGCCCTTGCGGGTTTAAAAAATTCCTCGCGATTTTCCAGCATGGCTGGTAAAACCCGCCCCTACTCCCGTCAAACATTATACACAACCTAAGCTAGCGGACATCATATTAGATGGCAAAATCAACCCGCCCCTACAAAAAAATTGGGTAGGGGCAAGGTTTTTAAACTACAGCGTCAAAGATTGAGCATTGGTTTCAATCAACTTCGCCAAATCTTGCAAGAATGCCGCCGCGTGGGAACCGTAGATCACCCGATGGTCGCAGGTAATATTAACTTGCATTTGTCGGCGGACGCCCAACATGCCGTCTTCTGTGGCTACAACTTGGGCGCGAGATGCCCCAATTGCCAAAATTGACCCTTGTCCGGGAGGTAAGATGGCATCGAAGCGGTCTACGCCAAACATGCCTAAATTCGATACGGTAAACGTACCGGAATTATACTCTTGGGGTTGCAACTGTTTGGCTCTGGCGCGGTCTACTAAATCTTTCCAAGTGCGGGAAAGTGAGTAGATGTCCATCTGGTCGGCTTTTTGCAACACGGGGGTAATTAACCCGCCGTCATCCATTGCTACTGCTATGGCGATATTAATTGCCGCTGGATATTGAATCCCTTGGGGAGTGTAATTCGCATTCAGCAACGGGTGTTTTTGCAGCGTCACCGCTACCGCTTTGGCTAACAGCGCCGTCATGGTGACGCCTTTGGATTTGATTTGCTTGTACAGCTTATCCAGATGATCCGTGGTGATGGTGTAACCGACGTGGAAAGTAGGTACTTCCAAACTCACCATCATGTTCCTGACTACGGCATTTTGCAGCGTGGTCAAGGGTACGATTTGACCCGGAACTACCGCTGCGGGGGCGCTGACGGGTGCAGGTGCTTTGGCTGCCGGTGCGACGGGTGGGGGTGCAACGGGCGCAACGGGTGCGACAGGCGCAACGGGTGCGGGTGCTTTTCCTACCGCTGCTTCTACATCTTCTGCCACAATGCGACCGTGGGGGCCGCTGCCGCTGAGAACGTTTAAGTCAACTTTGAGTTCTTTTGCCAGCTTGCGGGCGCGGGGGGATGCTACGATGCGATCGCTGCTCTTCCTACTGCCATTCGACGTTGCTGCTACCGCGACGGGTTCTGGTGTCGCCGCTGGGGCTGCTGGTGCCGGTGCCGCAGCTGGCGCTTTTCCGCCTGCTGCTTGCTTGACAGCCTGTTCAATTTCTGCTTCTGTTTCGGCTAACAAAGCGATCGCCGCACCTACCGGCGCCGCTTCCCCCGCAGGCACGACGATGGTCGCCAGATACCCTTCGTAAAAGGATTCTACGTCCATATCTGCCTTGTCTGACTCCACCACCACGACGGTTTCGCCTTTTTCTACCTTGTCCCCGACAGACTTCACCCAGGAAACGATTTTGCCTTCAGTCATCGTGGAACTGAGGGCGGGCATAAAAACTTCGTGAATCATTGCTAATTGGTAATGGGTAATGGGTAATGGGTAATGGGTAATGGGTAATGGGTAATGGGTAAT
>CAYXCW010000048.1:19958-49930 GCA_964463555.1 uncultured bacterium
GGTAATGGGTAATGGGTAATGGGTAATGGGTAATGGGTAATGGGTAATGGGTAATTATTTTTGCTTTGAGATACCAGAATTGCAGATTTATACGAGTCTCTTTAATTCTCAATTACCCATTACCAATTACCAATTACCCATTACCCCTATTTCTAAATATCGCCGCGAATTTCTTCCACTATCCCATCGCGCAGGAGAACTTCTACCTGCATTTTCTGGATTAAGTTTTCTCCTGGTTCGATGGTGAATACGCTTTCAATCGTTCCTTGATTGACTTCTTGGTTGAGTTCTAGTACCTGCACTTGCTGGAGTTGTTGCAGAATCTGATTTTTTTGGTCTAGCAGTTCGCTTTTCCTTTGATTGACTTGGCCTTGAATGCTCTCAATTTGTTGCATTACTTGCGGCCCTGGTGGTGAAATGCTTTGTTTTTGAATTTCGTTAATTGCCCGCTGTCCTTGGATTTCTAGCTGTTGCAATTGTTGATCGAGTTGATTGAGTTGCAATTGCAGCTGTTGCTGGGCTTCTTCTTTCCAGCGAGGAGTGACAATGGCTTTAACGTTTACAGGTCGCTTCAGCAGGAGTTTGTTTGTCGAGACTTCCATATTTATATTGCTAGTTCAGCGGTTTAGCATGTTGTCAGCTTTTTGTCAAGTTCAGGTGTCGGTTGTCTGGGAGCGGGTTGTATGTCTCCATCGATGATTTCATCGATAGTTAATCTCAACCCGCCTCCTGTCAGTTATTTACCGCTGACGATTGACGACTGACGACTGACTATGATGCTGAGTGCATTTAGAACATCCCGTCAATCATATCGCGATAGCGTTCCGTTACGACGGGGCGGCGAATTTTCAAGGTTTGGGTCATCATGCCATTTTCAATGGTAAATGGCTCGGTAATTAGTTTAAACGGGCCGATGCGGTCGTCGGGGCGGTAACTGGGGCGGTTTTGGACTTCGCGGTTTAATTCTTTGCGGAATAAGTCCTGAATCGGTTTACTATCGAGATCGATTTCTGGCTTGCCTTTAGCGTCGGGGGAAAGGGTTTGATTTGGTAGGCGCAAGGTAAAGTTTTGCGATGCCGCCCATTGCTGGAGGGCATCGAGGTTTGGGACAATTAATGCACCAAGCGATCGCATATCCTGTCCGACAAGCATAATTTGGTCGATATACGCACTCCGCAAGCAAGCATCTTCTATCGGTTGCGGTTCGATGTTTTCCCCATTGGTTAAAACAATCGTATCTTTTGCCCTTCCTGTTAGCACCAGGTCGTTTTTATCGGTCATCCATCCCAAGTCACCGCTATCGAACCATCCTGCGGCGTTAATTGCTTTGGCGGTGGCTTCCTGATTGCGATAATATCCTTGCATTACCTGCGACCCGCGAATTAAAACTAATCCGCGATCGCCTACTTTAACATCTTGCCAGGTTTCTGGGTTGACAATCCGAATTTCTGTCCCCGGTAAGGGTTTACCAGCAGACCCGCGCAGGTTACTATCGGGACGACGGGCGGTGACTACGGGGGCAGTTTCGGTCAAACCATAACCGACTAACACTTCAATACCGATAATTTCAAAGAAGGTATCTAAGTGCATTGCTAAAGAACCGCCGCCGCTAATTACTTGCTTAATTTTGCCCCCAGTTGCTTCCCGAACTTTGCGATAAACGATTTTTTCACCTAAACCATGCAGCGGCGACAGCAGCGCCGATTTAATATTAGCCATCAAGCGTTCGGAACTAGAAGGATGGCGTTTTTCTAGATGCAACCCTTGCGCTATTCTTCGCGCTTCTACATATTGCTGGGAGATGCCTAAAAAGAAATTAATCAGTTTTTGTTTGCTGGCGGGTTGTTCGCGGAAAGATTTTTGCACCCCTTCATAAATAGATTCCCACAACCGGGGAACGCCGACCATAAATTGCGGTTGAAATTTCTTTAAATCTTGTTTGACTTGGCGCAGATTGGTGTAAATTAAGGTGCAACCTTGGGCAAGCAGAAAGTATTCGCAACTGCGTTCGTAAGCGTGCCAAGTTGGTAGGATACTAAGGACGCGATCGCCCGCCGTTGGTTGTACAATTACGCCTATCGTGACGATCTGGTGCAGTAAATTGCCGTGGGATAGCATCACGCCTTTGGGTTTCCCCGTCGTCCCGGAGGTGTAAAGTAGGGTTGCCAAGGTTTCCCGATTTTGATTAGCTGGCTGTAAAGGTTGATTTTTTCCCTTTGCCATCACTTCGGTAAAGTTGACAACGTTTAAGACGCCTTTGGCATCGGGTTGTTCGTCCGAGAGTAACACGACTAATTGAATGGGAAGATCGTATATGCGATCGCCCAATTTGTTCAATGTCTTTAAGTCTTCTACAACTAAAGCGTTGCTGCCGCTATTTTCCAAAATATACAGCAGTTCGTCTTTATCTGCCGCCGAACTGCGAACCACGTTGGCTGCCCCTGCCATAATTATCCCTTGATCCGCAATCAACCAACGCGGACAGTTATCGGAAAATAAGGCAACTCTCGGAGGTTCATACGCTGGTATCACTCCCAATACTTGCAATCCAGCCGCGAATTGCTGCATCTGCTGGTAAAGTTCAGCATAGGTAAGAATTATTTCTTCTTTGGCGTGGGGGTCGTGCAATGCGACGATATTGGCATATTTTTGGGCAACTATTCCCCAAATTTCTGGCAGAGACTCTACCCCAGAGTAATCTACCAAACTCTTCAACGCGCGGCGGTCTTGTTCGGTGAGTTTAAAACCAGGGGTAGAGGGGGTAGGACTATCTTTTAACATAACTGTTTCTCGATCTTGACTTGGCTGTGATTCCAGCTTATCCCGCTACCGCATCCAGATATCTACCCCTCGTGGACACAATTGCTGGGTGTCTGTTCACCAATTCCCCATTACCAATTCTTCATCACCATCAGTGCAGCTTATATCAGCTACAAGTAATTTAAACCATTCCTCGCGTTTGGTGTGAGGATTTTTACTGCATACTTAATGAGCTAACTTATATTTTCGGAGTGCTATAGTTATGAGTTTACTTGATTGTCTATTAATGACGCTGTTCAATGCTGCTATCTGCATCGCCTTACCTAAACTAATTTCTTTATTCCAGCAAGCAACAGCTAACAGCAACAAAAAATCCCAGCGTAACTACACTACACAAAATACTACCACAAAAGCTCCCAGCTTTCCCTAAAAAAACAAAGAAACTTGGTGGCGGCAGCTTTGTCGCTACCTATAAAACCCGCCCCGCATTGTCGGGGCGGGTTTTACCAACCATGCTGAGGAAAAACCAACGCATTGAGATTGTCGGGGCGGGTTTTACCAACCATGCTGGGGAAAAACCAACAGTGAAACTAAACCCGCCCCCCCAAGTGTTTCGCATTCATATTGTCGGGGCAGGTTTTACCAACCATACTGAGGAAAAACCAACGCATTGAGATTGTCGGGGCAGGTTTTACCAACCATACTGGCAAAAAACCAACAGTGAAACTAAACCCGCCCCCCCAAGTGTTTCGCATTCATAGGAAAACCGTTTAATATCATATCCGGTGGCATCAGTACTCTCTGCCGGGGCGGGTTTATTTAACCTTTGCACTGGTGACAAATATCCCTCGTAAAACCCGCCCCTACTATATACAACCTTGGCGAAGGGACATGATATAAGGGGGAAGGCGGGTTTATTTAACCTTTGCACTGGTGACAAATATAGATACTTAGCTTATTAACTGCGACACCGGCGATTTATTAGCTTTTATTTTTTCGCCAAAACGCCTTCACCAAGCGAATTTCATCATAAGTAAACTTCTCTTCTAGATATTCATAAATTGGTTTGAGCGCTTCAGTATCTCCTACCTCTTTTATCGCTGCCATAATTATGTTTTGTCTTTCTGGAAACACGAGTCCTGATATATCTATTTCTTTCCCCATTTCCAGCATTTCTGCTAAATGACTGGTAATCGTGCTAGTTCTTAAATTGCGTTGTTTGGCGATTTCCTCAATTGATAAACCTTGTTCGTATAAGTCCAAAGTAATTAACTGAGTAAAGTTGGGGGAATCGGCTTTTTGTGCCTTCTTACTTACCACCAATCCTTGTTCTTGGCGATAAGCTTTGATTTCAGATAAAAACCGTTCGCCGTATTGTTCTAATTTGCGCGTGCCGACGCCCGAAATTTCGCCAAATTCAGCTAAAGTTTGGGGTTGGACTTGCGCCATTAATTTTAAAGTAGAATCGTGGAAGATAACGTAAGGCGGAACCGATTGTTCGTCGGCGATTTGTTTGCGGAGTAGGCGCAGGCGGTCAAATAATAGTTCAAATCCGGCTTTCTTCAAATTGGTTTCTGCTAACGTTGCCGTTGGTTTCTTGGTAATCGCGATAGAAACAGAACGCTGACGCCGCATTACTTCCCAGCTTAAGGCGTTGAGCTTGAGGACGGCATAACCATCGGTAGTCTGATCTAATAATCCTTGATTGAGGAGCGATCGCGCCAACACTTTCCACTCTTCTGCCGTCTTATCTTTGCCGATTCCATAAGTCGAAAGTTCGTCATGTTTGTTCTGCAAAACCTTTTGTCCGCGCGAACCCCGCAGCACATCTATGATATGATTCATGCCAAACTTTTCCTTACATCGGGCAACGCAAGAGAGAAACTTCATCGCCTCAATTGTCCAATCTTCTACAGGTTTAGGCGCGCAGCAGTTATCGCAATTGCCGCAATTTCCGGCAAAATATTCGCCAAAGTAACTTAACTGCATCGTGCGCCGACATTCGCTGCCTTCCGCATAATCAATTACCCGTCGCAGTTGCTGACGCGCAATCATTTGTTCCTGTTCGTCGGGTTTTTGGTCGATGCCCCATTCGATTTTTTTAATATCGCCAAAGCTGAAATAGATGATGCAACGGGAAGGTTCCCCATCTCTGCCCGCGCGTCCAGATTCTTGATAGTAACTTTCTAAATTGCGCGGCAAGTCATAATGGACAACAAACCGCACGTCGGGTTTATTAATTCCCATCCCAAACGCAATCGTCGCCACCATTACCTGCACGTCGTCGCGGATAAACCGGGTTTGATTTTCTGCCCGTTCTTCGTCGGTTAATCCGGCGTGGTAAGGTAAAGCTTTTATCCCATCTTTTTGCAATTTAAACGCCAGTTCGTCTACCCCTTTGCGACTGAGACAATAGACAATTCCCGCTCCCTTCGCCTGCTTAATTTCCAGTAATAATTCGGTATAGCTGTTTTTATGTTTCGGACGAACTTCGTAATAAAGATTTTTGCGGTTAAAACTAGCAATATGAATATTCGGTTGTGCCAGCGTTAACTGTGCGATAATATCTTGTCTGACGCGCTCGGTTGCCGTCGCCGTTAGCGCCATAATCGGTATATCTGGATATCGTTGGCGCAATATCCGCAACTGACGATATTCTGGGCGGAAATCGTGTCCCCATTCAGAAACACAGTGCGCTTCATCGATAGCAAAACTACTCAATCCAATTTGATGTTTGACTAAATCTAAAAACGGCAGAAATCTTTCGCTAACTAACCTTTCTGGGGCGACGTAAAGCAGTTTGCTTTTACCATTGAGAATCGCTTCTTCCCGGTGCCTTACCTGCCAACTGTTCAGACTGCTATTGAGAAAAGTCGCGCCGATGCCATTATCGTGCAGCGCGTCTACTTGGTCTTGCATTAAAGATATCAGCGGCGATACCACCACAGTTAAACCTGGTTTAAGTAAAGCCGGAAGTTGAAAGCAGAGAGACTTGCCGCCGCCCGTAGGCATTACAATTAATAAATCCTGGTTTTGCAGCGCTTGTTCTACGATTTGTCGCTGCCCTGGACGAAATGTATCGTAGCCAAAATAATGTTTTAGTGCTTTTTCCAGAGTCTGAGTCTGCATGGTAGACGGCTGTTGCGGGTGCTGGGATTATTTTAGACTTGCCTGCTTGAGTTTGGGCGGCTCGATTATTCTCATAATGGTAATTGTAAGTGACAAAACAAAACACACCTATGGCGAAAGCAGTTTGGAATGGTGCTACTTTAGCAGAGAGCGATCGCACTATCGTCGTCGAAGGAAACCACTACTTCCCCCCCGACGCCATCAACAAGCAATACTTCAAGGACAGCAGCACCCACACTACCTGTCCCTGGAAAGGCGTAGCCAGTTATTATACCATCGAAGTCGATGGACAAGCGAACAAAGACGCCGCCTGGTACTATCCCGAAACCAAAGACGCTGCCAAGAATATTAAAGGCTACGTAGCGTTTTGGAAAGGCGTGAAGGTAGAGCCTTAGTTGGCTCCAGACTGAAGTCTGGGCTACACAAACAAAACCTGCCTCCGCAGGTTCTTCTCTGGTTTCGGAGGCGCAAGCCTCCGATTATTTTATTTCATATCATGTCCGGTCGATTATCCATTTTTATGATGGGCAATTCAACGGACATCATATCACAAGGGAATGCTCGGCGATCGCATTGCTATTACTAGATTGTTAGGCTTAGTTTGCGAGCGTTAAAATATAATATACCACAGTTCACGAGCGTGGAATATTAAAAATCATCTCAATTTATTGTTGGAATAAAATTTAATGTTTTTTGGGTCGCTCCTCGGTTAATTTATTTCTAGCGATCGCCAAGCTCAAAATACCCCAACAGCATCAGCAATGAATCGATTGGCACCAGAAAATTTTCATGGTCAGAATTGCTGCTAAAAATAATAAAAAACCTCACAGAAATCAAGCTTAATATTGGCTGACTGTTCTTATTATCGCTCGCGACTTCAGCGAGCGCTCAGTCGAGCCGTCGATTTTCCGCCCCGCAATGAATTGACGGGGATACCAATCTCCCAAACTTTTTAGGTGTCACGATGAGGACAAGAGCGATTTAACAAATACTCACCTGAGAGGCGATTCATTAGTAACATGGTAGAAGTTTTCCACCAGCTTGAGGTGAGGGAAAGGGAGATTTATACTGGTGAGTAACGAGCTGTGGTGGTAAGTATATTTGAGAAATTATATTTGAGAAACCGAGCGAACCTTAACCTACCTCTCTGACTCAGAGTAAAACAATGACTAATTTAAAGAGTATAGCTCCATCGAACCCGCCGAGCCACCGGATGCGATCGCTGCTAGTGTTATTTGTGTTAATTATCGCTGGTTATGCGGGTAACTACTGCAAAATACCGATCGTTTTGCACGCAGACTGGTTATTTGGCAGCATTGCTGCCATGATTGTTGTCAGGTTGTATGGGTGGGGATGGGGGACGGTTGCGGGTGCGATCGCTAGTTCATATACAATCCTATTGTGGAAACATCCCTGCGCCTTTATCTTATTTACCCTGGAAACTTTTTTTGTCGGTTGGGGACTAAAGCGTCGCAGTAAAAATTTACTTTTATTAGATGTGCTTTATTGGGGATTTATTGGATTCCCTTTATTGTGGTTACTGTATGTTTTTCTGGCAAAAGTAGAACCCAGCTCGGTTTTGTTTATTTCCTTTAAAAACCCGGTGAATCAGATAGCTAATGCCCTGATTGCCTGTTTAATTTTAAATCATACACCAATTCCTCAGTGGATAGTTCGTTCTAAAGAAAAAATAACCATCGCTTTTGAGCAAACCCTATTGAACTTGTTCGTTGCTTTTGTTTTAATACCCGCATTGGTACTGACGATTTGGAATTGCCAGGGCGCCGCCTCGGAGCAAGAGCATCACATTTCAGCAAGTCTGGAAAATACCATCCAGAGCGTTAGTACAGAATTGCGGAACTGGCATCAGCAAAAACAACGAATGCTGGAAACACTGGCAACAAATGCTAAAGAGCAAAATCTCTTAAGCTCCGATGCGCTCCAAGACACTATAAAAATAGCCCAGAGTTCGTTCCCAGAAATCCGTAACTTTTACATCACCGATGCCAAAGGAAAAATTATTTCCTCCGCTATCCCGACAAATTTTACAACGTTAGAGCCGCCAGAGTACAAAGCCTTACTGATGGAAAAACAGCCCGCTATCTCTGGAGTATTATTCCTTCAATGAGCGAGTTACCCATCGATAATTCAGAGCCTTCCCATCTTAGAAAATGACAGGGTAATAGGTCATGTATTTGCAGAGATTGATGTTAATGCAATGGAGGGTTGGTTAAGGAATAATCATCAATCATTAACAGAGTTTGTTAGCATACTAGATGCCCAGCAACGGGCAATTGTTAGTACGCGCGAAGATCTCAATCTTCTGCAACCATTCGATCGCAATGGTGAAATTCAATCCCTCAATAACGCCACCTATCGCTGGATACCAACGGTGCCAAATATGGCTAAAGTAGTTCGTTGGAGAAAATCATTTTACGTGCAAAAGGCATCGATTGGAGATAATTTGCCTTGGCAATTGGCGATCGAAGTCCCTAGCGCACCGTATCTTGTACTGTTAGATCGACTTTACACCAATGGTTTTGCTGTTTTAATGGCGATCGCAGTTTTGACACCACTGTTGGCAAAAGCTATCAGTTATAATCTGGTCAAGCCTTTACTGCAACTGGCAAATTTAACCACTAACCTGCCCGATAAACTGATTGCACGTAGAGAATTAGAATTACCCAGCAGCCAAGTGAGCGAAATTAATGCCTTGACGAACAACTTTCAATTAATGGCTCTGGCACTGCAAAACAAATTTCAGGAAATTCAACAGGCAAATCTAGAGATTCAACAAGCAAAAGAAGCCGCCGATGCTGCCAATCAAGCTAAGAGCGAATTCCTCGCCAATATGAGCCATGAATTACGCACGCCCCTCAACGGCATTCTTGGCTATACACAAATTATCCAACGCAGCGAAACTCTGACCGATCGAGAACGCAAAGGGGTAGAAATTATTGGGCAATGCGGTTCACATTTATTGACCCTAATTAATGATGTATTAGACCTCTCCAAAATTGAAGCTGGGAGGCTAGAACTCAATCCCGTTGATTTTTATTTACCTGCGTTTCTAGAAAGCGTGGTAGAAATTTGTTGCATCCGCGCCGAGCAAAAAAACATTGCATTTCAGATCCAACTCGACCCCAATTTGCCAGGAGGTGTCACGGCAGATGAAAAGCGCCTGCGTCAAGTCTTACTGAATCTGCTGGGCAACGCAATTAAATTTACCGAGCAAGGAAGGGTTACTTTTAAGGTTGAGGCGATCGGGAATCGGGAAGAATTAAATTTACCGATTACCAAAATTCGCTTTGAAGTCAAAGACACCGGAATCGGCATGAAACCAGAACAATTAGAGAAAATATTCCTCCCCTTTGAACAACTGGGAGATGTGAAAAGTCAAGCCGAGGGTACGGGTTTGGGATTAACAATTAGCCAAAAGATTGTCTCGTTAATGAAGGGTGAAATTAAAGTTCAAAGTGAATTTGGCGTCGGCAGCAATTTCCATTTTGAAGTAGAACTGCCCCAAGCCAAAAATTGGGCAGTTACTTCTCTTAAGGTGCAGCAGGGCACGATTGTCGGCTATCAGGGAGAGCGGCGCACTATTCTAGTCGTTGATGATAATTGGCACAATCGCTCGGTGATTGTGAATTTACTCGAGCCAATTGGGTTTACAGTTATAGAAGCCAGTGATGGTCAAGAAGGATTGGAGAGTGCGATTTCTGGCAAACCAGATGCGATAGTGACTGATTTGGTGATGCCAGTGATGCATGGATTTGATTTCATCAACCGTCTGCGTAACTCTGCCCAATTCAAAAATATTCCTATTATTGCTTCCTCAGCCAGCGTGTTTGAAACAGATCAATATAAAAGCATTAATGCTGGTGCGAATGCATTTCTCCCCAAACCTGTAGACGCTCAAACTCTAATGCAATTGCTACAGCAATACTTGCAGTTAGAATGGATATATCAGGGTAAGACAGACACCATCAAACAAGCCAATGGAAATAGCTCAACCAGTCCAGTAGCTCTGATTCCTCCTGGTAGTGGGGTTTTACAGCAGTTACTCAACTTGGTGCAAGATGGAGATATTCAAGCAATTATAGAAATGGGTCAACAACTGCCTGCATCCGATCAAAAGCTAACGCCATTTGCAGTGCAACTGACGCAGCTTGCTAATACTTTTCAAGTTAAACGACTGGAAATGTTTATCAAACAATACCTTTAAACACTCGCCTAATTAACCAGGAGTAAATCCATCATGACAACGCCAAGAGATACCGGATTCATTTTGATTGTGGATGACAATCCTACCAATTTGTCTGTGCTTTCCACAGCCTTGGCTAGTGCTGGGTTTCGCTTCCGGGTTGCAGTTGGTGGAGAAAGCGCGATCGCACTGATCGAACGCCATCAACCAGAGTTGATTTTGCTCGATGTGCAAATGCCAGGAATTGATGGATTTGAAACCTGTCGCGCCATCAAAGCCAATCCCGTAACTAAAAACATTCCGATCATTTTTACCACCGCTTTGGCGGATACAGAAAGTAAAATCAAGGGTTTTGCCCTCGGTGCGGTAGACTATATCCCCAAACCGTTTGAACAAGAAGAAGTAATTGCCAGAGTCAGGGTGCATTTACAACTGAAACAACTGACAGAATCATTAGAAGAGCAAGTACGCGATCGCACTGCCGCTTTAGAACAAGCTCAAGTGCAACTGGTGCAACAAGAAAAACTCTCAACCTTGGGCGAATTAGTTGCCGGAGTTGCCCACGAAATCAACAACCCCATTAGCTTCATTGCTAACAATATTGCACCTTTGCAAGAATACATTGCAGGTGTAACAGAAATAATTCAACTTTATCAACAAGAATATCCCAACCCCACAGCCAAAATTAGTAATGCAATCGAGGAATTAGATCTAGAATTTGCCCTCGAAGATCTGGCAAAAATTTTGGACTCGCTCAAAGTAGGAACTGAACGGATTCAAAATATTTCTGTATCCCTACGCACCTTCTCCCGCTCAGATTCCGATACAAAAATGCCTGCGGATTTACACGAGGGACTCGATAGCACGCTGATGATCTTGCAACATCGCCTCAAAGACAAGAGCCTTCGCGTTGCCGGTAAAGAGTACCATCGTCCCCGCATCGAAGTCATCAAGCATTATGGCCCATTACCAGAAGTAAATTGCTATTTAGGACAGATGAACCAAGTATTCATGAACCTTTTGGCAAATGCCATCGAGGCAATTGACGAAGCGTTTATACAAGGCAAAATGAGCGATCCAATTCCGCAGATTCATATTGCTACCGAAATTGATTCCGCTCAATGGGTTTCCCTGCGGATTGTTGATAACGGGATTGGTATGCCTGCATCGGTCAAACAGCGATTATTTGAGCCTTTATTTACTACAAAACCTGTCGGCAGAGGAACCGGACTCGGTTTGCCCATCGTCCATCAAATTGTCGTAGAAAAGCACAATGGCAAATTGGAAGTAAATTCTCAGCTAGGGAAGGGAACTGAATTTATTATCAGAATTCCCACTCTAAGTGCTGGTTAATTGCGTATGATTCAGGTAGCGATCGCTACCCTAAAGTTCGGATTCTACTAATCCCGGTACGCTTTACGCCCGAAGCGATTAAAAGGTTTGATTTTAATTTGTTAGTCAAAAATTTAGTTAGTTTAAGATCCAGAAAAATTCAAATTTTTGTTTATAAGCAGTTCTGGGAGCTAACATGACTAAAATCAACCAAAATATCCATCGTTTCGGAGAGGAAGAGCGGCATGGCGTTTACAGGGCGATTTATGAACGGCGCGATATGCGCTCTTATTTCACCCCTACTCCCATCGAGGATCGCGTTTTGGGACGACTGCTTGACGCTGCACATCACGCCCCGTCGGTAGGTATGATGCAACCTTGGCGCTTTATTGTGATCCGCGATGCAGCTGTGCGTAAAAGCGTCTACGAACTTTTCCAGCAAGCTAACGAAGCCGCTTCCTCGATTTATGAGGACAAGGAAAAAGCGCTGTACATAACATTGAAGCTTGCAGGTATCGTGGACGCGCCGGTCAATCTGTGCGTTACCTGCGATGTTACGAGCAAGCGCGGGCGGGGACTGGCGCGGCAGACTATGCCCGAGACAGCGGCTTATTCGACCGTTTGCGCCATCCAAAACCTATGTCTGGCAGCTCGCGCCGAGGGGATCGGCGTCGGCTGGGTCAGCATTTTTGAGCCTGAGCGGTTGCGAAATCTTTTGGGCATTCCCTCCGAAATGCTCTTCGTCGCCTATTTGTGCATCGGTTACGCCTCCCAGTTTGACGCCCAGTCCGAATTGCAAACCCGAGGCTGGGAGGTACCCTCACAACTGCCGAACCTGATACATTTTGATCGCTACGGCAATACCGACGAGAACCGCGCCGCCCAGATGCTGAGCGCTTTAACACGCCATAACCCAGCTCAGAACCATAACCAGTTACAATTTCCAGCGTAACTCGGTTGGGCGGGAATCCCAAAAGTAAAAAATGTGACATTCAACTATCGATTCAAACGGTTATTTTTTCGTAAGTTATTGTAGGGAACATCAACCGGCTTTGCCCTTAGCCATAACAGGACTGATATGATGTCCGGTAGCAATGGTAGTGTTTAATTTTGGAGCTTGTAGGGGCGGGTTTTACCAACAATAAAGTGAAACCATGATCGATCTCTATAAACTCGCCCCGGCTGACGCTACCGATGCCACCGGACATGATATGACGCAAAGAAACCCGCTTTCTGACCTAGCGGCGCGTAAGTTCTGTATCAGCTTTTCTGCTGTTCCCTACTACCAATTGCAATCATTTAGATGCAAACGAGCCTATGCTTCGACTAATTCTTGATAATACCGCTCGACTTCATTTGGCAGATACGCAGTCATTCGCAACGTTGTATCTTTCAAGTGAAAGGCTTTGGTAATACCGATCCGACTCAGGAAATCCAGATCGTGGGAAATCACCCATATAGCGCCTTGATATTCGTTAATACCTGTCACCATTTGGTCAACGGTTTCGATATCCAAATTATTAGTCGGTTCGTCGAGAATTAACAAGTCAATTTCAGAGATACTGAGCATAGCAATTGCTAGCCTCGCCAACTCACCCCCACTCAACACCGATGCTTGTTTGCGAACGTCATCGTATTTAAACAAAAAGTGTCCCAATTGTTGCCGCAAAAGTTGATAGCTGATATTGGGATTGGTAGCTTGCATATTTTCTATAATTGTTAGCTCTCGATTCACCAATTCGTAGGTTTGATCGAGATACACTGCTTTTATCCCATTTGCCAGCACAACCTCTCCGGATTCCAAAAATGTTGGGGAATTTTTCAGTCCTAAAATTGCCTTAGCAAGGCTTGACTTACCCGAACCGTTGGCTCCGGCGATCGCTACTCTATCCCCAACAGATACATGCAGGTGAATGTTATCAATTAACAATCGCTCTCCTACTCTCAGCTTTGCTCCTTGAATATCAATCAAGCTTCTACGCTTATGACTTTTTTCTGGCAATTGCACATTGGTAACCTTGTTCGTTTTGATCTTTGTTTCTTCAAATTTTTGATTGGCCTTTTCAACGATTGCTTCATGCTTCTTTTTGGCAATACCTGCGGTGGTTTGGCTTTGGCTTTTCAGCAGTCCTCCGTTCATTCTATCAATACTGCCATTGAGGAACTTTTCTCTCCCACTTCGCCGAGATTGCGCCGATCGTTCCTGTTGTTGCAATGCCGATGTTTTAGCCCATTTTAGTTGTTTTCTAGCAATTTCGTGCGCTCTCAATGCCGCAGATAATTCTATTTCTTTCTGCTCTCGATACAGCGAAAAATTTCCACCGTAAACCTTTATCCCTTCAGGTGTGAGTTCCCAAGTCATATTTACCACTTGGTCTAGAAAAAAAGGCTTGTGAGAAACAATGACAAATGCTCCATCAAAATCATTGAGAAATTGGCTCAATTTTTCTAACGCTTGCAGATCCATGTGGTTAGTTGGCTCATCGAGCAAAAGCAATTTTGGCTCTTGATATAAACCAATTGCCAGAAATAGTTTTGTCAGTTCCCCACCGCTCAAGTTAGCAATGGGTAGGGACAAATCAAGAGTTGTGCTAAATTTGGCCTCCAAAAGTTCCGCAATTTTCCACCATTCGTCAGAAACATTACTCAATAAATCCAGTACTGTATTGGCTTTCATTTCCTCTCGAATCGTGCTGATCTGTGGCAAGTAGTAGCTAATACCATTACGGGAAATAGAGCCAGTAGCCGGATTAATTTCACCTGCCAAAATCTTGAGCAATGTTGATTTCCCTACGCCGTTCTGACCAACTAAAGCAATGCGCGCTCTTGGCTCTATACTGACCTGAACGCCTGTAAATAAAGTCCTATTGGCTTTGATTTCGTAACTTAAATTTTCACCTAATAAAACTGGTTTTTTATCCATGCTGAATCCTCCACCCCCAACAAGATGCAGCGTTAAGAATATGTAATATACATTATACTACAAGCGCCAGCAGCCAATTCCGGAGGGAGCATGTCAGGTTTATAAATTTACGCCGACACCCTTAAAGGGTGCGGCTATACAAACGCGAGCCATCCTTCGCGGGCTAAAGCTTTTAAAGCCTGCGTTCGCGAAGCGTTCCCGAAGGGTAGGCAGGCTTTGTTTGTGTACTCAGATCTTGCACCATTATCAACAAGCTTTCAAAAACCGGGTTTCTTGACGAGAAATCTAGGCTTTCAAGTTGAGCTATTTGCAAGAAACTAAGGTTTAGTCAAGGTGCAAGATTTGAGTGTAGCGACACCCTTGAGGGTGTCGGCTACTTTTTAGCCTATTTCACCCTCGTCTTGCACTGGGTTAATTTCCTCAACTACCTCATCTTCAAAGTCCACTTTATCGTAAATATCCGCCAGGACAATTTCAAACGGAACAGAAGCTAGAGATATGGTTTCGTTTTCATCTTCGTATTCAGTAAATATCCAACGGTTGTTATCTGTTTTGGCATACTGTTCGACGTGCAGCTTATATTGATCGATCAAAAGATATTCCTGAAAGCTGGGAATGGTGCGATACGCTGCAAATTTTTCATCCCGGTCGTAACTTTTAGTTGATTTTGATAAAACTTCAGCAATCATTAGCGGATTCGTGATGGTGTCCCTTCGTCCTGCTTGAAATTCCAGTTGACCTTGCACAACCATGACATCGGGATAGGTATGAATTCGCTTTTTGGGAATCCACAGTCGCTGATCTGTAACAAAGACTCGATAAGGCTGACGCTTGAGAGCGAAATTTAGCGCTCCGCTGAGGTTAAGAGCAATTTGGTTATGATTGGGTGTTCCGCCTGTCATGGGAATAATTTGACCATCAATATATTCGTGACGTGACTCAGAATTCACCTCTAGTTCAAGGTATTCTTCGGGTGAATAGTAGCGTTGTTCTGCTGCAATCATCATGGAATTTTAACCCCCCTATTTCTCAATTGTACAGAGGTGGCGATCGCTCACTCTCCCAAAACTTCGACCACTTCTTCAATCATCACATCAAAGACACGCCCTAACTTCAGCAAAGCGGTATAGTCTACTGTTGCCAAGCTGGAAGATTGAGCATAGTTTTTGATCTCACATCTTGCACCAAGCCGAGAAATAAATTTCTGGCTGTAGAGACGTTACATGTAACGTCTCTACAGCTAAAACCCGTTGAAACGGGTTAAAACCTTGATTGTAGTTAGCTTTAGCTAACTTAAGCTTTCAGCCCCAAATTTATTTGGCGGCTGTTTATCTCTTAGGTGCAAGATGTGAGCGATCGTACTGTACGGAATTCCCGATCTTTGGGAGGCTTCTTTAAGCATCCAACCTTTTTCTTCCGCTAATTCGCGCACTTTTAGCCTAATTCGCCCTATTACTCTTCCAAAACTTCTACCACTTCTTCAATCATCACATCAAACACACGCGCTAACTTCAGTAAAGCAGTGTAGTCTACTGTTGCTAAGCCGGGAGATTGAGCATAGTTTTTGATCGTACTGTACGGAATCCCGGAGCGTTCGGAAACTTCTTTGAGTGTCCAACCCTTCTCATCCGCTAGTTCTCGCAGTCGTAACCTAATTCGCCCCATTCTATACTTGACAAAGGCCAAGTGCGTCGCCTTTAATAAGTGTGTTATGCAAAATGAGCGATCGCTCCACGACCTGAGAAATCAAGAGCGATCGCCTTCCTTAAAATGCCCCACAAAGTGGGAAGGATGGCTCTATGATACCAACACAACAGACCTATCGCGAAAAACTTTATCCTTGGAGCATCATTCGTCGTCTACCAAACATGCAGCGGATAACGGTGGCGCGGTTTCGCCGCCGGAATGATGCCTTGGAGCATCTTCAAGTATTGCGGCGATTGATACCCAACGCGGATCTGATCGTCATTTTTGACGCTCCCGTAACGAATACTGACGTACTAAACTCTACGCCATTGCACAATCAAGGATAGAGATTTAAACAGGTAGGAGGCAGATCGAATGTCAACCGAAACCACCATAGAACAAAATCCCCAAACCGCAGAGGTTGAAGACTGGTGGGAGTTAAACCAGCCTCCTACCGACTTAATATTTGATGATGGAGAACCCTTGGAAAGCAACCGCCACCGCGTCGCGATGAATGTCTTGATCCGATCTTTGCAGCAAGCTTGGAGCGATCGCAACGATTTCTATACGGGCGGAAATATGTTTATCTATTTCAGCCGCAGGCAAGTACGCAACCAAGACTTTCGAGGGCCAGATTTCTTTGCCGTACTAGATGTAGATGGTACGCAAGAAAGGCAAGGATGGGTAGTTTGGGATGAAGGCGGACGTTATCCCGATGTCATTGTGGAATTAATGTCCCCCAGTACGGCGAGAGAAGATACAACTACCAAAAAAAATATTTACGAACGGGTTTTCAGAACGCCAGATTATTTTGTTTACAACCCGTTTAATCCTAATTCTTTCCAAGGATGGCACTTAGATGCTTCTCAAACCTATCAGCCATTAGTCCCAAACGAACAAGGTTGGCTTTGGTGCGAAACTTTAGGTTTTTGGTTAGGTACTTGGGATGGAACAATAGACCGAGAAACAGCCACTTGGTTGCGTTTTTACGATAGTTCTGGCAATCTTGTCCTGTTACCAGAGGAAGCCGCACAACAGCAAGCTGAGGCAGCACAACAGCAAGCTGAGGCAGCACAACAGCAAGCTGAGGCAGCACAACAGCAAGCTGAAGCCGCGCAACAGCAAGCTGAAGCCGCGCAACAGCAAGCTGAAGCGGAACGCCAACGAGCTGAACGCTTAGCTCAAAGGTTAAGGGAATTGGGAGTAGATCCTGAAAACTAGAACTTCACCCCTAATATCAAGTTTGTAAACTCACATCTTGCACCTTGACTAAAAACCGGGTTTCTTGACGACAAATCTAGGCTTTCAAGCTGAGCTATTTGCAAGAAACAAGGGTTTGAAGGCTTGTTGATAATGGTGCAAGATCTGAATAAACTCACATCTTGCACCTACCCGATAAACAGCCCTGAAATAAATTTCACATTTGAAAGCTTCAGTTAGCTAAAGCCAACTAAAATCAACGTTTTAACCCGTTTCAACGGGTTTTAGCTGTAGAGACGTTACATGTAACGTCTCTACAGCCAGAAATTTATTTCTGGGCTTAGTGCCAGATGTCGCCCTACTATACACAACCAAAGCTACCGGACACGATATAATATCGTGTCCGTTAGCATCGGTAGTGTATCTTTTTAGATTTTGTAGGGGCGAAGCATTCGGGCGATAACTTCTGCAATTAACTCAAGGTTTTATATCCGAATGCTTCGCCCTGACATTACGCAACCGATGCCACCGGACATGATATAACCCCCTCTCCTGGGAGGATAGGGGGAAAAAGAGGGGAAATTCCGGGTTTTTTGCTTTAAATTTGACCATAGTAGCAATCATCTTGAGCGGGATCGTCCTTGTGCGATCGCGGCTTATCCGTTATATAAATTGAATGGAAAAGTCTATCCCCGATAACGGTTCTTCACCTCGGACTCTGTTTAAAATCTCCGATGACATCCAGCATTTAAACTCTATGCTGGACGATCTCGACGATACCGAACAACAGCAGCTAATTGCTGAATGGTTGGAGCATCTAGAAGCAGAACGCGCGAGCAAGCTGGACAACTATGCCGCTTTGATCGCCGAATTGGAAGAAAGAGCGGATATCCGCCAAAAAGAAGCCAAAAGGTTGCTCGATTTGGCGCAAAGCGATAAAAATCGCGCCAAAATGCTCAAAGAACGGCTGAAATATTACTTTGAAACCAGTCAACTCAAGAAAATCGAAACCGATCGCTATAAACTTTCTCTAGTCAAACACGGCGGTAAAGCACCTCTGATTTTAGATGAATCGAAGCCTGTGGAAGAACTGCCGGAGCGATTTCAACAAGTAAGTGTAGAACCGGATACAAAAGCCATCCGCCAAGCGCTGGAAGCTGGGGAAGAATTGGACTTTGCGCGATTAGGCGATCGCGGTGCTAGTATCCGAATAACTTGATCGCGTTATTGCTAACGCTGAAGCCGTCGGACAACTCAAAAGAAAACGGGCCATCTTCTAGGGGTGGAAAATCCCCTATTTTGAGCAAATCCTGCTTAAAAAGATAGTTTTTCAGGGTGAGAAACTGAATTTCTCGCTCAAACTGTTCTCTTCCCTGCTGAAAAAAATCTTGACTGTCGTTGCGGATAATGGGTATTCGCGGTACGCTCGCTCGCTGAGCGGTAGCTGGAGTAGCTAAACTTGCGGTAGCGACTAGGGTAACAAGCGCTAAAATTGCTGATTTCATGATTCGATCCCCCTACTTTTACTGTAGCTTTCTTTTTTGAGGGCGATCGCTACAACCAAACTCTCAAGCAGCACGAATCTTAGATAATGGCAGAAATTTCATCGACAACCTTAACCCGTCCTCTATATAAGGCGCGAATCAGTCTGTCGATGCAGCGCTGTTCCTCTTCTTCGAGGGTATCGTCTAACAGCGCCGCCATCAGTCCATAGCGATCCGCTAAGGTAATACAACCTGTGCTGCTGACTTGAGCGAATAAATCGGCGATCGCACCGGGAATCAAGTTTACTGGAGGAAGCGTTACAGATAACATAACCAGAACGTTGAACTCGATATATCTAATATCCGCGATCGCACCGAAGTCGCAGGTGACTGCGCCTGCTTGCTTCACGTGATCTTTACAGAACTTGCTCTGTGAGGCCAGTCACAAAACATGTTGTTTTGCGTTTATAGTGTGCTATGATAAAAATTCATGCGGATGTGGCGGAATTGGCAGACGCGCTAGATTTAGGTTCTAGTACCGCAAGGTGTGAAGGTTCAAGTCCTTTCATCCGCATTTCTTACAGGATAAGGGTTTCAGCTTTTGTGTGGCTGGAACCCTTTGATTTTGATCGGCATGATTGACTTTTGAGCTTGACTTTTGACTATTGGCTGACTATGGTAAATTGTCTAGTGCCAAGTTATTTGTTCGTGGTGACACATTGGTGTCTACTCCGGCTTCATCAGAGCTGTTTATGTTGTGGTGGGATGGGCAGGAGCGATCGCTGCAACTGGTAGAGTTTGATCGCGAGAGAGCGATCGCTTCCTTAAAATCTGGTGAACCTGTGATTCCGCTGTGGTTGGATCGTATTCATCAAAGAGTAGCAAGTAAGTTAGTCAGTTAGGTGCGATCGCGCAAAAGCTTTGAGTATTGAATTGTAGCGACCTAGCCAATTAAGCTGCTATGTGCTGTGAATACAAATACTGCTGAAACCCGATAAATACTTCACTAATATTGGCAACGCTCCCTAGTTCTTCCACAGCATCACGAACGGTATGATATTTTAACTCTAACAGTTGCGGTAATTTAGTGCGCTCGAGTTCCTCGACCCCTACTTTGATGTATTGTTCCAATACAAAGTCGAGAAATTCTTGCTGTTTGCCGATATACCGGGAGAATATTAAGGACTTGCGAGCGAGGACGCGCTCTCGGCGGCTCATGGGTGCAGAGGCATAAGCTATATATGCTAGTACATCATATAAATCGCTTTTTTCAGCGTCAATTAAGCGGCTAATTTCTGTTAGTTGTTCTGGGCCATAGCCCTTTTCTGCGAGTCCTTCTAATAAAGCTTTACGGGTGTCAGGGCGGCTCCAAATTACTCTTAATTCGTCTTCATCTTTGAATAGTTCAGGAATTTCACCAAAGAGACGTTCTACAAATTCTGCGGCGCTCATGAGTTTACCGTCTGGACTCCAGAAAGTAGTAGATATCCGGTGCTGGAGCTTGCGTTCCTTGCCATCAGCGAGTTTGATTTTGATGGTTGTGGGCTTGGGAACTTCTGTACTTTCGTTTCTAATTCTGTCAGTATTTATATCTCTGTTAGTATTTGTTGTAAATGATGGCTGTCGTTCCCTTCGATTTGTGACGATTACAGGTTCTTGGGGTTCGCCGTCCCAATCAGGATCGTTGAAATGTTCGTAGGCTTTAACAAAATCGTAGATAGTAAAATAGTCTTTGCCTTCAAAAAGTCGCGTACCGCGACCGATAATCTGCTTAAATTCAATCATCGAGTTAATGGGGCGCATTAGCACGATATTACGAATATTACGGGCATCAACCCCAGTGGAGAGTTTTTGAGAAGTGGTGAGAATGGTAGGGATAGTTTTCTCGTTGTCTTGAAAGTTACTGAGGTGCTGATCGCCAAGTTTCCCATCATCGGCGGTGACGCGGACGCAGTAATTAGGGTTACTGCTAATCTTCATTTGGTTGATTAAATCTCGCACCGCTAGAGCGTGGTCTTGGTTGGCGCAAAACACCAGAGTTTTTTGATTCTGGTCTATTTGTTCCATGAACAGTTGCACCCGGTAACGTTCGCGCTCGGCAATTTCAATGATGCGGTTAAAGTCAGCTTCAGTGTAAATTCTGGTTTCGTCTACTGCACCTTCTATTAATTCATCTTCGGTGCTGTAAATATATTCATCTAGGTTAGTTTCGATTTGCTTGACTTTAAAAGGAGTCAGAAACCCGTCGTTGATGCCGTCTTTGAGGGCGTAAGTATAGACTGGCTCGCCAAAATAGGCGTAGGTGTCGGCGTTGTTGGCACGTTTGGGGGTGGCAGTTAGTCCCAATTGTACGGCTGGTGAGAAGTATTCCAAAATGCCCCGCCAGGTGCTTTCGTCACTCGCTCCGCCTCGGTGACATTCATCAATGATGATGAAGTCAAAGAAGTCGGGGGGATAGTCGCTGAATTTGGGCGTAGGATTGCCAGCATCGTCCCTTCCGGTCATGAAGGTTTGGAAGATGGTAAAAAAGATACTGCCATTTTTGGGAACTCGACCCCGTTTTTTGATAGCTTCGGGGTCGATACGGACGAGGGCATCATCGGGAAAGGCAGAGAAAGAATTATAGGCTTGATTGGCTAAAATATTGCGATCGCTTAAAAACAAAATTCGTGGACGACGGGTGGGTTGTCGGCTGAGGTTCCAACGGCTTTGAAAGAGTTTCCAGGCGAGTTGAAAGGCGATGAAGGTTTTACCTGTGCCAGTTGCCATTGTTAACAAAATCCGGTCTTGTCCTTGGCAGATTGCTTCTAGGACGTGCTTAATGGCATTGTGTTGATAATAACGGGCTTCCCATGTGCCGCTTTTGTCTTCAAAGGGGATGGCAGCAAAGAGATTCCGCCATTTATTATCTTCACTAAAGGTGGTTTCCCACAGTCCATCTGGGGTGGGATATTGCTTGATGTAGCCTTCTGCCCCTGTGTGCATATCTACTTGGTAGATGCCGATGCCATTTGTAGAGTAGGCGAATCGAGTCTGCAACTTTTCGGCGTATTTTTTGGCTTGTTCTAAACCTTCGGTATCTCGTAAGTCGCGTTTTTTGGCTTCGATGACGGCGAGTTTTTCACCCCAATAAACCAGCACGTAATCGGCGATGTCTGCTTTGGCGCGTTTACCGTTGCCAATTAAGCGACCTGGGGCAATCACTTCGCGGCGGATGCGACTACCTTCGATAACTCCCCAGCCTGCGGCTTTAAGTGCGGGGTCAATCAGTTCGGCGCGGGTTTCGGCTTCGTTCATGGTTAGCTGATCTAGGTTTGCGTTAAAACACTTTTTTGTCGGTTCTGCAAGGGTTTCAGGTTTTGGGGGTGACTGATATCGATTTGCGATTAAGCACTTTTTTGTTGGTTTTACAAGGGTTTCAGGTTTTGGGAGGGGCTGATATCGATTTGCGATTAAGCACTTTTTTGCTTTTAAGCCCAAAAAGGAAGATAGCGAGCATAGCGGGTAGAGCTTGATTCAGATTCATCTGTCTTGATCCAGCCTTCTTCTTTGGTAGCTCCTATAATCTGAGAAACGATGACAGACTTTGACTCTCCCAGACGAAATCGCTCCCGTAGAGATTGGTTAGACATACGCTGATTGCTGACATACAGCAGACAGCAATGCTGGTAGCAGGCTCGAATTCGGTCTGGTTTGCTCATATCTGCAAAATCTTGTTGGGCAAATAGCACTGCTGTAGTACGTGTATCACCTACTCGAAAATCTGGTGCGGGTAGTTGAAATACCTCTGCTGCGCTTACAACTTTGTCAATGCCACTGCCTTTTTCTTCACATATACCGAAACGTCGCATTAGGTCGGCGAGTTGTTCGTTACGGGAGCGATTTTCATCAATAAATCGCTCTACTTTAATGGGCGGAATGCCGGGATTAGATATCTCAATGCGATCGCTATACATTTCGATCATCACTGAAGTACCTGTGGCTAGAAAATCCTGATGCACCAAAGCATTAGCAATAAGTTCTCGTAAAGCCTGTTCCGGGAACATCTTTACTTCTTCCCGCACAACTTCCTCGATAAAGCGATTTTGGGGTGCGGCGGAGTGGACGAAATCTACTAATCCGTCAAAACCAACGGCATATCCTCGGTTGTCTGTCTTTTCAACACGAGTTTGTAGCTTATTGATACCTTCATAAATAACGACACGGGCTGATTTGCGAGCTAATGCAGGGGAAAAGGCGTCGAGTTTTTTTGCCAAAAGTATGGCAGCTAGGTTTGTAATTGTCCAACCCTTTGCTGTTGGTTTGATTAAGTGTTGGCTCTGCAATCGTTCTAGAACGGCATCGCGGCTAGTCGGATAAGGAATTTCTAGCAGTTCAAAGTAGGTTTGAGTATCTAGGAGAGCGATTACATCGTCAGGACTAGCGTCACATCGAGCAGCTTGGCAAAACCAATCTTGTTGGTCTTCTGCAAAAATTTTTTTGAGTACATCTGGTGTCATCGGTACGAGATCTTCTCCCGCCCTCATTAGGTAGGCTCCATCAAACGCTAATGGTTGCCCGACGGGACGGGTAGGCACTTCAAAAACCAGGACTCGTCCATCAGGATGCTGTAATTCTGTAGCATCTACCCGAAACCTGAGTTTCTCAACTATATATGCCTTGATCTTGTTTAAATCCTCTGCTGTTGACCAAGCTACGGTACCTACTACTTGGCGAGGTGGCTTATTGGTAACTCCCAAAACAATACAACCACCTCCCTCATTCGCCAGCGCTACACAATATTTCAGCAGTTTAGTTGTATCAAACTGTTGTTTTGCTTCTTTAAATTCAAGCTGTTCTGTCTCGGCGGGTACAAGCAGCCATTTTTCAAGGGTTTCAAGGGTAATCATGCTGCAATTCCCTCCTGAGCAGTTTTCCGGGTGTCTGCGGTGAGTTCGCCTGTGAAGGCTTTTTGCAGGATAGATTGTTTGAGTTCATTGAGTGCGGCGATTTTTTTGCGGTAGATAGTTTCGAGGCGTTGGGTTTCAGAGGCTATCTCGTCTAGCTTTGTCACAATGAATTTTTGTTCAGCTAGACAAAAAACAGGAATAGGAGCATTTTGAACAACTTGCTTATTAATCTTTGGCATTGTTGCGCTAGCACCTGTAGCATTACTCATGAAGTATTTACGTGCTGCCAAAGATCGAAGGTAATAGTATATAAATTTTGTGTCAGCTTTTGTTGAATCTAATGTCATTTTCATAATCAAATCACAACAAATAGCCTGTTGCGGATTACCATCATAGATTGCTACATGACCAACTAATTCAGGGGTATTGCTTCGAGTTATTAGTAATTCGCCTTCTTTCAACCAATAATGTGCCTTTTCTTTAGTTGGAGCACTTGTCAGTTTCACGCGAGAGCCATCATAATTGAATCCTGTTACAGCAGATAAAGTTAATACTGGGATTCCCTCGCCAGTTTGAAATATTGCTGGTGGTGACCAACCATTACGAGGCTGTTCAGAAAGCAGGGTCGATAGAGGAACGAACTGAGACTTTATATCTCCCCACCTGTCGCCTTTCTGGGTAAAGATGGCGTTTAGATAGCTTTCAAATAGTTCGCGGGAGTTGGCGAGGTTTTTTTCGGTGTTGGCGATCGCTCTATCAATCCCCTCAAACGCCTCATCCAAAATCGCCACAATCCGCTTTTGCTCAGACTCTGGTGGAATTGGTATTTCTAGTTTTGCCAGCATTGATCCGGATACATTCGGGAATGTTGCTCCAGAACCAAGACGATAGATGGTTTCACGGTTGACATAAATAAAAAAGTTAATCCAATCCTGATATTTTTCAGATCGAATCGATGCGACTCCTCGACCAATACAGGAGTCATAACCAGCGATATTCATTCGACCAGTGGTTGAGCCACGCACGCAGAGAATTAAATCACCTGCTCTGCACATCTTAGTAGGCTCGGTTGTAAATTTTGTTCTCTTAGTTCGAGAAAATGGTGTTTCGCCAAACTCAACGGGACCGTTTATCAAGGGAACTCCCTCACCTGAGATGTTGTAGCTAGAGCCTTTTGGACTTTGCCCCATCTGAATTTCAGCTACTTCAGAAAGTCGCTTAATTGACCATTTGGATTTCATAGCACCCCCCCAATACCAGCTAAAATCTCTGCACTCTCCGAATCCAGAACTGTCAATATATTTCTATACTTGTTCATAAGCAGCAATAAAATCATCGCGTGAGATACCAGATTGAGTACAGATACTTCTGAGAGTAGAACCTTTAATAACTTTATGATTTGGCAAAGTTAAAGGAGTAGTTGTGCCATCAGGATTTTGCCTAATCATAGAAATATGTTCTTTTTCCCTGACTATCGAAAATCCAAAACCCTCAAGCACCTTAATTACTTTTGATTTAGGGGCATCAACAGGAAACTTTGCCATTATACGCTTGCCTCTGCTACAAAAGCCTCTAATATCGAGGATTCAGATTCTAGTACCGATTCTCCAAAAGTTTCAATATGGAACAAAATAGCCGATCGCACATCATTGAGGGCTTCCTCATAGGTGTCACCTTGACCAACTACAACCCCCTGAATCCCTAAAGGATAGGCAACATAACCATCAGGGTGTTTTTCCACAATAATTTTGATCTTTTTCATAAGTACCTCAACAAAATTAATTTGATATCCAAAAGAAACCTAACACAGTCTATCAACTGCCCACCGTCAACTGCATAATTCCCGCCAAAATCTCTGCACTTTCCGCATCTAACGCCGCAATTTCATCCAAAATATCCTGCGGTTCTCGTAACGTCGATTCCTCAGCCTTATTCGGATTCTTCACCGACAGATCGAACGTCTCCCGATCGATATCACCAATATCCACCAGCCAAGACTTTTCCGACACTGCAAACGTAGCCTGTAACTCCACAAACTCGCGCAAATCATCATCATTCAGGGAATTGGTTTTACCCATATTCCGCCCTGGATCGAGTTGATAATACCAAATTTTCTGAGTAGCCATCCCCTCAGTTAAAGATTTTCCCTGAGCAAATAAAGGTGTTCCCTGAATGGAATCGAAGGGCTTTCCTTTCTCAAAAAACAGCACCACCGTTTTCACCCCAGCACCGATAAAAGTCCCACTCGGACAATCCAAAATCGTATGCAAATTGCAACTACTCAAAAGCTCTTGACGCAACGCCCGCGAAGCATTATCCGAATTTGACAGAAACGTATTTTTAATTACTACCGCAGCCCTACCGCCCATCTTCAGGATTTTGATGAAATGCTGCAAAAACAGAAACGCTGTTTCCCCAGTCTTAATCGGGAAATTCTGCTGTACTTCCTTGCGTTCCTTCCCCCCAAATGGGGGATTAGCCAAGATGACATCAAAACGATTTTTGTCCTGAATATCACTGAGATTTTCCGTCAAAGTATTGGTGTGGATAATATTCGGCGCATCAATGCCATGCAAAATCATATTCATGATCGCAATCACATAAGCCAGACTTTTCTTCTCTTTACCCGTAAACGTATCTTTCTGAAGAATCTCAAGCTGTTTCGTCGTCAGCTTACCCCGACGTAAATAATCGTAACTTTCACACAAAAACCCTGCCGAACCGCAAGCCCCATCATAAATGCGATCGCCTATCTTCGGTTTCACCACCTGAATCATTGCCCGAATCAACGGACGCGGGGTATAATACTCGCCCCCATTGCGCCCCGCATTCCCCATATTTTTGATTTTGGCTTCATAGAGATGGGATAGCTCGTGTTTTTCCTGCTGCGATCTAAACCTGAGTTCGTCAACATATTCCAGCGCATCCCGCAAGCTGTATCCACTTTGAAATCTGTTCTTAATTTCGCCAAAAATTTCCCCAATTTTGTATTCTATTGTGTCTGGACTGGTAGCCCGTTGCTTGAAACTTTGTAAATATGGAAATAGTTTACGGTTGACATAATCAATTAAATCGTCGCCAATTAGCGCACTATCGCGATCCAATGTCCCATCCGCCTTTTTTGGAGCTGCCCAAGATGACCAGCGATGCTCCTCATCAATAATAAACTCATAAGGTTTACCGACCAATTCCGCCTCTAGCGCCCTTTCCTGTTCCAAATCATCCAAATACTTCAAAAACAGCAGCCAAGAGGTTTGCTCGGTGTAATCTAACTCTGTAGTACAACCTGCCTCTTTCCAGAGAACATCATCAATATTTTTAAAAGTTTGCTCGAACATTTAGCTTAACTGTGAGACTTTTAAGATTATGCAGTAGGTGTTAACCCGAATTTTTCATAAACACTCAGAAAATAGCGCTCAAAAACAGTCAGGAAAAATATTATACAAGTATTTCATCAGTTTTAACCTTAACCCTTGCTTTTAGTTTTTTGCATTTTTTCCATTCCTGCAAAAGTTGTAAAACACCTTTGACACCACCCATCCACCCAAAGCGCCGGAACTTTAAACCTCGCCCCACAGTTGGGACATTCTGACAGTAAGCGCAACTTGTGGCGATCGCACCCCGCAGTAGTCTTAAACTACTACTCTATCTTGTGACAAGGCACCTCAGCATAACAAGCGCCACATAACCGAATTGGTTCAAACTTCATTCCCGCCCCAGGAAGGAGGCGGTAACATTTGTGCTAAGCGATCGCGAAGCGGTGCGGATGCACTATCGCTCTCCACCCCCACCACCACTGCCAACGCCTCCAACTGCTGACGAGAACGAGGGGGATTAAAGCGCAACTTTTCAAGGGCGGGCGATATGCCAAAGGCACGCTTCGCGATCGCACCTGCCAAACCCACCTTCTTACCCAACCCGATCGGCGTTAGATTATTCGCCCGTCAAAATACTGCTTAGGTAAAATACCATCACCCAGCACAAAACTTTTCCGAGCAATTGTGAAAAATGCGACGGGGTAAGGTTAAATTACCAATTACCCATGACTGATTTTCTATATACGGAGAGGGAGGGATTCGAACCCTCGGATGGGTCTTACGAGTCCATCAACAGATTAGCAATCTGCCGCTTTCGACCACTCAGCCACCTCTCCAGGGTGACGAAAATCTATTGTAGCAGATCTGCCCCGGTTTAAGTCAATAATTATTTTGTTTGCAGATTTTCTTTAAGCCTGGTACAATTACCTAACACGCACACTCGTTGGTCGAAAATTTATGATTTTCGTTCCGCAACTGGGTTGAGCATCCTTTGCGATCGCACAGTCAATCGCATCAGCTAACCCCTTTTCACTTTCGACCCTTGTCCCATATTCGGCTAGAGAATCGGCTACGGAACGAAACGAATTGGAGTATGGACTTGCGAAAACTATCAGCTACCCCTTTAGATTTACCATCGGTTTCCCTCCGGAAGCCGGTTGCAACTTCTGAAGGTCAAAAAAACATCCGTAAGTCTAATGCCAGGGATCGATCAACTCTATCCCTTAGTAGATGCGCCCTCTTTCAGATTGCTTTACTCTAGAAAATGAAAATTTGTGTAGGTTCCCTAAGGCTGAAGAGGTCGCTCAGGACAATCGCTCATCCAATTCGCTCCAACTGTCGTTTAACTCAACAAAACTATGGTCACAACCAGCAAAAAGCACATTGCCTTGATTTCCGTTCACGGCGATCCCGCCATCGAAATCGGTAAGGAAGAAGCAGGCGGACAAAATGTATATGTGCGTCAGGTAGGGGAAGCCCTGGCAAAGCAAGGATGGCATGTTGATATGTTTACCCGCAAGGCCAGTCCTGACCAATTAGACATTGTTGAACATAGCCCCAATTGCCGCACAATTCGTTTAACAGCTGGTCCCGTGGAATTTATTCCACGGGACAATCTTTTTGAGTATTTGCCAACGGTGGTTGAGCAAATTCTCAAGTATCAGCAGGAATCGGGGGTTACCTATAGTTTGGTACACACGAACTATTGGCTGTCTTCCTGGGTGGGAATGCAGTTGAAGAAAATTCAAGGCAGCAAGCAGGTTCATACCTACCATTCCTTGGGTGCAGTGAAGTACCAATCTGTCAGCACAATTCCCCTAATTGCTGGCACCCGGTTAGCGACGGAAAAGGCGGTATTGGAAACGGCAGATCGGATTGTTGCCACCAGTCCCCAGGAAAAAGAACACATGCGGACGATGGTTTCGACCAAAGGCAATATCGATATCATTCCTTGCGGCACCGATATCCGCAGCTATGGTTCGGTTGGGCGTCAAGAAGCGCGCGCCAAACTCGGAATCAAGCCAGATGCCAAGTTGGTACTGTACGTGGGACGTTTTGACTATCGCAAAGGGATTGAAACCTTGGTGCGTGCGGTCAATCTTTCCCAACTGCGTTCTAATATTCACTTGATGATCTGCGGCGGTTCTCGTCCAGGTCAAAGCGATGGCATCGAGCGCGATCGCATCGAGGCTATTGTAGACCAGTTGGGAATGCGCGAGTTTACCTCCTTCCCCGGACGCATTAGCCAACAAGAATTACCGTACTATTACGGTGCTGCCGATGTCTGCGTTGTTCCCAGTCACTACGAACCTTTTGGCTTAGTGGCAATCGAAGCAATGGCAAGCGGCACCCCTGTCGTCGCTAGCGATGTGGGCGGCCTTCAGTTTACCGTTGTGCCGAAAGAAACAGGTTTACTTTGTCCGCCCCAGGATGAAGTTGCCTTTGCCGGTGCAATCGACTCGATTCTTTCTATTCCCGAATGGCGAATCGAAATGGGTCAAAATGCCCGCACCCGTGTAGAAAAAATGTTCAGCTGGGATGGCGTTGCTACCCAACTAGGCGAACTCTACACCCAGTTGCTCAAACAACCGGCTGAAGTGGCATAAAAAAACTCGCTCAAGTTAGCGCTTGAACAAGTTTTAATCTCTCAGGGACGGGTTTATCCTATACCAGCTGTTTCCCGACAGTCATACGGATCTAACCCGCCCCTACTTCCCAAATTTTTCGGCAGGTGAGACAAGCCAATATACCTCGTGGTAAATTTGGCATTGACTATTTAATAGTCTTTCCACAGAAAAATGCAATTAACTACTGGCGCTACTCTCCGCATGTTGAGAACGGAGAGTTAAGCGCCTTTTGTTTTGACATTGATTCTTAGTTAGACTCAAGTAAGATAGCATATCAAATGATATCTGTCAAAGACCCAGAGATAGATTTGGTAGAGCGGGGGAGCTGAGGGAGCTGAGGGAGCTGAGGGAGCTGAGGGAGAAAGAGGAGCTGAGGGAGCTGAGGGAGCTGAGGGAGCTGAGGGAGCTGAGGGAGCTGAGG
>CAYXCW010000049.1:0-49162 GCA_964463555.1 uncultured bacterium
CTAGTCTCAACTCTGCCTGAATCCTCGTCTCTTTAGAGCGAGGAGTGGCTCAATTAAACCGTTTATCACTCCGCAAGCCGATATGGTTGCAGACGTGGCAGGTTTGCGATGTGTAGGCAGGTGGAACCGCAATCACTTCGATACCTGCCTGAATCCCCTTATATTCGAGGAATTGCCGCAACTGATAGAACGCCCAACTATTGGAACATCTGCGTTCAGTTTTATTGCGCGGTTGCTGATTGATCCTATCCCGGATGCCCGTCAAGTCCTCAATCGCAATTGTGGCGCTCAGATTCAGTGCATTTCGGACGATGGTTTTGCTGATGTTGTGGTTCAACCAAGTTTGATAACGCCGCTCCCGTGCCGACAGCCGTTGCAAAATCTGTCTCGTCCTGCGACGAGTCGATCTTGTGCCTTTCGAGGCTTTCTTCTGAAGCGAGGTTCTCACTCTGGCAAACTTATCTCGCGTCTGGGTAATCGTCTTTCCGTCCCACTTTTCTCCATTGCTAGTAACTGCAATATCTCTACGTCCCAAATCCACGCCAATCACGTTGTCCGATTGGATTGGGTCAGGAGCTTCGTCCTTGACCTGAATATGGATGCAGTATTGTCCGTCACGATGCTTGCACAGTTGAGCAGAAGTCGGCTTGCGTCCTTTCAACTTCCCTTTCTGGTAGTTGCTGCCCGGTTCAAACTTAATATGTTCCCGGCAGTTAATCAGCGTCAAGCTGACCGACCAATCTTTCTCGCGAAACGAGAAGATTCGAGCGTCGTAATCCGCCGATGTGGGCTTGAACGCTTTAACTGGCTTGTTTTTCTGTTTAGCGGTTTTACGGCTTGCTCCCACACGCGCACAGACTCTTACAGCCTGATTTGCGCTGAGTTGAAACTTTTCACGCAGGTCTTGATAAACCAAGCTTTGAATTGTGGTTTTGCTGGTTACTCCAGACTTCACAACTTCATTGGCATAGTTGCAACCATCCGAAAACGACTGCAACAAAGCATCGATTTTAGATGCCTGTTCATCTGTTGGATGAAGCTTGCAAACTATGGTCAGAACTTGCTCCACGATTCAAAAAACCTCACATGTGACTATATATTATTCTACATCAGAAATCGCGGAGATCCGGAAAACTTGACGGCGGCTAAAGCCGCTGGTTGGTTTTTCCTCCTTACGCTGAAGCGACAAGGCTTCCAAACCTATCCTTTTAATCCTCGTGAAAATACCGATCTTTTTTTTCGGCGCCAAATGAGGGGTGTTACCCCTATAGCGATCGCTCATCAATCCCGGTAAGATTGTTTTGCTCCAAAGAAAAAACCCCTCGCCCCAGCACAGCGCGCGTGAGCCAAGGCGAGATCGTTCATAATCTGGATCTTTGGTCAAGTCCGCCCATGTCAAAGAATGAGGCGCGATCCGCACGCTGCTGGTGTCAACCAACATATGCCAGCGCGGTAGAAGCTATGCGATCGCTGCTCTCAAACTTATACTTGACAAATAGCAAAAATTATGCTATCTGGCAGGAAGTTCTTGGGGATATTCGTCGAAGCAGACTAATTTTAAGTGTTCGGGGTTTTCCATTAGCTCTAAAGCTAATAAATAACCGGCAACAGTCCACGTTTGATAGCGACGGGCTTCTTTTCCTACCAAGCGGGCGGTTTTACCGTCGTAGTATTCGGGCCATTCGTCTTTGCTCAAGCGTTTTTCAGCTAGTTTAATTGCTTTGTGAGCGAGTTCGGGCTTGCCCATTTTTTGCGTAGCGGCGGCGATCATCCACAGTAAAACGGGCCAACTGCCACCGTTATGATAAGACCAAGGTCGGTTTTTCGGATCGCATCCGGTGAGGGTTTTCCATTCGATGTCTTCCAACGCCGGGAAACACAGTTTCATCGGCATATCGCCCACCAGATGATACCAACGGGCTTCAATTAGTCGCAAAATTCCGTGGGACTGCTTTTCGTCCGACAAAGAAGAAATAATCGCCATCAAATTGCCTTGCGAAAAGAAGCGGCAATCCATCTGGGATGGCCCAATATTACCAGCTAAATAACCGCCGTCTTCGGGTAACCATTCGGTCAAGCGTTGAAAGGGAATTGAATCGGAATAAATATTAAACTGATTGAGTGCTTCTTCGCCATACTCCTCGACCTTGTAGCGATAGATCGCATTCAAACGGTGAGTATCTAGCCAATAATTTTCGCGAATATGGCGAGTTAAAGGATTCAATCGGCTACGTAAGGCGCGGATCAGGTATTCGTTTTCTGTGTTCGGGATTAGTAGTTCTCCACCCGCGCGCAAGGCAGCATAAAACAGGGATTGAATATCTAAAGGATGTCCGTATAAACCCATGCGACGGTCAATCATACTCGCGCCATCGGGTACTAGAAGCGTCGGATACATATCAAACCGCGCCACTAGGCACAAGTCCATAATTAACCGGATTCCTTCTTGAAAATCTTCGCGGAAGGCTAATTCTGTATCGTTAGTTGCCTTCACATATGCCCGTAACAAAATCATCCACCAAAGGCAAGAATCTACTGGGGCTACGCGCGCGATCGCATGTTCGCCAAAATCTGCTTTTAGACGTTCTTGCCCTTGCCTGACGTCTACTTTAAAGCTGGCTGGCATCAAACCCCGACCCGGTTTTGAACAATCAAATTGCCGGTCTTTGGGTTGCAATTTTAACGTTTCTTCTAAGAAATTACGGACAATTTCCGCTTGTCCTTTAATTAGAAATACCAACGCAGAGGAAACAAAGTCGCGAATAAAACATTGGTCGTAATTCAGGGCTTCTAAATCCGGTTCGCGGGCAGCTACCGTTCCCACCGGACGCCCTTGATAGTAAATAATCGAGTTTTCCAGGGCTTGCCATGCTTCTTGGGCTAGAGACTGTTCTGTTCTCACTCTTCTCCTCCTTTAGTAATAGGAACTGTTGGTTTAGATGCAGATGAATGTATTATTCAACCACCAAAAGGGAGATATCGACCAATAAAAAAATTATCGGTTTGGTTATCAAGATTAATCTTTTTCTTGGGCGTGATTTCCCCAGAGGTATTAATTGGGCATAACAGGTTTGCCGTGCAAGTTTAATTATAAAAACAAGCACAGAGGAAAAACCATTGGTTATGCAATTTCTTCAATGCTTGCGATCGCAGCAAGCATGGGCTATGAGGCGTGGGATAACGAGTAACTAGGCGCGGATGATTGGTTATCAGTCATAGGTGGCAATAAACTTGCCTTTGAGCGATGCCGATGACAATTTACCGATTTCCGCTTGATCTATTCCCGCTTAACCGATTGCCACTATTTATATATAACCCACGAAAGTACAAATTCTATCACGAGACAAGCATAATTTTGTTTTTTTGATGAGTCAATCTCAAACTTATTACCAAGTTGGATCGATGAAGAGATTAATTGTCAATTGTTCCCTTTTGGGTGGAACTGCCGTAATACAAGCACGGATGGTAGTTCCATCTTCTAGTTCTACCTCGCAGGCGTGACAAGAACCCATCAAACAACCAGTGGGAATGCAAACCCCCGCACGCTCAGCGACATCGAGTAGCGGCTCTCCGGCTTCTGCCTCAACGGTGACATCATCGGGTAAAAAACGAATTTTAGCCATTTTAGTTATTCTCTTGGTAATTGGTAATTGGTAATGGGTAATTGGTAATTGGTTTAACTAAAAACCCATTAGCGATTAGCGATTAGCCATTAGCTGCTGGGTAAAATCGGCGTTAAATCGATGTAAGCTTCTACCCGATCTGCCAGTGCGTCTAACATGGCTTCTCGCTGTTCGCGGTAATTGGAAATTCCTGTGGGTAAAGAATGAAGACCGCGTTGTTGGCGGAGGCGATTTAACCAGGCGCGTCGCCAGGGGCCATTATCAAAAATACCGTGGAGATAGGTACCCCAAACAAATTGACCGGAGTCAACTACACCTAAAGTTGGATCGTCGAATAAAGCTAGAGTGCCATCAGGTTCGATAATGCGGGTGCGACCTTGATGAATTTCATATCCGGTGACGGGTAATCCAGTTTGGGGAAAGTTAGAGGTTACTTGGCGCTGACGTGCCACGCGCTGGGGCGTCATTACAGTTTTGGTGGGTAAGAATCCTAGACCTTCGCTGCGTCCTTCTTGGCCTTCAATTCCTTCTGGATCTGCTACTAATTTACCCAGCATTTGGAAGCCGCCGCAGATACCGAGAACCGTACCGCCTGCGGCGACATAGTCTTTGAGGCTATCTGCCATGCCGGTTTGGTGCAGCACCATCAAATCGGCGATCGTGGTTTTGGAACCGGGGATAATTACCGCATCTGGATAGCCTAAAGATTGTTTGGGGCTGATGTATTTCAGGTTAACGCTGGGTTCGGCTTCCAGGGGGTCAAAATCGGTAAAGTTGGAAATTCTTGGCAAGCGGATGACGGCAATGTTAATCTCACCGGAGGGATTGCGATCGCGTCGTTCAAACAAATCCAACGAGTCTTCGGCGGGGAAGATCTGGTCAATCCAGGGAATCACGCCGATTACGGGAATGCCAGTGCGTTCTTCTAACCAACGGATACCCGGATCTAACAGACTTTGATGTCCGCGAAACTTATTGATAACAATACCTTTAATTAATCCCCGTTCTTCGGGTTCCAACAATTCTAAAGTGCCGATGACGTGAGCGAATGCCCCCCCCCGGTCAATATCGACTACCAATATCGTCGGGGCATTGAGGTGGCGCGCTACCCGCATGTTACTCAAGTCGCGGTGTTTTAAATTAATTTCTGCTGGACTTCCCGCCCCTTCGCAAACAATCAGGTCGAATTCTGTCCCCAACGCTTGCAGCGATTCGGTAATCGACTGCCAGCCTGATTCAATATATTGTTCGTAGTATTCTAAGGCGCTGGCTCTGGCGACTGGCTTACCCTTCATAATTACTAGGGAAGTCATGTCACCTTGAGGCTTGAGTAAAATTGGGTTCATTTCCACCGTGGGGGCGACACCAGATGCCCAAGCTTGCACCGCCTGGGCGTGACCAATTTCCCCGCCGCTTGCCGTGACGTAAGCATTGAGAGCCATATTTTGGCCTTTAAACGGGGCGACGCGCCAGCCACGTCTTACCAAAATACGACAAATTGCAGTAGTCAGGAGTGATTTTCCAGCGTGGGAAGTAGTCCCCACGACCATAATTGCTTTCATAAGAAATTCATTTGTAACGATCTTCAAAAGGCGTCAGGGACAGGGGCTGCTTGATAATCACCAATTACCCATTACCAATTACCGATTACCAATTACCAATTCAGAATATCCGCAGCCAGCGACTTAAGGCATTGTAGATGCGATCGCGCCAAGTTGGGGGCGGCACGATTTGCCCTTGCGCCTGCCATTGTTCTATTATCTGATGTCCCAGAGGCGTGAGGCGAAAACTATCTGTAAGTCCCTGCCCATCAACTTCCCGCCGCAGGACGCCTACAGAGATCAGCCACGTCAAAGCATTTTCAGCTGCCAACTCGGATAGGGGGCGGCGCGTGTATTGAAGATTAACACCCGTCGTGGATGAGATTGTCCCCATATTCACACTTTGCTGCCGCATGGTCGCAAATAAAGGCATTTGAAACGGAGAACAGCGCAGCGCTCTAGTGGCGCGTTCTATGGTTTTTTTGGGATAAGTGAGGGATTTAGCGTCTTGCGGTTTAGTTAGAGTCATCAGCTTTGTTGTGCCCGTTTAGCCTGAATATTAAAGTTTCTTTGCTCTTATATTAAGCATTTTTTGCCGCTAGAGACAGTAACCAAATCTTCCCAGCAGCAGATGACAAACCAGAACTAGGGTAAAATGTAAAGAAATTGTAAAGCTAACAGGACAATCTTAACTATGGCTTTATCGGTTGGTACAACAGCACCGGCATTTACTGCCAAAGACACCGACGGCAACACCGTCTCCTTGTCTGATTTTGCCGGTAAAACCGTTGTTTTGTATTTCTATCCCAAGGACGATACCCCAGGCTGCACCAAACAAGCCCAAAGCTTCCGGGATTCTTACCCGGAATTTCAAGGTAAAGACATGGTGGTGTTGGGCGTTAGCATGGACGACGAAGCCTCCCACAAGAAATTTACCGAAAAGTACGGTTTACCCTTTCAGCTGGTAGCCGATACCGACGGTGCGATCGCCAAAGCCTACGATGTAGATGGCGGCGGCTATGCCAAGCGCGTCACCTTCATCATTGACGGCAGCGGCACGATTGCTCACGTATTTGACACCGTTAAAACCGATACCCACGCTCAGGATGTTCTCTCAGCTGTGGGCGCTTAATTAAACTCCCAAAACGCGGGGATTTAAGATCTCCCGCGTTTTTTGTGTCTATTAATTGCCCGACTGGGTAGGTGCTGGTGTATTTGTTGGTGTTACAGGGACTACCTCATTCCCAGGTTGAAGTCGTTGCTGTTGTTGTTTGCGAAATTCCGCCGCAGCAGCATCTATACTTTCGTCCTGTTCTTCACTAAATTCACCCAGACTGCGCGTAGGGCCGAGATTGGCTCTATGTATCATATTAAACACGTCGAAAGGCGCTTCACCGCCGTCTCCTTTGCCAGAAAAAGGATCGCGGTTAGTTTCTGGGCTTTGCTGCCAGTCTTGCAGGGGTTGGGCATCGGTGAATTGTGCCGAGGTTGGTTGAGGGAATAGGGCGAGGGATGCGATCGCGCTTCCCGCCAAACACCCCAGAGCTAACTTGGTAAAAACTTTTACATTCATTATCGTTGACTCCTCACAAATAGAGAAGGTTATTGTTAAGCTTACAATCGCGCCGCGAACCTTGAAATAGAATCCTTGAAATAGAAGCCTGGAAATAAATTTCAAGCTTAAAGCTCAAACCTGTTAAAACAGGTTGAAAAATCTTTTAAGTATTGTAGTCAGTTTTAACTGACTTTAGCTTTAAGCCAGAAATTTATTTCTGGGATTTCTGGGATTTCTGGGATTTCTGGGATTTCTGGGATTTCTGGGCTTTTTAAGCTTTCCGCTTTTTCTGCTTTAAGCAAAAGATCGGCGCAACAAAGGCTGAATGCTCACCAAAGCCACCACATCCAGCACTAACAATATTAACAGCGCCCCGCCGAAAGAAACAGTACCCCAAGGAGCCTGCATTACTACACTGCTAAAAGCCCAACTGTGATGAAGATAGACGTAACGAATCGGCTCAATTGCGTAAGTTAATGGATTGAAACTAGCAATTGTTTGCAACCAATTGGGCATAAAAGAAAGAGGAGCAAGGGCAGTACTGGCAAACAACAAAGGCAAGTTAGTCACAAAAATTACTGCCAGCAATTCAATGTGTCCGGGAAGCGCAAAAGCCAACCCCAAACTTAAAGCAGTTACCCCTACAACCAGCAACAAAACAATCAGCGCCATCAAACCCAAACCAATCGGATCTGGCAATCCCACACCAAGCATGGCACTCGCTGCGACGATTGCTGCCGTTTGAATGCCGCTGAGGGTAACGATAAAGATAGCCGAAGCGAAAACAATCGAAAACCGCGACGCTAGAGGCGCAACCAACAATCGATTGAGAAAGCCAAATTCCCGGTCAAACATCACCGGCAACCCAGCATTCAGCGCCCCACTAAAAGCGGTAAAAACAATTATCCCAGCAATCAGAAATTGTCCGTAATCGACACTATTGCCAAACATCCCTTTCGGGGCATTTTGAAACAGCGCCCCGAACAAAACTAACCAAATTAGAGGTTGAATCACCCCAGCAATTAAAGTCGAGGGACGCCGCTGGAGTTGAATAAACAAGCGACGAGTTAAAGCCAAAGTTTCTTGCACCAATTCCCCAAAAAAACTAGATGCAGCCACATTCGATTGAGTTGCCGACTCTGGCTGCCACTTAATCTCAGATGGAGAAGAATTCGTAGTAGTCATCTTTCTTTTCCTTCGCGTCCTTCGCGTCTTTGTAGTTCACTTTTTCATATTCTGCTTTTTCTCAGCCTTGGGATCGCGAGTACCCACGGCGGCAAGTTCAGCATCCATTAGAGTTCTACCCGTTGCTGCCAGGTAGACATCATCTAAACTAGGGCGAGATTGGGCAATCCCGAAAGTAGGTAATCCAGCATCGCGCAGAGATTGTTGAACAGTTAAAAGCGCGTCACTTTGTGGTTTTACGACTAAGTTTAACGAGTTACCTTGGGCGGTGTTGAGGATGACTTCTTGGACGAAAGGTAACGCTTGCAACATGTCTTTGGCTTTTTGGGCTTCTTCCTCTGGGGTGAATTCGCGGATGCGGAGGGTAATGCGATCGCCTCCCACTCGATCCTTTAACTCATTAGGCGTCCCAGAAGCAATAACCACGCCTTTATCAATAATTGCCACTCTATCAGCCAAAGCGTCGATTTCCTCTAAATAATGGCTCGTCATCAAAACGGTAATACCAGAATCCCGCAATTGGCGCAAGACATTCCACATCACCACGCGGCTTTCGATATCTAAGCCTACCGTCGGTTCGTCCAAAACCAAAACATCGGGTTTGTGCAACAATCCTGCGGCTAAATCTATCCGGCGACGGATGCCACCGGAATAAGTACCCGTTTTTTTATCCGCCCATTCGTCCAATCCCAGCAATTTCAGCATCGCGTTAATCCGGTCTTTCGCCACAGCGCCTTTAAGGTGGTAGAGTGCGGCTTGCAGTTGTAAAAGTTCTCGCCCGGTGAGAATTTTATCGATGGCGACTTCTTGGGCGACGTAACCGAGACGCTGACGCACTGCTTTCGGATTGGCGGTGACGGAGATACCGGAGACTTCGAGTTTGCCCGCATCTGGGGCGGCGAGGGTACACAGACAGCGGATAGTGGTAGTTTTACCAGCACCGTTGGGGCCAAGCAAGCCGAAAATTTCCCCCGGTTGTACTTGGAAGGATACGTCTTTGACGGCTTCGACGTTGCCGTAGCGTTTCTGGAGTTTTTCGATTAATACGGCAGCAGCCATGATTCTGTTATGGTTGAGGGTTGGATACAAATCTATACAATCTTTTCTTTTATTCTAAGACGAGGCAGACGACCCAGGTTGAAACCAGATGCCCCAGATGCCCGATCACCCAGATGCCCCCAGGTTGAAACCTGGGGCTATACAAACGAAGTCCGCCTGCGCGGACTGAATATAAGGTGCGATCGCCTAGCGTGCCGTAGGCATACCGCTATCGATTATAGAAGAGGAATTTTGAGCGGCATCGCTTTTATTGAGGTGGATAATGCACGATTTATATACGCTGATTGAGAAAATTAAGAAAGCTCCTTCAATGTACTTGGGACGACACTCAATTATTTGTCTTCAGGCTTTTTTATCGGGTTACAGCGTCGCTAAACATGAGTTGGGAGGACAGCCCACGAAACAAGAAAGCGATTTTAGGGAGTTTCCGGAGTGGATCAGAAAAAAATTCAACGTTCAAACTAGCCAATCTTGGGCTAATATTATTCTTTTTTATTGTGAGGATGAAAGCAAAGCACTTGATAAATTTTTTGAATTGTTAGATGAATTTATCAATCGGAATTATTCGGCTGACACTTTAGGCGAAGGTGGATTGAATGTAGAAGAAAAAGCGCAAGTTATCAGCAGTTAACAGAAAGTGGGATTGTCTTAGGTGGTGAGGCTGGCGATCGCTCTTTCCCAAAGCCTCACCAAACGCCGATGAATGTTATAAAGGTTTGGTGTTTCTATCCAATCTGAATCCAAAACTGTAGAGTACGGCGTATTATTTCCTAAGACTTACCAATACCAAGGGAGTTAAAAGTTGCTATCTACATTACAGCCCTATCTCAACCCCAAACAGTTGCTAATTGAACCCTTTGAACGACTAGGGTTCATTATTACGTTTGTTCTGGTGACGCTGATAGCCAGTTTAGGAGCAAGGTTTGTTTTTCTGAACCTACCGCTATACTCAGTGCCAATTGAAAATGGGACTGGTGCAATAATATTTGGAGAAACCTGGAGAACAGTAGATGCAGCCATTTTAGGCGCTGTCTTTGGAGCGATTGTGGGAGCATCTCAGTGGCTGGTTTTACGCAAATTTGTACCGGACTGGGGATGGATTATTGCTACAACGGCAGGTTGGTGTGGCTTTCAACTCACTCGATGGGCATGGCAAAACTTGGTTATCCAGCTTTTGATGTCAGGTCAGTTATCAGACTTTTCTAGAAACCCAGTTATGATGGGTGTAGCTCTTCTACTTAGTTTAGGAATTTCTTTTTTAGCTACTCTGTGGCTTGGCTTATTACAGTGGTTAATTCTCCGCAAATATGTCAGATCTGCCCGATGGTGGTTATTTATTTTCCCTGCCACGCTTCTGATATGGGCTTGTCTGATGAGCTTAATTGGTTTTGCTGTGGCAACCTTTAGTGGATCTTTGAGATCTGGTTTGTTTTCTGATTGGTCTGTAGTTTTTACCATCAGTTTGGGAACAGCTCGCAGTTTAATATTTTTTCGGGATTTGCCTTTTCCTGCCATTTTGGCAATTGCTCAAGCGACTGGATTATGTTTATTTCAACGTAAATTACGGAACACAGATAGCTCGACATCGATTAACCTCAACCCACTTCTCACAACGGCTCCCCAGATTACGAATTTTATAAAAATCCGAGATTTATCCGATAAGTTGTATCATCAAATTCATCGTTCTTGGAATCCGGAAACAACCCTTTCTACTGACCCGATCTATCTGTTGGGTTTGACAGCAGATGGCAAGATAATTGTTTGTCAACCTGCCGATCGATACGCGGCTGATTGCATGAGCCAAACTCCGCTACCGTCTTTAATCAACAATTACAGTGACAATGATATAGAGCAATATTACGATCAACCTCTCGCTCGGTTTTTAGTCACTTTTACGTCTGTAGGAAGTTTAGAAGTTCGATCTTGCAGAAGTTATAAACTATTTTGGATTGTCTTGTCTGTGCTGGCGCTAGTCTTGATAATCAGTACTTGTTTAAGCTTGTTTATGGAACAATCTCGCCTGAGAAAACTAAACATATTCCGGTAACTCATACTGATGAGCGATTGAGAAAACAAGCGATCGCTCTTCTTTTGCCTTTGATTTGAGGGGCGATCGCTAGTATAATATCTTCTACTTCTTCATGCCTACACCCGCCCAATTGAATAAGCATCAAAAGCTGCAAAGATATCGATATTCTGCGATCGCTCGAACCAGAACAAAATGCATTTAATTATTAGTTCGCTCGTCAGCGATTCGAGGCAACAACTTCTAGCTGTTTTTCAATCGCATCACACGCCGCGATCGCACCATTTTCTGCTTGTATCATCCGTCCAATTTCTGCGGCTTTTGCAGCATATTTAGGGTTGGTTAACAATTCACCTAATTCTTTTGCCACCGATGACGCTGAATATTGCTTGCGGGGAATAGTACGCGATGTTCCTAATCGCTCAACTCGTGCTGCATTGTCGGGTTGATCGTGACTATAAGGCATCACTAGCATGGGACAACCCGCGCGTAAGGCTTGAGCTGTTGTGCCAATTCCACCTTGATGCGCGATCGCACAAGCACAGGGAAAAATTTGACAATAGGGCGCATACTTCACAGCAATCATATCTTCTGGCAGATTTTCTGGAGGTGGATTCTTGCCGATCAGCAGCACTGCACGACGATTTAACTGTTTGGCAGCTTCAATGCTTTCCTGATAAAAATTACCGGGAGTCATGACGGCAGCAGAACCTAAAGTAAACACGATCGGGGCTTCACCTGAATCTAAAAAGTGCTTGAGTTCTGGTGTCAGTTCCGTTTTGCGATCGCTGTCATCATAGAATGCAAATCCGGTCAAAATTGTATTTGCTGGCCAATCTGGTTGAGGCTTGGCAAAAACCGAGGAAAACATCGCCAGTACGAGGTAAGGTGAATATTTATCATCAATAAATGGATTTCCTCGCAGTGGAGTTAGTCCCAGTTCAGATCGCAGCTGGCAAATGGGTTTTGCCCAAGATTGACTGGCAAATTTAGCAAAATTAACTACACCTCGATTTACAATTGAACCAAATCCACGCATCTTGGCTAAAAACGGAAATACTGGCAGCACTGATGGATCGTAAGCTGACAGAAATGAAGCCGGTTGTAGAACGCAAAATGCCCACTGAATACCTATTTTTTCCGCAACTAATCGAGCCGCCAAAGCGCCTTCACCTGCAATAATCAAATCTGCTCCTTTGGCGCTGTTGCTCAAGTCTGCATACATTTCCCGTAAACTGGCACCCACCCAATTACAAATGATATACTCCGTACCCGTTTTCAAATCCATCATTCGCGCCATTTCTTCAGGATCGTGCAGAGCGGTATTATCTGGGCGCATTCGATGAAACTCAAATCCCAAGCTTTCAATTTTAGCCTGGTATTCCTTATGGGTAGCGAATGCGACATCATGACCGCGCTTGCGTAATTCGAGAGCGATCGCAATTTTGGGATGGAGATCGCCAAAGGAACCGATAGTAGTTAAAACAATTCGACTCACGATACTTGCCTCTGGGCGAGCATTACTTACAGCCGCAGAATTACTTTACTCTAAATAGACCGGCGCTTGCCATAAATATTTTTTCAGATCGATGCGATCGCCTTTCATAAATTCGATTCCTTCTTGTTCCAGCAAGGTTTTCTGTAAATAATCGCCCCCGCATCTCGCCTCAGAATAGGAAATTTCGCCCTTCGCATTAACGACTCGCTGCCAAGGAATATCCGAGTCGATCTCTACCCGAAATAAAGCATAACCCACCAACCTGGGTTTACCATACAACCCAGCCAATTCAGCTACTAGCCCGTAGGTAAGCACTTTTCCTGGAGGTATTTGCCTTACCACATCATAGATTCTCTGATATTTGGACGCGCGATCGCTCATTTTGTTTGGGTGAATTGGCATGATAAACAGCATTAATAGACAAATGCAACTAATCTCCAAGTCTTGTCTAAATATATCTTATATTGCTCTCCAAACCTTGCTTATAGCATTTTCTTTTCTGCGTTAAATGCGGTAAATTTGCGATGCGATTCCAATAATTGCATTAGCAGTTAGAAAAGGATAAATTTGGTTCTACAACTGTGGGAAAATTATCAAAATTGCGCCTTACCCAATCCATTCCCACTTCATTGTTCAACTTGATCCGCTGTGGTGTATGGGGGTAAATCTTACTCAAAATCTTTGCGTCTTGCTCTACAACCACATCAATCAACTTTAGCAAATTACCTTTGATTAAGTGCGCGATCGCAGAATGCGCTTTCATATACATCAACACAAATACGCGAGATCGCTCCTCGGCTTCTGGAAGGTAAAAATGGCATTCCTTCAGGCTCAACAATCTATCCTCACCATGCAGCAATCCCATAAATGGGAAAAAGTTTTCTAGGTGTGCTTCCAGCACCTTTGGCATCGCCAGTTGACCGGGGTTTTTCAGAATGTCGCGCCACTTAGGTTGCTTCCTTGGTTGCGACAAGTAAGCATGAGAATGTAAACCCTCATCCATAAACTGTTTCACCTGCACTTCTTCGATCTCAAATAATTCTCGATGAGTGCCGTTTTGATGGTTGTAATCGTGCATATTCAACAGCAAACTCAGAATATCTGTTGGTAAACTGCGTTCTCCCGTCACTCCAATAAACTCGTACTCTGCCGCAATTTCATTCATAATTGAAGGAATAGGAATTTTCGGCTCATATCCACCATAAGACCAAATAAAATCTCCCTGAACGATTAACTCTAATGGTTGCAAGAGCGATTTGGTTTGTTTATTGGAACCGGGTAGAACTGTGCAACCCGAAGGATCGAATTCTAATGCGTGAAAAGGACATGCGATACGGCTAACGCCACGCTTCGCGATCGCACTACTACCATCGGGTTTCTGCACGCACCAACCCTCTGACAGCATTGCACCCATATGAGGACAAGCATTCGGCAAGGCGCTAATCGTGCCATGACTGTCTTGCCAAAGCACATAATCGTTACCCAATAAAGAAACTTTCATCGGCTGATTCGGCTTCAGCATGGAACGATGTGCCAAGAGCCACGGTGCGCCTTGCAATTGCTTCATAGCGGTAAAAATTAACTTACTGATTAATTAGTAAGTATATCAGTTAATTGCGGATTTGTCAATTTAAAGATTGAATATCTTTGGTAAAATAGGAAAGCAAACAACAATTTAAGATACCGTGGTTCGACATAGTAAGCGAGTAGCGAAATCAGTCCGCCCATTCCGAGATGCCGAGAAGACACAGCAGCAAATTTTGGATGCCGCAGAACAGGAATTTGCACGGCATGGGTTAAACGGTGCGCGAATGAATGCGATCGCAAATCGTGCTAAGGTAACAACGGCGACGCTGCACTACTATTTTGAGAACAAAGAAAGCTTGTATCAGGCAGTTTTACAACGCCCGGTAGATGAAGTCCAGACGAAGCTTGGACAGTTGAATTTAGATGGCTTATCTCCGGAAGAAGCGCTGAAGCAAATAATTCGCCTCGCAATTGCAAATGAAGCGCAGAATCCGCAACGTCAAATGCTGTGGTTTCAAGAAGCCAGCCAAAATCAAGGAATTTATTTCAAAGAGTGCAACGTTTTAAGCCTGCACGAACATCTGCTTAAGGTGCTAGAAAAAGGTATGGCAGAAGGATGTTTTCGTCAGATAGAACCATTTTTAGCGCTGACTTATATTTTAAGTGTTTGCCTGTTTTACTTCACAGTGCATGAAAACTGGAAACATTTAACGCCAGATATAGATCGCCTGAGTTCAGAAAGGATTGAAGAACATATAGAGGAAGCGATCGCATTTATTTTAGCAGGTATAAAGCGATCTGATTAGAGCTTGGAAACGAATTAAGAGAGATGCCTCTGGCGTATCGCTCTTAAGTCATAATTAGTATAAAGGACAAACTCAAGCAAGATTAGCTATGACTGAAATTGTCTTTCTGGTTGAAAACGATCTAGACGGCGGTTATACTGCCAGAGCATTAGGTGAATCAATTTTCACTCAAGCTGATGACATAGAAACATTAAAAGCAATGGTTCGCGATGCCGTTCGTTGCCATTTTCCCAACGAACAAAACCGTCCTAAAGTAATTCGTTTGCATATAGTCCGCGATGAGGTAATTGCTTCGTGAAACTCCCGCGAGACTTATCTGGTGCAGATTTAGTTAAAGCACTTGCCGTTCTTGGATACGAGGTGAGTCATCAAACGGGTAGTCACATTCGGCTGACTACTCAGCGCAGTGGCGAACATCATGTCACAGTTCCAGCCCAAGATCCTATCAAAGTAGGAACCTTGAATGCAATCCTGCGAGATGTTGCAGAACATGCTGGTTTGACGAGGGAAGAATTGTTGATAGACTCACATCTTGCACCTGGGCTAAACCTTAGTTTCTTGCAAATAGCTCAGCTTGAAAGCCTAGATTTTTCGTCAAGAAACCCGGTTTTTGAAGGCTTGTTGATAATGGTGCAAGATCTGAGTAGAGCTATTTTCATGAAAGCGATCGCGAATCTCCAACCAGAGCAATTATGCAACAGATCATCAATCAGTTAACCCCTGGCGGAATTCTCGCAGGGCAACTCCGGTTCCCTGTTGGGATGCAACTTGCAGCACTTGTGCGATCGCTGTTGGCAAATCAATTTCTGGGAAATAGCGGCTGAATGGTTGCTGTTGATAGGTTTCCCCTTCCAGACTATAAATTTTTAGACCGCTTTTTTTGAACAACCAAACTTCTGGGACTTTGTACGGCAGATAGTCTGCGGCGGCGGTGTAAGTAGTGACATCAATTTCTATCACCAAAGCGGGGGGAAGATCGGTTTGCCAATCAATCCGATCTTTACCTACGGCTGCCTCCCAGTTGTCGATGTAAAAGCAGTAATCTGGCTCAATGCCTCCTTCTTCAGGGATGTCCATTGTAATAGGGGTAAAGGCTTCATAGTTACGGTTTTTACTGTCAAGCAAAGCCTTAACAATATCTGCCAAAATATTGGCCTCGCGTCCATGTCTGGGAAGGGGACTCATGAGTAAAATTTCTCCATCGCGATACTTGATGCGGGGAATCGAGCCATCACCCCGGCTATCGCGCAATGCACAGTAATCTTGCCAGGTTCCAGGCATTCGCACCACAGTTCCGGGGGGGAGTTGGATTTTGTCTCGTGAAATTACGGCGTACATGGCTAACTCTGGGATGGAAACACCAATTGTAGCGATTGTCTTAAAAAACGGCTTACTGAGAGTGTTACCTCACTCATCAAACTCAAATACAACACCTTCGTACAGCAGTTCAATCGGACATTCAAATTCAATACTTTCCAGGGTGATAATATCTCCAACAGTATAGGGATAGTAAAGCCACATTCTTCCTTCTCCGCGACAGTAACGCTCAACCGCAATTTTTTCTGATTCAATTAAGACATATTCTTGCAGGGTGGGGATGGTGCGATAGTGGGTAAATTTATCGCTGCGATCGCTTGCTGCTGTACTTGATGATAAAACTTCTACAATCAGTTTGGGATGTTGGATGAATTTGCGCGAGTTGAGGTCTTGAGGGTCGCAGCTTACAATCACATCGGGATAGAAATATGCGCTACTGCTGCTTAGTTGGAGTTTAACATCGGAAACATTGATTCGATAGCCTCTTGGACGCAGATGAGGTCGTAAAATTCTGTATAAGTTGAGGGCAATGTCGTTATGGGGAATACTCCCTCCAGTCATGGCGAAGATTTCGCCGTTGACATATTCGTGACGCATTTCTTGTCTGGCTTCCCATTCCAGGTATTCGTCAACGGTCATTTTTTGCGGGGGTTGGGGGGGTGCAATCATCGCGGGTTCCTCTACCTATGTTGATTTTAACTTTTTCCCGTAACCAATGAAGTGGATTGCGGAATATCTGCGCGATCGCACCCATATTTTTTACAGTAATTACTGCATCCTATTTACTCGCTTTTTCTTTTAGGAATCACTGTTCTAATCCCGCTTTTCAGACCTTCAGCATCACCTCGGTAACGCGGGATAATATGGATAGTAGCGTGTTGCCTGGTTTGACCTGCATCTTTATTAACGTTCATTCCCACATTAAACCCATCAGGCTGAAATTCTTTGGTCAAAATCTTTTGCACTTTGTTCGCCATGTACCAGCAAGCAGATTGTTCTTTAAATGGTAAGTCAAAATAATTAGCGACGTGACGTTTCGGTACAATTAATACATGCCCTTTACTCACAGGATAACCATCCAACATGGCATAAGCTGTGGCTGACTCTGTTAATATGGTTAGATTTTTATAAGGATTACAGAATATGCAATTATTGGTTGAATTTCTTTGATGGTTATAGTGCATGTATTCGTAAATTTCACACATTTCATTTAAATGAATTGACTTAAAGGGAAGTTTTACGATACACTGATAGGTAGGTTTTTTGTGAATGTAATGTTGTCGAAAACCTTCTTTTTTTATATCCCTTCTGACTGCATAATACGCTTTGCCTCCGGGTTTCAACAGATGGGCAACTTCCATGAGTACGTTAGCTTGTTCTTCAGGAAACAAAACGTTTAGAACGTAAAAGCAAATAATCGTGTCGAATTTTTCATTAGGGTATTCTGAGAAATAATATGGATCGTAACCTGTAATATCAAATCCTTTTTTTTGCAATATTTTAACATCATTACCAAAGCCACAACCAAAGTCTAGTATTTTGCCTTGAAGTAGGTTTTTATCTAACAAAAACTGTGCTGGGAATGACAGGTAAACTCTTTCTTTTGCAGTCAGGTGGCTGAATTTATTTTGTTGCTTTTTCATAGCTCCGGGGTTTCTGGTAAAATCTGACACAGCACGATGTTATTCGCGCTCGTTCCATAGAATTCCCCGTTTTAGTGCAAAACTAACGCTCTACCCCCCTCATTCCTCGCTACAAGGGGATAGGGTAAGCTGTTACTGCTAACTCACCGCCTTCCTTCCTTCCAATCTTCCCCGCCTGGTAATTCGGTTAACTGAGTAGGGATGATGTCGGGTAAATCCCTAGTTGAATGAACATAAATAAGAGCCAGCAACGCTTTTGCATTATTTATTACCTGGCTTTTATCGACTAATTGTGATAGTTGAATTGGACTTAATTGTCCATTCATCACTTCAACGCTAGCTGAAATAATTGCTGCTTTTATTGACTCTTCCAGCATTTCATCCCATTCGTCTTCTTTGATGTAGTAAGAAGTTTTATTCTCCTTAAGATTTAGTCGTTTAATTTTTAGGATAGAATCTGCAATAGAGGCAGCCCAAGAATTAGTTAATCTTTGCTCTACTTGATTTTTAATCAAATGCATCATCATTCTATCCAAAAACGATTGAATGTTACCGATTATTGCTTGTTTGCTTATTCCTTCTAACTCATCCACAATTGCCAAAGCATCTTCGTAACGACCTTCTAAGATGCTGGTTCTGAGGTCGATTAATTCTTGAGTCATAACTATTACCTTAGCGGGTGAGGATTGCGGTTGCGATCGCCAACCCTATCTTATATCATCACCAACCTAGAAACCGGGTTTCTGCCTAGATCTCTCGTTGCCAAACCGAAGATTTTTCACAGAAACCCGGTTTCTTTGCGTATAACCTAGAAACCGGGTTTCTGCCTAGATTTCTGGTTGCCAAACCAAAGATTTTTCACAGAAACCCGGTTTCTTTGCGTATAACCTAGAAACCGGGTTTCTGCCTAGATTTCTGGTTGCCAAACCAAAGATTTTTCACAGAAACCCGGTTTCTTTGCGTCATTGCTGTTCGACTGAGGAAAAGCGTTTTCGCTTCGTTTGTGTAGCGGCACCCTTAAGGGTGCCGCTACACAAACGAAGCCTTAAGACTGTTCTTCACTGGGTAAGCAAGTCCTAACTAAACCCGCCCCTCGCCAAATAATAAAACCCGCTTGGTTATTTACCAAGCGGGAAACAGCGACGATATTTAATCGTCTGACTATTGCAGTATCGAAATCGTGCTAATTAGCGTATCCACATTTTGAGCGATGCTAGCTGTCATGCAGCGAGTCACTGGTAAGCTATCAATTACCAGTCCCAAACACAGCAGCATCATGTAGATAATCGAGTATTTAAACACCGACCTGGCTAACATATTATCAACTGGGTTTTGTAACAGTTGCCAAGCTTTTTGGATGAATTTCCCACCCAAGGTAACGGCAATCAATCCGTAAACAACACCTGCGGTACCCAAAGGATAAATTAGCAATAGAGTTGATGGCACCAAAATTAAGGTGTAAATCCAGATTTGGCGGGTTGTTTCTACTTCGCCTTCTACTACTGGTAACATCGGGATGCCGACTTTGGCGTAGTCGTCTTTAATCATCAACGCCAATCCCCAAAAATGCGGCGGCGTCCAAATAAATACGATCGCAAATAGCATCCATGCTGACCAGCTTAAACTACCCGTCACTGCTGCCCATCCTACCAAAGCAGGAATTGCACCCGCAGCACCGCCAATGACAATATTTTGGGGCGTGTGGCGTTTGAGCATGTGGGTGTAGATGAGCATGTAAAAAACTATACCGGACATTGTTAACAACGCCGCTAGCAAGTTAGCAAAGACAGTTAGTAAGGTGAAAGAAAGGGTAGCGAGTGCGATCGCAAACAATAATGCATCCCTAGTCTGTACTCTACCAGAAGGAATCGGGCGATGGCGGGTGCGCTCCATTGTATAGTCAATATCGCGATCGTAGATACAATTGAGCGTTTGCGCCGAAGCAGCTGCTAACGTTCCACCCAAAAGAGTTACGATGAGCAACACCGGGTCTACTCTTCCATCCGACGCCATCCACATGCTGGCAGCAGTTGTAATCAACAGTAAGGGAATAATCCTCGGTTTGGTTAGCTGGTAATAGCTTTGAATTACTTGTAGAAAGTTTTCGTGTTGGCGGGCAACGCTAGTCCCTATCATTACGGTTACATCCTTCTCGTGTGAAACAAAACTTGGTAATTGGTAATGGGTAATTGGTAATTGGTAATTGGGAGGGGGGCGGGTTTTTGCCCACAATTACTCTGTAAAACCTGCCCCTACATCGCTTACCTGACCAAATTAGGCGGCTTTTCCGACAGATGCCCCTAAAACATTAGTGGCGATATTTTCTGGTTTAGAATCTCGCATTCCTAGTACGGTAAATGCCACCAGTGAACCCAATAATGCTGCACCTATTGCTTGGTGAGAAACCGTTAGCACTTCTACTTGCAGGTGTAAGCGGAAAGTGGCAATTCCCAAAACTATTTGTGCGATTAGCAACAAGGCGGTAAGTCTGGACAAGTTACGCAGCATAGGATGAAGTGCGGGGGTGCGCCATGCCAAAATTACGACTGCTAGCGTCGCTATAGTTGCTGGAAACACGCCGATGATGTGGCTGTTCATTACCAGACATAACTCCGATGCGCCGAAGCATTGGTGCAGCGCCCAGCGGGAACCTACTAGCGCTCCTAGTAAGCTTTGCAGGTAAACTAAAATCGCGGCGGTTAAACCGATCCAGGGTAGCTTACCAACGCTGCCAGTGCCTTTGTAGGGAAGTAGCGCCATGCCTATTACTAGCAGGGTGATGAAGAATAATAGCGCACATCCCAAATGGGCGGTAACGATGTCAAATCGCAGCAATTGGGTAACCGTGAGTCCGCCTAACACGCCTTGGAATACAATCAATCCCAGGGCAAATATTGACGCAGCGGGCATCCAGCCAGGTAACTGACGGCGATACCACCAGGATAAGCCAACTAACGCGATCGCGCTCACCCCAATCAACGCCGCATCGAGTCTATGAAACCATTCCAGGAACACCTGGAGGTTCATCAGTTGTTGCGAGGGTACTAACTGACCATAGCACAAAGGCCAATCCGGACAAGCCAACCCGGCATTCATCACCCGCGTAGCGCTGCCGACTGCCATCAATAGTAGCGTCGCGATCGCTATCTTCCACACAAAGCGGCGAATCCAATCTTTTGGGCTGGTACTCGATTCGGTGCGTATGTCTTGATGCAAGGCAGATTCAGTCATTAGCTATACCAAGGATGTTATTTGCAAACAGTATTAAGCGAGTCATGAGTATTTACTCATTCCCAGCCAAGCATCGCGCTTGGTTTACCATTGGCTCCTAATTATCAATTTAGTCAGACTATAAGGGTTTCCCGAAAAGCTTTCCGTATTTTTTTAGTTTTAAACTTTTACATTTCTTTACAAAACCGCTCCGAACCCAGCCGTTACCAGTTCCATCAGGATCTTTGGGACTTCTGGTATAATTGATACAAATTCGGTTTTTTTTAATAGCCTAGAGGTGCGAAGGATTCCGGTTCGGAGACGCTGCGCCAACGCATCTCTAGTTTTGTTGTTAAAGAGGGACGCCAGCAAAGATAAAACAACGGCCCAAATAGTGGGATTAGTGCCACTGTCCAAAAAATTCTAGCATCGTGAATGTCCCGCCGCGCCAGATCATCATCGAATAGCGATGTGAGGGGAAATACCAAACTCATCAAGCAAAAATCTAGACTTATCAGGTGAACAAATGCCGTAGTTTGAAACTGCTGGACATAATCTTCCCAATCTCCAGCAATTATAGCGTAGGCAATTAAACCAATGGTAATCAATAGCAGAGTAACTCCGGTTGAACGTCGCTCTAAAATTTCCAGCCACTTATCTTTTGTGCCAAAGAATTCTTGATTTCGCTGGCGTAAAATCAAATAAGGCATTAAACACATAACTCCGGTTCCATTCGAGCCGATAAAATAAGGCCAAGCGCGAAACTTTTGCATTCTGCCATCAACAAACATCAGGCAAGCATATATCATAGGCCAAACGCCCATCAGCCAGAAAATTGCCACCAGAATTGCATTAACTTTTGATAGTTGAAATGTTAGCAAATTCTTGACAATAGGCCATGTATCTGGTTGGTCGAGGGGTGCTAACCAGATAGTATAACCTACGAAGGTTATCCAGATTAAAAACAATGCAACTTTCCTGACCATAATTTTTTACTAACTTGTACTTGCCAAAGCTTGTGGTGGAGTTTCAGCCTTGGTTTCTTCTAGAGGAGGACGCAAACAAAGATAAGCCACCGAACCAATTAAAGGTAGCAGTGAGAACGTCCAAAAAAGTAGCGAATTCTGGAAACCTCGCCGCGCCATATCATCGCCCAGCAGCGTTGGGAATAACAAACCAAACAGACAAAAAGCCCAAGTCATACCATTAATAAATCGAGAAGTTTGGAACTGGTAAAAAAACTCTCCCCAGTTTCCAAACAGCAAAGCATAACCTAGTAAAACAACTGTACTTAAAGCGAGGCCAACACCAGTCCAGCGCGAATCTAGCAGCTTGAGGAAAGCATCTTTTTTCCCAGAAAACTCTTGATTCGATTCGCGCAAAGCTAAATAAGGGATTAAGCCAATCACTCCCGTCGCGGTGGATGCCAAAACAAAAGGCCATGCCGGAATTTTTTGCATCCTGCCATCAGCAAAAATCAGACAACTGTAGATTTGTATCCAGATGCCGATCAGCGAGAATAATGATAAAATAATCGGATTTATTTCTAACCAATTTCCTGTAAATAAGTTTTTCAGTAACTTAACTGTACTTGGTTGAGGAGGCGGAGCCAAAAACAGAATATACCCAATAAATCCTATCCAAATCAACCACAAAGCAATTTTTCTAGTCATGTCGGTAATTGGTAATGGGTAATTGGTAATTGGGAAGGAATTATATCATTTTCGGTAGCAAAGAGTGTGTATAGTAGGGGCGGGTTTTACCAACCATTCACTGGAACCACGAGATATTTCCTTAAACCCGCCCCGGCTTGCTTATTACAGCAGATTGCAGCCGTATGAGGTACAGCATTTTTGCTTCGTTTGTGTAGCGGCAGCATTAATACTGCCGCTACACAAACGAAGGTGTACCTCACAAGGATTGCAAGCAGCTATAAGTAGGAGCCTGCGACTTGCGATCGCAGGCTGGAGAACGGACATATGCAAGGTTATGAAGTAATTTTAAAACTAACCTATAAAAGCTTAAATCTATCTTTAGTTAAATCTAATAAATTCATCAAGCATACGCCAAAAGAGAGAGGAAAAACCCTCTCTCTCTTTTACTGCTTAGCGCGTATTGCTAGCGACGGTTTCCGCTTCTACCTCTGGCATAGATTCTACCAGCGAAGGACGCAAGCAAAGATAGACAAGCGGGCCAAATAAAGGAATCAGGGATACTGCCCAAAAAACTGGGGGATTTTTCATACCTCGCCGCGCCATATCATCGCCTAACAAAGCGGGAAAGATTAGACATAGCAGACAAAAATCTAAACTCATTACGTGGATAAAGCGATCGCTCCTCCACTGTTGCACAAAATCTCCCCAATTACCATCGCGCAAACCATAGGCAACAATCCCAACCGTAACCACGGTAAGAATAAAACCCGTAAAAGGCGAGTCCAATATCTTCAGAGTAATATTCTTGCTACCGACAAAACCTGGATTCGGTTCGCGCAAACCTAAATAAGGTAATATCGCAAACGCACCCACCCCAAACGACAAACCTGTAAACAACCAAGCAGGTAATTTTTGTCCCCTACCATCAGCCAACAGCAGACAAGCATAAATCATAGGCCAAACGCCCATAATATTGAACAGGGAGACAACTAAAGTATTAATTCCTTGCCAATTTCCCGTAGAAAGATTTTTGATCAACTCAGGCGTATCTGGTTGATTGGGAGGCGCTAACAAAAAAGCGTAGCAGACAAATCCAATCCACAATAACCAAAAAGCAACTTTTCTCAGTGTCATTTTCATGTTTGCTGTGTTTTACTGATAATTAGGCAAAGAAACCGGGTTTCTAAGAACAATCGTCGCTTTGGAACTAAAGATCTACGCAGAAACCCGGTTTCTCGGTTGATCGTGCATAAGCCCTGTTTCAAGAATCCGTACTGGATAACCAGTCTTCTCCGCCGGGTAAATAGGCTAGATTGCTATTAACGATCGCTGGCAAATCTTTAGCTGAATGCTCGTAAGTCAGATTGATTAATTGCTGCGCGATTGTAGCTAACTGAAGTTTATCCAACATTTGGGAGAGTTGGTTAGGCTTAAATCTTCCATTCGCAACTTCAACGCTTGCAGGGTTAATCGCTGCCTCAATCGCTTCTTCTAAAAACGGCTGCCATTCATCGACATTGATGTAGTAAGAAGTTTTATTGTCTTTGAGATTCAGCTTTTTGATTTGCCGGATAGAATCAGAAATTGAAGCAGCCCAAGAATTCGTTAAACGCTGCTCGATTTGGTTTTTAATCAAGTGAACCATCAATCTCACTAGAAAGGATTCAATGTTACGCAGGATTGCCCGTTCACACATCCCTTCTAGTTCATCGACAATTGCCAAAGCATCTTCGTAGCGTCCCTCTAGGATACTGGTTTTTAAGTCTATGAGTTCTTGAGTCATTTGTACATTACCTTTAACTCAAGGCTTCAGAGAGATAATCTGCCGCAGCTTCTACGACAGCGATCGCATTCTCATAAACCATCCGCGTTGGCCCCAAAACCCCGACACTTCCTACCGGCATCTCACCTTGCCGATAAGTAGCAGAAATCAGCGTACAAGTGCGGATCGGTTCCAGAGTATTTTCTGCCCCAATTCGCACCGTTACGCGCTTTCCTAACTGTTTGCTTGCAGGTGATTCAAATATTAAAGGCCACAACTGCTCTTGTTCTTCTTCCAATAGGTGGATTAGCGTTTGTACTTGCTGCAATTCGGAAAATTCCGGCTGACGCAACACCTCCGACACGCCGCGAATCAAAATTTGCGTCCCGCCAGCGCTTGGTTGAAACCGAGAGATAACTTCTGTGAGTAAATTTTTCAGAAATTCAGCATATTGTTGAAATTCCCGATCCACTTGAGTCCAATCTAGAGAAGCAATTTCCGAAAGACTTCGCCCCTTTAGCTGACTGTTCAAAAAGTTAGACAGAATCTGCAACTCTCGATCTAAAATTTCCGCATCGACTTGGGCGCTATCCTCAGCTTGGGGTAATTGCATCAACACCGATTGAGTTTCATAATGCTCGGTTACCACAATCAGCATTACCCGCCCCGTCTCAATTTGTACCAGTTGCAAATGACGCAATTGGTTAGTGCGAGTTTGAGGCATCGTAATCAGGGTAATATAACCGCTGATCGTCGCCAGAATTTGAGCAGCACCCTGCAACAGTGCTTCCAAACTCCAATTTTTTTGCTGCAAGCGATCTTGTAACAACTGTTCCACCTGACGTGCTAGGGGTTCTGAAGGCGTAATCAGTTGGTCAACGTATATTCGGTAACCAGAGTCCGAGGGAACCCGTCCCGCTGACGTATGGGGTTGATACAACAAACCCGCTTTTTCTAAAACGCCCATCGCGTTGCGAATCGTCGCTGGGCTGACGCTGAGGTTAAATTCGTCTACCAACGCCTTCGATCCCACGGGTTCTGCCGTCGCGATGTAATGACGTACCGTTGCCCAAAGAACTTGTTGTTGTCTGTCTGTCAGATGGATTTGCATAGATTTGTCAAGCGGCAGTGGCGTTTTATCGAATTATTAAAAAATTGCTGCGTTCCAGCCCAATCTTTTCTCAAATTTGATATAGGATAATAACAAAATTCCCACGGGTTCGTATAGAGCGTCGGACAGATTAAAATTCTATCTATCGAAGTAGGACATTTTTTGATATAATATTGAGCTGGACGAAAATCCCATCCAAATAGAGGAAAGTTTATTTTCAAATCGCTGACCATATTTTCCGCGCTGATTGGGTTGGCAATGGTAGCAAGTAATACATATATTTTCAGATATCCCTGCTATGTTCCGCGCCAGGAAGGGGAAAATGCTGGTATGCGATGATAGAGCGATGCACCCCTAGCACCATAGATGGGTTCACTTATAAGATAGCAAAGCAGAGCAGAGGCTGATGCCGCTTGACCGTATAGCCAAAATAGCATTGATGTCCGGCGGGAAAATTTTCTAGAATCCTAAATATTTGATAGCCGAGTTTTTGAGCAAAACCAAGCGCTTGAAAGCTAAAAGTATCGAGGGAGGAATTAGGTTTCTGATAAAAGTGCGAATATCTTCTGGGGTTGGATTATTCTCAACCGTTATCTTTAGCTCTGTCATTTTAATTAATTGTAATTTTGCAGAGGCAAGTTTTGCAGAGTTTAAAAGCCTGCGTAGGCAGGCTTTGTTTGTGTAGACCTACCCTTCCAGGGTAGGTAAATGTGATTTAATACCGGGGAACTGAAGGATCGACCAAGATAGAATAAGCATCAATTCCGCCGACTATATTTTTAACGTTGGTAAACCCCTGTTGCATTAACCATTGGCACATTTGAGCCGATCTGATGCCGTGGTGACACATGACGAGAGTTTCTGCATCAGGATCGAAGCGAGTTTGAATCTGCTCAGACCAAGAGTTGAATTCGCTTAAGGGGAGGACTTCAAAGCCATCGACATGAGCGATCGCTATCTCAGACATTTCTCGGACATCAATTAACTGTACCCCATCCGTGGTAGATGCTAGACGGCTAGCCAATTCTTCTACGCCGATCTCACCGATGGGTTGACTGAAAAATTGAGCAGACATGCGCGAAGGGAGAAAGCTACCTTCAAAATATATCAATCCTCAGAACGATGCGCTTGCTTTTGCTGCTCCATAAATTGCTTACAAGCAATCCGGCGATTCTCCATAAACTGATGCCAAAAACCAGGATAGATATCGTCCATCGTTTTGGCGATCGCCCAGACTTCCATTCCCATCAGATTGTACAGCGACCGATCCGCCCGTTGCAGCTCTTCGACCCGCTGTTGCAAATCTGTCTCTGACTCTGATGCTTCTGTGACGCTTTGTTCCTCTGATTTATCCACTTGACGCGATTTTAGTTCTAGCATTGCGATCGCCCCCACGTTACTTCCTTTTTCAACTACTACCGTAATCACCACTAGCCACTAAGTCAAAATGGCTACAATATCATTTGGCAAGCTCAACATAAAACTGTTATTTTACTTTGAGGTTGTGATGCTGCCACCTGACGGTTAATGCGTAGCTTACGATACTAATCAAGTGTAAGCATTCCCTCTAAGGATCGATCCCTAACAAAATATAATTTAAGGTAACTTGATAAAACCTTTAATATCTTATTAAAGTATTGACAATAAGTAAAATTTATGATACGCAGAACCCCGACTTCTTTAAGAAGTCGGGGTTCTAGCTAAACCGAGCTAGAACTAAACGTAGACAAAGTAGCTAGCGCCGAGATTTAAACCCGTTACGCCCGCGACGCGACCAATCAGTTCATCATTGGCACTGAACCCAGGCGTGCCATCGTTATCAAGGAAGATATCGGTATTGCCAAGACTAACAGACAGAGCGTAGTTAGAAGCAACTCCTGCTAGCTGGATGAAATCTTCAGTGGTGCTAAAGCCAGTTATCAGAGCAAAATCGCTCGTACCGCTACTGGCAGGATTGCCATCATTATAGTAGGCTCCCTTGCTAGCATCTCCCAGAACGAAACGATCTGAGCCTAGCCCACCAATCAGACTATCTAACTCGCCTTTTCCTGGGGGATTATTGGAGGTATCAACGCCGCTGAAGGTGTCGCTACCGCTGCCGCCGGAGAGCGAGTCATTACCAGCACCGCCAAAGATACTATCGTTGCCATCATCTCCACTCATGGTGTCATTGCCCGCACCACCAACGAGGGTGTCAGTATCTGTCCCACCAGCAAGGGAATCATTGCCAGCGCCACCAGTCAGGGAGTCTTTCCCATTGCCACCATTGAGGACATCGTTACCCGTCTCCCCAGAAAGAGAGTCATTTCCTTCCCCGCCGATGAGGATGTCATTACCAGTACCGCCGTAGATTAAATCGCTACCTGCTAATCCATCAATCGAGTCATTGGCAAAAGTGCCGTAAATCGTATCGTTGCCGATAGTGGCTTTGGTGTCGTTGTTGCGAATAGTGCCAGCAGCTTTGGCATCGGCGATGACAGCTTTGCTGGCATTACTCAAGCTGACAAAGAAAGTTTCGTCGGGTTCTGATAGAGTATCGCCCTTCACGGATACGGACAGCGTTTTAGTAGTATCCCCCGGATTAAAGGTCAGAGTACCGCTAGCAGCGATATAGTCTTCCCCAGCTTTAGCCGTACTGTTCGCCGTGGCATACTGCACCGTCACTGTTTTGGTTACGGGCTGAGACAGACTGACGGTGAAAGTAGCATTGGTAGTACCGGCATCGCCTTCAGTCACAGTTGCGTTACCGATAGACAATTGGGCAACCTGTTGATTGCCAAAGTTAATGCCATCAACAATATCACCAGGCTCGAGGGTTACCTTCTGGGAAGCGGCGATAGGTAAACCATTGCTATCGGTCAGCTGGAAGTTATCGACCAGCAAAGCTGAATCAACTGAACTATCCAGCACATCTGCCACCCCAACAGCTATATCGTAAGTTCCACCTTTGGTGAAGGTGTAGCTGTAGGTGCCAAATTTAGTTTCTTTCGGGAAAGAAGTAGCAGAAGTGACGAAAGAATTTTTAGTGTTTGCCAGCGTCGTCAAAGCGCCACCGCCAACGGAGAAGAAGGCAAAATCGTTGAAAGAACTCGGCGTTCCTTCTTTGGTAAAGAAGTTCCAATCAAAGCTCAACTTATCACCAGCGGACACCGTAACGGTCTTCTTAATCGCCGAACCTTCGGTAGCGTTGCCATTGCCTAAGCTGTCCAACTTGCCTGGGGTCAAACCCAGGAAAGTTTCCAGATACCCATCGCTGAAGGAACCGATGCCGTTGGTAATCAAAGCGTCAAAAGTGCCGTCTGTCGGGCCAGATTTAAACGCATCGGTTTGGATAGTGGTGTTACCCTTGGTTTCCCAACTGGTAAAATCACCCGTTTCAAAACTCTTATTGGTTGGGTTTACTGGATTTGTCTGCTGCCAACCGTTTTGCATGACTTCGGCGACGGTGTAAGTACCCGCTTCCAGGTCGGTGAAAGCATAATTACCATTAGCATCGGTAACCACCGCGATTTCACCTTGGTCGAGCTTATGATTCTGGTTGGCGTCTAAATATATCGTCCAGTTTGCCAGTCCCGGTTCATCGGGGTCTTGCACCCCATCCCCATTTTGATCGTTCCATTTGATGCCTTTGATTTCTGTAGATGGTTGCTTGCTGCCAAAGTCAACACCTTTGACAGTTTCCCCTGGATTAATTGTTACGGCATAGGAACCTGGCAAGGGGTTGCCTGTGTCATCTTGAAGAGAGAAGTTATCTACTACCAGACCGGAATCGACCATACTATCTTTCACATCTACCACCCCGACAGCTACCTTATAGGTTCCAGCAGTCGTGAAGATGTGAGAGAAGGTACCGAATCCGGTCTCTTCATTAAAAATGGTGGGAGAAGTGACAAAAGAATTGTTGGTGTTAGCCAGGGTATTTGAGGTACCCGATCCAACAGAGAAGAAGGCAAAATCATTGTAGGAACTGGGCGTTCCTTCATTGGTGAGGAAGTTCCAATCGAAGCTTAATTTAGCCCCCGCAGGCACGGAGATGGTTTGCGTCAGAACCGACCCTTCGGTAGCGTTGCCATTGCCCAAACCATCTAAGCTACCAGCAGTCAATCCAGCAAAGGTTTCCAATGCTGTATCGCTGACCGCACCAACGCCGTTGGTAATCAAAGCATCATAAGTACCATCGGTTGGAGTGGCACCATAGGCGGCTGTTTGAATGCTGGTGTTGCCTTTGGTTTGCCAACTGTTGAAATTACCCGTTTCAAAACTCTTATTCCCAGGGGCGCCAGGGGAGGTTTGTTGCCAACCCTCTTTTACCTGTTCAGCCACCGTGTAGGTATCTGGTGCTAGATTTTTGAAGTTGTATTCGCCGTTGACGCCAGTGGTGGTGAAAGTTTCGCCTGGGTCGAGAATACCGTCTTGGTCGCTGTCTAGGAAGATAGTCCAGCCCGCAAGTCCGACTTCGCTGGCGTCTTTAATCCCATCCCCGTCGCTGTCTTTCCACTTGATGCCTTGAATTTCTCCGGGTAGTGCTTTGTTCCCAAAGTTGATGTTGGTTTCAATTTCACCCTTTTCCAGATTGACTGTTTGCACGCCGCCTACTGGGAAGGTGGTTTCCCAACCAGTTGGCAACACTTCGGCAACTTGATAAGTACCTGCTACCAAGTCGGTAAAAATATAGTCGCCATTAGCATCAGTTTGAGCTGATATTTCGCCAACATCAAAGACGCTGTTGTTGTTTTGGTCGAGATAAATTGTCCGGTTGTTCAGTCCCGGTTCGCCGATGTCTTTGATGCCGTCGCCGTCTAAGTCGTTCCACTGAGTGCCTTTAATTGCACCAAAGTTAGTGTCGCGGTTGCCGAAGTTAAGATCTTCTACAATTTGGTTGGCTGCTAGGTTTACCGCGTGGGTGCCTGCTGTGGGGAAGGTTTGTTGCCAATCTGGTTGCAGGACTTCGGCGACGGTGTAAGCACCTGGTGTCAGATTAATCAGGCTATAAGCACCAGAAGCGTCGGTGGTGGTAGAGATTTCATCTGCGTCTAGCTGATTGTTGTTGTTTTGGTCTAGATAAATCTGCCAGTTAGCCAAACCAGACTCGTTGGTATCTTTGATGCCATCAAGGTCTTTGTCGTTCCATTTGAGGCCAAAAATCGCTCCTTTACCCGGTTCGAGGAGGGCTTTGAAAGCATTGAGTCGTCCTCCGGTAACGGTTTTACCATCTAAGGCAGCGATCGCATCCACCGCACCCAGAATCTTCTCTTTCACTTGAGTTGCAGTTAAATCTGGGTATTGCGACCAAATCAAACTGGCAACCCCTGCTACGTGGGGAGTCGCCATCGAAGTGCCACTGTTGTAGCCATATCCACTAGGAATCGTGCTGTAAATATTAACCCCAGGCGCACCCAAATCTACCGATGTGGCACCGTAGTTGGAAAAACCGGCGAGGGCGTCTTTGTGGTCTGTGGCAGCAACCGAGATGATGTTATCTAGGTTGAAGCTGGAAGGATAGTGGGGAAATACATCGGTATCGATGCCGCTATTGCCAGCAGCGGCAATAAATAACTGTCCTTTGCTGCCTGCATATTGAATCGCATCGTTGAGTGCCGCCGAAGCAGGTCCGCCGCCCCAGCTATTGTTGGTGATTTTTACCCCCATGTTGGCGCTATACTCTATCGCCTTGACGATGTTGAAGTCGGTGGCGTTGGGGAAAATCTTAATCGGTACGATTTTGGCTGACCAGTTGACGCCTGTAACCCCGGTGCTGTTATTCCCAACTGCGGCTATGGTGCCTGCGACATGGGTTCCATGTCCTTGATAATCCAACGGGTTCGAGTCTCCATCGGAAAAGTCATAGCCGTGAATATCATCCACGTAACCGTTGCCATCATTATCGATCCCATCTCCGGCAATTTCTCCCGGATTTGTCCAAATATTGGCAGCTAGATCGGGGTGATTGTAATTTACCCCTGTATCAAGTACGCCCACTACTACATCCGTGCCGGTGCCAATATTCCAAGCTTCTGGGGCGTCGATGTCGGCGTCGAGGGTTCCGCCTGTTTGTCCCGTATTGTTTAGCCCCCAGAGATTGTTAAAACTAGGATCGTTGGCGATCGCATCCAAACTGCGGATATAGTTGCGTTCGATATATTCGATCCGGAAATCGCTGCCAAGGGTGGCAATGGCTTGATCTGGAGTCAAACTTCTGAGTTCCCACAGTTGGATACCAAGATTTGTCGCTGTGCTGAGAACTGTGGCACCCACACTTTGTTGCAAAGTCTCGATCTCTGCCGTCTGCACTCCTGAGTTGAACTTGACAATCACCTGGTTGGGGACGTATTCTGCCTCGGTAATCGGATCTGGGCGATCGCGCCTGTTCTCTTCACTTCGCTCGACTGTTTGATTTTCCAGCTGCTGTTGTTGCTGACCAAACGTCATTATCTCTTCAATCGATTGATTGTTTTCCATACTTTGCCTCTAATGAGCATTAGTGTTGGTTTGAACCAGTGGTAGTTGCACCCTAATGCCCTTGTTCTGGCTGCTAAACGCTTTCACGTTTTTGCGCCATGAAAATACCCCAACCCTCTTGTTTTAAGGGCTTGGCATTGGTTCCGTCGGTATTGCAAAGCTGCGATAACGAGCAAAAAGAATTACTTCTTTTTCCCGCAAAAATACTTAAATCAGGCTCTTGTAACCTGTTTGTATTTTCTTCGATACGAAGTCAGCTTAGCTAAAGCTTTATAAAAGCGTCAAGGAATTCCCACGACACTTTACAAAGTTTTGTGACTTTTGGTGCTAAAATCTACCGAAATTAAGCAACCCGGCTGACTCAGCCGGATCTGGGTGGCTAACTTCTCGAACGCTTTAACTGCACATAGCAATGGCATGGGTTTTCTTTGCTCTAGGGTCGATAATATTGATTAAAAACAACGCCTGCTTGAGATTCGGCTTGATAAATAGCTGAGATTGCCTGACTTATGCTTGACTATGGCGCGACATGGCCTTGAATTAATGCACAGCAAAATACATGTCTCAAATAATACTAAGGTGATGACCTCGGCGCGTCAGTCCTGAATATGATTCCCTCAGCCAGCGATCGCGCCAATTGGCAGCAAAAAGTCAGGTGTTTGGCTAGCGATCGCATCTGGGATAACTATCCTAAGAGGTATTTTAAAGCTTTCATAAAGCTAATTTAAAGATTTTGTAATTTTTAAGTAAAAGTACTTTCGGTAGCCCATAATACCGAAAACTCACCTGTATAGTAGAAGTACGATCCCCAAGGGGGTTATATATGCTATTGGACAACGCAGAGCAATCATCCGGGACGTCAAGGGTTTTAAATATTACGTCTATTCCCCAGACGATTACGGATTCTATCGACGCTGTTGACCCCTACGATCTTTATCAGTTTACCCTTAGCAGTCGCAGCGGGTTGCACATGTCTCTCAGTGGCATGAGTGAGAATGCTGAGATGCAGCTACTATCTGATAGCGGTCAGGTGTTGCACAGTTCGACTAATGCCGGTATCAGCGACGAAACCGTAGATACAATCTTAGATCCAGGCACTTACTACATCGAGATTTATCCATTTGATGTTGCCAACACTGCCTACAATCTCAGCGTGTCTGGTATCTCATCTAGTCAGCCGCCAGAGACTTCTAGCGACAGCATCCAAAGCGACATTTTAACCAATTTTACTAACGCAGAAACCAGCTTACCTCCTGGCGATCAAAATAACAGTTCCATTCCCAATCCAGGCAACGTATCTACCGAACAAGACTTGACAAATTGGACAGATTTGGAAACAAATCCAACCCCTGAAAATGTCAGCCCCAATCCACCTGCGATCGCACCGATTATTAATACCGTTCCAAATTTTACTAGCTTTAGCGTCATTGACGCTTCGGGCGATACAACTCCTAATACAGTTTTTTCAGGTGGAGCGATCCGGGTTAGTTATGACTTAGCTAACGGGGAATCAGTGTCCAAAGTTGACCTGGAAGTTATGCTATTTGATAGCATTGTAGGTAGTTTAGGAACTTGGACTGTTAATAGATTATCTAATAATTTAATTAATTTAGCGGACTTGCCCAATCTCACAGAAGATGAATATCAAGTGCGCGCGATCGCAACTACAACTAGCGGTGAAAAAATCTTCTCTCCCTTCCAAAACTTACAAATTTTACCTTGGAACAAAACCAGCGGCAGTTTTACTGCGGACACCCTAAATTACTCAGCTTTACCAGGAGAAGCAGCAGTATTTCTCGGACGCGGCGGCACAGATACGCTGAATCTCGCGGCAATTGCTCGCAATGATGTAACCGGCATCAATGGCACTAACCTGAGTGCGTTCAATCCAGTATCTAACTCGATTGGGAATCAAGCAATTTTTAAAGGCACAACCTTTGATTATTTAACCCTGGCGAATGGGGGAGAAATCTATTTTCAAGGGATTGAAAACCTCAAATTTGCCGACGGGACAAGTTTAGAACTGCAAGTTCGCCCTCAAGATACGTCTTTTGGTTATCAGTGGAATCTGCACGTATCGGATGTAGATAGCGCATGGCGCTTTACTCAAGGCGCGAATAACGTATTATTGGCTTCTTTGGATACGGGTATTTTGACACCAGCAGGAGCAAACGGCAGTATTTTTGATCTAGCAGCGGCGCGTTTAATTACCGATCCAACCGACGATGATAACTTTTTCGGCACCAGTGATTACGGACACGGGCATTTGTCAACTAGCATAATGTCGTCAACGGCTAACAATAATTTTGGCATTGCTGGGATTAACTGGAATAGCCAAGCATACATCAACGACGTGTATCGAGGTGTCTTATTACTGCAAGGGATTTCTGACACAATTAATTACGCACGCGCCAATAATATGCGAGTGGTGTTCCAAGCAGGAATTCAAGGGGATTATTGGCTCGATTTTAGTGGAGGTACGCAGCAGCAACTCGAACAGCTAATCCAAAATAATTCGGACATAGCGCTGTTTGCAGTTGGTGCGGGTAATGGAGGTCCTGGCGGTAATTACACCGATCCAAACTATTTAACCAGTGTTAATGGTCTAGCAAGGCTGGAAACAACGCACAATAACGTCATCTCCGTTGGCGCATTGGAAACCAAAACGGATGTTAACGGGTTACGTCAGTGGCAAGTTGAGTGGGTGAATGGTTTATTGAATGCAAAGGTAGCAGAAATGGCAACCTATTCTAATCGGGGAGCTAATTTGACCTTAACTGCGGCAACCGATTCGCCCGCGATTGACAAGTATGGCAATACAATTTATTTTCGCGGCACATCTGCTGCCAATCCCAACCTTGCAGGTATTTCCTCGCTGGTGTGGAGCGTCAATCCCGACTTAAATGCAGGGCAAGTGCGTCAAATTTTAACCGATACGGCGATGGATTTGGGTGCAGCAGGTCGGGATAATACCTTTGGTTATGGGTTAGTCAATGCTGATGCTGCCGTGCGTCGGGCTTGGGCGTTAAAAAATAGTCCCGATTTGGCGAATCTTTACGGGGGTAGTACGTTGCTGGTTTAGCTAATAGCTATAGGGCTATCGAAGTGCGATCGCGCAGCCTGCCAGATTAGCATATCGCAGATTAGAAATAGCGTTTATCCTGGCTCGAAAAACCAAATAAAGCCAGACAAATCATACAGCGGGTTGCGCTGTTATTAGGTACACTCACTAGCTGGGGGAGCTGGGGGAGATAGGGAAATAGAACTAATGACTTCGCCATCTTGCTCAGTATCAGTAATGCTGTACCTCATAACAGCGAGAATCGCTGTATAAGCCGGGATACGGCACGATCAAAGTTATCTGTGTGTACGAGATATTTCTGATCCCGTGTCCCGACGCAATCAACTGTCAACTGTCAACTATCAACTATCAACTATCAACTATCAACTATCAACTATCAACTATCAACTGTTACCTATTTCCGCTGATTGAAATAGGTTCTGTAAACCTCGAGGGCGATAGGAACCGCAGTGACGCCGCCGTAGCCGCCATTTTCTACTACTACAGCGATCGCAATTGTCGGTTTGTTCACAGGGCCATAACCCACAAACACCGCATTGCTTCTACCGCCGTGCGGTACTTCCGCCGTCCCTGTCTTACCTGCTGTCAGAGGTATCGAACCATCTTTAAGCCTTTTAGCAGTTCCCTGCGTCACCGCAGCAACGAGTCCAGAACGAATCGCATCAACTGCATCTGGAGCCAAACCTGTAGGTTCTGGTTTATATTCGGCTGTTTTGGTTTGATCCGCCAGCAAATGGGGTTTAACCCGCATCCCACCGTTGGCGATCGCACTCACCACCACCGCCATTTCCAAGGGCGTCGCCAGCACCAAGCCTTGACCGATGGACATGCTAATTGTATCCCCTGCATACCAGGGTTCCTTATAAAGCCTCTCTTTTTCTTCCGGCGTTGGGATAGTGCCGTGAGTGCCTCCCGGCAATTTCAGATCGGTTACTGGTCCAATTCCCAACTTCTGACCCCACTTAGAAATTTCCTCCGGCCCAATTTTTAGCCCCATGCGGTAAAAGAAAGTATTGCTGCTAACCGCTAGCGCCTGACGAAAGCCAATCACGCCATATCCGCTGCCTGAGTGTTCCCCGAAAAAGAATCCACCCATCCTGATGCCCGCCGAGGTAGCAATCCTCGATCCAGGGGAATATTTTCCCGAACCCATCCCCGCAGCTGAGGTGACAATTTTAAACGTACTGCCGGGGGGATAGCCTTGCAAGGCGCGATTGAGAAACGGCTTGTTGCGTGCCTGAAGGCTTTGCCACTCAGCCTTAGACACCTTGCGCGTAAAGAAATTGGGGTCAAACGTGGGGCTGCTAGCCAGCGCCAAAACAGCTCCATTTCTGGGGTCGATCACCGCAACCGCCCCCCGCCGACGGCCTAGAGCTTTTTCCGCCGTTTTTTGCAGGTCGAGATCCAGGGTGAGGGTGACTTGAGCGCCCGCCTGGGGCTGACGGATGCCCATTTCGCGCAATTCTTTGCCTCTGGCATCGACTTCGATCAAGCGGTTGCCCCACATGCCTCGCAGCTGCTTATCGGCAAGGCGTTCGACGCCAATTTTGCCCACAATCATCCCCATCGGAAAGTCAGGGTTGGCTTTCATATCGGCGCTCGTCGCTTCGCCGATGTATCCCAAAACGTGGGAAGCTGCTTCCCCGTTCGGATAGTAACGGCTTGACTCGGCGCGAATTTCCAAACCCTGAAATTGAGTGGCAAGCTCTTCTAGGGCGACGAAGGCTTCCGGGGAAAGATTTTGGGCTATCCTTACTGGCAAAGCGGATACATAGCCTGCCTGGTCTAATTTTTCCAGGATTTCCTCGGTGGGAATATCCAGGATCGCACTCAGTTTACCGGCTGTGACTTGCCATTCGGCGGGGGTTTGTTGCATCGGCCACACAAACACAGAGCGAGCTACCCGACTGGCTGCCATCACTTTGCCTTTCCGGTCTACAATATTCCCCCTTGCGGATGCCATCGGGATTAGGCGCACGCGGTTTTGTTCGGCTTGTTTCCGGTAGTACTGTCCTTGTAGCAGTTGCAGTTGCACTAAGCGAGCCGTGCAAACGCTGATAAATGAAGTGACAATCAGCATCAACACCAAGGCTCGGTATTTGCCGCCCATCGGGCGCACCGCAGCTTGCGGTCTAACTGCACTTGCCGAGCGCGAGAAGTTTGCGACACGACGCTTGGAACGAAAAATCAGTGGAATTCTGCCAGCCATTTTGATCGGATTTGCTCTGCTAGGAAGATGTTTTTGTTACTCAGTGTTACGTTTACTCGCCGAAGCACCAAGATACCACGAGGGCGATCGCAACTAAACTCAACCACCCTGGGATGCTAAACGTCCGGATCAATTCTAAAGGGTAAAGCACGATCGCGTTAGCGACCCATAAAACGCTCAATACCAGTAGGGGGAACAAGATAATGGGAGGCATAGTAACTGGGGAAGATGAGGAAGCCTTGGATGTATTATGCACGCATTGTCGCTCATCTGCCCCATTTGATCGATTAGCTCTAGCAGCATTCATCTCACACTCGGTGAAGCCGTGAGTGTGAGATGAATGCTCGCTCGCCCGTGAGCGATAGAGTGACCAATGTGCGTTCGCGCAGTGTGTCCGCAGGACTCAGCACTCGGGAGGGGAACAGCGACTTGCACGAGCAAGTCTTGTGGTCAGCTTGAACTATCTTGACCCTCACTACCGTAAGCGAAAACCAAGCTGATAGGTACTCTTGGCAAGAGAAAGTTATGGGTCTTGGGAACCAGGACTCCTGCCCTTGGAGGCAATGTCAGACCAATGGGATTATGGAGTCCTGGAGGCAGTTGCCGATGAATTGGGAAAGCCATCACACTGTACCGTAGGTCAGTGTGTGCTAGTTCAGATGTAATTAAAGTAACTGCTAGACAAGCTCAAATCGACAACCCCTTGAACGATCGCAATCAGTTCATCTTCACCTACCGTCCTTTGGTAAATTGCCGTGCCGCTGGGTAAACCGTTGGGAGAGGCAACCAGCAGATAGCCAGAGATGGAACCTGACAGCACGATAAAATCTTCCTTGGTGTTGAAGTCGGTGATGACAGCGTAATCGCTCAAACCCTTATCTTTCGTATTGCCGTCGTTGTAGTAGGCTCCGAGCTTACCTCCCAGGATAAAGCTATCTGATTCTGAACCACCCGTCAGACTATCGATCTCGCCAACTCCAGGTCTGGAGGCTTTGGGATTGGCACCAATGACGATGTCTTTACCTTTATCGCCATAAACATCATCATCGTCCTCGTCGCCGCAGACCATGTCATCGCCTTGACCGCCGTAGATCGTACTTTCGCCTACGCCACCATAAACCGAGTCGTCGTCTTGGTTGCCGTAGAGTTTATCTTGGCCTTTACCGTAGATGCGATCGCTACCTATATTGCCGTAAAGAACATCGTCATCCCCATCCCCATAAACATCGTCATCGCCTTTACCACCGTACAGGGTGTTATTTCCTTTACCTCCATACAGGGTATCGTTGCCTTGGTTGCCGTTGAGTTCGTCGTTACCGCCGTCACCGTAGAAAAAGTCTTTGCCTTTACCGCCAAAGGCTGTGTCGTCCCCATCTCCGGCATAAAACACATCATCCCCATCGCCGCCAGAAAGCGTGTTGTTGCCGTTGTCGCCGGAAAGGGTATCGTTGCCTTTGCTACCCGTCTGCGGTGTTTGGGGCGCATTGTTTTTGCCGCCGCCACCGTCGTTATCGAGAATCGTACCAAGACCTTGGGCGTCAGCGATCGCAGCGCCTTTGGCGTTGCTCAAAAAGATCGGCGCTGTTTCGTCAAACTCCGGCAGCCTGTCATCGATAACGTTTAAAGTAATAACCTGTTTGGTTTGCCCTGGATTGAACGTTATCTGACCCTTAGAGGCAACAGCACTGACGTCGGGACGCCCGCCGGTAATTTGACCGCGAATTTCACCCGCGGGCGACGCTTTGGTATGTACGTTTAAGTACAGCTTGGTATCGTCTCCGGGTGTTGCCGACTTGAAACTGGCGGTAAACTCGCTAATCGATTTATTCGCTTGATCGGTTGTTTCCCAAACCCCAGTAATAATAGTCGAACCATCTGAGTTAATCGTAGCCTTGAAGTCGTCGGCGTCTTGACCTTTGGTAATATCTAACACAATCGGGCCGTTGACGCCTAATGACCCGGCGTGAAAGTGAACGCCAGTAACATCATCTGCCGTATCGGCGGTTTGAGGTGCTTTGCCCAACAACGGGCCAAAATCTAAGCCGGAAATTTTGGTCGCATAAGTCAGGGCATCGCCTTGACCGTTAAGTTGGAAAAAGCCGAAGCCGGTAGCTTTAGAATTGACGGGCGGGACTTCTTGGTTCCCGGTTAAAACTGTTTCGTAGGCGGTATTGCCCTCGGTGTTGGCAAATGTCAAAGCATAGTCTACTGTCACCGTCTGCTTGCTGGGTGCCGACAAACTGATGACAAAGTTGACGTTGCCGCTACCTTCTCCTACCGATGGATCGTTAACGGAGATTTGCGGTAAAGATGGATCGATACCTGGTTGGGGGGTTGGGGGATTGGGGTTTTGGGGATCGGGGTTTGGGGGATTGGGGTTTGGGGGATTGGGGGTTTGGGTGGATTGGCGATCGCTTGTATCGTACACGTAACCCAGAGGTTCGGTAGCCAGCAGCTGCTCTGGAGAAACATTGCCGAAATTATATAAGGGATCGTTGATGTCAAGTCCAGCACTTCCCGGCGCGCCGTCTAAAGGAGTATAAGGACGAAAGTTGGGATTGTTTTGGTTGCGTTCGATCCACTCGACCCACAGGCGGTCAATGTTGGCGTGGTGTAGGAAAAATGTCGGATCGTTGGGAGATGTTGCCAAAGCCATCGGGCCGCCTACCCAGACATGAGGGCGTCCGTGGGGCGTAGCTTCCAAGGTAGGGCGAAATGTACTGTAGGTGGGTTGGCTGAGCGCTTCTTCAACGTCGGCTTTTGTGGGTAAATTAGGACTACCAAAAAACACTGAATCCTGATTTAACGAGCCAAAAGTACGCTGTAGAAACCGCGCCTCTCCGTTGGGATCTACTGACGAGTGAGAATTAAAGTTAAACGCCCACACGCCTTGCTGGATTAGCTGTTCTGTTGATAGATTCCGCTGCGAAAAATTCGGTGCTTTAAACGGCCCCGTCCGCACAAAATAATTATCTTGCGGGCTACCAGAACCGCCCATAAAGTCGTCGCTGAACACGGCTCTGGTGCTTTCTGACGAGGTAGCATCCCAGTAAGGTAGGCTGACGCCTGGATCTACTAGCTGTAGTTCTTGCTCAAACCTGCGGATAAATTCCCGGTGCCACGGCAGGAACGGATCGACGCCGTGGACGGGCGGCATATCCATCATCGATCCGCCCCCGCCCTGTCCGTGTCCTGGAGAGTGATTTTCGCCAAAGGCTAATTGATGCAGCTCGACGAAGTAATCATAGGCATTGCGTGGAGTTTGGGTTGTGTTGGTGGCGGGATTAAAAATTGTGTAGGAGGAAGGTCTTCTTTTTAAGGCTAAAACAGCGTTGACAAACCGCTGTTTTTCTTGGGGGGTAAGATCTTTAACGTCTTTACGAACTAGAAGATTATCGTCAGTGTGATTCATAGGTTAATGGTTTCCTTAAAACACTGTTGAGTGTCAAACTAAGCACCCTGACCTGTAGCTTAGGAGTGAATCCCGCTAAAAAGGTTCCCTAAATAGGGAAAAGTTGATTTTTTTCGCGACAGATGTGCGGTTCAAATCCGCACAAGGATTTTTGGCGCTGGAATTGCGCGAGCGATCGCGTCGCGCGTGCCGGAAAAGCATATCCCACCCAGCTAAACCAAGGCTCAGGCCAGACTTAGGTTATATGAACTCCTAGCAACTTTCTAGCGTTTCTACTGAGAACTTAATGTTAATTTATACTTCTGTTTTATTTAAATGTAAAACTTAATACATTGTTAAACTGCTGAGCCTGCGGATCGGGTAAAACCGCAATCCAAAATCCGGGTCAACGACCCCATTATTCATATAGACCGCGCAGGCGGTCTTTGTCTATATAGCCGCGACTTTAGTCGTTAAGCATGAACGGGGAAATAAAAGCGGATGCGAGTATAAGCGGTGCGATGCTTGAAGTCGAATGAACTCAAAAAAACCTCCCCAATTGGGGACGTTTTGGTCAAAAAGTGCGTGCAAGGGAATCTAAAGAATGTAAACTTACATCTTGCACCATTATCAACAAGCCTTCAAAAACCGGGTTTCTTGACGAAAAATCTAGGCTTTCAAGCTGAGCTATTTGCAAGAAACCCGGTTTTTAGCCAAGGTGCAAGATCTGAGTAAAGCAAGAAAAGAAGTCGATTAAACTCAAAAAAATGTCCCCAATTGGGGACATTTTGGTTAAAAAGTGCGTGCAAGGGAATCTAAAGAATGTAAAGCAGGAAAAACAGAATTACCCAAATAATGTCTACAAAGTGCCAGTAGAGTTCGGCTGCTTCGATGCCAAAGTAGTGTTGACTGGAATAGTGATTCGGTTTAAGACTTCGCCACAACACCGCCATAATTGCCAACACGCCGATGCAAACGTGCAAACCGTGGAAACCAGTTAAAACGTAAAACGTACTGGCAAATAAATTACTTTTCAGACCAAACTCCAGATGGCTGTATTCGTAACCTTGTCCGGCGAGGAAAAGTACGCCCATCACAGCGGTGACGATAAACCAATTTCGCATTCCGACGACGTTGTTATTTTTAATCGCCGTATCGGCTTGGTGAATCACAAAACTGCTAGAAATTAGCACCAAAGTATTAATTCCAGGCAGCAATAAATCTAACTCAGGCGTACCTGCGGGAGGCCAAACTGGGGCGACGGCGCGGAAGGTGAGATAGGCGCTAAATAGCCCCATAAAAATCATTCCTTCTGCCACCAGGAAGACTAGCAACCCAAATAAACGATGATCGGGATGGGCTTCATGAGTTGCTTCATCTTTATGGTGATAGTTTAGCTCTGTTTTAGATGGATCGATGGTTGAACTTTGCATGAATTGGTAATTGGTAATTGCTAATTGAATTGCAGATTTTAGATAGCAGATTTTAGATTGAAATTAAATCTAAAATCTAAAATCTCAAATCTAAAATTATCCTTCACGATCGTCAGAATGCGCCGCTTTTGTTGGATCGGGATCGGCGCGTAGGGCAGAATTTGGTCCGGCGGATAAAGCTGGATCTTCTGCTTCCGAGAAGGGAACATCGACTTCGGTGTTGCGGTTTCCCATACCATAGTCATAAGGGCCAATTGCTAAAACCGGAGTGGTAGCAAAATTTTCCGCTGGCGGTGGTGAAGGGGTTGTCCATTCCAAGGTTAGTGCTTGCCAAGGATTATCACCCGCTAAGGGGCCATATAACCAACTCCAAATGGCGTTGACGAGGAAGGGAATAGTAGAAATCGCCAGAAGATAAGAACCAATCGTACATAACAAATTCAGCGGTGCGAGTGCGGGATCGTATTCTGCCACGCGGCGGTTCATTCCCAATAAACCGAGTTCGTGCATAGGTAAAAAGGTCAAATTAAACCCAGCAAATGTGAGGGCAAAGTGAACGTAACCCCAAACTTCATTCATCATCCTTCCCGTCATTTTGGGGAACCAATGATAAAGCGAGGCATAAATACCAAAAACCGAACCGCCAAACAAAACGTAGTGCAAGTGGGCGACGATAAAGTAAGTATCGTGAACGTGAATATCAAACGGGACGGAAGCCACCATAACGCCGCTGATTCCGCCTACCACGAACATAGAAACAAACCCCATTGCGAATAGCATGGCGCTGTTTAAACGTAACTTACCGCCCCAAATTGTGGCTAACCAGCTAAATACTTTAATTCCGGTTGGTACGGCAATCACCATTGTGGCGATCATAAAAAACATCCGCAACCAAGCGGGAGTACCGCTGGTAAACATATGGTGCGCCCAAACAATTAAACCCAAGAAACTAATCGCGATACTTGAGTATGCGATCGCGCGATATCCAAATATCGGTTTCCGGGAATGCACCGGAATAATTTCCGAAATTGCCCCAAATAAAGGCAAAATCATGATATAAACCGCTGGGTGCGAATAAAACCAGAACAAGTGCTGATAAACAACTGGATCGCCCCCGCCAGTTGGGTTAAAAAATGCCGTGCCCGCGATTAAATCAAATGCGAGTAAAATCAAAGCCCCGGCTAACACTGGCGTCCCAATTAAAATTAGTGCGGAAGTCGCCATCATTGACCAGCAGAACAAAGGCATTTGATTGATGCTCATGCCCGGAATTCGCATTCTTAAGATGGTGACCAGAAAGTTAATTGCCCCCAAAATTGAAGAAGTACCGAGTAAAAGAACGCTAACAATCCAAATTCCCTGACCAACTTTGGCGTTAAGAATGCTCAAAGGTGGATAGGATGTCCAACCTGCTTGGGGCGCTTCTAAAAAGAAACTGCTAATTAGCAATAAACCGCCAAACGGGAGAATCCAAAAAGCCACGGCATTCAGCTTAGGAAATGCCATATCGCGCGCCCCAACCATCAGCGGGATTAAAAAGTTAGCCAACCCCGCGCCTGCTGGTACAATCCACAAGAAAATCATCACCGTCCCGTGAACAGTTAACAAACCGTTATAAAGTTCGCGCGTGACAAAATCCACATCCGGTGTTGCCAGTTCGGTTCGCATCGCCGTGGCTAAGGAACCGCCGATTAAGTAAAACAAAAACGACGTCACCAAGTATTGAATTGCAATAACTTTGTGGTCGGTATTAAACGTAAAGTAGTCGCGCCAATTTCTAAACAGCGGTTCTTCGTTATGAACCTCTCTATTGGCTTGGGCTTGCAGTTCTATATTGCTGGTCATGGCTAATTGCTAATTGCTAATTGCTAATTGGTAATTGGTAATTGGTGAGCGGGTTTTTGTTGCTCTGGAATTACCAATTACCCATTACCTATTACCTATTACCAATTTAATGGTGTAATTGGGCTAGGGTTTCTGGATTAACTCCGATTTTTTCTGAGTAGGGCGCTAAAAATTCTGCTGCCGACATTTCCTGCGGGTTAACGGCTACGGCTTGATTCAAATTGTTATTGCTTGCGGCTTGGGTTTGACTTTCTAACCAAGCATCGAATTCTTCTGGTGTTTGAACGACAACCCGCGTTTTCATCCCGCCGTGATAAGCGCCGCAGAGTTCGGCACAAATAACTGGATATTCTCCTAGTTTGCTGGGTGTAAATCTTAGCTGGGTTTCTTGACCTGGAATTGCGTCTTGTTTGAGGCGAAATTGAGGCACCCAGAACGCATGAATTACATCGCTGGCGCTAATTTTTAGTTTAACTTCCCGCCCTTGGGGAACGTGTAATTCTCCGGATACAACGCCACTATCTGGATAGTTAAAAATCCAGGCAAATTGCAACCCAGTTACATTAATGTCTAATTCAGGGTTAACACCTTTTTCTGGGGAAGCACCCACGCCTACGGCGACTTGGTTGGAGGGGGGTGTATGGTTGTGCGATAATGTGCCTGCGATCGCAGCCCCTCGCGTTACCTTCGCTTCCATTTTATGCCCGTGCGCCGCCATCGGATCTAAGCCGCCCATCGAGTTATAAACTTCAAAGCTGTAGATGCCGATAATAAACACAATCACCGCAGGTATTGCCGTCCAGAGAATTTCTAAAGGAATATTCCCGTGAACGGGTGCGGCATCCGTCGTATCGCCAGGGCGGCGGCGAAATCGGATAATCGAAATAATTAACGTCCCCTCAACAATCAGAAATAACCCGGTAGAAATGGTCATCATTGTATCGAATAACCCGTCTACCAAGGGTGCTTCTTCTGAAGCAGCAGCTGGCAGTAAACCGTGATTGTGTCCATACCAGAGGCTAGCCAGGGTTATAACGATACCGGCAATTAAAGTGACAATAGAACTAGGAATTTTCACGGCATTTCTCAAGCTGAACTATGCTTGTAAAACTGCTTGGTTCATAGTTGGTAGTTCGTGGTTAATCATAAGAATTATTACCCATGACCCACGCGCTATGACCCATTCCCAAAGTAAAGCGATGTCCCTGCAAAAGAAAGCTTACTTTAGATGGATTTTTGCGAATTTTTTTTAGGGTAGCGCCCGCAAAGCAGCTACCTCAGCTTTTAAGCAAGTCCATATTGTTTAGGGTTATACCATTTTTATTTTTTCTACATTTTTTACCAAAGGTAATGCACCATTAGGCATACGTCTTTAGGCATATATAGTAAGAGAGATGACAAAAATAAACTGGTATGAGATTAAATCAGGGTTCTAAACCCGCTTTATTTTATAGCCCGCGTAGGCGGGCTTTGTTTGTGTAGCCGCGACTTTAGTCGTTCCGCATAAAAGGGGTAATCGAAGCGGATTTGGTATGAGTGAGAAATCAGCTCCGAACTGGCTTAAATCAATCGGGTTTATATCAAAAACTTCGGGACACGGCAATCATAAAATCTTCCCTGGTATGGAATGATTCTCCCGCCGTGCCCCTACACAGAAACCCGGCTTCATAGATAGCAAAAAAATACCCAGATGTTGACATCTGGGCATTGCTTTAAAAATCTCTAGGAGAAACAAACTTTAAACTCTAAAAAGCTGTCGAATTAACCTTCAAGCCCAGTTCCTTGTTCCCATTGCAAAATTCGTTCGCTAAGGATGGTGCGGGAACCTTGCGTTACGACTAACCGAGAAGGGGTGACAACATAACGGGTATTGCCGTTTGCAGCTACATATCTTTCACCTGAATAGTTGCGAATGCGGAGAGTAATACCGCCTCGGTTTGGATTTTTGCCTTGAGCAGAATAGTAAAGAGTTCCGCCTTCAGTAGCGCAAATCCATACGTAATAATTTCTCGTTTCGGCGTAGCGCAACATGTAAGTATTGCGCGGACAAGCATCATAGCTATAGGCAACTACATTGGGATATTGATATGGGTTATCAACCCCATAAATGCTTCTCATTAATTCGCCAGCTTGAGCGGCAGGAGTCAAACATAATGAAATACCAGCACTTACTAATGCCATTTTCAGCGCTTGTTTTACATTAAATTTAGCAAACATAATTTAACCGTCCTTAGCTGTTAGATAATCCGTTTAATTGCTCTGTAATTACTACTTCTAATTTGGTGAATACTATTCCGGAAAGTTTTTATGGATTTGAAATTTTTGCTCGAAGTGCCAGCAAGTGCAATTGTTAACTGAAATAGGTCATAGAAGGGAACATTTTATGACCCATGACCTATGACCTATGAAATATGACCCAAAAATCAACTACAAGTCTCGCAGAATAGATTCCGAAAAATTATTTTTCGCACTCGCGTTTTGTGACTTCGTGGCGGTAGCGGAACATTTCATCGAGGCGCGAGTTTACCCACCAACCTAAGACGAACTCAGCCAGGAAACCGCCGGGGAGGGAATATGCGATCGCATCCGTCAGTCGAGTTTTCCCCCCCTCTGTGGTAAACTGATGGCGATGTACCCACGACTGCATCGGCCCTTTAACCTGTTCGTCGGTAAATAGTTGATATTGTTCGCATTCGGTATGGCGCGCCACCCACTGCACCGGAATTGGCCCCAAAAAAATGCGAAACTCTGTAATAGCCCCCACATCCAAACCTCCCTCACGACGCACAATTTGCACGGGTTGCCAAGGCGGTGTCAGAATTTGCAGGATATCTTGTCTTTCGTGGAAACGCCAAACAACTTCTACCGGCGCATCAATTAAGCTAGAACGTTTGAAATGCAGCATAAAAAACCTAGCCCCTACAAATAAAAATGGTAATAGGTAATGGCTAATGGGTAATTGCCAAAATCGCAACCCCTATCAATCCAATTACCTATTACCTATTACCTATTACCTATTAGCAACTTGCGTTACTAGGTTTCTACCATTTCCAAGTAGCTCTTTCTCTGACAATTACTCGCCCATTTTGAGTAACAATCAATTCGTTGCGGGTGAGAGTATACCGTACATTTCGATTAACTGCAACAAATCGGTCATTAGTATAGCTTTGCAGCGGCAGAATAATGCCACCTGTGCGACCATTTTTAGCAACGCCAACATAAGTATTGGGCAAATCTCCGCCGCAAATATAGATGTAAAAGCTTCTAGTTTCCGCCGTAACAAACTGACTACCGCCGCTATTAGGCGGACAAACAGATTCTGCTTGCGCCATCAGCGCAGGGCGAACGTCTGCGGCGTGTCCCAAAGGTGTGCGATTGTAAATATCAGTACTGTTTCGAGCAATGGTTGCGGCATTGACTACAGGAGTCAATGCTAAAAGTGAACCAACTGCCCCTAGAGTCAGTTTTAATATCTGTTTGCCGTTGGAGTTATGTTGCGTGAATGCCATAATGGTCGCGTTTCGTTGACGATAAAATTATTGTTTTTGCTTTTTAGGCAATGTGCTTTATTACATTACCCAATAATTTGTTCTTCAACTCCAGAATCGGCTAATTCGGAAAAGAAGTAATAAATTTTTACGATCCGTAGGTTTACTTACGTATTTTCCCTGAGAAGAAACCTAATTAATCAACTGCAGAGGCGCAGAGGGCGCAGAGGGAAGAGAAAAGAAGAGGTAGAGGGTATTGTTTTTGTTAATTAAAATGCTCTATGGCTGATGCTAAATGCTTTTGCAATGTGGCTTGAGACAGTGGCCCTTGTAAATGACTCCAAGGCAAAATTTGCTCTTGATTCCAATTAGCATGAACGTAAAAATATAGTTCGGGTAATTGTCCGCGCAGTTCTTTAAAAGCACGGCGGTAGCTGCCTAAAGAATCGCCATAATGCCGGGTTAATTCTAATAATTTTGACAGGCGGCGATCGCCTCGCGATATCAACGCTTGAATTACCGACCAATTGTAACTTTCGGGACGAAATTCTATACCGATTTTTCGCAGTTCTTTTTCCAAGTATTTCAACCGCTTTTCTGCTTGGGAATTGACGCCAAACCATTGAAATGGCGTGTGTGCTTTGGGAACAAAAGTACTGCATCCAAAGGTTAAGCGCAATCCGGGGGCAGCTTTTTTAATGTCCCGCATCATGGTTACTGTTGCATCTAAGTCAGCGGGTTCTTCGCCGGGAATTCCTACCATGCCGTATAATTTAAGAGCGGATAATCCACCGGCTTTGGCGTTTACTGCGGCTTGGATAATTTCGTCGTTATTAAGTTTTTTGTTGATAATTCGGCGAACTTTTTCGGAACCGCTTTCTACTGCTATGGTAAGCGATCGCGTATCTCGTTTCGCCAATGTTTCCGCCAGCTTCACCGTCACTGTATTCGTCCGCACTGACGCGATACTGAGGCGCACGTTATCGTATTTTGGCTGACTCAAATATTCCAATAAACTTTCAAATTCTGGATGCTGAGTCACCGACGCACCCAACAAACCCAATCTATCTGTTACTTCTAAGCCTTTTTCAATGGCGGGAATTAGCGAACTTTCTACACTTGCCGTCCGAAACGGTAACGTCAAATAACTCGCCAAACAAAAGCGGCACATTTCGGGGCAACTGCGTACCACTTCTACCATGTAAATATTTTCCCAAGCGGCTTTTTCTGTCACCACCGTTGAGGCAGAAAGGACGTTTCCTCGATAAGTTTGCTTTTCAATTATGGCGGGAATTTCTGGATCTATTGGTTTAATCGATGCAATTTCACCCGTTGGGCTGTGATAGTTTACTTCGTATAAGCTGGGGACGTAAACTCCTGGAACTTTTGCTAAATGCTTTAACTGAGTTTGCCTATCTGCGGTGCGAACTTGTTTATACGCTTCAATAAAATTACCCAACAAGTTTTCGCCATCGCCGAGCAATATAATGTCGAAAAAGTCGGCGAATGGTTCTGGATTTGCTGTGAGAACTGGGCCACCTCCAAATATTAATGGATGGCGATCCCCCCCTGCCCCCCTTGCCAAGGGGGGTGAAGAACGATCTCCCCCTGCCCCCCTTGCCAAGGGGGGTGAAGAACGATCTCCCCCTGCCCCCCTTGCCAAGGGGGGTGAAGAACGATCTCCCCCTGCCCCCCTTGCCAAGGGGGGTGAAGAACGATCTCCCCCTGCCCCCCTTG
>CAYXCW010000050.1:0-48810 GCA_964463555.1 uncultured bacterium
CCTTGTCTCCCTTGTCTCCCTTGTCTCCCTTGTCTCCCTTGTCTTCCTTGTCTTCCTTGTCTCCCTTGTCTCCCTTGTCTTCCTCAACTTCCTAATGCAGCTTCTTGAGCTGCTGCTTGACTTAGCTCAAAGATAATATCAAGGCGAAAGTTTTCTACTAAATCGATTAAAGCTACCTTTAAAGCTTCGTGGGATTTGGGAATTTGATCGATTAGTGCGAGAATCAATTCATCTTGACAGGTTTCTGCGGCTTCGTTGAGCTGAGCGAGCCATTCTTTTGGCATCACAGCTAAAGCTTCAGGGGTGATTTGATCGATGCTTTCTCCCCCTGGAGAAGTTGGTTGCGCTTGCGCTTGATAAGTATACAAAACGCCCAAATGAGCTGCAATTTTTTCAAACAATAGGTTTTCCTGGAACGGTTTACTAATAAAATCATCACAGCCTGCTTTTAGAATAGCTTCTCGCTGCGCTTCAAACACGCTGGCGGTTAAGGCAACGATCGCAGTTTCTTTGCCATTTGGTGTTTGCTTAATCAATTTTGTGGCTTCAAAACCATCCATCACCGGCATTCGGATATCCATCAAAATTAGATGGGGTTGCCAACTATTCCACATATCAATCGCTTCTTGACCGTTAACAGCTTCTGCTACTTGAAAGCCTACGGATGTCAATAATTTTACCAACAAAAGCCGATTGGTTAAATTATCTTCTACGACCAGAATGCGATATTTTTTTTGATTTGGTGCTAATTCAATTATCCGTCCGGTTGGTTGTTCAATTTTAATGTCAGTCGATTGAGCTAGCTTCACTGGAATATCAAATTTAAAAGTAGAGCCTTTACCCACTTGGCTGTCTACTGTCAGTTCTCCCGCCATCAGTTGCACAAATTTGCGACTAATTGGTAAACCTAAACCCGTCCCTTCGTTATATCTGCGACTGCTTGTGCTTTGGATAAAAGGAAGGAATAAAATTTCTATTTCTTCTGGATGAATACCGGGGCCTGTGTCTGCTATTTCAAAGAATAATTGATAATGGGTTATCGGTAAGTGTTGCTGTTGCCGCAACTCGGCTTTGAGACGCAATATCACTTGACCAGATTCGGTAAATTTAATCGCATTATCTAGTAAATTAATTAAAATTTGACGTAATTTTGCCTCATCGGTTTGGATGTATTGAGGAATTTCTTCTGAGCATTCAATTAAAAGTTGCAAGCCTTTTGATGTGGCTCGGATGCAGAACATTTCTTCCAAGCTCGCAAGCAGGCGACGCAGATCGAAGCTGGTTTCGGTGAATTTAATTTTACCCGCTTCGATTTTGGACATATCTAAAATATCGTTGATCAATCCCAGCAAATGTTCGCCAGAATTCATAATAATATTGAGATATTCTCGGTCTTGAGTTGATAGAGAAGAATTGCGCTGCATCACTTGGGCAAAGCCTAAAATAGCATTGAGCGGCGTTCTCAATTCGTGGCTCATATTAGCGAGAAATTCGCTTTTGGCGTGATTGGCAACTTCGGCGGCTTCTTTTGCTAGTTGCAGTGCTTCTTCTACATGTTTGCGATCGCTTATATCGATCGCCGTCCCAAATAACTTGACAACTTCTCCCTCTTCGTTTAAAATCGCTTCTCCCCTTGCTCCCAAGTAGCGGATTTCGCCAGAGGGACGAAAAAAGCGAAAATCGATATCGTAGGGAATCCCCATTGCGATCGCTCGATTTACATGCCATTCAAACAACTCTCGATCGTCGGGATAAACTTTTTCTAAAAGTTCGGCGTAAGTTGGCTCCGAGCCGCTAGGCTCTAAACCAAAAATGCGGAAAAGTTCCTCCGACCAACTAAACTTTTGGGTGATAAAGTTATATTCCCAATTACCCATATGCGCCAGCCTCTGAGCAGCTGCTAAATTGGCTTCGGAAGTGCGGATTTTTTCTTCGGCAATTTTGCTCTCGGTAATATCTTCAGAAATCCCTAACAAATACTGCGGTTTGCCAGTTGCGTCCCTAATTCCTATTTTTTTTGTATGCAGAATCCTTTTGCCTTTATGTTTAGTTTCCAGTCGTTCTTCTGGAATATCTAAAACTTCTCCACTCGCCAACACTTCCCGATCTTTAGCCACGAAAAAATCAGCTTCTTCGGCTGGGAAAAAATCATAGTCATTTTTGCCAATTAGCTCTTGGCGAGAATATCCCAGTAGTTCTTCACCGGCTTTGTTAAAGCTGACAAAGCTCAAAGTTTCTGCATCTTTAACAAAAATCATGTTGGGGATATTTTCCACGATCGAGTCAACGAAAGCTCTGGCAGATTGCATTTGAGCATCGACTCGCTGGCGCTCTTCAATCTCGGCTTGCAGCCGTATATTTTGCTCGGCTAATTGCTTTGCCAATCGGCTAAGTCGCAGTTGAGTTTCAACCCGCGCTATCACTTCATCGGCTTGAAATGGTTTAGTAATATAGTCTACCCCGCCAACCGAAAAAGCTTTCACTTTATCAAATACTTCGTGCAAAGCGCTGACAAAAATAATCGGTACTTCTTTGGTTTTTGGTGAATCTTTGAGTTTCGCGCAGACTTCATAGCCATCCATTTCTGGCATCAAGATATCCAGCAAAATTAAGTCTGGCGGAGTTGATTGAGCCGACTGAATCGCTAGTTTGCCACTGGGAGCTGGGCGCACTTTATAACCAGCAGAAGATAAAAGCTCGCTCAATAGATTCAAATTGGCGGTGATATCATCCACCACCAAAATATTGCCTTTAAATGAAGTGGTTTTATCCTGGCTCATGTTGCTTCTGTTCCCGGGTTAATTAAAGCTAAGATCTGTTCAAACTGAAAGTTCTTAGCCAAAGCAGCTAAAGCATCGGCGAGGGAAGGAGCGTGGGTTTGGATGCACTCGATATAAGTCTGTATCATCTCCACATCTAAATCGATTATCGCTTGGCGAAAGTCAGCTATCAAATCGGCAGGTAACGCAGCGATCGCCGATAAAGTCAAGATATCTGATGAGGTGGTGGTAGAGTCAATTACAGCCGCAGGTAGATCGTAAAGGTATTGCACCCCGATATGTTTGTGCAGCGCATCCAAAATCTCTGTCGTGAGGAAGGGTTTGCGGATAAAATCATCGCAACCCACAGCGAGGATAGCGGATCGCTCTTCTTCTAAGCAACTAGCACTCAAAGCGACGATAGCTGTCTCCTGTCCTTTGGGGGTGGCTTTAATTCGTTGAGTCGCCTCATATCCATCCAGAATCGGCATCCGGATATCCATAAAGATTAACTGCGGCTCAAAAGCTTGCCAAAGTTCGATTGCTTCGATGCCATTGCTAGCTTGTTGCAGTTTAAAACCCAAGGGAGAAAGCATCTTGATCAATAGTTGGCGGTTGTCCTGGTTATCATCGACGATCAAGATGCGATATTCTCCTTGGTTGGCTGCTAATGCGATCGCTCTGGGAGTAGATGGGATGCGATCGCCTGACTCTGGAGCAATTGCGATCGCTTTAATCTCAAACTTAAAAGTAGTCCCCTTCCCCACTTGCGAACTAACCCCAATCTCACCTCCCATCATCTCTACAAATTTGCGGCTAATTGTCAATCCCAAACCCGTTCCTTCCTTCGATTCTTTCCCTGATGTCGTTTGCACAAACGCTTCAAATAATCTTTCTAATTTCTCAGCAGCAATTCCGCAACCCGTATCTTCCACTTCAAAGCACAATCGGTAATTTTTCATTAATAATTCGTCAAGCTTACTATCTTGCTCCTTCTCTATAACCGAAGCTACCCGCACCGATACACTGCCTGATGAGGTAAATTTAATCGCGTTAGAAACCAGATTAATCAACACTTGGCGCAACTTTACCTCATCTGTACGAATATATTGCGGCACCTCTGGAGCTTTATTAAACACCAACTGCAAGTTTTTTTCCTCAGCCTTGAGCTGAAACATATTTTCCAAGTCTAATAGGAGGCTATGCAAGTCGAAGTTAACTTCGTTAAGCGTTATCCGTCCTGCTTCGATTTTGGATAAATCTAACACTTGGTTGATTAGCGCCAGTAAATGTTCCCCGCTGCGAGTAATAATGCCCAGGCTATCTTGCTGCTCTGGGGGAATATCTCGCGAGCGACTCATCAAATCGGCAAAACCAAGAATCGCGTTGAGCGGGCTACGTAACTCGTGGCTCATATTTGCCAAAAAAGTACTTTTAGCTTCACTTGCTGCCAAAGCCGCTTTCTCTGCTCGTTTGCGCTCCTCAATTTCCCGCTGTAATTCCAAAGTCCGCTCTTGCACCTGCTGCTGTAAAATTCGATTGTAATCTGCTAATACTTTCTCTGCCTGCTTGCGTTTTGTAATGTCAGCAAAGGCATTGATCGAATAGATAATATTTCCTTTATCGTCGAAAATCGGTGTAGATATCACCTCCAAGGGTATAATCTTTTCGCCGCGATGCACTTCCATATCATCAATGCTGGTAGTTTCACCCTTGAGCGCAAGTAGAGCTGGCATTTGTGCGGCGGGGTAGAGTCGATCGGTTCCGGCAATGTAAATTTGATAAGCTGAAGCTAATTCTTCCCGTGCAGTTTCAGGTTTAGCGCCGACACCGAGTATCTGCTGTCCCGTCTGATTCATGTAAGATATATGACCATTGGGAGTAAATACAGCTATCCCGACGGGTACAGCTTCTAAAAATTGCGTCAACTTGCTCTCGCTTTCGCGCAACTCGGCATAAAGTTTAGCATTTTGAATTGAAATAGCCGCTTGGGAAGATAGCAGATTCAATACTTCTAGTCGCTCCGGCGTAAAAGCCGCAGTAGTCAGATTGTTTTCTAAATAAAGAATACCCACCAAGTGGCCTTGATTTAACAGCGGCGTACATAAAATAGATTTAGGTTGCTGGTTAACAATGTAAGGATCTTCAGCAAAATCATCTGCTTTCGCCGCATCGTTTAAAACTAAACTCTTTTGGGTGCGGATTACATAGTTAACAATTGCTTTCGACACCATCGAAGTATTCTCAATCGGTATCGATTGTAAAACCTGGAATGCATCGGATTCTATTGCCCCCGATGCCTCAATCGTCCATTTTTCGTTCTCATTTCCAGCTTCTCCCCACTGTTTCAGGATTAAATAACCTGTTTGCGCTCCCGCATTTTCGATGGCAATTTTCATCATCTTAGCTAATAAGTCTCCCAGAACAATTTCACCAGAAAGTGCTTGGGAAGCCTTGAGAACGCTGTTCAAGTCTAAAACGCTAGATGAAGTTGAATGACTGCTGGAAGTAGTCGTACTTTTGTCGCTCCTTAAGGAGCTTTGAGCCAAAAACTCAGGATAGCGTTCCTCTAAATCTTTTACCTTACTTGTTGCTTGCCAGCGAACGTATCCATAACGAGCTTCAGTCATATAAGTTTGGGCAATCTTCTCCATCCCCCGCGCTAAATAGAATTCTGCCGCTAACTCATAAGCTAATGCTTCCTCATGAATATATCCGTTTTCTTTAGCGCCTTTAATTGACCGTTCGTAAAGTTCTGCCGCCAACCAATTTTGCTCTAAAATTCTCGCCTTTTCTGCTGCTACTAGATCGTATTTATGCTGATAATTCATCGGTGCATGTTCTGCCCAAATTTTCAGTTTTTCCTGATTAAGATCTACTTTTTTCAGATATTCTATTTGTTCTTCAGTTGGGGAGTTATGGTACTGGGAAAGCATCGCCAGAGAAGAGTACAACGGCATTTGGCTAATTGGCAACAACCCGATCAAACCAGCTTGGTATGTTTCGGCTTCGGATGCGATCGCCACAGCTTGAGCAGTATCCTTAAAATAATAACTGAGTATAGTTTTTAATAAATAAAAAGTATAGAGAAAGCTAATTGTATTATTCTCTACCATGCAGGCTAGTTTTTGTTCGTTTAACCCAAGGTTAGTATCTGGTTTTTTCTCGATAAAATAACCAATAAATTCAGCCCATAGCTGGTTAACATGCAGCGGCAAATCCTGTTTAAGATTTTCCATAAAGCTACAAGATTGCCTGTGTTGATTATCAACATATCCCAAAGGCTCTCCGATCAAGGAAAGGTTGATGCAATAGTTAAGTGAAGCATAACAAGCAAATTGTATGTCCCCAGTTTCTAAACCGATTTGAACAGTTTCGCGTAAAGGTTCTAACGATCTTCTGGCAGCCTCTTTCCAGTGGATAATAAAAGAATTAAATTTGTTATAGACTTGACATTTTATTTCTTTAGCATCAAACTTATCTAATACCTTTAAAGAAAGTTTGCCAAATTGATAACCCAGCTCGATATCTTCTAGTACCCCACATAAAAGTAAGCCATACAAACCATATGCGTAAGCAGCCAGGGGAGAATTCCCATAATTGATACATAGCTCGACCATTGTAAATGAAATCTGTAGTAACAATCCTGGATTAGTAGAATAAGTAGGAGCGAATAGCATCATTAATATCCGCATGGCTGCCTGTTTATAAGCATCGGTCATTTCTGGCAGGTTGTAGAGTTCCTCTACTGAGAGGATTTGAGGTGGCGATAATGACAAAGACACCCCTAACATTTCTAACACTTCTAAGCCAGTTTCTATAGCTGTTTGCAATTGGTTTTGAGCGCTATAAAACAATATCCTCGTTTCATAAACTTTGACTTTTTCTATTACATTTTTCGCTTGCTTCAGGACGATGTCTGATAAAGCTTCTGCTTGCTTGTAATTGGTGTTCAAATACTCGGCTTCAACTGCTTCTAGATAGATATTTAGCGTCAATTCATACTCGGTTTCCCAGCTATCTTCAGCCAAAACTGTCCGCCCCAAATTCAAATATCTGACGGCTGATTCATAAGCTGTTGATGCCTTGGCTTTTTTCCCTGCCATCAAATTTAATTGGGCTATTTTGTTGCGTTCTTCGCCATCGGTTACAAGTTCAAGGCTAAGATTGAAATGATCGACAATTTTAAATATTTCTTCTGACAGACGTTCGCTAGAAATATTCTGCAATAGCAATCGACCAATTTGTAATTGCAGCGCTTTCTTATCGCTATCTTTAATTAAAGCATAAGCCGCTTGTTGAATGCGATCGTGACCAAATTTGTAGCTTTGAATTACCAGCTCATCCTCTAAATCTACTGTTGGTACAATCAACCCTAACTGAACGGTATTAAATAAAATTTTATCGATATGACTTAATTTTTTTCCGGTAATTATTGCCAGAGTATTTGAGCCAAATCTCCCTCCTATACAAGCGGCAATCTGTAACAGCTCTTGAACGGATTTAGGCAATTTCTTTAACCTGCTTGCCATTAATTCGACTACATTATCGGTGAATCCCATTGCCTCAATTTGAGCTAAATTCCACTTCCATCTTTGCCTAGATTTATTTGGATTAAATGCAATCAAGTTTTCGGTATATAAAGTTTTGAGAAATTCATTGACGAAAAAAGGATTGCCGCCAGTTTTTCGGAACACTAATTTTGCCAAAGGCTTAACCGATTCAATCTTACTGTGTAGCGTCTCTGCAATTAGCTGGCTAACGCAATTGATGGTTAAAGGGCTTAAGATAATTTGATTGATAATTGCACCTGATTTGCGTAACTCCTCAAGGGTGATAATCAACGGATGGTTAGAGTTCACTTCGTTATCCCGATACGCCCCGATGGTTAACAAATATTGAGTATTCGTCTCTGTCATTATGAGTTTAATTAATTTGAGCGTGGCGGCGTCTGCCCACTGTAAATCATCGAGGAAAATGACTAAGGGATGCTCTGGAGAACAAAATACCCGAATAAAGTTTTGAAACGCCAGATTAAAGCGGTTTTGTGCTTCTGTTGGCCCTAATTCCGGAAGCGCCGGTTGTTTGCCAACAATCAATTCTACTTCGGGAATCACATCAATAATTACCTGGCTGTTAGCACCTAAAGCCGATAATATTTTGGCTCGCCATGCTGTTAACTGGGATTGGCTTTCGGTTAATATCTGCCGCACCAATCCAGCAAAAGCATTAACCAGCCCAGAATAGGGTATGTTGCGCTTAAATTGATCGAATTTTCCCGAAATAAAATAGCCTTTTCGTTTAGTTATGGGTTTGTATATTTCGGCAACCAGTGCTGATTTACCAATGCCGGAATAACCCGCTACTAGCATTAATTCGCTACGGGAATGGGCAGCAGATGAGGAAGACAAGGAAGACAAGGAAGTAGAACTAATTTCTCCCCCAGCTTCCTCAGCTCCCCCAGCTCCCCCCGCTCCCCCAGCGACTCGTTCAAAAGCAGCTAGGAGGGTGGCAATTTCTTGCTCTCTACCATAAAGTTTTTGGGGAATTTGAAATTTATCAGAAATATCTTGAGAACCTATGGGAAATTCTGCAATTCTACCCGTCGTTTCTAATTGTCTGAGACAAGTTTCTAAATCAGCTACTATCCCCCAAGCACTTTGATATCGTTCTTCAGCAGTTTTTGCCATTAGTTTCATCACTATATCTGAAACTGATTTAGGCACTTCTCCCTCTCTCAAAATATGGAGAGGAATGGGCTGCTTTGCGATCTGACAATGTACCAATTCCAGTACATCCGTGGTAGTAAAAGGTCGTTGTCCTGCGAGTAATTCGTAGAAGGTAACGCCAAGGGAGTAAAAGTCGGTACGGTAATCTAAAAAACGGTTCATTCTTCCCGTTTGTTCCGGCGACATGTAGGCTAAAGTTCCTTCTAAAACATTAGGATGAGATAGGGTGGGATTCGTGCGGGTTAACCTGGTAGCAATGCCAAAGTCGATAATTTTAACTTCGCCAGTTTTTGGATTTAAAACAATATTGCTGGGGTTAATATCTTTGTGGATAATATTAGCTGAATGAATGCGACCCAAAATTTCTGTAATTTTGATGGCGAGGGGTAAGAATTCCGGTAAGGGTATTGGCAGATTGCCTCCTAGCCAGCGTAGCTCTCCTTCCCTCTGAGCCTTGGGGGAAGAGTTTATTAATTTATGCAAAGATTCGCCGCCAAAATCTTCCAGAATAATCAGTAAAGTTCTTTGATACTCTTGTAAGCTGTAAGCCTTGATGGCGCCTTCTATATTTAAGGAGCGAGTGATTTCATATTCCTGTTTGTAGCGTGCCAGTTCGGCTGGGGTGGGATATTCTTGTTTTAGCAGTTTGAGAATTACAGCTTTGTTATCTTGTTTTCTTATCCCTCGATAAACCAAAGAGTTAGAGCTTTCGTAAATTTGGGCTTGGACGGCAACGTCGGATAAAGAAATCATAAATTTACTTAACCCAAAACGATGTTAAAACCTTGCCGTACTGGCAGCAATTAGCCAATAAAGCAACAGCGGCTGATTTAAATAAGGCGCCCCGTTGAGGGTAGGCGTTACCCAATCGCCACGCAGCAGCACCTCGCGGGCAACGCCAGCCAAGTCACCTTTGTGGGGTTCGTAAAATCTATCATCGCCTAAACCGAAGGTGAGAACGATTAGACCAGTAGTTGGGGCGATCGCATTGAGCCAGAAAGGGAGCTGGGGGAGCTGGGGGAGTTGAAGTAATTTCTGCCAAATCTTCCCTATCTTCCCCATCTCCTCTGCTTTAGCGCTTAGCTATTTCCCGGCGCTTACCTGGGCGAGTAAAGCCATCACCGCACTGCGACTGAGTTTCTCTTCACCGTGTGCCAGAGCGTCCAGAGTGGCATAAGCCAAAGTCAGGGGAATTTTGCAAAAATCTAAAGCCGGACCGAGGGGCAAAGCTTGGGTATAGGCGTCAGCCAGAAACAGGTTGCGACGGGCGTAGGCGTACATCTGGTCTTTACTCCAGCCATCGGGAAAGAAGTCCACACCCCTGGTACGATCTTCCATGTGGTTGCGGAGAATGTTCACCGCTTGCAACCCCCTACCAAAGCCGATGGCGTGGGTGCGATTGGTTTGAGTGCCATCGTACCAAGCCCACAAGTCAGACAGTAACAATCCCACCGCACCAGCTACCCCAAACGTGTAACGATCTAAATCGGCTTCGGTGTGAATTTTCCAGTTGGTTTCAGACCAGTGTGCCATCCGATCTGCCATTGCTGCCGTAGCATCCCAAATTCGAGGAGCAATGGTTGCGGGGGGGAGAACTGCCCATTCTCCTATCCTCCAGGTGACTTCCGGTAGCGGACTGGGGTGATTCTTCAAAGCTGGGGATAAATCTTCCAAACTGTTGCGATCGACTGCTGCTTGCAATTTCAAACTAATTGTTCGCAACAGCTTGGCTTTGACGGAGTTATCTAGCAGTGGATGATCCTCAATTTCATCAATCGCACGCATACACAGGTAAGCTGATGCTACGGCTTCTTGCAGTCCCTCGGGCAAACCACTAATGGGGATATAAAAAGTTCGACTGGTTTCTTTGAGAATCTCCAAAGCATCTTGACGCAATTCCATTTGCTCGCTCCTCACATTCTTTATGGAGTTTAGACTAAGGCTTGTGCCACGCGCACTGCTGTTGTGCCACCTGACGATCGCGATCGCAACCATTAGACACGCCTGCAAGCGAGTGAAATCACAGGGCGACCCCATTCCCAAAAAATTTTGGCTGTTGTACGCACCACCCTATCTAACCATGTCGTGTTCTTTACCATGTGTGAAAGTTATCAGATTTAGACCAGGGTGAAGTAAGATACAATACCCCGCTAGGTAAATTCCGCATCCCGGTTAGCTCAAACATCTGCTTGCACAAGACTGTTCCCTCGATCTACCGACTGTTGTACTTGATTTGATCGCATAATAGGGGCAACGCTGCGCCCCAAAAGTCCCGGAAATTCATGGTTAGGCTCCGAAGCTTGGTGGGAACACTGAAAATATTAGATACCGCGATAGGTTACCAATGAGTACATCCTTAATCCCTGTGATTCTTGCTGGTGGTAAAGGCGAACGCTTTTGGCCTCTCAGCCGCAAGCAACGACCCAAACAGTTTTTAAGTTTAGACGGAAGTGGCAACAGTCTTTTGCAATCAACCGCCTTAAGGCTGCTAGAACTCGCTGGAGGCTGGGAAAAATTGTGGGTGGTAACGAGCGGTCAGTTAGCCGATGGCGTGGCTTCCCAGCTACCTCACCTGCCAGCAGAAAACTTGTTGGTAGAACCTGAAGGACGGGACACTGCCCCCGCTGTTGCTTGGGCGGCTTTGGAAATCCAGAAACGCTATGGAGAAGATGCGGTAGTTGGCTTTTTTCCTGCGGATCACTGGATTGCCGACCAAGAAACCTATCATAAAACTCTCTTAGCCGCCGCCACACTCGCAGCCAAAGAAGAGGCAATTGTCACCTTGGGAATTGAGCCGGATTATCCATCAACTGGTTACGGCTATATCGAACAAGGGGAACAAATTGGTAAGTTTGGGGATTTTCCTGCTTACCGCGTCAACCGCTTTACCGAAAAACCTGACCGTCAAACCGCAGCAGAATTTCTGGCGACGAATCGCTTCTCGTGGAACAGCGGTATGTTTATTTTTCGCGCTGGGGTAGTTGTCAAAGAACTATACGCCCACGCAGCAGAAATCATCGCTCCTTTGGCAGAATCTGGCGTCAATGCGTATCCCACGTTACCCAAGAAAAGTATCGATTATGCATTGATGGAAAAAACCCAACTGGCGCACGTTATCCCCGCCTCCTTTGGCTGGGATGATTTAGGAGATTGGAACGCGATCGAACGCTTGCTGAAAGGGGATAAACCGAATGTCGAGTTAGCCAATCATGTAGGGCTGGATACATCCGGGGCAATTATTTATTCCAGCGATGACTCGGAAGCGATCGTGACGATTGGATTGGAAGATATTGTGATTGTGCGCGATCGCAACGCTACCCTGATCGTCAAAAAAGACCGCACCCAAGAAATCAAACAGGTACTCAAACTCCTGCAAGACAATCCCAAATTCTCAGATTTGTTATAGGGAATGGGTAATGGGTCATGGGTAATAGGTAATTGCCCATACAATAGGGGCAAGGCACCGGCAAAACTTACCTGAGCTGTGCCCCTACTCAATCTCCAATCTGCGATCTCAAATCTAAAATCTAAAATCCAATTAAACTCTAGGTAGATGCGCTGAAACTGCTTTAGCCGTTAAAACTTAAAGGTCGCTTGTCGAGTCAGTGGATTCTCATGCAAACTAGCACCTTTGATACACAAGCCAGAACAGTAGCAATAAACGCAATTAGTACCTATAAGCAGTACATTTCGCCCCTTAAGGGCTTTTCTTACCCCCATAGACTGTTACACGGTGACGAATCTTGCTCGGATTATGTCAAGCGCATGTTTACCGAGCAAAGTTTGGCATCAGCAGTTCAATCTTCCGTTCAACGGTTCAGAGATTGCACCGCCGCCAGCCAAGCCCTGAAAGCCGCACAAACAACCGCCGGTTTCAGATGCATTATAATTCCTTGTTGTTTACCTATTTAGCTAATGGCTAATTTCAGATTGGAGATTTGAGATTTCAGATCGGAGATTAAACAAAAGCAAATGGCAATGCTCAATCAAATTTATTTAAATCTTAAATCTACTATCTTAAATCTGCAATCTGAAATTACCAATTACCCATTACCAATTACCAACTATGTTTTTAACCCAAAGCGTTTCGCGCCAAAAAGATATTATCGAAGTTGTTCTCCGCAATGGCTGGGATTACATGCGACGGCTGCTGACAGGTGCCAAAGCTGATGAACCTCAACTACCCCCGCCTGCGGTTCTACGCAAAATCTTGATCGAATTAGGCCCCGTTTATGTCAAATTAGGACAGTTGCTAAGTACTCGCCCCGACTTGTTGCCAGGAGAATATATCGAAGAATTATCCACGCTGCAAGATGATGTGCCGCCGGTGCCCTGGTCAGAAATTGACGTGATGATTCGGCAGCAACTCAAACAACCTTTGGAAGAAACTTTTGCCACGATTAATTTACAGCCAGTTGCCGCAGGTTCGATTGCCCAAACTCATCGCGCCACATTAGCCAATGGTCGAGAAGTCGCCCTCAAAGTCCAGCGTCCGGGAATTGATGCGATTGTTGCCCGCGATATTTCTTTAATTAAAGGTGTAGCCGATTTAGTCGCGCTAACTGAGTTTGGTCAAGACTACGATATTAGGTCTTTAGCAGAAGAATTCAGCACCGCTCTAGAGGCAGAATTAGATTTTAGTAGAGAAGCTGGTTTTACCGATCAATTACGGCGCAATTTATCCTCTAGTCGCTGGTTCGATCCTTCCCAACTCGTTGTACCAGAAATTTTTTGGGATTTGACAACGGAAAAATTACTCGTAATGGAATGGATGGATGGAGTACCGTTATTATCAGCGCCTGTTATATACGAAGAAAATAACGGCAATGGTACCGTAGCAATCTTAACGCCCGAAAGGCGGCAAGAAATTACCACCCTACTATTCCGCGCCTTTTTTCAACAGTTATATATTGACGGATTCTTTCACGCCGACCCCCATCCAGGAAATTTATTTTATCTCAAAGATGGTCGCGTAGCGCTGCTAGATTGCGGCATGGTCGGTCGCCTCGACCCGCGCACCCAAAGAATTTTGACCGAGATGATATTAGCAATTGTAGATCTAGATGCTCAGCGGTGCGCTCAATTAACGCTGCAACTCGCCGAGTTTACTAAATCTACCAGCGTCTCTCGGTTAGAGAATGATTACGATCGCATGTTGAGAAAGTACTACAATATCAGTCTTTCTCAATTTAATTTCAGTCAGGCATTTTACGAGGTGTTGCAAGTAGCAAGAAATAACAAGATTCGCTTGCCTGGGAATCTGGGATTGTACGCCAAAACTCTAGCAAATTTAGAGGGAGTGGCGCGATCTTTTTACCCAGAAATTAACCTTTTAGATGAAGTTAAACCGTTAATTACGGATTTGTTTCGACGGCAATTAATTGGCAACGATCCGGTGCAAGCGCTGTTGAGAACCGCACTGGATATTAAAAGTCTTTCCTTACAATCTCCGCGCCTGATTGAATTGCTTTTAGACCGGGTGACGTCGGAAACTTTAAAATGGAATTTAACTCTCAAAGACCTAGATCTTGTGCGGCGCACCATAGATGTTTCCGCTAATCGACTTTCTTTTAGTATCGTCGTGGGTTCGCTGATTATTGGGGCAGCAATTATCTCGACACAAACGAGTCAGCTATCGATTTTAAGTAATGCTTTATTTGGGGTAGCGAGCTTTCTAGGGTTGTGGTTAATTATTAGTATTCTGCGTTCTGGGCGTCTCAGGTCTTGAGAACTACTCATAAACCTTGGATAACCCCGGTTTTTTCAAAAAAGCGGGGTTATTACCCATTGTAAGAGTAAAGCTTATATGGTACGTTAATCTAATTTGCTCCAGCAGTTATATTAACTTTTATTAAATACTTGATTTCTGCACAAAAAATGCATATTTAGGAGCTATTTTCAAAATTTAACCCATCTTCCCACTGGAGTTAGGGAACACAACAAGGGCATTTGCATCTTAAAGTAAAGATAAATGTTTTATGGTAAAAAATAAATGTTGTGCTTTTCCCAGCCTCTGTTTAGCTTCTATAGAAATATATATATTGCGTTGGCTTAGCATTCCGTAGGCAGATATCGCAATCGACTCATGCTCTCAAAAGAAGTATAAGATGAAACCGTTCTACCCTGAAGACTGCTTAATTTTAATCGTTGATGATGTGAGCCAAAATTTGCAAGTGATGGGCAAGATGCTGGAGCAGGCAGGGTACGAAACTACCTTTGCCACTAGCGGAGAGCAAGCTTTAGAGCGGGTTAAGACTGCCCACCCCGACCTGATTTTACTCGACTTGATGATGCCAGGGATGAACGGGCTAGCAGTTTGCGAAAAGTTAAAAACCAACCCAAAGTTTTGCCAAATTCCGATTATTTTTCTCACAGCCAGCAACGAAATAGACAATTTGCTGGAAGCTTTTAAAATAGGGGCAGCAGACTACATTACTAAACCATTTCGCCCGGAAGAAGTTCTGATTAGAATTGGAACTCAACTGACTAACCAAAGGTTGAAAAAACAAATACAAGAGCAAAATCAGCAACTCCAAGCGGAAATTGAGGCGCACCGCCGCACGGAAGAAAAATTGCAAGAGGCAAAAGAAGCAGCGGAAGCAGCTAACCGTTTTAAAAGTGCATTTTTGGCTAATATGAGCCATGAGTTGCGTACACCCCTGAACGCAATTTTTGGTTTTACTCAACTGATGCAGAACGGCTCTAATCTGACCTTGGAGCAACAAAAAAATTTAAATATTATCCGAAGAAGCGGAGAACATTTGCTAAATTTAATCAACGATATTTTAAATATATCCAAAATTGAAGCGGGACGGATAACGGTTAATAATACCGACTTTAATTTGATTGAAATGGTGTTGGAAATAGAAGAGATGTTCCGGCTCAAAGCTGTTGAGAAAGGGCTGGAATTAAATTTGGTTTTGTCTCCCAATCTTCCCGAGTTGATTGTGAGCGATCGCTTAAAACTGCGTCAAGTCTTAATTAACTTAATTGGCAATGCAATTAAGTTTACTAAATCCGGCAGTGTCATCCTCAGAGTGTCAGTAGTTAGTACCAAAGTATCTCTGATAGCTGAAAACGGAAAAATTACGCTTCAATTTGAAATTTCCGATACAGGCGTGGGAATTCCGCCAGAAGAAATCAATAAAATTTTTCAACCATTTGTGCAAAGCAAAGCCGGTATTGATGCAGCAGAAGGAACGGGCTTAGGATTAACAATAAGTCAGAGATATATCGAACTTTTAGGCGGCGATATGACGGTAAATTCTCAATTGAATGTGGGAACAACTTTTAAATTCCAAATCTCCGTCACCCCAGTTGAAACGGCAAACAATGAATGTAAATTCCTGGTTAAGCGCGTTATTGCCCTAGCACCTAACCAACACCGTTACCGAATTTTAGTCGTAGATGATAAATTGAGTAACCGAGAACTATTGGTACAGCTTCTTTCCCAAGTAGGGTTTGAGGTTAGAGTGGCAAAAAATGGTCAAGAAGCGATTGAAGTTTGGGAAACTTTTGAGCCTCATCTGATTTTTATGGATATGCAAATGCCAGTGATGAATGGCTACGAAGCTACCAAAGAAATTAAAGCAACTTTAAAAGGTAAAGCTACAGTTATTATTGCTATAACTGCTAGTGTATTTGAAGAACAAAAACCAGATATATTGTCCTCTGGGTGCAATGATATTATCCACAAACCTTTTGTAGACCAAGTAATATTTAACAAAATTAAACAATATTTAGGAGTGCGTTTTATTTACGAAAAAAGCGAAACGTCGAATCAGAGTGACTGGGTTCTAAGTATATCGGCGATGCAAAAGCTACCAGAATCGTGGCTGACAGATTTAGAAGCATCCGCTTTAGCTTTGGACGATCAAATGCTATATCGGCTAATTGCCCAAATTGAGCAGCAAGAAACAGAGTTAGCAAAGGTGCTAATAAGTTACACAGAGAACTTTCAATATGACAAAATATTGGAAGCGATCGCTAAAATTAAACCAGCCCAAACGGAAGAATAACAATTTGTGATTAAAGCCTTGAAGAAACTGCCACTGCGAACCGTGTTTATTGTCCCCTTTGTGGTGCAACTAATCGGCACGGTGGGGTTGGTGGGGTATCTTGCGTTTAAAAATGGGCAACAAGACGTTAACGAACTAAGTTTAAAATTACGACAGGAAATAAGCGATCGCATCGCTCACCAACTCGACGATTTTCTTTCCATCCCCGATCAAATTAATCAAATTAATTCGAGTGCGATTGAGTTAGGAATGTTGAACACCTCTAATTTTGAAAGCACGGGACGCTACTTTTGGAAACAAATGCAGGTGTTTGATGTTGGCTACATTTCCTTTGGCAATACACAAGGCGAATTTATTGGAGTTGAGCGCATAGAAAATGGCAACTTGTTAATCAATGAAGTTTCTCGGTCTAAACCTGGTAAACTTTATATTTACGCCACAGACAAACAGGGAAATCGCACTAAACTTTTAGGGGTTAAAGACTGGGAACCGCGCCAGGAAGCTTGGTATACGGATGCGGTAAAAGCAGGTAAACCTATCTGGAGCCAAATTTATCAATGGGAAGATCGACCAGATGTAATCTCAATTTCTGCCAGCTATCCCATCTACAATAAAACCCAAAAAATTAGCGGCGTTCTTAGCATCGATCATCTTCTTGCCCAGATGAGTAATTTTCTGGCACGCCTAAAAGTCAGCCGATCTGGAAAGATTTTTATCTTAGAGCGTAACGGCTTTTTGGTAGCTAGTTCGACACAAGAGCGACCGTTTAGAGTAGTTAATGGGAAGGCAAAAAGAATCAATGCAAGCGATAGTAAATATGCTTTAATTCGATTGACAACTAAGTATTTAAAAGACCATTTTGGTAACCTGAGTAAAATCGATCAAAACCAAAAGCTTGATTTTAAAATAGCTGGTCAGCGCCAATTTATTCAGCTCACACCTTGGCGAGATCGGTTAGGTTTGGATTGGTTGATTGTGGTGGTTGTTCCCGAAGCAGACTTTATGGATAAAATTAATGCCAATAATCGCACCACAATTGTGCTGTGTATTGCCGCCGCGATCGCATCAATTATTATTGGCATTATTACCGCTAATTGGGTGACAAAACCGATTATCCGCCTCAACAATGCAGCCAAAGAAATTGCCATCGGTCACTGGGAGCAGCAGGTAAATATCAACCGGGAAGATGAATTAGGCGAGTTAGCCACATCGTTTAATCAGATGGCAGATCAACTCCAAGCCATATTCCAATCACTCAGCAAAAGCGAAGCCAGATTAGCCAAATTTTTCGAGAGCATTCCCGTAGGGGTATCAATTCATAATGAAAGGGGTCGCCTTGAGGGGATAAATCAAGCGGGAATTGAAATTATTGGTCGGGATATCACTGAAATATTTAGCCAAAATATATCCTCAAGATACCAAATTTACATTGCTGGCACCGAGCAACTTTATCCTACACAACAATTGCCAAACATACGCGCTTTAAAAGGAGAAACTGTTTTTACAGAAGATATCGAAATCCATCGAAAAGATGGCAAAATTATTCCTTTAGAAGTGCGTAGCACTCCCGTATTTGATGAATCGGGTAATGTTATTTACGCAATTACTACATTTTCTGATATCAGCGATCGCAAGCAAATAGAACAGTTACGGAAAAACTACGAACGCGAGTTAGAACGTGAGGTGAACGAGCGTACCAAAGCACTACAAAAGAGCGAAGAAAGATTTCGCCGTTCGTTTGAAGATGCAGCAATTGGAGTGGCATTAGTTGCTCTCGATGGACGCTGGCTCAAGGTCAATCCCTCTCTTTGCCAAATTGTGAGCTACAGCGAAGCAGAATTATTAACTATGACCTGCCCGAGTATTACTCATCCTGATGATTTAGAAACAGACTTTGAATACATGCGGCAAATGCTAGCAGGAGAAATTCGCACTTACCAAAGAGAAAAGCGCTATTTACACAAACTCAGTCATGTTGTCTGGGTACTTGTATCTGTATCCTTAGTACGAGATGATGAAGAACAACCGCTATATTTTATTGCCCAAATTCAAGACATTAGCTCGCACAAAGTTTTAGAACGAGAAATTGCACTGCGAGAAGCGCAACTTAATGCTTTTTTTGCCTCTGCACCTATCGGAATGCTGATGCAAAATCGGCAACTGCGTTACGTACAAGTCAATCAAATAATGGCAGAGATCAACGGGGTACCAGTAGCAAGCCATATTGGTAAAACAATGGGCGAAATTCTGCCGGATTTGGCTGCTGTAGTAGAACCTATACATCAACAGGTACTCGATACAGGTAAACCGATTCTCAACGTAGAAATTAGCGGCGAAGTGCCACAGCTTCCGGGTATTTTACGCCACTGGTTAGTGTCTTATTTCCCCATTTTTGACCCAGAGGGACAGCCGTCTTATCTGGGAGTTGTGGTGGTGGAAATAAGCGATCGCAAACAAGCACAAATAACTTTGCAAAAGCATTTAGCAGTTATCGAAGCCGCTACAGAAGGCATTGCAATTATCGATCAAAATAGTCAATATACTTATCTAAATAAAGCCCATGTCACTATATTTGGCTACAGCGACGCCAGCGAACTAATTGGCAAAACCTGGAAAGAACTCTACTATCCTGAAGAAATTAGTAGATTAGAATGCGATGTGTTTCCCATCCTGATGGAAAAAAAGTGTTGGCGAGGAGAAGCCACTGCTAAAAAAAAGGATGGTACTACATTCGCCGAAGAAGTTTCTCTCACCTTAACTGAAAGAGGGGAACTAATCTGTGTCTGTCGCGATATTAGCCAACGCAAACAGGCTGAACTCGCCTTGCAAGAGCGAGAAAATATGCTGCGTACCCTGGGCGATAACCTCGACAAGGGAGTGATTTATCAGCTGGTGCGAGAACTCGACGGGCGCTATCACTTTTCTTACATTAGTGGAGGTATCAAACGGCTAGTTGGGGTGGAACCAGAAGCCATAATCCAGGATGGTAGCCTTTTGCATAACCTGATTGTTGAGGAAGATCGTATCCTGAATGACAAGTTGACAGAGGAATCATTCCGCAATCTTTCTGCTTATCAAATGCAGATGCGGAAACAAACTCCAGATGGTGGAATTCAGTGGTCTCAACTTCGTTCAATTCCTCGCCAGATGGATGATGGTCGGGTGATTTGGGACGGCATTGAAATGGATATTACCGATATCAAGCACATCGAAAATGAACTCCATCAAGCGCTAATATCTGCCGAAACAGCCAATCGTGCCAAAAGCGAATTTCTAGCAAATATGAGCCACGAAATTCGCACTCCTATGAATGCAATTCTCGGTTTTAGCCATCTGTTACAGGACTTAGTAACAGAACCCCAGGCGCGGTTTTATTTGAATGCAATTGCTTCTAGCGGTAAAACTTTACTGGCTCTAATTAACGATATCCTCGACCTCTCCAAAATTGAATCAGGAAAGCTGCAACTGCGCTACGAACCGCTGAATTTGGAAGCTTTAATTAACGAAATCGTGTATATTTTTTCCCAAAAAGCCTCTGAAAAAAATCTAGCTATCATCGCCGAGATCGATCCCAATTTACCCCCCAGCATCATTTTTGATGAAGTTCGCCTGCGCCAAATTTTATTTAACGTTGTTGGTAACGCCCTCAAATTCACTGAAACTGGCTACGTACAAATCACCGCTAAAAGCCAAACTATCGAAAATGCCCATTGCAAAATTCAACTAGAACTTGCGATCGCTGATACGGGAATTGGCATTGCTATCGAACAACAGGAACGGATTTTTGATGCTTTTATTCAAGCAGAAGGACAAAGCGATCGCAAATACGGCGGCACCGGATTAGGACTCGCTATCACCAAGCGCCTGACAGAAATGATGGGTGGAACCATTAAATTAGAAAGCGAATTAGGTAAAGGTAGCACCTTCCGCTTCATTTTCCCAGATCTAAGTTGTGCTGCTTCAACTTGCAATCAATCTCCCCAACCCGAATTAGACGGCAATCTCAATCAATTTGCACCTATGACAATTTTAGTAGTAGATGATGTCCAATCCAATCGCGACTTAATCCAAGGTTATTTTGCCGAAACAAAACACACACTCTTGATGGCACAAGATGGACTAGAAGCAATTAATATGGCGCAAATTTACCATCCCGATTTGATTCTGCTAGACTTACGAATGCCGAATTTAGATGGTTATCAAACGTCACTTTCTCTTAAAAACAATCCTCAAACTCAGCCAATTCCTATTATTATTGTTACCGCTGCCTTTGAACAAGAACAGCAGGTGAGTTCTTTATGTCAAGGATTCTTACGCAAACCCGTCACCTGCCATGAATTAGTTGCTCAGTTCAAAAAGCTTTTCCCGCACGAGTTACCACTATCAAACGATAAGATAACTGATGCCTCCCCATCCTCAAATTCACAAACAATAAAAAACCTACCAGAACTGCTAGAAAAACTGCGCCAAGAAGAAACACAATGGCAATTTCTTCGCCAGTCCTTAATTACACGAGATATTCGTAAATTTATCCAACGCTTGCAGGATTGGGGAACCGAACACCAATGTTATTTATTACTCGACTATTGTCAAACCCTGCAAACAGCATTAGAAACTTTTGAAATCGAACGCCTCTACAAAGCCATCGATGAATTCCCCCAGATTAAACAAACATTGGAAGAATTTTAGATTTTAGATTTTAGATTTCAGATTTGCCCGACAGTGAGGATTGATTTATTAGAGACACCCTTGATGCGGCGTCTTTCTTTCCCTAGCCCCTATTCCCTAGCTATAAATCTGCGATCTAAAATCTAAAATCTAAAATCTAAAATCTAAAATTCTTACTTGTGTCGAATGTAGTCGTAAATCCCTACATATTGAGCGCCCGGATTCTGCCAAGAGTAGTCATATTCCATTCCCTGACTGATTAATTGGCGGAAGTCTTTGGGATGGCGATACCACAAACTAATTGCCCGATCTATTGCCGATTCAATTGCCTGATTATCTGTCTGATAGAATACATAACCATTGCGTTCTTTTGCCTTTTTATCCTGGTCATAGTCGCGGTCAAAAACTGTATTCACAAGACCGCCAACTCCCCTGACAATGGGCACGGTTCCGTATTTCAAACCAATCATTTGCGTTAGCCCACAAGGTTCGTAATTGCTGGGAACCACAATCATATCGGCTCCGGCATAAATTAAGTGAGATAACTCTTCATTAAAGCCAAGCTCTATATGAACGTCTGGGTTATCGTTCAAATAATCTTTTTCATGGCGGAACCAAGTATTAATTCCCGGTTCTGTAGCGGAGCCTAACAAAACAAACTGAGCTTTTTTACCAAGGGCGTAATAAATAGCGTGATGCACCAAATGCACGCCTTTTTGCTCGTCCAAACGACCGATATAGCAAATAAGTGGTCGATCGCTATTACGCAGCCATAGGCGCTCCCTTAAAGCTTTTTTGTTGAGCATTTTCCCCTTCAAATTATCCGCACTATAGGGATGGGGAATATACGAGTCTACTTCCGGATTCCACACATTATAATCAATGCCGTTGAGAACGCCGCCAAACTTATTTTGGTGAATATCCAAGGTTGGCTGCAACCCACAACCAATTTCTGAAAAACGAGCTTCCCAAGCATGGTGGGGCGAAACGGTGTTGACAAAATTCGAGTAAACAATTCCGCCTTTCATATAGTTAATTGCGGTTTTGTCGTTGTTATCCAAAAGGCGGCTTTCGTCGTAGTAATAACTCTCGTTATTCAACCCGGTGGCTTGGAGAACATTGGCACCCGCAATTCCCTGATGTTTAAAGTTGTGAATCGTGTAACATACCCGTTGATTCGCCATGCCGTGATATTGATAAATCTCGTAAAGCATGACAGGAACTAAACCCGTTTGCCAGTCGTGACAGTGAATCACATCGGGACGCTTGTTCGTTTTGAGCATAAATTCCAAAGCCGCCTTGCTAAAAAAAGCAAAGCGCATGTGTTCGTCCAAGCAACCGTAATAACAACCCCGATTGAAGAAATTATCGCCCGATATGGGTTCGATAAAAAAGCATAACAGTCCGTGTACCCAGCCGCAATAGATATCGCAGCGAATCGCCCCGTCAAACCAAGGTACTTCTAAATCGCGATAGGCTTCGTGGAGTCCCCAAATATGGTCGTACCTCATGCAATCGTACTTTGGTAGAATAATCTCTACCGCATGTCCCCGAATCTGCAACTCCCGACTCAATCCGAAAACAACATCGCCCAAGCCTCCAGCTTTAATTACTGGAGCGCATTCAGACGCAATTTGTACGATGTACATTGTGACCCCTCACCGATTAGTATCCTCATCTATGAACTACCCCGCCTCACAGGAGGACGGGGTTTCTAATTCCCCATCCAAATTGAGACAGGACTTTCGACGCTTCCTTTGTCCAAGTTGCCGCATCGATCCAGTATGCTTACGCTTACTGGTCGAATTAGTAGAGCCTAGACATCCACAGTCTACGAGGCGAGTTCCTAGCCCCGGTTGTGCATTAGTCACAACATTATATAAAACCATCACAGAACCTCGATCGCGAGGTATTTCAAATCCACAATCACCGCAAACATGATAGCGATTTGATAAATAAGCCCAATCTTTATGGACTACTCCACAATTAGGACAGCGCTGTGATGGTTTTATTTGTTTTGTCGGCAGCATCAACATCAAACCACCCTTCTGTTCAATTTTGTACGCCATCATCTGATTAAGCGCACCGAAACCAACAGAAAGAATTGACTTATTGAGTCCGGCTTTCTGTTTTTTACGTTTGCTGCCTTTTTTAGCTTTGCGCGTCATATTCTTAGTATTCAACTGTTCGGTGACACCGATGTCATAACGACTAGCAATCTCTGATGTCACCTTGTGCTGCCAATCCTGGCGTTGATTAGCTACCTTTCTTTGAAGTCTAGATACCTGTTTTCTGGCTTTCCTCCAACGTCTTGAAGCTTTAACTTTCTTTTTCCGACTAGGCGCGCGCTTGCGCCTCAAATCTGAAGACTTTCTTTTGATCAATTGCTCGCAGCGCTGAGTAAAGCGCGGATTCTCTAGCTCAGTGAAATCTTTCCCATCATAAAGAGTTAGCGCTGTTTCTGTTCCTAAATCAAAACATACAATTGATTCATAATTCAAATCCGAATCCGAACCAAATTTAGTTTCCGGTGTTGGAACTTCAACGGTAAAAGATGCAAACCATTGGTCTACTCCTGGCTTGTAAACAACGGTTAAGGTAGTAGGAACACCCCATTGCTTCGATTGACCGCGCATCCTAATCGTGATGCCCAAATCATTTAAAGTGACGCTTCCGTGCTTGCCGTTACTATTAACCTTCCAACCAGATGTCGCTGGATAACTCCAGCCGGAGTAGTCGCGAATTGACTTGAACTTGGGTCTTTTCCTTAATCCTTGAAAGAATGCACCATAAGCTAAATCCACGCGCTTAACCGTCGCTTGCAGTGCTTGCGAGTGCAAATAGGCAAACTCAACCCATTCTTTTTTGAATGCAGGTAAACAATTTTGTTGCTCAAAATAAGTAACATTTTTTTGAGATGCTCTCCACTCATAGCGACGATGAGCTATGCAGGCATTGTACAAATAGGCATGATTTCTCCGTGCCTCAAACAGCTTATTTTCTTGCTGTTTGTTGGGGTACAGTCGAAATGTTTGCCTTCTTGTCGCCATGCGTTATTTACTATCCTTGATCGCTTCAACTGGCGCTTTACAATAAAATTACTATATCACGTTTTTTAGATAGGAGATTGGGAAAAATAGGGGTACCCTTACCCCTATTTTTTCCCCTGCTATTCATCCCCACCGCTCCCGTCGGATGGGGAATTCCGCAGGTCTTGTTAAAAAAGATTACAATCTTTTGGCAAAGATGAGAAACTCCCCAGGGGCTTTATTTTGTGGTTGGGCTTATGATTTTATTAGGACTTACGCCAAGAAACCGGGTTTTTATGAAAAATTGTTGGCTTAGCAATCAGAGAGTAACGTATAAACCCGGTTTCTGACCTCTTCGTGGTAAGTCCTGTTTATATCATGTCCGGTCGATTACTCATAATTAGAAGCCGGGACACGGCATTATTAAGGTTTTCTGTTTGTCCGAGATATCTATGATGCTGTGTCCCTACGCAACAACGGGATGAGGTTTTTTATTATGGGCAATTCAACGGACATGATATTAGCCATCAGCATAAAACTTCCACATCTACCGTCCCATATTTCGCTTCATTTGGTCTAACTCTTCTTGCGCTTCCCAGCGTTTAAATTTGTCTTCTAAAGAGTCTGGCCCGCTCGTAGGTTTATAATTACTCTTGTTCCAACCAGTTGTTTCCCCGCTTTGTTCTGTTTTAGGGTTGGCTCGCGCGGCGGCAACTTCAGCGGCTTTAGTGCGTACTTCTTGTCGCCTTTGCTGTATTTGATTGTGTAATTCTTTGGCTTTTTGAATCCGCGCTTTAATGCCTTGCATTTGTCCCCAAAGTTGGTTACCTTTCCGCAATAAAGTTGCTTCGTACTCTTGGGCAGGTTTAACCAAATCAATTCTATTAGCTGCTTTGGCTTTTTCTATGCGGATATGCCAGCGCTGGATTTCTTGAGCGGTAGAGAGAATTTCATCTTGTAATTTTTTCTCTTGTAACTGCGAATCTGCAATCAGTCGCAGGGTGCCTTCTTCTTGTTCGCGTAGCTGTTCTTCTAGTGCTTGTAATTCTAAATGCGGGTTGTTCCGCATAAATTCTTCCAAGCGAGTCTCTAAAAATCGGCTGAAATCTTCAAATAAACCCACGGCTCTTAACTCCCCTGCTGGTCGTTAGCGATCGCAATATCCTGCCTCTCTTCGATCATAAATCAAGCGATCGCGTCGTCCCCGGATTTTCCCTTTTAGCACGCGATCGCTTGACTATTTTGCTTCTTTATGCATTAGCTACTAAACTAAAAGTCTTGTCCGGCATAAATCGAGCGCACTTCGCCATTGCGGCGGATAACCGCTTCTTGGTTGGTGATTTCGACTAACGTCCATCCGCTCGAACTAATGCTTTCGCCCACGGTCACCCGCCGCGTCACGCCGTTGACTTCAAACAGCGCTGCATCTTTTGAGCCATCCTCTGACTTCAGCACACCCCTGAGAACGTGCCGTATCGCATTTTGAGGCGCAGCTGCTTGGGTAGACTCGGCTCTTGGTGTGGTTTGTACCGATGGTGCAGTTGCTGTATTGGTAGAAGGCGCTGCTGGCAAGGCTTCCCGCCTCGCTCTCTGTCTCGGCGATGGGGAGGGAGCAGGGGCGGGACGCGCTGCTACTGTTGGTTGCGGTGATGGGGATGGAGCGGGGGCAGGACGCGCTGCTACTGTTGGTTGCGGCGATGGCGATGGGGCAGGGGCGGGACGCGCCGCTACTGTTGGTTGCGGTGATGGCGATGGGGCGGGGGCAGGACGCGCCCCTACCGTTTGTCTTGGGGATGGCGACGGGGCGGGACGGAAGGCTACCGCTGACCGTGGCACGGGGTTAGGAATGGCGGAACGGGCGGTCACCATGTGCTGGGGCAACGGTGGGCCTAGTTTTATTCCCAGTGCCATTGGTACTGGGGCTTGGACTGGGACGGCGGGACGGGAGGTTTTAATCTCCGGTCGGGACATGGGGGCTGGGACGGCTGGGCGAGGCTGTGGCGCTGGGTTAGAAGCGCGAGTCCTGGCGGCTAGGTTAGCACCAGCCGGAAGAGTTCTTGGTGCTGCACCGGCTTGAGGCGATGGGCTTGGCTGTACAACGGTAGGATTGATGTAGACCGTCTGGGTGCGGGGCGTAACTGGGATGTAAACTCGCTCTAGAACGCTTTGAGGCTGGTTAGACGATGCGGGCACATTTCCCGGAAAGGGAACCGGAATTTGAGCGTTAGCGACTTGCGGTGCTGGTTGGGGGGAAGCTTGTGGTTGAGGCGCTGCTGATTGTTGGTTGAACTTGTCGAGCGATCGCTGCATATAATCCATAAACTGGGTATCTGCGGGCGGTACGGTTTTCTGCGCCACTGGCGTCGAGGGCGCATTAGCCCCAAACAACCCATTTAATCTACCAGAACTCGCCAGCCACAACAGCAAGGTAATGCCCAAGGAAGTACAAGCGGCAACCAAGAGCAATTTTTCAAATGATTTCCCCGATTTTCCAGACTTTTCGACTTTTTCAGGCGTAGGGGGCGCTGCTTCTTTTGGACGCTCCTGCATCGTCGGTGGCATGTTGATTCTAGGCACCGGAATCTGCTGCATCGTCACATATTCTGGTTCGGCGGGTTCGCTCTTGAGTTCGCCGCCGCTTTTGAGCATCGTGTCAACTTCTGCAAATACATCATCCATTAAGTTGTCAGCCGCAGCTTCCATTGACCAAGGCTGGTTCTTAATATCTTCGCTCAGCGGCTTGAGGGCAACTCGGTTATTCCTCACATCTAAAGACATATATCGCTCGCTAGTGAAAGTTGCTGAATCTAATTTAGGGCTTATAGGGGGAAAGAGGGGAAAGAGGGGAAAGGGGAAAAGGGGGAAAGAGGGGAAAGAGGAAAAGAGGGGAAAGGGGGGAAAGAGGGGAAACCGAAAAATCTAAACCATTATACCTCTGGCAAAAAAGCTATACCAAATCAAGTTTGTGTATTTTTACTTGTTTTGCTAATTTCGTCAGTCCTTATCACCTTGCCCCTTTCCCCCCTTTCCCCGCTTTAGCCGCGAATGTATTTTTCAAACACATCGCTAAAGTTACGTTTGTTACAGCGCTCTAATATCGTTACATTCAGGTTACTGAAAACCGCATTGAAATGCTTGACAATTGCTTCCTCGCTCTCGACGTTACCGATTTTATACATCGATTTTAATAATTCCAAACTGTGGTAGGCGTTATTGAGTGCAGTTTCTTCTCTTTTCTGAATTCTGTGGATCGCAATCAAAGCTTTGTAAATATCTTTCAACCCTTCCAGGCAATTTTTATTGACATTAATCAGAAATTCTGCGGCTCCCTGTAAGCTAAACTTCAATTCCACATCTAAGTCAATGCTGCCTGCGGTTTGAATTACTACATTGGAAACTTTATGGTCAGCGTATTCATAACGCTTGACAACCCGCTTGCTAGAAACCGCCGAATCTCCATCAACGTGAATTATGGCAAAATTTGTAAAGCAATATTCATCTTTCTTTGATTTTATGAGGAAAAATATCTTCTCGCCATCTTCGTGAAACAAATAATCATCCGCATCTACTTTGTCGTAATTTGCCGGTGCAATAATTGTGCCTATATCGCTAATTCCGAGTGTTTCAGCGGCTAACTTTTTAAACATTGAAGATTTTCCTTTATCTTGACTGTATTGTGGTTGCGATCGCGTTAACATACCAAAGCGTGATGCAGCAAGTCATGCGATCGCTCGATTTTAATTTTACATCCGCGACCCCAAAGTTTAGTTTGGAGTAGCTATAACCTGATGCACTTTCTCTTTTGCATCAGAGAGGCTGCGCTTAGACAGTTCTAAATATACAATCAAAGCATTCACATCTGCCGGATTCACCCCTCCTATCCTTGCTGCTTGACCAATTGTCAGCGGTTTTACTTTGGCAAGTTTTTCGCGGGATTCCTTCGACAGGGTGGAAATTGACGCATAATCTAAGTCGGGCGGCAGTTTGCGATGTTCTTGACGCGCAATTAAATCGATTTGCTGTTGCTGGCGATGGATATAACCAGAATATTTAATATCGATTTCTGCCCCTTCTTTTTCTGCGGGTTCTAGGTTGGAGTTGCCCAAGTTGTATCGATCTAAATCTATATAGTGGAAACCGGGACGGCGCAACAGATCTGCCAGGGTAATCGACCCTTTGATTGCTTGTTGGGTGTTTTTAGCGATCGCAATTCCCACTTCATCATGCTCTTTCACCCGCGTCTGTTGCAACCGCTGTTTCTCGGCTGCAATATTCGCCTGTTTCCGGCTGTACAATTCCCACCGTCGGTCATCAATTAAACCAATTTCCCGCCCCAACGGCGTTAATCTCTGATCCGCATTGTCCGATCGCAGTAACAATCGATACTCAGACCTCGAAGTCAGCATCCGGTACGGTTCGCGCAAATCTTTCGTACACAGGTCATCTACCAACGTCCCGATGTAACTTTCTTCGCGGGGAAAGACGATCGTTTCCTGTCCGCGCACAAACCGCGCCGCATTGATTCCGGCTACAATTCCTTGTGCCGCCGCTTCTTCGTATCCCGTAGTACCGTTGATTTGCCCCGCACAAAACAAACCTTCAACTTTCTTGGTCATCAATGTGGGATAGCACTGAGTCGCGGGTAAATAATCATACTCAACCGCATAAGCCGGACGCAGCATCACGCAGTTTTCCATCCCCGGAAGACTTCGCAGCATTTGCAACTGCAAGTTTTCTGGCAACCCAGTAGAAAACCCTTGGATATACAATTCGGGAATATCCCGCCCTTCAGGTTCGATAAAAATTTGGTGGCTTTCCTTATCGGCAAAGCGGACAATTTTATCTTCAATGCTGGGACAATAACGCGGCCCTTTCGCATCCACCCAACCGCCGTATACTGGCGACAAGTGCAAATTTTCCCGAATTAAGCGGTGAGTTTCTGCGGTAGTGCGCGTGAGATAGCAACACATTTGTTCCCTTTCCACCCAAACTTCGGGGTCGAAACTGAACCAGCGCACGTCTGCATCCCCCGGTTGGGGTTCCATCTTACTGTAATCTACAGACCGCTTATCCACCCGCGCCGGAGTTCCCGTCTTCAGGCGTCCCGTTTCAAAACCCAATCTATTTAAAGTATCCGTTAATCCAGTCGCGGCGAATTCCCCCGCCCGTCCAGCCGACATGGATTTATTACCCACCCAAATCTTACCGCCCAAAAACGTGCCAGTAGTTAATATTACCGCCTTGCACCCAAACGCCACACCAAAATAAGTTTCAACGCCAATAATCTCATCATTCGCACCCAGAACCAAATCCGTCACCATGCTTTCGCGGATGCTGAGATTTTCTTGATTTTCGACAATTCCCTTCATTACAGCCGCGTATTCGCGCTTATCCGTCTGCGCGCGCAACGCCCAAACCGCAGGCCCCCGCGATGCATTTAGAATACGCTTTTGTAGGTAGGTGCGATCGCTCATTTTGCCAATTTCCCCACCCAGCGCATCGACTTCGTGTGTCAATTGCGACTTCGCTGGGCCACCAACTGCCGGGTTACAAGGTTGCCAAGCAATTTTATCGAGATTTAGCGTCAATAGCAGCGTGCGACAACCGAGTCGTGCAGTAGCGAGTGCAGCTTCGCAGCCAGAGTGACCTGCACCTACTACGATGACATCAAATTCGTCTTGGAATTGTACTGGAGCGTGCATAGTCATGGGTTAGGGCAAGATGCAGCAAGGACTCTTGATTAATTTTAGCGGTTAGACTGCGAGCGTTGGCCTTGCAAAGCTCGCGATTTAAGCATAACGAATGCCTAATTTGATTAAAAATTATTTTAAGTTAATAAAAAATTATATATAAATTAACAAATAGGTTCCTGGAAATCTATAAAAATAAACTTCGTAGGGTGGTTTAGGCTCAATTTAATCTCTTAGTATTGATGAAGTTATAAACTCTTGTGCCGCAGGTCATCATCCCCTAAAGTGGGTTACAGCTTACAAAAGCTGTTGGAATTCTGCTAGGGTTAGTCCAGCATCTCTAACAATTCCAGCCATCGTATAAGCATTAATCGGGTTTGCTCTAGGAATAGTAATAATTCGTTCACCATTTGTCATTATGATGTGCTTACCTTGCCGTACAATTCTAAAATCAGCTTTCTCAAAGGCATTAACGGCTCGTAGGTGATTTATACCTGGAAGCTTAGGCATAATTATCCAACTTCCACATAACGAAATTCTGCATCCTGAGTTAATTCTTCAAGAGTTTCAAGGTATGCTTGAATAGCATCCTTAATATTGTCTAAAGCTTCTTCCTCGGTTTCTCCTTGCGACCAACAACCGGGCAAAGCAGGACACCACACGGCATATCCTTCATCCGATTTTTTTAACTTTACTTTGTATCGCATAGCTTGAAGAAATGAATTTATCAGAAACCCACGGCGACAATAGTCGTGGGTTCGCAAACTAGATGTTGTTAGTTTTGACCAAGCGCGCGGTATAGCGATCGCGCCATACCTTCCCGTGCAGTTCGGGACACCTTGCGATCAATACAATTATATACTAAAATACGAGAATTTCTCAAATAAAGTCGCGAGTGCAGCTTCGCAGCCAGAGTGACCTGCACCTACTACGATGACATCAAATTCGTCTTGGAATTCTACCGGGGTGTGGGCAATCATGGCTGAGTCAACAGAAGCAGAATAAGGGAAGATATGGCTTTCTTCTTTAGTTTAATCTACAAAATTTTGATTTTTATTACCGATAAATGGCAGGAATAGCAAAGGGGTGCAATCGCCAGCTTTCAAACTATCTTTCACACAAGCGATCGCGACTCGCTACTTTACGGAAAAAATTGCCATAAATAAGCTAAAGTAACTCAAATTATGATTAAGCTGGCTTAAGAACGAGCCATAAAAGAAGCCTCTGTTTCCCCTCGCTGGGAATCCTCTGGGGACAGTTCTAAATTTGGGGAAATATCTATTGCCGTTTCTTGTTTATCGCCGTTCTTTTGCAGGCGATCTAACGAATCGACAAAATCTTGAATCCCCTGGAATTGACGATAAACAGAAGCGAAGCGGACGTAAGCGACTTCAGAAATTGATTTTAGCTTCTGAAGCACCATTTCCGCAATTTCATTGCTGTTAACTTCGCGGGAAGCACGTTGCTGAATCAAAGATTCAACCTCATCTACAATTGCTTCTAGCCGCAATTGCGTAATACCCGTTTTTTCACAAGCTCGCACAATACTGCACAGCAATTTAGAGCGGTCAAATGATTCGCGCTTCCCATCCCGCTTCAAAATAATTATTGAGACAAATTCGATGCGCTCGTAAGTCGTAAAGCGATGCTTGCACTGTAAACATTCTCTGCGGCGGCGGATACTTTGTCCGGCTTCTGCGGAACGGGATTCGAGGACGCGATTTTCTCCATGCTGGCAGAAAGGACACTTCATGGTGTCAAAATCCTTGTGATTCAGTAGTCAGCGATCGCTAGTTAACCCAAGTTGCTAATTGCTAATAGGTAATTGGATTCATCAGGGGTTCTGATGTTCGCCATTACCCATTACCCATTACCTATTACCAGTCCGCAAAGGATGTAACTAGCAACTTGCGTTAGTAAAAAAGCGAAAGCCAACTGTTACCTTTTTATTTGGTCAACCAGCGATTCTCGCTTGGGAGAGGCGCGCGATCGCCAAATAGGTTACAGCGGCTTTTGCTATTGAACGGTTGCAAGTAGCAACATAGACACAAGATCAAATTTGCTAATTACTTCTCGATCCGAGGGGGTTCGCGGAAGGCAATAGCAAAGAAAAGGACACCCAGCGTCAACGCTAGGATCAAAATGTAAGCAAAGCTTTCCATATCAAAAATTCCTGACTATCCAGCCAACTATCAGTCTACCAAGCAGGTGTAAAAAAGGTCTAACGGACTGACGCGCTTTAATAGCTATTTTTCGTCATCGTTAGACCCAGATCAAGACAAGAGCTAGCAAACCTTAAATTTGTTCCTGGCGGCGGGTGGTCTTGTCACCCAATTTTTGGAAGAAGCCCCATTCGACTTGTTCTTCCGACAGTTCTGGGTCGATACCAGCAAACACATCGCGGAACAGAGTCCGAGAACCGTGCCAAATATGACCGAAGAAGAACAACAAGGCGAAGCAAGCATGACCAAAGGTGAACCAACCGCGAGTGCTGGTGCGGAATACCCCATCAGAACCCAAGGTTTCCCGGTCAAACTCAATTACTTCTCCCAATTGAGCTTTACGAGCATATTTCTTCACTTCTGCGGGATCGCTGAAGGTTTGACCGTCGAGGGAGCCACCGTAGAAGCTTACCTTGACGCCAGTTTGCTCGAAGCTGTACTTAGAGTCGGCGCGACGGAAGGGAATGTCAGCGCGAATAATTCCTTCGCTATCGACTAGGACAACGGGGAAGGTTTCAAAGAAGTTGGGCATCCGGCGCACGGTCAATTCGCGACCTTCACCATCGGTGAATACCGCGTGACCCTGCCATCCTACTGGAATGCCATCGCCGTTATTCATCGGCCCGACGCGGAACAGACCGCCTTTGGCAGGGCTGTTACCTACGTAGTCATAAAATGCCAGTTTTTCTGGAATTGCCGACCAAGCTTCGGAAAGGCTTGCACCTTCATCCAAACTCGCTTGGACGCGGCGGTTAATTTCTTGTTGGAAATAACCTTGGTCCCATTGATAGCGGGTGGGGCCAAACAGTTCGATTGGGGTAGCAGCATTGCCGTACCACATCGTACCGGCAACTACGAAAGCGGCGAAAAATACCGCAGCGATACTGCTAGAAAGTACGGTTTCAATATTCCCCATCCGCAGCGCTTTGTAGAGGCGTTCCGGTGGGCGAACGGTCAAGTGGAATAAGCCAGCAATGATGCCAACGATACCCGCAGCAATGTGGTGAGCCACGATGCCACCGGGGTTGAAGGGGTTAAAACCAGCTGGCCCCCATTCTGGCGCTACAGGTTGGACGTGACCCGTCAACCCATAGGGGTCGGAAATCCACATCCCTGGACCGAACAAGCCGGTTTGGTGGAATGCGCCGAAACCAAAGCAGAGAAGACCAGATAAGAATAAGTGAATGCCAAACATCTTTGGCAAGTCGAGCGCCGGTTCGCCGGTGCGGGGGTCTCTGAAGAGTTCCAAATCCCAGTAAACCCAGTGCCATACTGCAGCTAGGAACAACAAACCGGAAAGGGCGATGTGAGCGGCGGCAACGCCTTCAAACGACCAAAATCCAGGATCGATCGCTGTTTTACCGGGGACAACGCTCCAGCCGCCCCAAGAATCGGTTACGCCCAAGCGAGCCATAAAGGGCATGACGAACATGCCTTGACGCCACATCGGGTTCAATACTGGATCGCTGGGGTCATAAATTGCCAGTTCGTACAGTGCCATCGAACCGGCCCATCCTGCCACGAGAGCAGTATGCATTAGGTGTACAGAAATCAATCGGCCTGGGTCATTCAGGACGACTGTATGTACTCGGTACCAAGGTAGTCCCATTGACTACGCTCCTCCTCGATTGGTGGTGTTAGTTCGACGAACTTTTGTGCTGTTTGTTAAAGTTTTAGATTTTGGATCTGCCCGCTGAATTTCCTTACCTGGCTTGGCTTGGAAGGCTGCGGACAGTTTAACACTGCCTTTAACAAAATTAGAGTGTTTAAAGAAGTGTAACTATTGATAGAACCTAATGCAAGCAGGTTGAGGCGATGTGGGATGGGGAATTAGCTATGGGGCAGGCAGCTAAAACCAGGATTAATCGGGTTTTCACCGAGCAATCCAGAAATTTCCGGCTTCGGGTCGCATTCTTTATGTTTCTTTACTCAAATCTGGCACCAAGCCCAGAAATAAATTTCTGGCTTAAAGCTAAAACCCGTTAAAACGGGTTAAAACCTTGATTTTAGTTAGCTTTAGCTAACGTAAGCTTTCAGCCCGGAATTGATTTGGGGTCTGTTTATCGGGTTGGTGCAAGATGTGAGTTTACTCAAATCTGGCACCATTCTCAACCAGCCTGGAAAAACCGGGTTTACGTTGAGCTAATTGCCCATGCTCCTACAAGACTACGGATTGTATGTTCACCAACCGACAGGTAGCTTCTGCCGCCCCCAGCCGGTCGAGTACCTGGTCGCCGGTAATCAGTCGTTTTAGTATCACGTGACCGATACTTTGAGCTGCTTGACTCAATTGCTTGGGGTCAATGGGCTTGACTTCCACGGTTAAAATAGCGTCTTCTACCCGATAAAGCCATAAAATCTCGTTTCTTTCTACCAGACAAAGGTTTAATCGCCGAATATCAGGTTTGCGTCGCCAAGCGATTTCGTTCCACAGGCCATCGGATGACCAGACTCTGCTGACAGCCCATCCCTCAGAAAGAAAAAAATATTTCACCGACTTTATATTTGCATCTATACCTTTGAGCAATTATGACGCTTTGGGGGAACAATTCGGCAACTCAACAGGCATATGCCTTCCTGGCGGTCGAATGCTAACCGGAAAACGCTACCCGAACGTTTTGCGGACGTTTTGCGATCGCTCCTCTAGTTACATTCAGTTCAGATGCATTGAAATAGAGGACTCCCGATGAGTGCCCAAACCTTTAACTCCACTAAAGCCGAAGCATTTGCCGAACGGTTTTTAGGCATGATGAACAGTAGCGCGCTGGCCTTGATGACCTCAATAGGGCATCGCACCGAACTGTTTGACACGTTAGCAGAACTACCACCATCTACGAGCCAGCAAATTGCCGATGCTGCTGGCTTAAACGAACGCTACGTGCGGGAATGGCTGGGGGCAATGGTAACGGGTGGTTTTGTAGAATACGATGCGCGAGCTAAAACCTACTCTTTACCCGCCGAACACGCCGCGTTTCTTACCCGCGCATCTTCTCCCGACAATCTTGCTCCTTTTGCCCAATACATTCCGCTGTTGGGTGCTGTCGAAGACCAGATTGTAGACTGCTTCTACAAAGGCGGCGGCGTTCCTTACTCGCAATTTAAACGCTTTCACGAAGTGATGGCAGAAGATAGCGGACAAACCGTTGTCGCTGCCCTGGAGGAACACCTGTTACCATTGATTCCCGGCTTGCTAGAAGGCTTGCAGCAAGGGTTGGAGGTGCTAGATGTTGGCTGCGGTAGCGGTTTGGCATTGAATAAACTGGCGCGACTTTTCCCCAACAGTCGTTTTAGCGGATATGACTTTTCAGAGCAAGCGATCGCTCGCGCCACCGATGAAGCCAAGCGCCATCGCCTCGCCAACATTCAGTTTCACGTCAAAGATGTAGCAAAGATCGATCAGGTGGAAAAATATGACCTGATTACCACCTTTGATGCCGTACACGACCAAGCCCATCCCGATATAGTATTGCGGCAGATTTACCAGGCATTGCGTCCTGACGGCATTTACCTGATGCAAGACATCCGTGCCGCCAGCGATGTGGCTGGGAATTTGGCTCATCCCGTTGCCCCGTTTCTGTACACAATTTCCTGTATGCACTGCATGACCGTTTCTCTGGCAGCAGGCGGCATGGGATTGGGAACAATGTGGGGGCAACAAAAGGCGCTGGAAATGTTAGGCGATGCCGGATTCAGTCGGGTTGAAATTAAGCAATTAGCCCATGATTTTCAAAATGACTATTACATCGTGAGGAAGTAACTAACCATGTGCAAAATTTGCGCGATCGCCTCCCGCTATCAAAGCTCTGCCAAACCTAATTTCCCCCTGCTTAACAATGATAAAAAAACCTCAAAGAGTGATTGCGTAGGGACACGGCATCAGAGATATCTGCGACCAATAGATAACGTTAATCTTGCCCTGTCCCGGCTCTCAATTATGGGTAATCAACCTGACATATAATACAACATGGTCGGGGCACGGCAACAATCAGTTTTGTTGCCAAGTTAAAGCCTTTTTCCTGCCGTGCCCCTGCTGGTTAAACAGTGCGATCGCCTAGCGCACCGAAGGCATCTCGCGCTTGATCCGCCGCGTCAAAATGCTCATCACTTCACTCGAATTCGGCGCTGGTAACAAACGACTCCAATCGCCAACTTGAGCAAAACCCAGTACGTGCAGCAAGTGAATCGTCGAAGTTACTCCCCGATGAGAGCCAATTACCATCACTCGCAATATTTCCCACTCATCTAAGATTGTGGGTAGAGTATCGCCAACCCGATTATGGGAATCTAATGTATCGCCCGTTTGGGATAACAAGCTTTTTAGTTGCAGTTGATGCGCCAGTTGTAGCGAAGAGGCTTTTTTCCCTTTCCGCTTGGTGCTAACTTTTGACATGATGAATCTGTGCCTCCTGTAGTTTTGGCTATAGGTGGTAAAGTCGCGTTTTGGGTGTGCTAGACCCAGGGCGCGGCGCTACTTTGATTAGATAATACTCTTTCACCCTGTTTTTTGCAACAAGTTCACCATATATATTAGATAGAACTTTTAGGATAATCGCTTGATGCGTTCTATAATGATTTCTGCCAGCGCTGGGTCTTTCCCAGCAGCATCTGCCATTTCCCGGACACAGTTGGCATAGGCTAAGGTCTTCTCGTATTGTTCTGGCATCTTTTCAAAGTCAATCCCTTCGCCCCATTTGCTGTTGATAGTTTCTGGCCTAACGCCTAAAACCCGTGAAAGCAGGCGGACGCACTCGGCGCGGTATCCCCTCGTATTTTCCATTGCTTCGTCTGCACCGAACCAAAGGCGGCAAAATTCTCTTGGTTTCACTGGTTTAGCAAACTTCCCCCGATTTCTGGATCTAATCGTCACTAGAAAGTTTTCTGCTTACCTTATTATTTATGGTAAAAGGGAGCAGTAAAGTTATTCTATAGACAAGAAAATGGTATCATTGAAAAATTTCTTATTCTGACAACGGACTGGTTTGATGGCATTGAGTCAGTTTTGATTGAGACTGATAGATTCGGTTATCGGTGGAGTACGGCAGCGAAAGCTTGTGCAATGGTGCGTTACGTTTCACTAACGCACCCTACAGCTGCTGTCTATCCTCAAACGGGTTGCAATTACGATTTGGACAATTTACATTGGGCTAGTGTCATCACCAAAAAAGCGTGTGAGGGGAACTTGGATGACTGCAAGCCTGAAAGACTTTGAAAAGCCAGTCCCGGAGATGGTTGGGGAAAGAATTCGCTATATTCCGCAGAATCATCGCCGCATTCTCTGTGTTTTTCCGAAATACAGCCGTTCGTTTGGGACGCTGCACCACGCTTACCCGCTGACGGGGAAGGTAAAGGCGTTTATGCCACCCCAGGGTATCTTAATCGTGGCGGCGTATTTGCCTCAAGAGTGGGAAGTGCGGTTTGTGGATGAAAATATCAAACCAGCTAAGAAATCAGATTATAAATGGGCGGATGTGGTAATTGTTAGCGGGATGCACATCCAGCGCCCTCACATCAATCGGATTAACGAACTGGCGCACCAATACGGCAAAATAACGGTTGTGGGTGGGCCTTCGGTGTCGGGTTGCCCGGAATATTACCCGGATTTTGATATTTTACACTTGGGCGAGTTGGGAGATGCGAGCGATCGCATGATCGAATACCTCGACTTACACAAAGAACGTCCTGCCCAACAAATTTGCTTTGAAACCAAGGAACGCCTACCTTTAAACCAGTTTCCCACTCCGGCGTATCACTTGGTGAACTTAGATTTATACATGCTGGCGAATATTCAATTTTCCAGCGGCTGTCCTTATCGCTGCGAATTTTGCGATATTCCGGAACTTTACGGCAGAAACCCGCGCCTCAAGACTCCAGAACAAATTATCGCCGAATTGGACAAGATGCTCGAATCCGGGAATCCAGGGGCGGTGTATTTTGTGGATGATAATTTTGTAGGCGATCGCCGCGCGGTGATGAATTTACTGCCTCACCTGATAGACTGGCAAAAGCGCAATGGCTATCCCGTGCAATTCGCCTGCGAAGCGACGCTAAATTTAGCCATGAGTCCGAAGTTGCTGGAAATGATGCGGGAAGCTTATTTTTGTACCGTTTTTTGCGGCATCGAAACCCCGGAAAAAGATGCACTGCAATCGATTTCCAAAACCCACAACCTCAGTATGCCAATATTAGAGGCAATTAAAACTTTGAACAGCTATGGCATGGAGGTGGTATCGGGAATTATTATGGGGTTGGATACGGATACGCCCGATACCGCAGACCGAATTTTAGAGTTTATTCGCCTGTCTAATATTCCCATGCTGACGATTAACTTGCTCCACGCTTTACCCAGAACTCCCCTGTGGCGAAGATTGGAACAAGAAGGGCGTTTGGTTGACGATGAAAGCCGCGAATCTAATGTAGAATTTTTGCTGCCCTACGAACAGGTAGTAGAAATGTGGCGGCGCTGCATTACCACCGCTTACGAACCAGAATTTTTATATCAGCGGTACGCCTACAACGTGCAAAATACTTACCCAAACCGCATCAAGGTTCCTAATAGTCCAGCGCGCACTTCTAAGGAAAAAATCCTCAAAGGTTTGACTATCATGGGCAATATTCTGCTTAGAGTCGGCGTATTTAGCAACTACCGCCAAACTTTCTGGAAATTTGCTAAACCTGCGTTTAAAGCTGGCAAAATTGAAAGTCTGATTCACGTTGGCATGGTTGGACATCATTTAATCCAGTTTGCTAGAGAATGCGCCACAGGCCAAGAATCTGCATCTTTCTATTCCCAGAAATTGCGTCAGTCAAAATCTCAGCCCCCAGCAGGCGTTACCCTTTCAAGTGGCACATAGGGATAAAAAATAGATGCTAGATTGCCGCTCCGAGTTATAATGTTGAACAATTTGTTAAAGTTAACAAACGAGGACGGCTCTAGCTCAAAATAGAACGAACGAATAAAAAAATCCAGATTAAAAGGGTGTATTTATGGCGATTTTTGGAGTCAAAACCAATTAAGTTTATGAAAGAAAAATTATCTAGCCTAAAGCCTTTACTGCATTGGGCAATTTTAGGAGGAATGCTGATATTTTTAGTCAAAGCATTCAAAAAGCATTGGCATGAAGTAGCAGCAATTAGAATTGAACCAGTAGGATGGCTTTATCTGGGAAGTGCGCTAGTAGTAACGATACTAGCTTTTACTTGTGCGGGATGGGTGTGGAGCTGGACGCTGCGGGAATTTAAGCACCCTTTGAACAGCTTTTGGGTAATTAAAGTTTATCTAAAAACCCACGTCGCCAAATATTTACCTGGACATCTTTGGCACTACTACGGCAGAATTCGCAACGTTAAAAATGCCGGTGTTTCTGGGGAAGTTGCCACGTTAAGCGTAGCAATGGAACCATTTTTAATGATCGCAGCGGCGTTATTGACGACTTTAGTCAGCAGTCAGCTATCTGGAAATATATCGCAGACTGCCCAAAATTGGATGCAACTTCCCTGTTTAATGGGAATTTTAACCATAGTTCATCCCAAAATTTTGAATCCCCTACTCAAATACACTGGGAAGTTAAAGAAAAAAGATAAAGATGGCAATGTTAATGCTACAGCACGGAGAATCGAACGCTATCCGTTAAAACTATTATTAGGGGAATTGTGCTTTATCAGCCTGCGATGCAGCGGATTTTTGCTCACATTTATGGCATTAAACCCAGTGAGTTTAAATCAACTGCCAATGCTGATAAGTGCTTTTAGTTTAGCTTGGCTGTTATCGGTGGTAGTGCCGGGGGCGCCGGGAGGGGTGGGAGTGTTTGAAGGGACAGCGATCGCACTCCTAAACCAATCGTTCCCCACGGGTGTATTATTGAGTATAGTCGCCCTATTCCGGTTCATTTCCATTTTGGCAGAAGTAACAGGTGCTTGTTTAGCTTGGCTAGACGAACGCTACCGGAAATCGGAAGATAAAATAGAAACCCCACAAGCAGCAGCAGAATACATTCGCATTGAATAAATGACCAACCCAGCGCTCACAGTCAGCATATTACAAAAACAGCCTCAACCTAAAATATTTTCAGCCGGGGAAACAATCTTCAAAGAAGGCGAGCCAGCCGATCTAATGTACGGTATCCTGTCAGGAGAAGTTGATTTATTAGTCAATGGCAAAGTCGTAGAGACAATAGAGACAGGGGCAGTTTTTGGCACCGGGGCGCTAGTTGAGGTAAAAAACAGAACTTATAGTGCGATCGCCAAAATAGACTGTCAACTAGCTTACCTCGATCGACAGCACTTTCTCTTCGCCGTACAAGAAACCCCCATGTTTGCGCTGGAGGTAATGAAAAGCTACTCTGAACGTATCAGCAGATTAGCCGAGATGGTCTAAAACACTCACTTCCTCTTCCCTCTGCTTAGTCTGCGCCAGGAGCGGTTCAATAATAATTCTTCTGGTGCGAAAGGAGTATTTCTTCCCCTAGCCCCTAGTTATAACATCCAGCAGCTGCTTTAATCGGCTCAAGTAAAGTTAAAGGTAAATGCATCATATTTAACTTAGTAGATTCCAATCCTTTAACATCAGGGCCATGATAATCGCTGCCGCCTGTCATTAACAAGCCGTATTCTTGACACAGCTTTTCTAAATTGCGAACTTCGGAAGCACTGTGGGTGGGATGGTAAACTTCAACTCCCATTAAACCAGCATCGACCATTTCTTTTAACACGTCTTCAACCTTACCACCGCGAAACAGATAGGGATGCGCCCATACAGAAACAGCACCGCTATGGCGTAATAATTCTAGCCCTTCAACGATAGAAAATTTTTCATAATGCACGTAAGCTGGTTTATCATCTCCTAACCAACGGTCAAATGCTTCTTGGGATGATTGGACGTATCCCGCTTTGAATAAAGCAGTGGCGATATGAGGGCGCCCCGGTGCCATGCCTTTGCCTAAAGCGGGCATTTCTACTGGATATCCGAGTTGGGCTAATTTTTCCACCATTTGTCTGGCGCGACGAAAGCGTCCTTCTACGCGATCGCGCAATCCTGCATCCAATTTATCGCGCTTTGGGTAAAAACCTAAAATGTGTAGAGAACGGTCATTATGAACCGTACTTAATTCTACTCCCGGCACAATTTCTATTTGGTGTTCCAGGGCAGCGCAAAACGCTTCATCCCACCCAGAAAGCGTATCGTGGTCGGTGATGGCAAGGGCGCGTACCCCTGCATTAGCAGCAGCAGTAACGAGTTCTGTAGGCGTTAAAGAGCCGTCAGAATAGGTTGTATGACAGTGAAGTTCTAGCATTGGTAATAGGTAATGGGTAATTGGTAATGGGAGCAAGAAGGCAGGGGGGTAGAGGAGACAAGCAAGACAATTGAATTAGAAGTAATTTGTTCCCATCTCCCCAGCTGCCTCTGCTTCCCCAGCTCCCCTCTTCTTCTATTTAGCCATGCCAAACACGCTGCTAGCAGCACGCATCATATTTTTCGGTTCCAGTGCATCCATTGCTGCGGTTGGTTCGTAGCCGCAATGAACCATACAATCGGCACATTTAGGATTGCCGCTCTTGCGCCCGTATTTGCTCCAATCAGTATTATCCAGCAGTTCTTGGAAGCTGGAATAATGACCTTCGTTTAGCAGGTAACAAGGCTTTTGCCATCCCAAAACGCTGTAACTCGGACTTCCCCAAGGCGTGCATTCGTAGTCTTTCTCGCCGATGAGAAAATCCAAAAATAGCGGGTTGTGGTTGAAGTTCCAGTTCTTTTTACCGGCTTTGAATGGGGCTAAAATTTCCCGGAATAAAGCTTTAGTTTGTTCCCGTTTGAGGAAATGGTCTTGATCCGGTGCCCATTCGTAGCTGTATCCTGGGGAAATCATCATGCCATCGATATCCAAGCTGGCGAGGAAATCAAAGAATTCTTGTATTTCCTTGGGATCGGTGCCCTCAAATACGGTAGTGTTGGTAGTAACCCGAAATCCTCTCGCTTTGGCTGCGCGAATCGCTTTTACTGCTGTATCAAAAACGCCTTCACGATCGACGCATTTATCGTGATGTTCGCGCAAACCGTCTAAATGAACGCTGAAAGTAAGGTAAGGGGAAGGTGTAAACTTATCTAGGTTTTTTTCCAGTAAGATACCGTTGGTACACAGGTAAACAAACTTGCGACGTTCGACTAAACCCTTGACAATTTGATCGATTTGTGGGTGAAGTAGCGGTTCGCCACCGGGAATCGAGACTACGGGTGCGCCGCATTCTTCAGCGGCTTTGAAGCACTCTTCGGGGGTGAGATTGCGCTTGAGGATTTCGTTGGGATGTTGAATTTTACCGCAACCGGGGCAAGCGAGGTTACAGCGGAATAAAGGTTCCAACATCAAGACGAGGGGGAATTTTTTCCGCCCCTTCAAACGTTGCGTGACTAGATACTTGCCGACTTCGAGCGCTTGTTGTAAGTGTATTCCCATAGTACTCCTCTCACCTTGTTTGCTTGCATCAGCAGCGATCGCTTGTTATCAGAGTCGCTGTTGTAGCTACAGTCTCTCAGTATAGTTTTCCTCAGAATTCCCAAAAGCTGACAACCCGGTGTGCAAGTTTTTTGATTGGGGGATGGGTAGCGATCGCCTAGCTCTCTGGTAACTTTGTACCAAGGTACTCGAATCGCCGTACCCCTACGTCTATCGCCAGACGCAGCGAGTGCATCAGTCGAGTGGTAGTAGCGATCGCTACCATAGGTGTAAGAAACCCGGTTTTTCCAAAAAAACCGGGTTTCTGGGAGCTAAATATGTCGCAGATTAAGATCGAAAAACTGACACCTCAGCAAGAAGCTTTAATTGGGGTATATCGAGAGAAGTGGCGCCGGATAGCACTTTCTACCGATGCGATCGATCGTCAAAAAGCATCTAATGCTGTCAAAGCAGCATACGAGCGAATTGGCTATCAAGAGCCTGAGATTATTTTTTGTGATAGCCCTGAAGCAGCTTGCTCTCTTATAAGCCAACACAGGAATCAACTGTCAAGAGAATGGTGGATGGCAGTGTTTATGGGTAAATTGGGATGCCAACTTCATAAGCAAATGCGTATGACACTTTGGAATCAACTCGATAGCCAACTAGATACCGAACTTTGGAATCAGCTAGCAACCAATCCGTGGAGCCAACTCGATAGCCAACTCGATAGCCAATTTGATAACGAACTGTGGAATTTATTTGATACTATTTACCCAGAAAGATGGGTTGCTACTTGCAGTCTTTTTGATTTTTGTATTTTTGTGTTAAATTGCACTTACGACTCAAAAGAATGGGAAATCTTTCAGTCGCTAGCCTTTAATTGTGGGAAAGTTTTCCCATTTAAAGAGACTTGCTATGTATGCGATCGCCCCCGCATCCTATCGTTTGATAATCAACAACGCCTGCACGCAGAAGGACAACCCGCGATTCAGTATGCCGACGGCTTCAGCGTTTACGCCTATCACGGCGTATGGTTACCGGAAAAATACGGTAAAGTACATCCAAGCCAGTGGCAAGTACAATGGTTTTTAGAAGAAGAAAACGTGGAATTGCGGCGAGTGCTAATTCAGCAAATTGGCTACGCCCGCATCTGCCAAGAATTGCAAGCAACCGAGTTAGATTCCTGGCGAGAATACACTTTGTTGAAAATTGATAGTAAAGTTGATGACGAGCCAATTTATTTATTAAAAATGACCTGCCCAAGCACCGGATTTATTCATGCTTTGCGCGTACCCCCCTCGATGAAATCCGCCAGAGAGGCAATTCGCTGGGTGAATTGGGGCATCGATCCAGAAGAATTTGCGGTGGAAACTTGAAACCTAGAAACCGGGTTTCCGATGCTTGCTTGCGATCGCCCGCAGGCTAAAGCCTGGGGCTACACAAACAAAGCCTGCCTACGCAGGCTAATTTTTCACCGATATCTTAAGTCCGCGCAGGCTAATTTTTCACCGATATCTTAAGTTCGCGCAGGCTAATTTTCACCAAATATCTTAAGTCCGCGCAGGCGGACTTTGTTTGTCTAGCCGCGACTTTAGTCGTTAGGCGTTTTCAAGTCAAAATAATTTTTAAACCAATCTACAGCATCTTTTAAAGCTGCCTCGATCGGTGTTTGAGGTAAACCCAATTCTCTCACCGCTTTCGAGGCATCGTAATACATAGTTTGCGTCGCCATGCGAACCCCATCTAAAGGTATCGAAGGCGCTTTTCCCAAAGGTGCAAGAATTCGCTCATCCACCCAGGCGACACCGAGGGGTAACCAAGCCGGTACGCTACTTTGAGGTGCTTTTAAACCCGTAATTTGGGAAAGTAGATCTAAAACAGTTTTGAGGCTGAGGTTTTGGTTGCCTAATATGTAGCGATCGCCCACCTTACCCCTCTCCAAAGCTAACAAATGTCCCCGCGCCACATCGCGCACGTCAATAAAATTTAACCCCGTATCCAAATAAAACGGCATTTGTCGCCGCAAAAACCTTAAAATAATATCCCCCGTAGGAGTAGGCTTGATATCCATTGGCCCAATCGGACTGCTGGGATTGACAATCACCACATCTTGTGTTTTCGCAGCTTGAATCGCTTCTTGTTCCGCCCAATATTTCGATTTTTTGTAATCACCAATCAATTCATCGGGCGAACTTTGATAAGTTTCATCGGCAATTCCGCCCTTTTTAACTCCAATTGCTGCTACCGAACTGGTATAAACCGTGCGTTCAATTCCTGCTTTTTGAGCGGCGGCTAAAATATTTCGAGTTCCTAGCACATTATGGCGATAAAGTAAATCCCTATCGGCTTGCCAAAGCGAATAATGCGCCGCCACGTGAAACAGTGCTTGACAACCTTTCATCTGCTGCCACAATTGAGGGTCGTTAAGGTCGCCTTTGACAATTTCAATATCGAGATGCCGCAGGTTATCCAAACGGCTGCTAGGACGTGCCAGCGCCCGTACAGTATATCCTTCCTGCACTAGCAATTGAATTAAGTTAGCACCGATAAAACCCGTACCGCCTGTAACAAAAGCTGTTTTAGTCATTTGATTTAAATTAGAAATTGCTCGACTTGCAAACACTCGATTTGTATTGCAAAAATAATAACCAGGTAATAATTCTTAAATAAGTTTAGTTAAACATGACGTCCCAACCACAAGCTCAAACCGTCTCGATGTCGCAAGCGATCGCACCCCAAGCATTTGATTACGACCTAGCCATTGTCGGCGGCGGCATTATTGGATTAACCCTCGCTTGTGCTTTAAAAGATTCTGGCCTCAGTATAGTGCTGATCGAAGCTCAAGCCGAATCGGTTGCTGTAGCTAAAGGTCGCGCTTACGTAATTTCCCTACTTTCTGGGCGTATTTTCTCAGAAATCGGTGTATGGGATGAGATTTTACCTCAAATCTCTACATTCGGCAAAATTAGCTTATCTGACGCCGATTATGAGAAAGTAGTCTATTTTGAACCCCAAGAACTAGGCACTAATGGTCTGGGTTACGCGGCAGAACACCGAGTACTGTTGAGTGCGTTACAAAACCAATTAAAAAACAGCCAGAATGTCACTTTCCTCTGCCCCGCACAAGTAATCGGTGCCGACTACCAAGCAGATGGCGTAGAAATCGAATTGCGCTTACCCCAGATAGGGCAGGTGAGTAGTTTGGCATCTTCCCCCATTACCAATGACCAATTACCAATGACCAATTCCCGGATTCGGACTCGGTTGCTGGTGGGGGCGGATGGGGCGCGATCGCGCATTCGTCAAGCGGCAGGTATTCAGACGAAAGGTTGGCCTTACTGGCAATCTTGCGTGGTAGCCACGATTAAACCGGAAAAATCGCACAATAACGTCGCTTATGAGCGTTTTTGGCCTTCTGGGCCGATGGGAGTTTTACCTTTACCGGGAAATCGCTGCCAAGTCGTCTGGACTGCACCCCACGCCGAAGCGAAAGCCTTACTGGAACTCAACGAAAAGCAATTTTTGGAAAAATTAGAATACCACACGGGGGGATTGCTGGGTCAATTGGAATTGATCGGCTCGCGATATTTATTCCCGGTACAGTTGATGCAGAGCGATCGCTACGCCCAACACCGCCTCGCACTGATCGGCGATGCCGCCCACTGTTGCCACCCCGTCGCCGGACAAGGGATGAACTTAGGTATCCGCGACGCCGCAGCATTAGCGCAAATTTTGACCGCAGCGCACCAGCAAGGTGAGGATATTGGCGATATCCAGATACTAAAGCGCTACGAACGCTGGCGCAAAACGGAAAATCTTACCATTTTAGGGATGACAGATTTCCTCGATCGGATGTTTTCTAATAATTTTTTACCAATCGTAGCAATTCGTCGATTTGGTTTATGGATGCTGCGCTACATTTATCCGGTTAAAATTTATGTATTGCAGCTGATGACGGGTTTGAGGGGTCGTCCGCCAAAATTAGCTTCCCACTAACTTCATCTTTACTATTTATCTTTTCCAACCGATTTACGTACAATTACCCAGCCCGTAGTAGGTAGTAAGCTAATAAGTTCGACTACCTGCTACCCAATTACAGATTTTTTATCTTAAAAAACAGTTTATCTATTAATAACCTTACTGACCAAAACCCTTGCAAAATAAGGGACTGCGGACTTTAATCTAGCAAAAATTTTGACTTTATTGACGCTTTTTTTTCTCCCTCGATCGCACTAATTTCAGTAGTTTTACGCATGAGTATGCTGTAAATAATAGATGAACCTAGAAAATATACCGAGGCGAAATCGCTGACTACGTAGGTAAGTTTCGTCATTTAAATTCATCAAATTTTTACAGGTATTTCCCTATATCTCCATAATTTCTGCACATTTTCGTTTTAATCTTAGAAGTATCGAGCGAGAGGATAGTAATATGTCCGACAGAAACTATACTGAGTCACTGGAATTAGATCTGGGGTTAATTATCCGCGCTTTACAATGTAAAAGTAAATCCCTGATTGAGTTTTGCCAAAATACGCTAAACTTTATCAAAGGTGGTGAATACGCAAAAACAATTTTTTCCGCAGCACTGTTAGAAGTTTATGAAACCGAACCGGATACTTTTGACTGGGTTGTAGAAAACTTGTACGATCTAGATACTTACACAGAATGGCTCGATGATTTCGTTTTCTCGATCGTGCAGAAACTTATCCAAAAGAAATTTGTTCTAGGTGAAGATTTCAGCTTGACTTCCACGAGAAAAATCATCGTTACCAAGAAGCTAAAGGCTTCCTTAGCCAGAAATTCTTCAAAACTAGATCGGTTTTTACTGAAAAAAATCTTGATTGTCCTTGAATAATCTCCCATTTAGTTTATGTCAATCCGCGAAGCTGTCCAACAAGCCCTTACCAAAGGTTACTTAACCCAAGAAACAGAAAAGCGGCTGCATCTACTTCTGCAAACTAACTATGAAATGGAAGACTTTAATGCTTTCATGAAATTGCAGCTAGCGCTGGTTACGGGTCACGTGAGGCCAGTGTCTGGCGGGAAATTATGAATGGATGATATCAAGATTCTAACTAGATGACGAGATCGAGGGTGCGATCGCATTCACAAACTCGCTTGTTGCTTCGTAAGGTAGAACGTTACGACCGGGGATTTTCACTCCGCGACCGTTTGGCAATTGCTTAACGTATTCCAGCAAACGGTCATCCGGGGTTTCTTGCTTGCCTTCTTGACTGATGCTAGAAGATTTTGTCCCCAAAACTACTAAAGTGGGTTGAGTAAGGTGTGCGATCGCATTGGTATAATCCTGCTGCCAAAATCTAGCTAGAAACGAAAACACTGCATACCGACTCGCAGGCTCTTTTGACCCTGCTGCTAACATTTCCAACCATTGAGCGTCCACTTTTTCAGATGTCTCAAACAATTGTTTTGTCGAGAAAGATCGTAAAAATTCCTCCCGTCGGGCATAGCGATAAAATCCGCTACCCGCGGGAGAATCTAATAAATTCCAAGTTAATTTTTGCTGCCAATTCGGTACTTTTTTGGCAATTACCTGCCAAGCTGGAGGTGCCGCTAATATCAATTGCTGAATTAAATTCGCTTCACCTTGCAATTTGACTAATTCCAGCGCCACAGGTAACAGCGCACCTTGAACTATTAAAATAACAGGTTTTTGCACCACAGTCTGCAAAAAGTGCTGCAATTGTTCTGCCCAATCCGCAGGCATATAAGCGACATGGGGCATATCGCTTTCACCGCAACCTAATAAATCTGGATTATAAATCGGATTTCGATGTCCCGTCTCATACCAAACGCGACAAAACCGTTGCCAGAAATGCCGAGACAACCCTACGCCAATGGGATGAATTAATAACAGAGGTACGCCGTCATCGCCAGTGGGATTGCTTGGTTGATGCACTTCGTAAGCACAGCGATAATTCTTCCAAGTGTAAAACAACGATTCCATATTGATTGATGTAGGAACGGGTTTAACTAGATAATTATACATTTGACCAAAAAGGGGGGAAAGGGGGAAAGGGGGAAAGGGGTACAAGCCCCTGTTTTTAAACATGGATTAAAATTGAAAATGTGTTTCGAGATACTTCCTACGAGAAATACAGCGTCAAAGTTTCAAGCCCCTAGCTTTAGTTATGGGGTTCCCTTTCCCCTTTTTCCCTTTTTCCCTTTTTGATTGACCAACTACCTAGACTCACATCTTGCACCTACCCGATAAACAGCCTCCAAATAAATTTGGGGCTGAA
>CAYXCW010000051.1:0-47841 GCA_964463555.1 uncultured bacterium
GGGGGATTTAGGGGGATCTAAAATGCTTGACCTCATAACTAGCAACTTGAGTTACCAACCTAGAAACCTTGTTTCTAGGTTGGTAAACTCTGTTCATAAAAGCATTGCGATCTAGATCGCTATTTAATTTGATTATTCACACCTTAAATGCTGATTAGGTTAACTTAAAAAGCCGATTTTAATTTTTCCTGTTTTTGGTTGATCGGCCTAGTCTATATAAAGTAGATATTTTCCAGGATAAACAACCATGTCTAAACCTCGAGGAACGAAACTTTACCAACGGCTACTCGGACTTTCCGAAAATGACGCCGCCAGATACGCTGAATTAATCAATCGGCTTGAGAAAAAGGATAATGGGGAAGAGGTAGAACCTTTAACTGAAGATGATATAAGCTTTATGAATTATATAGATTCTCCAGTTAGTGTAAAGCTTTCTCGAGAGATTGATGAGATCGTGCGATCGCTGCCTAACAGTTCAGAGAAATTGATGCAATGGATTCTTGAAGGAATGGAGAGGGAAGGCTTGATTTAAACCAATTGTAGCGGCACTATACGCGGGTGCCGCTACACAAACTAAGCCAAATGCTGTAATCAGCAAGAAACCCGGTTTCTCTCAAAAATCGTGGGGTTGATCGGGAAAAATCGGCGAAAAAACCGGGTTTATGACTGGGGTAATCGGTAATTACCAAAACTCCAACACATTTTAATCCAATTACCAACTACCAATTACCCATTACCAATTACCTATTTGCTTTGTAGCTCAAATAAGCTACCACATTTAAGCGTCACTAAAACAGGCGACTGTACGAAATTTGTACTCTTAGTTATAACTAAATTAACAAAAAATTTAGCTAATGTTTGATGCACAAGCTGACTCGCTAATGCAGAACCAACTAATTGGCGATCGCTAAGCTAAATTTTCCCTCATAACGCAAGTTGCTAGTTACATCTAAGGAAACTGGTAATTATGAATCCAATTACCGATTACCAATTACCAATTAGCAACTTGAGTTAATAATTCGCTAATAAAACTAAGAGGTATATTATGCAAACTCAAGAAACACCAATCTCTTCCCCATCTTTGGATGTGCCACAAACTGCCGAACTGTCGCCGAAGTACGTCAACCCCAATAATACCTACGCCTACCGCGCCTACTTTGGTAAGTATAAAGGCACGCTGGTTTATCGGTTGAATTGGAGCATCATCAAAAAGACTTCGCATGTGTTTGTAGAAGCAACCGAAGGCCATATGGGATCTGCATCTTACACCGTTCATAATGTAGATCCGCAAGATGGCTACGTTTTGGTGCGGTTGACTGTAGATTGGGGTTCGCCGATTGATGTTTATATCGATTACTTGGTAATTAATGGGTAATGGGTAATTGGTAATTGGTAATTGCAGATGGCAAATCTAATTGAATTTGAAATCTAAAATTTGCCATCTGCAATCTGAAATTCTTTATGCCATTACCATGCCGCCATCGACGTTGAACACTTGCCCGGTAATATAAGCAGCAGCTGCATCGGCGGCGAGAAACCTGACCATTCCGGCAATTTCCTCTGGTTGACCAAAGCGTCCCAGCGGAATAAATTTGAGGATTTCTTCGGCTTTGACGCCGCTGGTCATGTCGGTGACGATAAAGCCTGGGGCGACTGCATTGGCGGTGATACCCCGCGCTGCTAGTTCTTTGGCGACGGTTTTGGTAAATCCGATGACGCCTGCTTTGGCGGCGCTGTAGTTGGCTTGACCAGGGTTACCCATCAATCCGGAAACCGAAGTAATGTTGATAATCCGCCCAGATTTTTGCTTGAGCATGATCTTGCTGGCGGCGCGGGTGCATAAAAAGACACCCGTGAGGTTGAGGTCGATCACGGCTTGCCAATCTTCTGGTTTCATACGCAGTAACAGGGTGTCGCGGGTGATACCGGCGTTGTTGACCAGGACGTCAAGGCGGTTGAATTTTTCCATTGTGGCGTTGATCAGGGCGTCTACCTGGTCGGCTTGGGAGACATCGGCTTGGAGCGCGATCGCATTTCCTCCAGCTCCTGTAATTTCTGCTACTACAGCATCAGCTGCCGTACTGGAACTGGCGTAGTTAACGACGACGGTTGCGCCTTCGGAGGCGAGGGAGAATGCGATCGCGCGACCAATTCCCCGTGAAGCTCCTGTAACTAAAGCTACCTGACCCCGCAACCGCTGTTGACTCTCTGGCAATAATTCCATGCAAAAATCCTCTTGAAAAATCTGTCATCGGTGTAGGAGCGAGTTTAACGAAATATTTCGTGATGGCACAAATTGATTGGTAAAACCCGACCCTACAATAACCGCGCTAAATATCTTAGTGCGATCCGTACCCAGAGGGACAGAAATAAATTTTTCCAACAATTAGAATCGAGCTATAGTCGAGAATCAATTTTGTGTTATGGCGACTAAACAAGAGTTCAACAGCTTTGAAGACATGCTCGCTAGCTCTGACTTGCCTGTCTTGGTAGACTTTTATGCAACCTGGTGCGGCCCTTGTCAGATGATGGCTAAGATTTTAGAACAAGTCAGCGCCCAAATGCCAGGAAAGTTAAAAATTGTGAAAATAGATACCGATAAATACGAACAGCTAGCAGTCGATCATCGCATTTATGCTTTACCAACGCTAGTACTATTTAAAAACGGTGAAGCTGTCGATAGGATTGAAGGCGTGATGCAAACACCGGATCTAATTCAGCGCCTGCAATCTTTCCTTTAAAACCGCAAGTTGCTAGAGATCTAACCGCTCCCCCCAAACCCCCCTTCACAAGGGGGGCTGTTCTTATGATTAAATGACGCTAGTTAACACGGGACAATCTTTCAAAGGCAAACTAACTGTAAATGTAGTGCCAACACCAACTTTACTTTCTACTGTAATGCTACCGCCGTGTAAATCTATGCACTTTTTGACAACTGCTAAACCTAAGCCCGTTCCCGGAACATCGCCGACGTTTTGACCTCGGTGGAAGGATTCAAATAAGTTTTCTTGGTCTTCTTTTGAAATTCCGATTCCTTGGTCTTGAATCTCAAAAATTACGCTGTCTGATTCGCAATCGAGGGTAAAGTAAATATGGCTATCTTCGCGGGAATATTTAACCGCATTTGAAAGCAAGTTGCTGAGAATTGAACGCAGTAGTTTTTCATCTAGGTAACCATTTTTACCGGAACAGTTGCCGATCAAAAATATGCTTTGTTGAGCGCGAGAACTCAATTCAACTTCTTCGACTAAATCGCTACAGAATTTATCCAAATCCAACCGCTGTGGTTTAAACTCTAATTTTCCAGATTCGGCTCTGGTTAGGGTGAGAATATCGGTTAACAATTGCGTCATTGTTTTAGCAGCAGATTGAATCCGGTGGATATTTTTAAGCTTTTTTTCTGTTGTCCAATTTGGAGCGCTATTTTCCAGTAATTGGGCGGATATTAAAATTGTACTTAAGGGCGTGCGAAATTCGTGAGAAGCCATTGAGAAAAAGCGGAGTTTGAGTTCGCCGAGTTCCCTTTCTTTTTCCAAGTTGCGGCGAATTTCTTCGGCTCGCTTGCGTTCGGTGATGTCTTGTGATACTCCGGTACGGCGGTAAACTTCGCCTGCTGAATTTTGGATCGGGAAACAGCGATCGCATATCCAACGAATCGCTCCATCTGGTCGTACAATTCGGTATTCTATTTCATATTCTTTGGTAGCATTCTCTTTAAGATTAGCCGTAACCCGCAGTTTGTCTTCCGGATGAACGGCTTCTAAAAAAGACTGAGGATTTGCATATAAACTCTCGCCGTCACGTCCCCAAATTTTTTCATAAGCCGGATTCACGTATAATAAATGGCTAACATTAGCATCGCTCATCCAAAAAACTTCGTGGATATTTTCTGCCATTTGACGGAACTTTTCTTCGCTGAGTTGGCGTTTCTTAATTTGTGCCAACAAAAGTAAATAAACTGTAAGCAGTAAGCCAAAGCTAATGGCGAAACCAGCCATTTGCATGACCACTGCGTTGTGGAAACTTGCTTCAGAATCGGCAGCACGACGCTGTAATAATAATTTTTCATCTGTTTCTATTGCATAAATAACCTGGGATATCTTATCGTGTAGGGCGATTCCTTCATCTGTCAGCTCAATTTGAATTTGCCTGTCATAAGGATTTTGCTTGTATAATTCAACAGACTTTTGAATTATACCGACTCTTTCGTCAATTAAAGGTTTGATTAGGTCGAGTTTATCCTGGTGATTGCGATTATCGGCGGTAGAGCCTCGAACCCGCTCGAATTTAAGATTAATTTCTTGAATAGCTTTGTTGTAGGTTCCCAAATAAAACTCTTTGCCGGTTATAATATAGCCACGTCGCGCTCTTTCGGCATCCCGCAGCGTCGTCAGCACATCTTTAACTTCTTGCAGAACTTCGTAGGTTTGCTCTACTCGTTTTTGTCTTTCAAACAGTTGGGTGGTATTGCGATAGGAATTTATATTCACTGCACCGAGAATCAGGATAGCCAAGCCAAACCCGCCAGCAATAATTTTTTTTTCGAGAGGCCATTTCATATACAGACCTGGTTAAGGACGTAAAATTAATCATAAGCCAGTAATTCATCCCTAAGAGGGATGACAAGTTTAAGATTTTCCTGTTAAGTATGCGGATTTTGTTAGTTGAAGATGATGTACGTTTGGCGGAAGCGCTAGCTGAAGCTTTGAGCGACCAGCTATATGTGGTAGATCTGGTCAAGGATGGGGAAGCAGCGTGGAGTCAAGTGCAGGCGATCGCATACGACGCGATCTTGCTCGATGTCTCGTTACCCAAACTCGACGGGATTAGTCTTTGCAGAAGGCTGCGCGATCGCGGCTATCATTTACCCATCCTGATGCTAACTGCTCGCGACACCAGCGCCGATAAAGTTGATGGCTTAGACGCCGGAGCTGATGATTATGTAGTTAAGCCATTTAATTTACCAGAATTATTCGCTCGCATCCGCGCCTTGCTCCGCCGGGGAACTACCCTATCAACGCCTACTCTATCCTGGGGAAACTTGCGCTGCGATCCGATTACCTACGAAGTCACATATAACGATCAAACGCTGCACTTAACTCCTAAAGAATACAGCGTGCTAGAATTGTTGCTCCGCAATGGTCGCCGGGTATTAAGCCGTTCGGTAATTATCGATAGCCTGTGGTCTAATGAAAATCCACCGGAAGAGGAAACCGTCAAAGCGCACATCAAAAGCCTGCGCCACAAACTTAGATCTGCAGCCGCTCCCGATGATTTTATCGAAACCGTTCACGGCTTGGGATACCGCTTGAAACAATTATCTTAGGGAAACTGGTAATGGGTAATGGGTAATGGGTAATGGGTAATTATTGTCAAGCGTAAGGGCTACTTTAACGAAATATCTCGTGGTTGGTGTAGGGGCTAGTTTAACCAGATATCTCGTGGTTTTGCGAGTTGGTTGGTTAAAGTAGCCCCTACTCAGCTTATACCCGCCCCCACACCCAATGAATCCAATTACCAATTACCAATTACCCATTACCCATCTTCCCGAATTTTTCCCGATTTTTTCTCAAAACCTTCCCGATTCCTTCCCCAATTTCTATCCGGTTTGGGGTGTACTCTCAAAACGTAGGCAATTTTGACCGGCTTGTGAATGCTACTTAGGAGAGAAATGAGTGATAGGGACAGGTCAAGTTAGTTGTAGGAACGAAAAAGTTTTGGTGATTGAAGATGATTCAGAGACTTTAACCTGCCTGGTGGAACTGCTGGAATCCTATGGTTTTAAAGCGATTGGCGCTCAAAATGGCTTAATGGGTTTGCTGCTAGCCAAGCAACAGATTCCAGATGCGATCGTTTCCGACATCAACATGCCTAAACTTAACGGTTATGACCTGTTAAATGCCTTGCGCCATGACCCAAAAACAGCGATGATTCCTTTCATATTTTTAACCGGCGATCCGGTTAATATTGACCTACTAAAAAAACTAGAAGTGGTCGCAGATAGTTACCTGACTAAACCCATCATTCCAGAAACATTAATCAGAGCGATCGCGATCCAAGTGCGAAAAAATTGTGCTTCGTGCTAAGTAATTATACTCGGATAAATTGTCAGGCTATCTGAGTAAGTATGACGAGTAAAAATAGCCCGTGAGTTAAGTGGAAATGTTGCAGCAAAACTTTGTCTTAGAAACCAGCCATGTCGATCAAAAAATTACCGAAAAGTTGCTGAAGTGGAGCGATTTTAGTGGGACAGACTTGAGTGGAATGGATTTGCGATCGCTTTATTTAAAAGGTATTAATTTAATCGGCACTAATCTGGCTAATTCAAATCTTAGCGGCCTCCTCCTCAGCGAGTCAAACTTCAGCGGAGCCAACCTAGTCGCCGCCAATTTGCGCGAAGCAGACTGTCGCGAAGCCAACTTTTTTGAAGCCAACCTAGCGGACGCAGATTTAACCAAAACCAACCTGTGCGGCGCTTTCATGTGGAAAGTAAAATTAGGTCGAGCCAACTTATTTGCAGCTTCCCTATGCGAAGCAGATTTGAGCGAAGCAGATTTGAGTCAAAGTAACTTGGCTGAAGCATCGCTGATAGGTGCTAATTTTGTGAGAGCTAATTTAATGAGAGCTAATTTAGGTGGAGCAAGATTAGTAGAAGCTAACCTAACTCAAGCTAACTTTTCGGGTGCCGATCTGAGGGGCGCAAATTTGTGCGGTGCAGACTTATCGGAAGCAAATCTATTCGGCGCCAATCTCTGGGGAGCAAACTTGACCGATGTCATTTTGAACAATACTATTATGCCTGACGGAACATTACAGGATGGCAAATTATTATTTGGCTTGCTGTAAATAGTTCCGAAAACTGAACCGATTCGCGAGTCCCCTATTCACCAAGCGAATGGGGGTATTTTTGTAGAAGGGTTGCGTCCCCATGCTTGGAAACGCAATTGAACATGAAGGGGTCAGATATCAGCAGCTCGCCTCTATTGCTTTTGAGGCAAGCCTACCCAAAGCAATAGAAGTAAAATATCTCTGGGTTAACTGCTGAGCGATCGCTCACTTTAATTATGTTACTCGGATACGTTTACAAGCTGAAGCCGTCGCCCAAACAGGCTAATAAAATGGAGCGCTGGCTTCATTTACTTCGCTTGCAGTACAACTTTAGAGTCAGGGAACGAACAGAAGCTTACAATCAAGCAAGAGCGCCTGTATTGGGCAACTATTGTTTGATTGAAACTCAAGCCGAATGTTGCCCCCTCGCTTGCTCAGTCAGCAAAGGTGCTTTATACGGTTATCCCTGGACGGAAAAGGGCAATAAACGCAGTCCACTGGCTCAACAAGACGCCAACTTGGTAGACCTCAAAAAAGAACGACATTGGTATGGGGAAATTTATCATCATGTGATGCAACAAATGCTGAAGCAAGTTGATGCTGCATTTCGGCGTTTTTTCCAAGGATTGGGCAAATATCCAAAAACCAAACGACGGGGTAAATTTCGCTCTTTTACCTACCCGCCACGAGATGTTAGCTTCAAAGGGAATAAAGTCAGAGTACCTGGGATTGGTTGGATATCTTTCTTTAAATCCCGCCCGTTTCCAGATGGCTTTAGCATTCGTTCTGTTACCGTGCGAAAGAAAGCAGATGGCTTTTACCTCTCGGTTCGGTTGCAGGATGATGCCGTTCCAAATAATCCTATAATCCAGCAAGTAAGAACAGCAATCGGAGTAGATTTTGGCATCAAGAAGCTGATGTCTTTAAGCACGGGAGAGAGGATTGAAAATCCTCGGTTTTACAAGCTGATGGAGCGCAAGCGAACAAGACTTAACCGTGCTGCCAGTCGCAAAGTTTTAGGTTCCCATCGCAGACGAAAAACCTATCAGCGAATAGGGAAACTAGAACAGAAAGTTACCAATCAACGAGAGGATTACCAATGGAAAATAGCTCGTAACTTAGTCAAGCAATTCGACCTGATTGTGTTTGAAGATCTCAACATTCAGGCTATGATGGCACGCTGCAAACCCAAACAGGATGAGAGCGGCAAGTATCTGCACAACAATCAGTCTGCTAAATCAGGGCTGAATAAAGCGATCGCAGACGCCGCTTGGGGTTCCCTCAAACAGAAAGTCAAAATTTTGTCTGAAAGGGCAGGCATTCTGGTGCATGAAGTGAACCCTAAGTTTAGCTCTCAAGAGTGTAGCGAGTGCGGCTATGTCAGCCCTACAAACCGAGATCGGGAAAAGTTCATCTGTGAAGAATGCGGACATCACGCTGATGCAGACGTTGATGCTGCTAAAGTTATTCTTCATCGCGGTTTAGATGAACTGGGAATTAATTTAGACGCTGTACCGGAAGTCCTTCGGAAACAGGGTAAAAGTACGCCCAAGGAACCCGTCGCAAGACAGGGGAAATCACCTGCGTTGGTGGGTGAGCCTGGGAACCCTCAGCAACTTGGGTTGTTTGAGTGGAGGGGGAGTCTGAGCGATCGCTTCCCGGAATCCTCCAGGATCAACTGTGGGGAAACCGTCGATTGAAATCGAGTGAGGCACGTTGTTTGTGAAACGGAGAGGGTGAGATTCGAACTCACGGAACCTTTCGGTTCACTCGGTTTCAAGCCGAGCGCAATCGACCACTCTGCCACCTCTCCGGGCGTATCTTCCATCATATCAATGGTAGGGATACTTTTAACTACTAACTCAAAGCAGGTTGCATAATTTCTGCCTCTGAGCGGCGGTATAGAATTTGTTCGGAGGCGACTTCACTATTTTCTCCCACCCACAGCAGGGACGCCTCTGTCACAATCCCGTCTTCTAGCAATACGAGGGAAAAATTACGCCGGATCTCGCCACCATGCTTAACGATGCGCGGGACGCTGGCAGCATTTAAGTAAACCGTACCATCGGGACTGGTACGAACTGCCGTCCGCAGATGCTTTTTAGTATGGCGCAGGTGGTGGTGCATGTGTCCAAACGTTACAAAGGGAACCCATTTCCCGATTTGTTTGGTTTGAGCGATCGCCTCCGCCAAATCCGGATCGCCGAAATCCCCTCCTATTGGTTCCCAATCTTTGCCGCAAGGGTCTTCAGGACGCGATCCTAGCCCCAAAGGGCCGTTGTGACCCAAAAAAATCAAATTCTCATGCGCTGCGCTTTCTGCTGCTGCTAGGATGCGCTCCGTTGATTTTTCTAAACTCGATACGCCAAATCGTTCTTGATAAAACTGATTGTATTTCCATTCCGGGCCACCCCAGCTAAAAGGACGACCCCCGACAACGGTTAAATTTAATTGGGGAAAGTCCAACTTGCCATAACCAACATCCGCCTCGTGCATCAGATCGAGTTGTTCCTGCACCCTGTCTTCCTGGCGGCGATCGTAGGGACATTTTTTCCTGCCCCATTCCGTGGCGGTGTACCAGGCGTCGTGGTTGCCGAAAACCACTGCTTTGGGGATATTTAGAGAAGCGATCGCTCTCACCACTTCCACCGACTCGTTGCCAAAATCTCCCACAAACAGCACCAAGTCTACACCCAGATGTTCCAGTGCGCGAGCATCTTCTTCTTCCCACTGGTCGTGAACGTCACCGACAACAGCTATTTTAATCACTTGCTTTTGATCGTTCCCCTCGGTCATATTTTCTCCCTTGCCAGTCTCTTTTAAATGTAGTCATAGACCGAGTTATTTGACCAGCAGTTTTAATCGATACAAGAAACCCGGTTTTTTGCCAAACCGGGTTTCTGAAGCTAGGGCAAACATCAACCGAGGGAATGAGTTGGTTATCTCACATCTTGCACCTTGACTAAAAACCGGGTTTCTTGCAAATAGCTCAGCTTGAAAGTCTAGATTTGTCGTTAAGAAACCCGGTTTTTGAAGGCTTGTTGATAATGGTGCAAGATGTGAGTTATCCAACTACTTGTTGCTTCAAATTTTCAAACTGTTTTGCCATCTCTTGGCGACTTTGAGCAGTGAGTAAATAGCGGTAAACAAACCAACCGGAGTAACAAATACCGATGAGTTCAAAGGTAGAACCTAATAGCGGTATATCGTTAAGCGCGTCCAGAACGCCTATAATTAGCCGCAGGGCGACGATCGCTGCCAAAATTAAACCAATATTGGTAATCGGGCGTTGGTTTTGCTGGAAGAATCTACCCAAATAATCGGGAAGTTGGGCTAAAAAATCTTTGATTTGCTGGCTGATACGCTCCCATTGATAGCTAGCTCGCGATTGAGTTGCCGGAGGTAGTAGAGCAACAGTTTCTGATTCAGATGACTCTAACAATCTTTCTTCAGAGGTAGTATCGACTTGGGAGTATTGCATTTGGGCATCCATAGTTTTAGTTCTTAGCTAAACAATCTTTTTTATTAAACTAACGAGTTACAGCCCAAATTAAATCAATCTTTAGCGAGAAATCAAAAACGTTTCAGATATTCCCATCAGGCGATACGGGCAGGTTCGCAAACCGTACTGCTGGATTTTGCCACACCCACCCCGCAACTTTCCCCCTTGTTGCCTCAGTTTTGGTAAAAAGTACTATAATTGCCTTAACACCTTCTGAAATCCAACAACTCAAAGCTTGTGTTTACGACCGCACTTCAAGCGCCACACCTCACCCATACCCCCGACCTACCCTACGACCTATTTGAGGCGATCCAGCAGCTCAAGAAAAAGCTAAACGCCGTAATCTTGGCTCACTATTACCAAGACCCAGATATTCAGGATATTGCAGACTTTATCGGCGATTCTTTAGAGCTTTCGCGCAAAGCTGCCAGCACCGATGCCGATGTCATTGTCTTTGCAGGCGTTCACTTTATGGCGGAAACCGCCAAAATCCTCAACCCGGATAAACTGGTACTTTTACCAGATTTAAACGCGGGTTGTTCCCTCGCAGATACTTGTCCTGCCGACGAATTTGCCGCATTTAAAGCCGCGCACCCCAATCATCTGGTAATCTCCTATATCAATTGCTCGGCTGCGGTGAAAGCGATGAGCGATATTATCTGTACCAGTTCCAACGCCGTCAAAATTGTTCGCCAGATACCAGAAAATCAACCAATTATTTTTGGCCCAGATCGAAATTTGGGACGGTATGTAATAGAACAAACAGGACGCGACATGGTACTGTGGCAGGGAGCTTGCATTGTACATGAAAACTTCTCCGAGAAGAAGATTGTCCAGTTAAAAATCGCACACCCGGAAGCGGAAATAATTGCACATCCAGAATGCGAACCCCCTGTATTGCGTCACGCTGATTACATCGGTTCCACGGCTGCTTTGTTAAAGTACGTTCAAGCGAGTGCGAGTCAAGCTTTTATTGTGGCGACCGAACCTGGTATTATTCACCAAATGGAAAAACGGGAACCTCACAAACGGTTCATTCCCGCACCCCCGACGAATAGTTGTGCTTGTAACGAGTGCCCGTACATGCGGTTAAATACCTTGGAAAAGCTTTATTTTGCCATGAAAAATCGCGCTCCAGAGATTAGTTTACCAGAAGATATGCAAGCAGCAGCGCTTAAACCAATTCAACGCATGTTAGAAATGAGCGCTTGAAGAATTGCAGATTTTAGATTTTAGATTTTAGATTGGGATACTCACATCTTGCACCAGGGCTAAAAACCGGGGTTCTTGCGAATAGCTAAACTTGAAAGCCTGAATTTTCCTAAAGAACCCCGGTTTTTCAAGGCTTGTTGAGAATGGTGCAAGATGTGAGGATAGAAACACCAATCTAAAAGATTCTAAACGTAGGGTGCGTTAACGTAGTGTAACGCACCGTCACCATCATATATGGAGTTGCTGCGTAAGTCCCGATCTAAAATCAATACTATGAGTAGAAAACGCCTGATTGTTTTTACCCGCTATCCAGAACCAGGAAAAGCCAAAACGCGACTAATTCCAGTTTTGGGTGCTGAAGGTGCTGCCGACTTGCATCGCCAGATGACCGAATATACAATTAGCCAGGTAAGACAACTACAACCTGGCTCTTTTGTCTCAATAGAAGTGTATTTTACAGGAAGCGATACGCCTGACGGCAAGCTGCGCGATCGCATATCTTTCCAAAACTGGCTAGGCGCAGATCTAATTTATCACCCCCAGGGAGAAGGGGATCTAGGTTCGAGGATGGCACAAGCATTTTCAAATGCTTTCAGCAGCGGCATTAATTCTGCTATTATTATCGGTACGGATTGCCCCAGCCTCAACGCAGAGTTAATCGCAGAAGCATTGCAAAAGCTTGAGCAAAACGATTTAATACTTGGCCCAGCAACCGATGGGGGTTATTATCTAATAGGCTTGCGTAGATTAATTCCCGAACTTTTTGTAGGAATTAATTGGGGAACATCTGAAGTATTGCAAAAAACAGTAGAAATTGCCAATAATTTAAAATTAGCTGTTGCTTATTTAAGCCTACTTTCCGATATCGATCGTCCGGAAGATTTGGCAAAATTAGGTAATTGGTAATTGATAATTGGTAATTGGTAATGGGGGTAAAAAAATTAGCAACTAGCAATTAGCACCAAATTATTGAAAATGCTAAAAGAAAAGATTTCGATTATTATTCCGGTTTTAAATGAAGCCAGCACAATTAACAAAACCTTAGCCAGCATTGAAAACGCCTCAAATATAGAAATTATCCTTGTAGATGGGGGAAGCGAGGACGAAACCGTTGCGATCGCACAATCCTGCGGCATAAAAGTACTATCTTCACCCCCTGGGCGGGCAACGCAAATGAACAAGGGTGCAGCTGCTGCAACGGGGGATATTTTGCTATTTCTGCACGCAGATACCCGCTTACCAAATAACTTCGATACCAGCGTTCGCCAAAGCTTACAAATCCCAAAAACCATCGCCGCTGCCTTTGAATTAAAGATTGATAGCGACATGCCTTCCCTACGCCTAATAGAGAAAATGGTAAATTTGCGATCGCGCTACTTACAAATGCCTTATGGCGACCAAGCAATTTTCTTAAAAGCATCAGTATTTGGACAAATCAGTGGTTTTCGCGACATACCAATTATGGAAGACTTTGAATTAGTTCGTCGCCTCCAACCTTTAGGTAAAATAGAGATTGTACCCGCTCCCGTGCTAACATCAGGACGCAGATGGGAGAAACTAGGCGTATTAAAAACAACTTTAATTAACCAATTAATTATTCTCGGCTACTTTCTAGGAATTCCACCGGCTCAACTCGCTAGTTGGTATAGAATAAAACAAAAAACTTATGAGTAACGACCTGAGCAGAAAAAATCGGTTTAAACCCTCCCCCTTTGAGAAAAAGGAAAAATTAATCCGCCTCGCGCACAATCCTATCTGAGAAACCCGGTTTCTTCTCGGATCTTTCGTGTCATAAACAATTTTTGACAGAAACCGGGTTTATTCTCGGATCTTTCGTCTCATAAACGATTTTTGACAGAAACCGGGTTTATTCTCGGATCTTTCGTCTCATAAACGATTTTTGACAGAAACCCGGTTTCTTAGCGTAACTATCAACTATCAACTATCAACTATCAACTATCAACTATCAACTATCAACTGTAAACTGCTATAATACATGCACTTAGTGGCGTAGAATTGATTATGGTACAAGCTCCTGCAAGAACCGCAACAGACTTAGCCGCGCTAGCGATCGCTCTGATAGAGAAAGCTGGATGCGAATACGGAGATGTGAGAATTTGCACGTATCATACACAAAATTTAACAGCGCGCGATCGCTCGCTATCCAACTTATCAGATAAAGTCAGTTCTGGTTTTGCCGTTAGAGTATTGCTAGACGGCGCGTGGGGATTCGCTGCCAGTCCTCATAAAACCCCTGTCGAAGTTGAACGCATCGTTGCTTTAGCAGTAGAAATTGCCAAAGCAAGTCGCCTCACCCAGCAGAAAAAAGTACAGTTAGTACCAGTAGACGCTTATCAAGATAGCTACATCACCCCGATCGAAATTGACCCCTTTACCATCCCCATTACAGAAAAAGCCGAATTACTATTAAATATCAACGATCGCTTGCTCAGTTATGGCAATAAAGGGATAAAAAAAGCTTACTCTTACCTGCAATTTACCCGCGAAGATAAACTATTTGCCTCCACAGTCGGTTCGGTAATTAACCAAACAATATATCGCAGCTTACCCGGATTTGGCTGCACCGCGATCGCCAACGGCGACGCCCAAACTCGCAACTACGAACGTCCCCCATTAAATCTAGGCTACGAAAATATTAATCCAGGGGATTTATTGGCGCAAATAGACAGAGTTGCAAGAGAAGCAATCGAAAAAGTAAACGCAGAAGAAGCGCCATCCGGAATCAAAACCACCTTAATTTTAAAACCCACAAACCTGTGGCTAACCATCCACGAATCTGTCGGACATCCGACAGAATTAGACCGAGTATACGGATATGAATCCAACTTTGCCGGAACCAGTTTTGCCACAACCGAGAAATTGAACAAACTGCAATATGGCGCACCTTGGATTAATTTTAAATGCGATCGCACCCAACCAGGCGGACGCAGTACCGTCGCCTACGACGACGAAGGCGTCCCCGCCCAAACTTGGTACGTCGTCAAAGACGGCATCTTAGTAGATTATCTCACCGACCGCGAAACCGCATACCGCCTCGGACGACCCAGCAGCAACGGATGCGCTTACGCCGATAGTTGGTCAAGCACGCCAATGGTACGCATACCCAACTTAGGATTAGAACCAGGAAAAGAAGGAGATTCCCACACCGCCACCTTAGAAGAAATGATCGCCGACACCGAAGAAGGAATATTAATCGACGGTACGGGAAGTTTTTCCATAGATCAACAGCGGCGCAATTTCCAATTTGGCGGCGATGCCTTTTGGCAAGTAAAAAAAGGCAAAATAGTCGGAATGCTAAAAGACGTCACCTATCACTCAATGACCACCGACTTTTGGAACAGCGTCGATGCAATTGGATCTGCCAGCGAACTGCAAAAATACGGAACCAATATGTGCGGAAAAGGAGAACCAATGCAAATCGCACAAATGACCCACGCCTGCGTCCCCGCCCGCATCCGCAACATCCAAATAGGCAGCGCATCATAAAGAATTTCAGATTTGAGATGTTAGATTTCAGATTTAGTGAAGCAGAAAACTTCATCTAATCTACCATCTCTTTCTAGTTTCTTCCCTCTGCGTCCTCTGCGTCCTCTGTGGTTCGTTTAAACTCCAAAAGACTCAAATGACATTAGCCAAAGAACCGACAATATTACAACAAGATCGAGCGATCGCTATAGTAGAAGACGCAATTAAAAAATCTTCTGCTGAAGGCGTATTTGTCAGCTTGAGTAGCGGCGAAGAATCCCTCAGTCGCTACTCAGAAAACCAGATTACTCAAAATATAACCCGCACCCAATTTAACCTCACCGTCACCAGTTACTTTGGTAGGCGCAGCGCTTCCGCTTCTACAACCGAATTGGATACCGATGCGATCGCGCAAACCATCCAACGCTCCCAAGAACTGGCTAAAATAGCCCCAGAAGATCCCGAATGGGTGCCGTTACTCGACCCTCAAACCTACGAACAACGTACCCCCGCCTTCGATCTTCCTACCGCCACCTGTTCCCCCTTAAAACGAGGAGAAATAATTCAGCGCGTCTGTCACGCTAGCGCCAAAGCAGGCGTCGAAGCTTCCGGTACGCTCAGCACAGAAGCAGGAATATTTGTCATAGGTAATTCCCAAGGATTGAGAGCTTATAATCGAACCACAGAAGCGAATTTCGGTTTAACAATTCGCGTCGAAAACGGTTCCAGTTGGAGCGAACGAACCGCCTGGGGAATCGACCAATTACCAGTAGAATTAATAGCAGAAGAACTGATAGACCGTGCCTTCGCCGCACGGAATCCCCGCGACATCAAACCAGGGATTTATCCAGTCATTTTTAATAGCGCCGCATTTGCAGAATTACTCGGTTGGCTAATTTGGAATTTAGATGCACGCGCCGCCGATGAAGGTCGTTCCTTCATGTCTCGTAACGACGGAGTGGGAAATCGTTTAGGCGAAGCAATGTTTAGTCCCCTCGTGCAAGTCAATCGCGATCCGGCGCATCCTTTACTGCAAACAAGTCCTTGCTTTGGGGATGGATTAAGCAATAACTATTTGGAGATCGTCAAAGACGGTATTCCTAATATTTTATCCTACAGTCGCTACTGGGCGCAAAAACAAGGAAAATCGCCAACGGGATACTTTGCTCCGATTGTCATGAACGGTTCAAACCAAAGTTTAACCGATTTAATTGCCCAAACAGAGCGGGGAATTTTAGTTAATCGAGTTTGGTACACAAATTACGTCAATCCCAAAACATTGGAAATTACAGGTATGACGCGGGACGGCACATTTTGGATTGAAGATGGTAAAATTGCTTACCCGATTAAAAACTTACGCTTTAACCAAAAACTACCCGAAATGATGCGAGATATTGATCAGCTGAGTACTGTAGAACGATATAGTAGTAGCGTCGTACCGGGAGTAAGAGTAAAAGCGTTTAATTTTAGCAGCGTCAGCGATAGTGTTTAAACATTTGTTAGTAGGTTGGGTTGAACGTAGTAGGGGGGCGGCATCAATCAACTTTGCCGATAACGCCAAGGTTTTCCCACGCCGTGCCCCTACAGTTAACTGTATTGCGCCCAATGGAAAACGGTTATAACCATCTAAAGACATTATTGGAGGGTAAAAAAACAATGTTTTGCCCAATGCAACTCGATTGTAAAACAATGACTGGGGTGATTTATAATTGCCCCAACTTATCTGAATGCTTGCAGAATTCTACTTTAGACAGAATGGAAGCACTGCGGCTTTATTTTTTAAATCAGGGAATTTCTCCCGAAGATATCAAAATTAATGGGAATTATTCACCGATCCGTCCATATTTTCACCCTACCTTTACTTACAACACCGATTATCAAACCAGAGATCTGATTATTTTTGGTAATTCGGTGGAATGGGACGAGGATATAAACGATATCAAGCCTTTTTATCAATTGAGTTTGGCTCAATTGCAGCAAATAATAGAGCAAGGATTTGCCAATCCAGCAGCACAACAAAATAATTCACCAACGATTCAAGCATTTTTAGAATTTGCTCAAGCACAAGCTAGCAAGGGATTTCAATTTGCATTTGAAGGTTACGCTATAAGTCCTTTTCGCGACGATTATCGCGTCAGCATTGAAGGTATTATTTATCGAGGAAATTACCCCTATCAGATGCTTGTAGAGTTTTATGAGTTTGTCGGAGAACCCGATGAAATTGACGTTCAGTCTCACTATTTGCGCGCCTGGTGGGATTAATCTACGCCGACACCCTAAAGGGCGGCTATACAAACGCAGCTCGCCTTTGCGAGCTATAGCTTTTAATTTAATGAATAAGGGTTAGGGCGGGTGAAAGATTCTGAGTTTCATGCGATCGCATTTTCTCCAACCCCTCACACGCCATTAGTAGGGGCGAAGCATTTGCGCTGTTATTTTATCGGTAAAGCTGAAATATTTCTACGCAAATGCTTCGCCCTTACACGCCATTAGCTGACTTAGGTTTATATGTCGATGCTACATGCAATTCTTTCATTTGTTTTGCATCGACAGAGGAAGGTGCATTGGTTAACAAACACCTGGCTTGCTGCGTCTTCGGAAATGCAATTACATCCCGAATTGATTCTTCTCCAGCTAATAACATTACCAGTCGATCTAAGCCGTAGGCAATGCCGCCGTGGGGTGGGGTTCCGTATTCAAATGCTTCTAACAAAAAGCCGAATTTGCTGTAAGCTTGCTCTTGAGATAATCCAATCGCTTCAAAGACTTGCTCTTGAATTTCTCGCTGGTAAATCCGCAAGCTACCTCCGCCGACTTCTGTGCCGTTATAAACCAAATCGTAAGCTTGCGCTCTTGCGGTTTTGAGGTCGTTGATGTCTTCGGGATTGGGCGCGGTAAAGGGGTGGTGCAAGGCTTCGAGGCGCTTTTCTTCGGCGTTCCACTCGAACATGGGAAAATCGGTTACCCAAAGTAAGTTAATTTTATTTTGGTCAACTAATCCCTGTTCGCGGGCGATAACTTGACGCAAGCGGTCTAAGGTTTTATTTACCATATCAGTTGCGCCTGCACCAAATAGTAATAAGTGACCTGCCGTTGCACCCGTGCGTTTGAGGATTTCTTGCTTTTGTTCTTCGCTGAGGTTGTCTTTAATCGCACCAATTGTGTCGATTTCGCCATTCTCGCGCACGCGGATGTAGGCGAGTCCTTTTGCACCGGCGTCGCTGGCTTCTTTGAATAAGTCGCCGCCTGATTTGATCCGCACGTTGGATACAGTATCGTTACCGCCAGGAATCGGTAAAATTTTGACAATTCCGCCGGAAGAAATCGCGCCGGAAAATACCTTAAATCCAGAATCTTTCAACAAGTCGGAAACGTTGACTAATTCTAATCCATACCGCGTATCCGGTTTATCGCAGCCGTACCTTTCCATTGCTTCTTTATAAGTGATGCGCGGGAAAGGTCGAGGAATGTCGATGCCTTTGACTTGTTTGAAGATATAACTAACTAATTCTTCATTGAGTTCCAGCACTTCTTCCTGAGACATGAAACTCATTTCCATGTCCAGTTGAGTAAATTCTGGCTGTCTGTCGGCGCGCAAGTCTTCGTCGCGGAAGCAACGGGCAATTTGATAGTATCTGTCTAATCCAGAAACCATTAACAATTGCTTGAATAATTGCGGCGATTGTGGTAATGCATACCACTCGCCGGGATTGACGCGGGAGGGGACGAGGTAGTCGCGGGCGCCTTCGGGTGTGGATTTGGTGAGGATTGGGGTTTCGACTTCGATAAAGTTTTTTTGGTCTTCCAGGAAGCGGCGGATGGCTTTGACGACTTGGTGACGCAGTTGTAAGTTGGAGTTCATGCGATCGCGTCGCAAATCCAAATACCGATACTTCAGCCGCAAGTCTTCCCGCACCGCTTCTGTCTCCGCCGTCGCTACTTGGAACGGCAATTGCTTGCGAACTGTATTCAGCAGTTCGATTTGATCTGCGTATATTTCGATCTCGCCCGTCGGTAGCTTGGTATTGAGGGATTCTTCTGGACGTTGAGTGACGCGCCCGGTAACTTTGACGACGTATTCGTTACGCAGACTTTCGGCTTTGGCGTAGGAATCGGGGGTGCGTTGCGGATCGCTGACAATTTGGACAATACCTTCGCGATCGCGCAGATCCAAGAAAATCACGCCCCCATGATCGCGGCGACGATCCACCCATCCGCAAAGGGTGACGGTTTTTCCAATATCTTCGCTTCGGACTGTGCCGCAATAATGGGTACGCATAACTAATCTATTTGGGTAGTCGGTAGTGGGATAGACTCCCTAGAGTGAGAGTCGGATCTAGGATTCTAAAGCAAAACCTTTTGATTATCTAACATTATCGGCATTGTTTTTATAACCAAAAAGGGGCGCGGCGTACCGCACCCCTAAAAATTTGGGCTGGTATGCAGGTGTGCAGAGGGGGAAGAGGAGAATTTGAATCTATCATCTCTCTTGCTTACCCAGCGGGGCGGGTTTAGTTAAATTGTCTGTTTTCCTGAGAGATTATTGGTAAAACCCGCCCCTACACTTCTCACCCGCTCAAAAAAGCTCCCCTACTCGCGCGGTGCTGTCAGCTTTTCCCAGGCGGCTTTGGCGGCTTCGCTTAAGCGATCGCCCCAATCTTTAACTTCATTTAAGATCGATTCCCAGTTTTTCTCGGCTTCCATCTGGATCAGTTTCATCGAGTATTCGATGCGATCGCGCTCGAATAACAGTTGGTTTTGCTCCAGGGTTTCCCTTGCTTTCCGCACTGCATCCAGATACGCATCCCGCGTCATCGTACCAACTGATTGTGCCGTTTCAGTTGCTGCCCCGGCTTCTGCTTGCGCCCGCTTTTTAATCGCGTCGATTAATGCTTTGGTTTCCCGCTTGAGTTCGTCGGATTCCCCCGCCATTTCTTTTTCTACCAGGGCGTCTGTTTGCGGGGTTACTTCTACGATTGCAGTTTCGGTGTTGGGTGTTGGTTCTGTCATGTTTTTTCTTCCTAGTTAAAAATTTACTAATATCCAGAGCCAGAAATTTGTTGCTCCAACTTCAGCAATGCTTGAATGCGTGCTTCTGTGGAGGGATGAGTAGAGAACAATTTGAAAATAGACTCGCCTGAGAAGGGATTGATAATCAAAAGCGGCTCAAATGCTGGGTTTGCTTCGATTGGCATTTCCCTAGCACCGCTTTCTAAACGTTGCAGCGCTCTGGCTAAGGCGCGCGGGTTACCAGTGAGTTTAGCAGCACCAGCATCAGCAGCAAACTCTCTCGTGCGAGAGATTCCCATTTGAATCACGGTGGCGGCAATCGGTGCGAGGATGAAAGTCAACAGCAATCCGATGGGATTGGCACCTCCTTCTCGATCTCTTCCGCCGCTAAACCACATGCCGTAACTAGCCATTTGTGCCAAAAATGAAATTGCCCCGGCGATGGTAGCGGCAACGGCTTGAGTCAGCGTATCTCGATTGTAAATATGGCTCAGTTCGTGAGCAATTACCGCCTCAAGTTCGTCCTCTGGCAAAATCTGCATAATGCCTTCGGTGACAGCAACGGCTGCGTGTTCCGGATCTCTTCCTGTGGCGAAGGCGTTAGCGGCTGGAGTGGGAACGATGTAAACTGCGGGCATGGGGAGGTTGGCGCGATCGCACAATCTTTGCACCATTTGGTACAATCCCGGCGCTTGGCTTGGACTCACCGGCTGCGCTCCATAAGCAGCGAGTGCTATTTTATCTGAGAAATACCAAGACCCCAGATTCGTCACCGCCGCCAGGACGATCCCGATCGCGATCCCCGCTGTGCCGCCGACGATCCAGTAGCTAATAGTAATCAGTAGCGCACTTAACAAACCTAATAAGGCAACGGTTTTAAATTGATTCATTCCCATAGCCTCCTAATTAATATCCTCGGTTTAACAGCCTCATCTATTCCAGGAACGGGAGAGTATTTTGTTTAAATTTTAAAACCGTTCATTTTACTTGACACGGGGGATAACTTCAACTCGCCAGTACGGATTTTCACACTTGTTATACAAATTTTTCTCTCCGGGTGCGTGACGCCGCGAGAATATTTAATAGTAGCAATCAGACTTGTAGCGTCACGCACCAACCACCGATTGTGACACGCAGCTTTAGTCCTGTCTATATAACTTCCGCAATCGCTCCTCTGAACCTTTCATTATCGATAAGTTCTGCAAGTTAGCCCAAAAAATTAAGTGGGATAAGCTCAAGTATCCTTTCCATATTTGGATGTAACTAATAACTCAAGTTGCTAGTGATGAGGTCAAGCATTTTAGATTCCCCTAAATCCCCCTTTAAAAGGGGGACTAAGAATCCACTCCCCCTCTTGCGAAGGGGGGTTAGGGGGATCGAACCGATTTATTGTGATTAAATGTTTCTCTCCAGATTGCCCTTTGATGGCACTGCCATCAAATGGTAATGTTTCAACAGGTAGCCTCCTCGATCCCGCTTATGTCACAAAAATCCTTCAATCCAGCAGAATACGTCGAGCAAATGGCATTATTGATCGACTTACCCCTCGACCAGGAACATCGCCCTGGTGTAATCCAGAACATGGAACGCATTATCGCCGTGGCAAAACTCGTGACTGAATTCCCCCTACCTGAAGAAATCGAAGCCGCCCCCATCTTTGAACCATGAGCAAAGCTTATCCCGATGCTACCCAAATAGCCGAAGTTGTAAAAGGGCATGAAGTATCCGCCAAAGCGATTGTTGCTGCTGCTTTAGCCCGGATTGCCGATAAAAATCAAGCGCTGAATTGCTTTACCGCTGTGTTATCCGATACAGCGATGGCAGAAGCCGAAAAGATAGATCTCGCGATCGCATCCGGAAAGAACCCAGGCGCGCTCGCAGGCGTCCCCTTCGCGGTGAAAAACTTATTCGATATCGGCGGAATTACTACTCTCGCCGGGTCAAAAATTAACGCCGAAAAACCAAGAGCAATTAGCGATGCTACCGCAATTGTGCGACTAAAACAAGCGGGTGCAGTATTAGTAGGCGCGCTGAATATGGACGAATACGCCTATGGTTTTGTCACCGAAAATGCCCATTATGGCGCTACCCATAATCCCCACGACTTAACATGCATTGCAGGCGGTTCTTCTGGAGGTTCTGCTGCTGCTGTGGCTGGAGGATTAGTACCATTAACATTGGGTTCGGATACCAACGGTTCGATTCGCGTCCCTGCTGCTTTGTGCGGCATTTTTGGCTTAAAACCAACTTACGGACGCTTATCCCGTGCGGGAACTGTGTTATTTTCCAGTAGTTTTGATTGTATCGGGCCATTTGGTAGATCGGTGCGCGATATTGCCACTGTTTTTGATATTTTGCAAGGTACAGATGAAAGAGATCCCGTTTGCACAAAGCGCAATCGGGAACCTTGTTTGCCTCAATTATCCCAAGGAATTGAAGGACTGAGAATTGCAATTGCCGGAGACTATTTCACTAAAAATGCATATCCAGAAGCCTTAGAAGCTGTGCAACAAGTTGCCCGCGCTTTAAATGTTACCGAATACGTTACCTTACCAGAACCCCATCGCGCCCGGGCGGCGGCTTATATTATTACAGCGGCGGAAGGAGCAAATTTGCATTTGGATGACTTGCGATCGCGTCCGGATGACTTTGATTTTGCCACGCGCGATCGCTTCCTTGCCGGTGCGTTAATTCCAGCAGACTGGTATATTCAAGCACAAAGATTTAGACAGTGGTTTCGCGATCGCGTGCGCGAAGTCTTCCAAAATGTTGATATTATTCTCGCACCCACGACGCCTTATCCAGCCACGCCAATTGGTCAGCAAAAAATAGTCGTGGATGGCGAAGAAATTCTCGTCCGTCCTAATTTGGGATTATTTACCCAACCATTATCTTTTATAGGATTGCCGATTATATCAGTGCCAATTCAACGTCCGAATGCCCTACCTTTGGGCGTTCAAATAATTGCAGCACCTTACAACGAAGCACTAATTTTGCGCGTAGCTGCTGTCTTAGAAGCGATGGGTGTTGTATCCGCACCAGTGGTGCATTAGTTAGATAGTCATATTTAGGGCTGAGACTCTCGACACTTGCGGCGCGGCGAATGCATTGCGCGGGGGACAGGTTTATCAACACAATGGACACGGCATCAGAGATACAGCGGGTTGCGCTGTTATGAGGTACACTCACTAGCTGGGGAGCTGGGGGAGCTGGGGGAGCTGGGGGAGCTGAGGGAGCTGAGGGAGATAGAACTAATGACTTCGCCATCTTGCTCAGTATCAGTAATGCTGTACCTCATAACAGCGACAATCGCTGTATCTCGGATAAACAGATAACGTTAATCGCGCCGTGTCCCGGCTTCTGATTAGGGGTAATCTTAAGGACATGATATAAGGTCTCTAATACATGTAACGTTTCTACTATCGGACTTGATATTAAAGGTAATTGATTTTACTATTAATCAAAAAATCACCCGACTGGGTGAAGCATATTTAAGCATTTGTAGGTTTTAGCTTTTAACTTCGGTTAGGAAATCTGAGAACGCAACAACAAACGTTTAGCGAACGCTTTGGGAACGATATCAGAACGCCTGCCTTGATAGCTTGTTTTCATAGAGCAACGAAACAGAATCAAGGAGCAACTCAAATGGCAATTTTTCCCGGTACTTCTGCAAGCGAACAGATTAATGGTGGCGCAGAAAATGACTTTATGTTTGGCGATGCTGGCAACGACACCATGAACGGTAACGGCGGTGCTGACTTAATATTAGGTGATTCTGGAAACGATAATATTAATGGCGGCGCAGGAAACGACACCCTGTATGGTGGAGAAGGCAATGATACCCTCAGCGGGATTGGTGGCGTTGATAGTCTCTTCGGTGGAAGTGGCGACGATGTTTATATCGTTGATTTCAATCCTGAAATTGGTAACTTTGCTCTTGACAATATCTTTGAAAGCGCCAACGCTGGTATAGATACTGTCCGGTCTTCCGCCAGCTTCACCTTGGGGGCTAACTTAGAAAATCTAGAACTTTTAACGGGTGCATCCAGCGGTACGGGTAATAACCTCAACAACCGCATTGTTGGTAATAGCGGTAACAACTTCCTCAATGGTCAAACGGGTAATGACACGATGGAAGGTGGACTTGGCAACGACAGTTACGTTGTTGATAGCGCTGGTGACGTTGTTATAGAAAACGCTAATGCTGGCGTTGATGAGGTTTTGTCTTCTATCAGCTTTACCTTGGGTAACAACTTTGAAAACCTGTTCCTGCAAGATACGCCAACTTTATCTCGCATCGACGGCACGGGTAACGCGGTAAACAACAACATTCAGGGTAGCAACGGCAACAACTTGCTCAGCGGTTTAGGTGGCAATGACAGCATCAACGGTATTGGTGGTAATGACACCATCGACGGTGGCAGTGGCAATGACACCCTTGACGGTTCCTTTGGCAACGATAGCGTTTTCGGTGGCATCGGCAACGACTTCCTGCAAGGCGACGGTGGCGGCGGCATCGGCAACGATACCCTTGACGGTGGCGCGGGCGCTGACACAATGCAAGGCGGACTCGGTAATGATGTCTACATTGTTGACAACGTTGGCGATATTGTCACCGAACTGTTAATTGGCACCGATACTGTCCAATCTTCCGTCAACTTTACCCTGGGTGCCAACCTTGAGAACTTAGATTTGATCGGAACTGCCAGTATTAACGGCACGGGTAATGAGCTTAACAATACTATTAACGGTAATAGTGGCGATAACCTCTTACTCGGTGGCGCTGGCAACGATCGCATCAACAGTCAAGCAGGTAATGATGTGCTGAATGGTCAAGCAGGTAGCGACCAATATGTCTTCGCTGGCGGTACTTTTAGCGCGGCTAATTTCGGTGTAGACACGATTGAACAGTTTACCCAGAACTTAGACAAAATTGTTTTGTCTAAGGCTACGTTTGGTCTAGCAAGTTCTTTGGGTAATGGTTTTAGCGTCGCCTCTGAATTTGCAGTTGTTGCCAACGATACAGTAGCAGCTACTAGCGGCGCGCGGATTGTTTACAGTGCTGAAACTAATAACTTGTTCTTCAATCAAAACGGGGCAGCAGCAGGTTTTGGTACCGGCGCTCAGTTTGCTACTATTCCTACTCCAAGTAGCCTCGTGCTAGCAGCTACTGACTTCATCATCGAAGCGTAATAGTATCCCTATCGTATAAAGTCGGGGTGGGTTGATCTAAATTGTGCATGAAACGCTTTAATTGTCTGTAAAACCCGCTCCTACACCAATTCAAATATACGATGTTGGTTGATTAAACGTGGAACAATTATCTTAGGATTGTTCCACGTTTTTATATTGTTTCCGTTTTGATTTTAATGATTAAAACCGCAGAGACGCAGAGAACGCAGAGGAAGAAAAGAGAGAGATAAATAATTCCGATGCCAACGGATTTGAGGTCATTAATCGATTATCGATTGAGGTTATCCAATTCCCAGCCCTGCGTCCCGATTTCTCCTGTTTCATTGATAACAAGAGGCTCCAAAATATCCACAGTCCAAATCCGCGCAAAAGGTAAGCCAACTTTACGAAAAGATTTACGCACAGTCTCGGCATCTGGCGCTTCAAATTCGCAGATTGCCCTCGAGCGATCGCGCGACATCATCGACCGAATCCAACGTACATTATGCGCGTTATGACAAGGAATACCAATCGCAATATCTTGGTTCCACTTCTCTTGAGAAATTGGCGGTTCAAAAATCTTTTCCACCAAAACACGAACCATACTTTCTCCCTCTAACTCAAAGCGAGCAATCCCTCAATAGCAGAACGAGCGCGGGTACTCAAGACAAAATTGTCAATTTCCGACTGTAAATTGTGCCGCAACTCAGCCGCGCGATCGCATTCCCCCGCCGCCAACAACCCCCGAATCAGCATAACCCAAGCTAGAGCAATTAGACTCGGATGGTCTACAATCCGCGCAGCATCAAGAGCTGCTTGAGCGCGAGTAATAGCTAACTTAACCCGCGAGCTTTCCAAATCAATTTCAGCTGCAAAGGTAAGGATATAAGCAAGCATCCGCTGACAATCAAGCTGACGCAAAGTTAACACTGATTGCTCAAGTTGATCTTGCTGTCCCATCATATAACGAGCGAGAGCATCTAAAGCCACAGCGGTTGCACCTTCGCTACCTTCACCACCAATTTTGGCAGCGACAGTTGCCAATTCTTCACAGAATGCGATCGCATCATCAGGATTGCCAGATTCCAACTCAACCATTACCAGATAAGTCAAACAAGCACACTCCCGCCACCGATCTTGCTCAACTTGAGTCATCCGCCACGCTTGGGTTAAAAGCGATCGCGCGGAGTCGAAATCTGCTTGATGACGGCGCACGCATCCCAAACCGCAACTCACATCGCTAATTTCTAATCCCATCCTCGCTGCCAGCGTTTGTGCTTCGATTAACAGCGCTTCCGCACGCTGCATCTCGCGCTCAATTTCTGCCAGACACCAACCGCTGTAAGCTAACATCCGGGCAGTGGTAGCTGGACTGGCAAATCGACCTTTTTGGGCTGCTTGCAGCGAGTGGAAACAAACGTTAGAGAAATTGCCGCGATCGTAGTTGAGAGCGATCAACGTTTCTAGAGCGATCGCTTCACAATCTTTCAAACCCAGAGTACTTGCAGAAGCAGCCAATTGATTCAGCGTCTTTTCCAATTGGGGCACCTGCTCTTTTGTCACCCCTGCCAAAACGTAAACCTTCAGCAATCCGATGTGAAGGCGAACCCGCGATCGCATATCTTCGAGGCCACCCAACTGTCCTATTCCCCGCTGTGCCAGTTGCGATGCTTCTGCATAAGCAAACAAGCGCAAAGAGCGTTCGGCAGCTGCTAAAAATGCTTTCGCTGCTAATTGGCGATCGCCTCCTAGTTCGGCATGATGCGCTACATCGCATATACATATATTAGAGTTTTTGTCAAGAGTACGAGCAATTTGCAGGTGCATCAATCGGCGGCGGGGTGCGGATAATTGGTGATAGGCGACTTGACGCACAATATCGTGCGCGAAGTCGTAGCCAATTTCCCCATCTATGGGGGTTCCGGGACGGATAATACCCTGTCTTTCCAGTTCTTCCATTGCCGCGAGTAACTTGGTGAGCGAACAATCTGCCACCAGTGCCACGGTTGTAGGGCTAAAACTGCGACCTAAAGTTGCTGCCCACAGCAACATTTCGCGCGAGGTTTCATTTAATTGGCGCAGTCGGTCTTGGATGAGAGCTTCTATATTATGCGAACAGGTTGTATTGTGATGTGCCGCAGCAGCAACTTCCAGCGCCAACAAAGGATTGCCGCCGCTGTCGATAAAAACGCGATCGCCATCGATGTCAGGATTAATCGTATGAGCTAACTGTAGGGTTTGTTCTCGATTTAACAGGGAAAGTGCGATCGCTTTTACCCGTTGTTCTCGTCTCAGCGCTTGTACCAACTTGCAAGCAGGTATATTATCCGCTAACTCGCGTTCCCTAGCCGTACAAGCAAATAGAACTGAAGAATTACCAAGCAGTCGAGTTGCGTAGTGAAATAAAGCAGTTGATGCTTCATCCAACCATTGAATGTCATCCAAAACGAGGGCAGTCGGCTTGCCATTGTGGGAAAGTTGGGACAATAGGCGGACAACGGCATCAAATAGCTGACTGCGGTCAACTGGACTTGCTTGCCCTGTTTTCACTTCTGGAAATAGGGAGCGGAGTTCGGCTGGTAAACTTGAGATTGAATTTGGTGCGAGCGATCGCAGCGCATCAATCCAAGCGCCATAAGGTCTGAGCATTTCCGACTCAAATCCCCGTCCCCAAAGAACGCAACCGCCCTCTGCCTGCACTTTAGCTGCCAGTTCTTGCAATAACCGCGTTTTACCAATCCCCGATTCTCCCAATAGCAAGAGAATTTCTTCTTTTCCCGTGCCGCTAGCGGATGCAACCCAATTACAGATAATTTCCCATTCTTGCTCCCTTCCCACTAAAGGCAATTCACCTTGAGGGGCGGGTTGAATGAAATAGTCTGTTTCGTTTTGAGCGTGATTGGTAAAACCCGCCTCTACAGTATTGATTTGCTCGCCTGCGCCTAACACCTTCAGAGCAGCTGTTTGCGCTTCTGTTAATCCGGTGGCTTTGGTAATATTTATTCCCTCATAAGGTCGATCGGCGATTAGGGTTTTTAAGCATTCACCCGTTTGCACATTCCACATCTTAATAGTTTCATCTTGGCTGCCACTTGCCACTATTTGACTATCGGGACTAAAGGCAACCGACCAAGCTAAATTCCTATGTCCTTGCAAAGTGTGCAAACATTTTCCAGTACGCACATCCCAAAGTTTTACAGTTTGGTCGCTGCTAGCAGAAGCAAGCATTTGACCATCCGAACTAAACGCCACCGACCAAACTCGACTGGTGTGTCCTTCCAAAGTGCAGTAACATTCACCTGTCTGGATGTCCCACAATTTAACTGTATGGTCGCCGCTTCCACTTGCCAGTATGCGTCCTTCTGGACTAAAGGCCACCGACCAAACCCAATTGTCATGTCCTGGCAATGTTTGAAGGCATTTCCCCGTGGTGCAATCCCACAGCTTTACCGTTTGGTCGTAACTTCCACTCGCCAGGATACGTCCATTGGGGGAAAATGCGATCGCGCAAACCCAACTTGTATGCCCTTGCAACGTCTGAAGGCATTGACCCGTACTAACATCCCACAGCTTTACAGTATGGTCTTCACTAGCACTCGCCAGGATATTACCTTGAGGATTAAATGCTACCGACCAAATGCGGCTGGTATGTCCCTCCAAGGTATGGCGACACTCACCCGCGTTAATATCCCAAAGCTTGACTGTATGGTCTTCGCTGCCACTTGCTAAGATCCCCCCGCTGCCCCCCTTGGTAAGGGGGGTTGGGGGGATCGGACTGAACGCCACAGCGCAAACTGAATTCGCGTGTCCTCGCAGTACTTGGTAACATTTATTCGTTTTCAAATCCCAGATTTTGACCGTATGGTCATCGTTGCCACTTGCCAGAATCAAGCCATCACCTTTGTTTGTCTGTAGGGGCACGGCGGGCGAAATATTCTGCACCAGTGAAGATTTTATACTTGCCGTGCCCTTACTATTTTTGCTCGAAACCCGGTTTCTTTCGGTAAAGGCAACAGACCACACTCGGTTGGTATACCCTTGGAGCGTTTTTATACATTGTCCTGTAGGGAAATTCCATAATTTTACTGTATGGTCGCCGCTACCGCTGGCGAGGGTTTGTCCGTCGGGACTGAAAGCAACCGAGCGCACCCAATTAGCATGTCCCCGAAGGGTTTGGTAGCATTCTCCTGTATGAACGTTCCAGAGTTTCACGGTTTGGTCTTCGCTACCGCTGGCAATAATTTGACCGTTGGCACTAAAAGCAATCGATCGCACCCAGTTTTGATGTCCTTGTAGAGTCAGGAGACATGCACCCGTTTTGATGTCCCAGATTTTGATTGTGCGATCGCTACTACTACTTGCCAAGGTTTTTCCCTGGGGACTAAACGCGACTGACCAAACTCGCTCGCTATGTCCGTGCAGCGTTTGCAAACATTCGCCGGTTTTCGCATCCCACAACTTGACAGTTTTATCATCGCTACCGCTGGCAATCATTTGACCATCGGCGCTGAAAGCAACGGATCGCACCCAATTTTCATGTCCGTGCAACGTGCCGTTGCACCTACCCGTTTTGACATTCCAAAGCTTAACCGTTCGATCCTCGCTACCGCTAGCCAGAGTTTCCCCATCCCGACTAAACGCCACCGACCAAACTTGGTGCGTATGTTCGCGCAACGTGTGGAGACATTCCCCAGTACTGAGATCCCAGAGCTTAATTGTGCGATCGTCGCTACCGCTAGCCAAGGTTTGCCCATCGGGACTAAACGCCACCGACCAAACCCAACTATTATGTCCCCTGCAAGTGAGTATATTTTTCCCATCTGCCACGCGCCAAACGCGCACCTCGCTATTAGCATCTCCCGTTGCCAAAAGTTGTCCATCGGCGCTAAAGGCAACGCTTAGTGCCAGACTTAAAGGTTCTGTAAACACAGATTTAGATAAGTCAGCATGGGCAAAATTGCAGTTGTGCAAAGTCACATCTCGCAAATCAGCTTGCCACAACGGGAGATGGGAAAAATCATAACCAGTTAAATCCGTTCCCAGTTGAATCAGCAGGTTGATGATATTACCACCCGCATAACCTGGTTGTATTGATGATGCTTTTTGCAGTTTTGTCAGGATTTGAACCAGATGGCGTTCGACATTATTCCGACTACCTAAACGATTGATTAGCTTGGCGAGTAGAGGTTTGATAATTTGGCGAATTTGAATATCGCGAATGTAATCTTTACCAGTTGCTTTTAGCAGCGCATGGCTTTGCAAAAGCGGAAGTTGAAATTGAGGTTTGGGAAGTCTGGAGCAATAAGCAGTTTTGCCTTCTGAGTTTTCATTCCCCGAACCCATTTCTGCAATTTCATCGCATATCCATTCTATGAAGCGTTCGGTGACGTACTCCATGACAACGGGTGGCTGAGTGTAGCTGCCCGACTGTTTTTCAATCAGCGATCGCCAAGATAGCGCTTCCAAAGCTGCCAATATTTCGGCACGAGAAACCGTTGGTACAATATCATCTGCCAATTCGGCAATTGTTGTCCATTCTCGATTGATTGCCAGCCAGAACATGACATTTTTCTCGAAGGGGGAACTTCGCTGGCACTGTTGGTCTAAAAGTTTATAAATTTCGTTGAAAACCGTTGTATTTTGGGCGAGGAAATCTTCTATCTTGCCATCGAATAGTTCCTGAATCGAGGTAGCCACAATTTTCAACGCCAATGGGTTATAGCTATAAGCTTGACATAACTGTTGTTTTTGTGATAAGTTGCCGCTCAAACCTTTCGATTCAATCAATGCGATCGCTGCTTCTTGGGAACCGTTTAGTTGGAGCGATCGCACTGATAATTCATGACCAACATTTGCGGCAATTTCTGCTGGTTTCTCGCGGCTAGTTAGAATCAAGCAACTTTGGTGATTGGTTTCCCCAATTGCCCGCAGCAGTTCCCCATAACCTTCATATCCAGTTAGATATTGACCCGTTTTTCCTCCTTGTAAAATTGTCTCAAAATTATCCAAAATTAGCAGACAGCGAGAGCTTCGCAGCCAATACATCAATCTCTCAAGTTTATTTCCTGTCTCCTGTTGCTGGGATGTAAAACAAATTAAGTCGCTCAGCAGCGTTTCCAAAGTGGGAGCGTGACGGAGGCTGCGCCAAATTATGCAATCAAACTCGCCTTGAACTTCTTGTGCCAATTTTACGGATAAAGCTGTTTTACCAATGCCGCCCATACCCAACAAAGCAATTAACCGACAGCGTTGGCTAAATTTGTTATCAGCATCTGATAAAATCCATTGTTTTAAAGTATTTAACTCTTCAGTACGTCCATAAAACAAGCTGACATCTGTAGCTTCTCCCCAGTCAATTTTGGATGGAGCTTTTAGAGGCGGGTTTAACGAGATATTTCGTGGTTCCGTAGATTGGTTGGTAAAACCCGCCCCTACAACCTCACCAAACGGGGCGGGTTTAGAGAAATTGTCTGTTTTAATTGTGAGGTTATTGGTTAAACCCGCCCCTATAACCACGCTCTCGGAGTCATCATCATCTCTCAGCAAACGCTCGTAAAAATTGCGGGTAGCAGGACTGGGATCGACGCCTAATTCTTCCCTTAAAATGGTCATACAGCGATGGTAAACCCGCAGGGCGCTAGCGCGATCGCATCCCAAGGCGTGCAATTGCATCAATTGGTAATAAACTCCTTCGTTCAAAGGAGCAACTTCTAGCAATTGCTGAGCATAGCGCATCGCACCACGATAATCTTGTTGCTGCTGCAATCGCTCAATCAACCATTCCAATACCCGAATATAAGTTTGTTTTAGCCGCTCTTGTTCGGGTAAAATCCAATCATCGTAACAACTGGGCAATAAGTCCCCCTGATAAAGCGTTACCGCTCGTTCTAAAGCTGCTCGAACTACTTTAAAATCCTCAATTTGTTCGGCTACCTCCGCCGCGCTTACTGCTTGCTCGAACTCAGCCACATCGAGGATATATGGAGCTGGCGAACGCCACAATAATGTCTTACTATCAACCTCAATAAATTGGCCGGCATCGGGCAAAATCCGGCGTAAATTGTGCAATTCTCGCCTTAAATTCGTTCTGCCTTGCGTATCCGTTGACTCAGGCCAAAATAAGCCAGCTAGCCGCTGACGAGGCTGCGGCTTACCGCGATGCAGCACCAGATATGCCAACAGCGATTGTAAGCGCTCTGTATTCAGTTCTAACAGAGAGCGATCGCCGTAGGTGAGGCGAAAATTACCCAGTAATGCGATCTGTAAGGTAGGCAACATCTGCAACTCGCTTGAAATGGCGATTGTATTTATACTTACTTACAAACTATCGGCTACCATTTTCGCAATAGCCTTAACAGCTAATTTTTAGTTTTAACTGTGAACGGGTGAATAATTATCAACTTCTAGCTTAAGATAGATTTTGTAAAATAAATTATGAATTTATTTTAAGCGTGCGATCGCTGGATTTCAGCGATCTAAGTCACAAATTAACCTCCTAAAATCTAGATACGTAAGCATATGTCTTCAACAAACCATGTATATTCAAACGGTTTTAAGCTCCAGTACATCGTTGAAGGTACTGGAACACCTGCCATTGTAGTAGGAAGTTCGCTGTATTACTCCAGAACATTTTCTGCCAATCTACGTAACAGTCTAAACATGGTCTTTGTCGATCATCGAGGTTTCTCGCCGCCTTACGATTGTCAAGACACTTCTCAGTTTCAGTTAGACTTACTCGTTGATGATATTGAACTGATTCGGAAAGAATTAGGATTGAATCGGGTTATTATGATTGGTCATTCAGGTCATGCATTTATGGCGTTGGAGTATGCCAAGAAATATCCTGATAATGTATCTCATCTAGTAATGATGTGTGCCGCACCAAATTTATCGCGGAAAGGGCATATGGCTGCGGAACAATATCTGAATGATTCTGTTTGTCCAGAACGTAAAGCAGTGCTTGCTAAAAACCTGGAAAAATTGCCGCAAGCAATAGCAGCCGCACCTGAGAAAGCCTTTATTACCTATTGCCTTCTGATGGGGCCGAAAAGTTGGTTTAACTACAACTATGATGCCACAAAACTTTGGGGAGGGATACAAGTAAATATGGCAATGTTTGATTACGTCTGGGGCGAAGTTTTTCGCGACATCGATATTACTAAGAACTTAGATCGGTTGCAAGCGCCTGCATTCCTTGCTCTCGGTCGTTATGATTACCTAATACCACCCCCATATATGTGGGAATCGGTGAGAGATAAGTTTAGCAATCTTACTATTCGGGTATTTGAAAAGAGCAGTCATGCACCGCACTTTGAAGAGCCAGAGTTATTCGCTCAAGAGTTAATCGAATGGCTGAGAAATACAGAATAAATGTAGGGTGCGTTAGCGATAGCGTAACGCACCATCACTATATGTATCGATCGCTCATTGCGCCCAATTTTCATAACGCAAGCCATCAATGTTCTGGAAGTGGCGAACATTAGCTGTAATTAAAGTACAGTTATGCTCGATGGCACTGGCTGCAATTAGTAAGTCGATTGGTGCGATCGCTACACCCTGCTGCCGCAAGTCTGCGTGGATTTTACTAGCAATATCCATTGTGGGCAGATATAGGTGCAGGATTTCGCTTTCGCGGGCAATCTCTTCAAATTGATTCAGCAGTTTCCCGGAATCTCGGTAGCTGAGTCCAGCTTTGATTTCGTAATAGGTCAGGATCGAAAAAGTCAGGAAGTCGTAAAATTGCCCATACTCGTTGAGTTTTGCGACAACGTTGCCTTGTCCTCTGAGAAAGTGGGAGAGGATGTTGGTATCTAGAAGGGCTTTTTTCATATTAGTTTTACAACTGATTCCTGAACGGCGAAACTACTGCAAAACTTATTTTATAAGGGTTTTTAGTTCAGATATCAAATGGAAATACTATATATCTACTTGCCGTTTTAAATCGAGGGCGCGATCGCGGAAAACATCTTCTTCCAGACTGGTGAGGAGAGCAGACTCTTCGGCGGCGATACCTGCAAAGCGCATGAATTTAGCTTGTTTGGTAAAAATTGCGTTTGGATTGACGGCAAGGCTTTGAGTCAGGATTTCGATCGCGATCGCTGTGATATCTTTTCCCTGGCGCGACGCAATGGCTTGCAGGGCGATTTCGACATCGGGTGGAAGGGTGATAATCATGGGTTTTCTACTCATGGGGCTTGTTTAGATTTTACCTTCTGCCCTCGATACGAGCGATCGCACTGTTGACTTATTGCGCTTTGCAACCGTTGATGGTACGCCGAGAGTTTGTTTTGTAGGCGATCGCACTTGTATTTTCTCACATCTTGCACCTACCCGATAAACAGCCACCAAATAAATTTCTTGCTGAAAGCTTAAGTTAGCTTTAGCTAACTACAACCAACGTTTTAACCCGTTTCAACGGGTTTTAGCTTCCTCGCTGTGAAATTTATTTCTGTTGGCTCTGCTGCAAGATGTGAGACTTTTTAACTAAGGTGCGATCGCGTAGCGTGCCGTAGGCATATCGCTCTGTTGACTTAAAATTTTAGACTGTTCAGACAAATCTGCAATTCTTCAATTCTCCAATTCTTCAATCTCCAATCTCCCTATTAGACTTATCCAAAAAATAAATTATCGTACAGGGCTTGTTCAGAGATCCTGGGGGGGTGAAGCATTTGGAGATAAAATATCGGGTTTTAAACATAAATTGTCGCCCAAATGCTTCACCCCTACAGATATCTAAAAGAAGAGATTCTATGAGAGGAGAAGTCTATTGAATCAAGATAATTGCTTCTTCCGCCTTGGCATCCAAAGCATTTTTCAGTTGTTGTCCAACTTTGCCAATCAGTTCGTCAAACGCATCCCGTTGCTGTGTCATGCTTTCTTTCAGACTCTTTTGCAGATCGGGATTCATTTTTTCGCACATTTCGTCGATGGCGCGATCGCTCAATGCCATAAACCTTATCCACCCAGGAATATCTATCTTTGTTTTGAGCGCGTCGGTAATTCTTTCTTTGTTTAACCGCACTCCTTCGCCTAAAAATGCTGCCCCATATACCAAGGCAATTGGTAACACAAAATGCCCCGTTAGTAGCAGCGCAATCAAGCTGCCAATTGTCCCGCCAGCAATAATTAAACTGACTAGAAATGAGACTGTAACTCCCAAAACATCTTCGGCAAAAGATAGTTGCGGGTTAACGACGGTGGAATCAATTCCCCCCTCAAATCGCAAGCTGCTTTTAGAGATTTGGAACTTTTGACAGATGGGGTCGGTTTCTGCGGCTAAGTCGGGTCGAATTTCGGTATTAAACCAATTAACGCATTGATTATTGATGATTTGCTGCGCGCGATCGCTTTTCAACCACTGTAACGCCCGCTGTTCAATTGTGGTTTGCAAATCTGCCAATGTTCTGATTTTGTTGTCTTTCCATTCTTTTAACCCAGATTTCACCGCATTTTGCAACAAACCGGCGGATAATGGCGGCACCAGCAAGTCAATTAACCCTGGAATATGTTTCGATACAATCTCTTTCAACTTGGGCGAATCGCACAGTTTATTCACCTCTTCTTTAAATGCCGCCGCGCGCAATTCCCAGCGTCCAACTCTGGCTAAACCCAGCGCGATGCACCTTTCTGGTTCTGGATCTGGGCGCACTTGGGTATCAGGTTCTGGGAATATTTCTGCACAAACGTCGCGGGTGAATTTCATCCGCGATGCGCCTCCAGTCATCAGCACAACTTGCGGCAGAATTCCTTGATCTTTTAGTTTTTCTTTGGCTTCGTTTACGGCTTCTCTAAATGTTTGAATCCAGCTTTTATTTTCCAATTCCGGTAGCGGCTGGTTGATAATTTCCTCCATAATCGATTTGTTGACTTGGGGGATAAAGTGAAGTTGTGGGGTGATAAATTCAAATCCCCGCGCAAACGTAGCCCCATCGCTGTAAAGTTGTTCGTTAGAAAAGTAATCTTCTTTAACTCTACGGCATTGAATTTCGCAGCGGAATTTGTGATGCGAATGTTGCTTGAATATTTTTTCTAGCAACTCTTTCTGTTCGTGGTTGGCTAATGTCCGGGCAAAAATCGCTTTGTCAATCAAGCTTGCGCCTAAAGTGTTGCGCCCAAAATCTAGCGGCATTTCGTGCAAGCTTTTAACTAAGGTAAAATCTGTGGTGGAAGAACCAATATCAACGATTAAAACCGTGGAAAGCAGTTCGTTATATCCCAGCTTTCCGCCTTCCTTGGCTTGCATGAAAGCTGCGCGTGATTCTGGGATAATGCTTAATTTTTTAATCCCGGCTTCTTTGATCAGGGTTTGGTATTCTTGCCGTTCTTCTGTTGACCATCCAGATGGGCAACCGACGTAATATTGACTGATTTCGCCGCCTTCGATTTGTTTGCTTTCTTTTAAGATGCGGTCGTAGGTTTCGACAAAGTTATGGATGGTTTGGCGATATTTTGGCGAGTTGTTGGGTTTTTGTTTGAAACCTATTTGCAGTTGGGTGACGCCTGCTTGAATTAGTGCTTGGTCGCCTACTAAAATTCCGAGTTCGGGATGGATGCCGATGGCGGTGATTTGGATTTTTTTGTTATTTACTTCTAGCATCTGGGGGGGTTCGATGCTTTCTACTTTGGCTTTGGCTACGGCGGTTTCGCCGTGTCCCAAATCGAATCCAATTGTTTCTACTACTTGTGTATCCATAGTTTTAAGAATGAGTTAATGAACCGCAGAGGCGCAGAGGACGCAGAGGAGGAGAAGAAAGAGATTTTGGGGTTATTGGGCTGATGTTGGTTCGATGACGCGCCCTCTTCGGAGTAAGCGATCGCTTTTCAATAAAGCAGGGGTGAGGGTAATGTAATCTGTGGTTAAGCCGTCGATACTTGGCTCGAAATCGAAGTATTCGCGCGGGCTACGTTCGTCTCCTGGTCGGTAATTTTGCACCCGTATTCCCTGTTCCATTAATATTTGCGGTACGAGTTTGCTGATTTCTAATGCCATTTGAGGATTGCCTAAAAATGATGCACCCCAAAGTTTTTGTAGAAAGTCTAGCATTTCTGGCATCTCTTCAATCCCGCTGCCGTTAAGGGGTTTTTGAATTTCTGCCAGTGCGACGGCGCGATCTATTGTGTTTAATGCGTCGGCTAGGTTGTCTAAAAGGAATTTGCTGTCTACTTGTACGGGGGGTAGTGCTGGTTGGATTGGTTGGATTTCGGTAATGTTTTCCCGGTTACTTTTGTCGAATTTTAAAACAATTTCCAATCCGACTAAGACTGCTATTAGCAAAACATCTGTCCAAGCAGCGGGGGTTTCTCTTGTGAGGGAAAACGATGTGCTGACGATACCGACGGCGGTAAGTATTTGCAGTCCTTTTAATATCAGTCTGTTGGGGGATGTGCGTTTGATTGGGATAGATACTGCATCCCCTGGCGATGCTATTGCTGTTTCGTTAGTAGCAGAAATTGCGGTCAGCGATTGTCGCAGCGTATCCAGGAATAATTTGACTAATCTTACCTGGCTAACGCTCAGTTCTCCGATGTAATTTCTTTCTACATTATCTAGTTGGTTATGCACCAGCCCAACAACTTGTTTCAGGCTTCCTGCTTTGTCAATTTCTGTCTCCAGGTTGTTGCGTTCTTTGTTAAAAAGTGTGAGCAATGTTTTCATCGGCTCCTCTACCCTTTGCTAGCTACTCCTTTCGGTGTATTAGATTAAAATACATTTTGAGCGTATAATCTCCAATATTCCCAGTTTTAATTTATTTTAAGCAACTCTCCTCAGCCGTAGATATCTACTTTAGCAAGTTAATCTCGCGCCATGCAGTGCTATCAACCGACTGCTTTTAGTGTGGATTCTATCACTCGACCGGCTCATATCTGGTAACCCCTTACGGAACGTATGTTAGCATTTTATACAAGGGTTTGCGTATTAAGATATGGCGCGATCGCACTGTAAGCGTAAAATCCTCTATACCAATCAATCGATATTACTCAATACTTTTATTTAAGAATTTATTTGTCTGTGTCATCTTCATAGTAAAATTGATTGAGCCACTTGATGACCTCAAACGCCCAATAAAATCTAAAATCTAAAATCTAAAATCTAAAATCTAAAACTCCCCATTCATGAACTACAAAACAGCTCGTAACTTTTTATTAAGTCAAGGAACTGCGCTGCAAACCCAGCAAAATCCTAATGACTTGCTGATGATGCTCAAGCAAGGAAAGCCGCCAGTACCGGGTCAAATGACATCGATATTAGTAGCGCTAAAAATTGTATCTGATGTGGTGCAACAAGAACCCAATATCGATCGGGAACTAACGCTGGCTCTGCATTTGCTGTGTTACGAAAGCTACCGGCTGTACGTAGAAGGACGTTTTGCTGGAGTGGAATGGCCTCCTTTATTGGATCGAGATATAGAACGGATAGCGATCGCTGTCCAGAATATTTTCGCAGGTACAAAGCAAGGTTAAGCTAAACGAATAAGTGAATTCGATCGATCGCTTCTACTATGTTGACAACTTACTTCCAAATGCTCGCTCGGTACAATACGTTGGCAAACCGCAGGCTTTACGGAGTTTGCGCTAGGCTTTCAGATCAAGAGCGCAAGCAGACTCGACCGGCTTTTTTTAAGAGCATACATGGTACGCTCAACCATATTATCGTCAGCGATCGCGTTTGGATGGGGCGGTTTGAGGGGCAACCAATCGATGCGCCCCAAAAGGATGAAATTCTCCACGATGACTTCGATCAGCTTTGGGCGGCGCGCATTGAAGAAGACGATCGAATTGAAAAGTTCTTCTCCTCTATCACCGATGAATTCCTCAGCGGTAAAATCAAGTACCGCGATATGGAAGGTAGAACTCATAACGATCCGGTTACCTTGTTAGTTGCACACTTTTTCAACAAACAAACCCACCATCGAGGACAAATTCACGATTTGTTAATGCAAACGGAAGTTGCCCCCCCAATTTTAGACCTCCACCGCATTTTCCGACCTTAATTGATTATCGGTTTTGCAGTTCTGTTTGGATTTTTTCTAAATCTTCCTTCAGCAGAATTGTCATTCTACCGATGATCGGTCTACCCTCTCGTGGTTGGGCAACTTCTATCCAGTAAGCGAAGCGTTCTCCTAATCTTAATTCCCCTTGCAACGCTTCAAGTAAGGGTGCATTTCGACTCCGAGCCAAGTTAATTAGCGTCTCGTCGGGATAGGCGTAAACTACCCTTGCCCGTTGGAAATCTTGATAAATACCTAAGCCATAAATAATCCGCAAAGTTTCTTGCAAGCGGTCAGCATTAACCCCATTTACTAAATCAAAGATCTCAAAACGTTCGCTGCGGACGATACCCGTTCTCAGTGGTGGAGTGGCTCTACCAGGTGGCAGGGTTGAAGCTTGAAACACAAATCTTTGGGCAGCCGTATCGCTTTTGCGTACTAATAAAGTTTCGCCGCTTTCGGGGCTTAAAGAGGGATTTGCTTGTATCCAAGCTGCCACTTCATCGGTAGTTTGTCCCGGTAGGGCGTTAGCTACTAATGGAAACAATAACGAACAATTAAAAATGAGAAAACTAATACCATTTCTCCAAAAAAGCAAGCTGAATTGAGCCTGCGGAGGCAGGCTTTGTTTGTCTAGCCACACCCTTAAGGGTGCCGAAACCTTATGAAAAATTGGTATAAACAGCGATGTTTTTGACATTTTTCAATTTTGATTCTGGATTTTTAACTATAGACTCCAGTTTCTGAAATCTCGTTCCAAGGTGCAGCAAAAAACTAGATTTGGGAGGCGAAATGCCTCCCCAAGCAAGTTATTCACATTTACCAGGAAAAATGGGTTGTGAGCCTACCCCTTTAAAGGGGAAAGGAAAAATTAATTTCCCTAGTTCGCAATCCTATAAGCTTTAGGAAGAGGTCACTGTCAACTGTCCACTGTCAACTGTCCACTGTCCACTGTCAACTGTCCACTGTTGAAGGCACCATTGCGACTTTAATCGATTTGCGAGCCTTCATATCGCGAAATACTTGCTCTAAATCTCTTAAGGGGCGATGTTCGCTCACCATTAATTCAAATGGGATAGTGCGACTTGCCAGCAGAGAAAGCGCTTCTCGCACGTAGATCGGCGTGTTGTGAAATACACCTTTAAGCGTCAGTTCGCTGTAGTGGAGTTGCTCGGTATTAACCGCAATCGTTGTATCGCGGGGACAGCCGCCGAATAGATTAACGGTAGCACCGGGACGGGCGCAAGCGATCGCTTCCTCCCAAACTGATGGCACTCCTGTCGCTTCTATTACCACATCCGCCCCCATGCCGTCGGTTAAATCGCGCACCAAAGCGGGCATGTCGGATACTTGATGATAGTTAAACGTCTTGGCGGCACCAAATTTGTCCCCCAGGCGCAACCTTTCGTCGTGTCCACCAAATAAAAACACTTCGACAGGTTGCTGTGCCAGCACGGCGACGAACATCAGCCCAATTGCCCCATCTCCCAATACTACGATGCGATCGCCTCGCTTCACGTTCGACCGCGCCACGCCGTGCAGCACGCAGGCTAAGGGTTCGGTCATCGATGCCAGGGCGTCGGGCAAGTCTTCGGGGAGGGGTAACAGGTTATGTTTGACGATTTGACCCGGAATTTTGATATATTCCGCAAATGTGCCGTTATTCCAGGTCAAATGGGGACAAAGCGAATATTCTTGACGTTGACAAAAGAAACATTTCATGCATGGGGCAGAGTTGTTGGCAACTACGCGATCGCCTACCTGCCAACCTTGTACTTCCTTGCCCACTGCGACAATTTGCCCAGCGGCTTCGTGACCGAATAGGGTAGGCGGTTTGAGCATTTTAGCGTGACCGCCGCGCCGCCAAACCTTAAGGTCGGTGCCGCAGGTTGTGGCGGCACCGACCTTAACGATTACTTCATCAGGGGCTGGGCTGGGGTCAGCCACCTGTTCGAGACGTAAATCTTCTTGACCGTAAAGTACAGCTGCTAACAAGATTTAAGTATTAACCGCCGATAGCGGACGAGACTTCAGAGTCAGGTTATCACGGCGGGGTGTCACTAGGGATAGCAGGGAAGGTACTTCTTGGTGACAAGAGGTGCAGAACCAATAAATTTCTGCGTGACGGACGTGCCGGAGGATGGTTCCACCACAACATGGGCAAGTGTTACTGCGCGGATTCATGGCCTGATACTCCCTGCTACTAAAAAATGGTGAATTAAAAAGATGAGATGGCTGCTGGAGTATGAAGGCGACCGTTCCAAGCAATGCGATTTTCCATTACTTGTCGGAACGCGGCTTCATAACCGTCTACCATCTGAGAAACGCTAAAGTGATTTGCTACATGGTCGCGGCAAGTTTGTCGCGAGAGTTCTAATGCGGCTGGGATTAAAGCTGCAATTTCATCTATACTTTGGCAGACGAAACCCGTCTTGCCGTGGGCGATCACCTCCGGAACTGAACCAAGATTGATGCCGATAGCGGGGGTTCCCGTTGCCATCGATTCGATCATTACCAAGCCAAATGGTTCGCGCCAGGTAATGGGGAACAGCGTCACGGCGGCATTGCCTAATAGCTCAACTTTTTGGGAGTGGCTAATTTCACCGAGATACTCGATTTGTTTGCCATCGATTTGGGGTGCCAGTTCGGTTTCAAAGAACTGCCGATCTACCGTATCGATTTTGCCTGCCATTTTTAACCGCCAGCCGGTTATTTTCGCAATTGCGATCGCGTGTTGCGGCCCTTTTTCCGGCGAGAAGCGGCCTAAAAATGCCAGATAAGGCGGATCTGAAGGTTGAGAGAAAAATGGATAGCCTCGCAGGTCAATACCGTTGTAAACCGTGCTGATATAATTCAGCCCTACGCCATCCCGCTGGTTGTTACTGATGCTGATAAAAGGCTGTTTCGCATGATGGGTAAAAATTTTGCTGTTATCCCTGGTAAATTTGCCGTGCAAGGTGTGAATCGTTGGCGTTTTCACCAGGCTGCCAAACGGCAGGGCGGCAATCCCGACATGAGAATGAATGATGTCAAATTCTGCGGCTCTTTCGTAAACTCGGCTGAGTTCTAACATTTCATAAACCGAGTACTCTTTGATATTGGGGTCTAGGCGCAAGGCATGGGGATAAACTGAATGCAATTTGGCTAAAGTTTGCGAATCGCCAGAAGCAAACAAAACTACTTCATGGCCTCTGCGTACAAGTTCGTCTGTCAGGTGGCTTACTACCAGTTCAATTCCGCCGTATGCTGGCGGGGGAACTCTTTCCCAGAGGGGTGAAACTTGAGCTATTTTCATAGTTTTCCTCGCTTGGTTGGTCGCTTTAACCGTTTTTAGCCTTTCCGGTTCTCGCTGTTTGAAAATCTGCTTTTAGCTTTCCTTTGCTTGAACCTTGGGTCTAAGTTTTTGCTTTTCTCCTTCTGAGGTCTAGATTTAACTTATCACCCCATAAAAGGCGAGGTCGGTTAACCGTACCAAGCTTTGAGCCTCCTCACTTTAATCGCCTTGCTTACACTTTTTAGTGCCAATATTCCTTTAGTATAAAGCCGCCTCCTTGCTTCCCTCATCTATCTTTAGGTGCATGTGGATTTTACTGAGGCCATATGTTTTTCCTTGTTTTTTCCCTTTTTGATCTCCTTTTTTGTTTGATCCCCATCTCCCTGCTTTGAACTTGCTAAATTTCTCTAACTAGCGATCGCTTCCTTTTTTTATCCTTTTAGTCACCTTTCTTTGCTGGCGAATCGAGTCGCTAGTTAGTTTTACTTAGCAGCTTGGCTTGTTGCTTTCAGCCTTTCCCTAGTTTTTACTTAGCTTCAGTGATGTTACTGCCGTTTACCGGCTCGGTCACATCAATTAGATCGCTCAATTTGAGCGGCTAGGTGCGCTGAAGTTGAAGGCGTTCATTCCTTCGTTTACCCGCAGGCGATCGCAAGAAATTTTATTCAACAAAATTTCGCTACCCGTTTTACTTATATAAACTTCCAATTGAGCCTCTGGCAGCGCTTCAAACAACAAACGATCTCCTGGAAACACCACCCGCTCAAACTGTAAATTTGGTATATTTTTGATGCGAGCAATTTGCACTTGGCTGGTAAAATTACCGTAGTAACACAGATTCTTGCTATCCACCTTTATCACGTTGAATCCTCTTCGATTGATTGCTGCGGTTCAGCGATTCGCTATTGTAAGGCAACCAGTATAGAGGCGCTGACATTTTTTAGATTTTTGTTCTTATCTAGCTAATGGACAGACCTTAACTTACGCCATTCAATAACGAGCGACTAACTTTTTCTTAAGATTTTTTTATGTGTTTCAGTACAATACTGTTATTGTTTCAACTTTACATCTATCTTGAGTTTGACTCTTTTTGCTGTAGTAAATGCTACAATAATGTTTTTATTAATAAACCTTTATTACCCTGGCTTTAATCAAACAAATCATGGGTAATAAGTCAAGGGGTGATATGTTTATATTTGTAAAGATTAAAAGCTGTTAATTTTCCGATAAACTTTCCAACGAAGCTAACATCTTTGGTAGTCGTTGAAACAAAGCTGAAATTTCAGCCTCTTCTCTGCTAGGCTTCGGCATCGATTCCAATGCTTGAGAACCATTGTCAGGCATGGTAGCAGCGGGGATACATACTATTTTTGGCTGTTTTAATGCCACTACGGGATAGCGCACGATCGTAATCTCCTCAATTCGTTCCTGAGGGAGGTATGGCGATATCACCATCGCCCATAGGGACGACGGCGGCTAGTTAAACCGTTTGATACCCTATATTTGAGCGATTCCGCTAACGCGGATAGCTACGCTGCACGCAACGACTATCACCCACCCCCCTATTTACTATGATGCCGAATTGTGGGGGATCAACTCAAAAATTATCAATTATTAACGTTCTAATACGGGGATCAATAAAAATACCCTTACGCGAAGAAACCGGGTTTCTGAGTAGATCTCTAGTTTCTAAACCAACGATTTTTCCTAGAAACCCGGTTTCTGGCATCGACGCTGACGCGAAGAAACCGGGTTTCTGAGTAGATCTCTAGTTTCTAAACCGACGATTTTTCCTAGAAACCCGGTTGCTGGCATCGACGCTGACGCCAAGAAACCGGGTTTCTGAGTAGATCTCTAGTTTCTAAACCAACAATTTTTCCTAGAAACCCGGTTTCTGGCATCGACGCCAAGAAACCGGGTTTCTAAGTTATCACAGAAACCCGGTTTCTTGGCATCAGTCCTATGAAGGTTGGGCTGACACTAGGAAATCCAACCTACCTTTCTTAGTATTCAGGCACAGATGAATCGACTTCGCGACTCCAAGCGGTAATTCCGCCTTTGACATTAATGCCGTCGATACCATGTTCCTTGAGAATGCCCAAAGCTTTCGCCGAACGTCCGCCCATCTTACAATGAGCGATCAAGCGATGACCGTTGAGCATTTCTTTGATTTTGGTAACGCCTTCACCCTTTTCAATGTCGGGTAGCGGTACCAAAACAGCACCAGGTATTTTGGCAATTTGGTACTCGTTGGGGTTGCGGACATCCACCAGAATGAAATCATCCGCACCGCTATCGAGTAGCTGCTTTAATTCTTTAACGGTCATCTCTTGCATTTGCATCTGCCGTTTAGCCTCCTCTGCTTTAGCTTGGGGAATACCGCAGAATTGTTCGTAGTCTATCAATTTTTCGATGACCGGGCGCACTGGGTTCGGTCGCAGTTTCAATTCCCGGAATTTCATTTCCAGCGCATTGTACAGCAGCAACCTGCCGCTTAAAGTTATCCCCTGCCCCATGATAATTTTGATCGTTTCCGTTGCTTGGATAACGCCAATAATTCCTGGCAAGACTCCTAAGACGCCGCCTTCTGCACAAGAAGGAACCATCCCTGGTGGCGGGGGTTCTGGGTACAAGTCGCGGTAATTCGGGCCATCTTGGTAGTTAAAGACTGTCGCTTGCCCTTCAAACCGGAAAATCGAACCGTAGACGTTGGGTTTGTTCAGCAGTACGCAAGCATCGTTTACCAGGTAGCGGGTGGGGAAGTTATCGGTTCCATCCACCACGATGTCGTAAGGTTTGATAATGTCGAGGGCGTTTTCGGAAGATATCCGAGTTTCGTATAAATCAACCTGGCAAGCTGGGTTAATTTCCAAAATCCGGTTTTTGGCAGATTCTATTTTAGGTTTGCCTACCCAGGATGTGCCGTGGATGACTTGGCGTTGTAAATTGGAATGATCTACGACATCAAAATCGACAATCCCAATCCGCCCAATTCCCGCAGCAGCTAAATACAGCAGCAGGGGCGAACCGAGTCCGCCTGTACCGATGCATAAAACGCTGGCAGCTTTGAGGCGTTTTTGCCCTTCTAGTCCGACTTCGGGCAAAATTAGGTGACGCGAGTATCTTTCGTAGTCTTCTTTAGTCAGCTGGATCTCGTCCAGATTCGGATTCAGCATAGCGATCGCATTGGTGCGGAGTCAGGACTACATATATTACACCTAAATTGTCCCGCTCTCTCACCGATTTTTAGAATAGTTTTCAATTTCGTTAATAGGGGCTAGGGGTTAGGGATTAGGGATTAGGGGTTAGGGGTTAGGGATTAGGGGTTAGGGGTTAGGGATTAGGGATTAGGGGTTAGGGATTAGGGGTTAGGGATTAGGGGTTAGGGATTAGGGATTAGGGATTAGGGGTTAGGGGTTAGGGATTAGGGATTAGGGGCTAGCGGTTATCACCGATATTTCTTCCCTCTGAAACTTTCGGTTGTCATCTAGACGCCAGCTGTTGACCTCAACTGCTTTCCCAGAACCGACGGAAACGATGATATACGAGTATTCACACCAAGCAACTTGTCGGTCAAATTCCGATGGGATGGCGGCACAATCTGGGTGAGAATGGTAAATGCCGACGATTGCTAGCTGGCGATCTCGTGCTGCTTTTTGCGCTTTTAGCATATCAGTAGGTGCGATCGCATAATTTCCCCGCTTCGTTTGCCCCAACTGCGCCAAGGGTTCTATCGCTTGAAATGCCTGCATCGCTTCTTCATCCCAAGCATTTTCCGTCGGTAGCACTTCCACCACCGTTTTACTATCTCCTCTCACCAGTCCCAACAGCAACCCGCAGCACTCTTGCGGATAAACGCTTTCAGCATGGCTACAGATAGCTTGCAGATGCTCCCTACCGAGTACAATTGTCACAAAAATTCCTTTGATCTGTACCAATGTTTATTGGCTATTTTCTGATATTATTAGATTATCTACTTTATAATGGAAATATTGACTGTTTTAAAAAAAGTACAAATATTCGATTATGAATATAATACTATGTCAAATAATCAAAAACAATCCCCTGGGATATATCTTAATGAGTTTGACCGACGCCGAGATAAAGTTCGCCGACTTTGGGGTCGTTGAGTAATTGGGAACCGGGGGCGGTAAAGCGATCGCGTCCAGACTCCAAAACATAACCGCGATCTGCCATTTCTAGAGCCTTACGAGCATTTTGTTCTACCAGAATAATCGCAGTACCTGACTGATTAATGCTTTTGATTTGCTCAAAAACACTCGTAACCAGAATCGGAGACAAAGCCGCCGAAGGTTCATCCAACAACAGCAAAGAAGGTTCCAACATCAACGCCCTACCCATAGCCAGCATTTGACGTTCTCCGCCGGAAAGCGTGCCTGCCCGCTGGCGATGTCGTCGCCGCAAAACGGGAAAAGTATCAAAGATTTTCTCCTTCAAAGGTTGGACAGAATCCTGACGGATAAACCCACCCATTTCCAGATTTTCCTCCACCGTTAGCGAAGGAAACACATTAGCGATTTGGGGTACATAGCACATCCCTCGCCCGACAATTTGATCTGGCTTCAACCCGCCGATACTCACACCTTTAAAAGTAATTTTGCCCTTATGGGGAGTTAGCAATCCAAAAATAGTTTTAACCAAAGTTGATTTACCAGCCCCATTAGGGCCGATAACAGCGACCAATTCACCCGCATCGATGCGAAAATTGACGCCTTGAAGGATATCCAGGTCTTTTACATACCCGGCGTAAACATCCTCAACTTGTAATAACGGGTCATGGGTCATGGGTAATTGGTAATTGGTAATTGGTAATTGGTAATTGGTAATGGGCTAATTGCTAATGATATCCAACAATTAGCAATTAGCAATTAGCCATTAGCATTACGGAGTCTTTTGCAAATCGGGACGTTCTTCAGGAACAATAGCCCCTTCTACAGGACATACTTGCAAACATATACCACAATCGATACAAGTGGAAAAGTCGATCCAATACCAGTCAGTCCCTTTAACATTTTTACCCGGCCCTGGGTGAATGCAGGCAACCGGACAAGCTTCAACGCAGTCGGCTACGCCTTCGCAGGTGTTTGTAACAATAGTGTGTGCCACAGTGTTCTGATCTCCCTTAAGATGCGCCAGACAAATCTAGATAGATTTCTGCGCCCTATAATTAAGAATTTTAAACAGATTTGCCTCAGAGCGGGGGTGGGGGAGTTGGGGAAGCTGAGGGAGCTGAGGGAGCTGAGGGAGCTGAGGGAGCTGAGGAAGCTGAGGGAGATGGGAGAGAAATTAGTTTTACTTCCTTGTCTCCCTTGTCTCCCTTGTCTCCCTTGTCTCCCTTGTCTCCCTTG
>CAYXCW010000052.1:0-34874 GCA_964463555.1 uncultured bacterium
CAGCCCCAAATTTATTTGGAGGCTGTTTATCGGGTAGGTGCAAGATCTGAGTATATGTAGTATATGTAGTGTGCGTTACGCTTCGCTAACGCACCGCAACCACTATATATAGAAGCGTAACGCACCGCAACCACTATATATAGCATTGCTGCCTAAGTCCTGATGGATTTCAATCTGGAAAAGCTAATTTTCCCGAAATCGACACCCCTTGGCTTGATTCTGAAGGCATAGGCTATCATATCGGATGCGATCGCGGCTCCAGGTTTTTTGCCATCCAATATCACATTTTTTGCCAAAATTGCTTTATTGAGTGTAAAATTCATCTAAAATTTACATTATTTAATAATTGAAAATAGAGGGAGACAATTCTAAAGAAAATATTATGAAATTTAAGTTTTCCCAATATAGATGTGAATATAGAGAAGTCAAACGGGGTCAGCCAATATAAAGACCCTGACCATAACACCCTCCTTTACGGGAAGTTCAAATGGGGTCAGCCAATATACAGACCCTAACCTTAATAAAAAACGTGACAGCTTGATAAAGTCACTCGTAAAGCGCCAGACCTGCAACTATAAGCAGACTGGCGCTTTACTTTAGGATGAAAAGGGGGAAAAAGGGAAAAAGGGGGGAAAGGGGGGAAAGGGAAAAAAGGGGAAAAGGGAAAAGGGGGGAAAGGGGAAAGGGGAAAGGGAAAAGGGGGAAATAGGGAAAGACTGGGGGAAACAGAGGAAAAAAGAGCCGGTGATGAAAATAGGAACAAAGGAAAACGACAGCTTTCCCCTTTCCCCCTTTTCCCTTTTCCCCTTTTCCCCTTTTCCCAACCTTAAGGTTGGTTGGTTTGAGAAACCCTTACCACGTAGGGGGAGGGAATAGCTTGGGCGCTACCTTTGTTAACGAGTGCCTGGTAGACAAACGCCGCCACATCAGCGCGGGTAGCGACTTGGTTGGGATTTAACTGAGTTTGTTGGGGAAAGTTTACCACCAGCTGCTGCTTGGTGGCGGCGGCGATGGGAGCGATCGCATAACCAGGAATTTGCGCCGCATCCTTATATAGTGAAACTACACTGGCATCCCCAGGCGGCAATTTTAACCCGCTTGCTAAGGAAACAAGAGCTTGCACTCTGGTAATTTCCTGGGCGGGGCGAAAATTGCGACTATCCACCCCAGACAGAAAACCACCCCGGTAAGCTGCTTGAATATCTCCAAACGCCCAGAAATTGTTCCTCACATCGGCAAAATTCAAAGCGGGGCGAATTGGAGGGGGAGAAAAAGCCTTATTGATAATTACCGCAAACTGAGCGCGGTTGACAGGTTCGCGGGGGCGAAACGTGCCATCAGAAAACCCGGTTAAGATTCCTTTAGCAGCAAGTGCTTCGATATAAGGTTTCGCCCAATGACCTTCAATATCGGCAAAAGTATCAGAACCCCCACGAGGCGGGTTAACTTGCGCCGCTACAAATTCCACGCGCCCAGAAATACGAGTGCGATTGATATCGTTACCCACAGCAGAAATCGTATTGCTCGCGGTGGCATTGTTCAAGTCAAACTTACCGTTACCGCGAATCAAATTATTACCGGGGTTATCGGCACTTCCCAAATCGGGTTGAGAATTAATCGTGGCGATGACGCCATCCCGCGCGTTGTTTTCAATTAAATTGCCGCGCAAAACCGGACGAGCGGAATCGTTAATATAAATTCCATCCGTATTTTGCAGAATGCGGTTTTCTACAACTAAAGGCGTGGAAGTACCGCCGATAGCAATCCCAAAACCCGTATTTACAAACAAATTCCCGCGAATTTCGCCTTTAGCTGCCCGCGCGACAGAAATACCGTTGGCGTCGTTTTCGCGAAAGATGTTACTTTCAATTTTGGGGTCACCAGTTCCCGTCACAAATATCCCATCCCGCTTATTGGAAGTAAAGATATTGTTGCGGATAATCGGATTGGTAGATTCAACCCAAACTCCGGTACCGCGTTTATTCGGGTTAGTGATAGTCACGCCTGCAATTTGGCTATCGTTTTGAGCGAATATCGTCGCATTTTGGCGGGAAAAAGTCGGACTGAGAAACTGTCCGCCGCCAATAATTACTACAGTTTGACCTTTGGAAGATTCATCGCCGCGCAGAATCACGCCGCTTTTGAGCGTCAGGGGAAAAACTTCGCCCGTATCCGCCGTATAAGAGCCAGGTTGTAGCTGAATAATCGTATTAGCTTGCGCTTGTTGCAGCGCATAGCTAATTGTGCGATAAGGCGCAGTTTCGCTACCAGCACCCGCACTGTCGTTACCAGTTTGGGGGTTGACGTAAGTAATATTCGCACCGACGGGAACTTGAGCCGTTTCGAGGCGCGTTGAATTGGAATTGGCATTAGTGGGGGGTGCAACAGCACTCCCAGCAGTCAAAATTAACAATACTGCGACTAGGGGCGATGTTACCCCGCGCAATAGTGAGGTCTTCTCTAGCCTTGAAAAATGGTGCATAACGGAGTTTGGGGAAGCTTGCAATAGTTATGAATTAGATTTGACAAACAACTAGCCTGCCGAGTTCCACGCTGGCTCTGGTTAGAAAGTTATACCATTTCTGGGCGCTGCGGTTGTAGTGGGGTGGGAATGTTTGCGATCGCTCCCCAGATGTAAACTAAGTAAAAAACAGATACATAGAGATTTACCGTGTGGGTTTTACCAATAAAATTTGGTAAAACCCAACAATTCAAATAAACCTGCCCTCTCCCTTGTGTGGCTAGAAGTAAACATCAATAAAATACGTACATGACATCGCTAAGACACGCTAACCCTATCGACTAAAGTCTAAATTATATATTAATCTTGGAGTGGGAAAAGTTACAGCAACAAAGCTTTTAACGACATATAACCAGCCAAAAAAATCAACAAACATGTAAACAGAAATCGGACTAAATTATCTGACAATTTTGGCAACAGCCTAGCACCGAAATTTGCGCCAAATAACGATCCCAAACCCAACATCAATCCTGGTATTATCAATACATTAGTAGAATCTGCGATCGCATAACGACTGACTGCCCATAATGAAATTAATACAATAGCTCCGTAGCTGGTTTGTACAGCTTGTTTAATTGGCATTTTAAGAAGCATAACTTGCAGGGGAACCATCACAATCCCCCCACCTACTCCAAACAAACCAGATAAAACTCCAGCTATTAGTCCAATGCCTTGAGTTTTTAAAATTGGCGTTGTTGAATTTACAGGCGATTGAGATAAATCAATTTTTGCAGCTTTTTTCTCGTCTTTTTGAAGTTGATTTTTTAAGTTTATCAGCCAAATCGCAGCGATCTGGAGAGCAGAAAAACTCAATAATAGCCATTTACTAGGTAAAACACTAGCAATGCTAACTCCTATTTCGGTTGTTAGCATTGCCGGGAATGTTAATAAGGAAACTGTTTCAATTTTAAGTAATTTCATTTGCCAATTCTGGATTGTACCAGAAATTGCGCCCAGCGTAATTGCAACTAAGCTAGTTGCAACAGACTGAATTGGTGACGCTCCAACTGCTGCAAGCGCTGGAACATAAAGTAAACCGCCTCCAATACCAAGGAGAGCAGAAATAATTCCGACAACTATGCCAATCGGAAACAAATGTAACACACGTAAAATACTGCTAGCACTTACTTGGAGCATGGTAGGAATCGTTAAACAACAGAGGTATTGGGCATCTCAATCTGCAATTCGCAATTGCCAATCGCAATTGCGAACTGACGATTGAGTAGATAGGGCAATTAATTCTGCATTTGAGTGAGCTTTTTGTCCCTTACCGACATAGGTTTCGTCCTCAAATCCTGTACGAATATGCCTTCCAAGTAAAATGGCTTGTTGTGCTATAAAAGAGTTATACCGGCTCCCAGTACCCAAAGCTGTCCAGTGACATTCTTCTGGTAATTGTTTCACCATATACTCCAGATCTTGAAATGTCGCTTAGCGGCATTGAAGCTTTAGTAGTTGCTTATATTGTTTTCACTTTGACTTGGTTTGAATGCGCCCAGTTTACTCATATCGCTTGGTGGGTACTCAGTCTTTCGGGGGGTGAAGAATCACAAGCGGATCGGTATAACAAAATATGACAGCGCTGTCCCGATAGGCAACAATATAACTGGGGCAAGCGTCGGAATTATTATAGTTGTGAAATATTCTATGCGATCGCTATTCTCTTCCCTAAGTCGTGCCTTATTTTTCGCCTCAACTGTGGCTATTTGTCTCAACGGCACTGACGCTCGCGCTGCCGAAAGGATTGTGCTAAAATACGGCATCTTACAAAACTCAATTTCGGTAAGCGAATTATCCACCTTAGCCGAAACGGGCAAAGTTTCTGATTCTCTAGAAACTGATTTAAACCGCTTACAACAAAATCCTCAAGATATTCGCCGCACTCTCACCCAACCCGTCAATGTCAATCCGATCTTATTAGATCGGGTGCTAAACAGTCCCGCAGGCGATCTTATATTAGATCAGCTCGGTCAAGTTGTTAGTACCAGTTCAAATCGCGCCAACCGCCAAGCATTGCGCTCTGCCTTAGTGCTTTCTGCTACCAAAGATGGTCAGATATCGCTGATAGAAGTAATTGAAAATTATCCCTCTCCAGAGGTACAAGTTGACGCCAAAAGGTTGGCAGACGCCTATGTTCAACTGCAACGCTTAAGGGATACGGTGCAAGCAATTGAACAGATCTGGCAAAATATCAATTTCTAGTTATTGCATATAATTGGTAAAACCCGCCCCGACTTTTGAACATCGTTATTGTATCGGTTGGAGCGGGTTGATTTTGCCAATCTGTTGCGATCGCAGATTTTTAGTAAGCCAATGTCTCCAGGGTGTCGCGCAAATACCGCTGTACCCGGTAATCTAAGCTGCAATCTTCTGTTTCATCGACGCCGCGTTCCAGTTCCCAGCGCTGAAAACCAGAACTAGATGCGATCGCTACTTTCAAACTATCCCAAATTTGGGTATCATCCATTAATTGAGCTTCCGGTGCAGCAGAATAATTTGCCATAAGTACCCCAGAAATTTTAACTAGAGGAAATCGAACCAAAATCTTCCATTGCCGACTCACTCACCTTGGGAGTTCGGTGCAGTCGTAACGGAAGTCAAAGGCCAAATACTATTGACCTGAAAGCCAGGAGTTGTGAAATCCCGATCGATCTTTTCTCTAGGATAAGCTTCTGTCTCAGAAAATGTTGAATCGCTTGTTACCAAAACGCCGCAAACGCTCAGCGGCACTTGCAGGAACAGATTGCTCAACAGAAATGCGATCCCTGCCAGCAACAACCCTGCGCCTCGCGATTGGGGTGCAAATCTGGCGATCGCTGCGACGTTAGGCGCTAAACTGTAGAGTTGCCACAACACACACCCCAACAAAATCGCTCCTACCACAGCCATTACTTTATTGCCAGTTTTTTTAAACAAACTTAATATTTGAGTCTGCTGGCTGGTTAAGTGTTCTGGCTTGAGGGCAAATATTAAAATGCTAAAAATGTTAAACGGACGCATCAGTTGCATCCACAGCACGGGAACAATCCCTACTACTGCCAATAAAAAAATTTCCATCCACACCGGCAGCAACGGTTCACCACTTGCCAATCCCAACAAGCAAACGCCCAGGCACAGCGGCACAACCGCTATCCCAGACAAGTGAATCCACAAAAAAGGTTCAGACCAAAAAGAGCGCATAGAGATTTTAGATTTGAGATTTTAGATTTGAGATTGCAAATAAAATCTGCAATCTCAAATCTGCAATCTGCAATTCCCTAACTAGGTGTAAGCGTTCGGCGCTTGGTGACCATCTTGAACGATTCGATGATGTCTCCTTCAATCCAATCGTTGAATTTGTCAATGCCAATCCCGCATTCAAATCCAGCGTTGACTTCTTTGGCATCCTCTTTCATCCGTTTGAGCGAATCCAGGTTACCTTCGTAGATTACCTGACCGCCACGGCGCACGCGCACTTTGCTGTTGCGAACCACCTTGCCAGATTGCACGTAGCAACCGGCAACCGCACCGCGTCCCACGGGGAAGACGGCACGCACTTCGGCAGTCCCCAAGGCTTCTTCCACCAGTTCTGGTTCGAGCAAGCCTTCCATTGCGCCTTGGATGTCTTCCAGCAGTTTGTAGATGATGTTGTATTCCCGAACATCTACACCCGCCTGATCGGCAGCTTGCCGCGCCCCACTCGCCAGGGTCGTGCTAAACCCAACGATCACCGCGTTACTAGCTGCTGCCAAGTCCACGTCAGTTTGGGTAACTTCACCGGGTGCAGCCAGCAGGACGCGGATTTGCACCTGATTTTGCGGCAACTGTTGCAGGGCTGCCAGAATTGCTTCCAGAGAGCCTTGCACGTCTGCTTTCAACACCAAGTTGAGTTCCTTGAGTTCGCCTTCTTGAGCTTGAGCCGACAGGGTTGTCAAGCTGACGCCTCGTCTCAAGCGAGTTTGCCGCTGCTGTTCCGCACGCGCTTCGGCTAAAGCCCGCGCTTCGCCTGCCTCGGTAAATACCTCGAACTCATCCCCGGCAGCCGGAACATCGGAAAGTCCCAACACTTCCACGGCAAAAGACGGCGTTGCAGCATCGACTCGCTTACCCCGGTCGTCGATCATTGCCCGCACCTTACCAAAGGTTGAGCCTGCGACCAGAATATCGCCCACGTGGAGCGTACCGTTTTGTACCAGCAGGGTAGCGACTGGCCCTCTCGATTTATCGAGGTTGGCTTCAATTACCGTTCCCTTAGCCTGACGATCTGGGTTCGCCGAGAGTTCTTCAATTTCGGCGACTAACAGAATCATTTCCAGCAGCGTATCCAGGTTTTCCCTGGTGATAGCGCTCACGGGCACCATAATCGTATCGCCGCCCCATTCTTCCGGTACCAGGTTATATTCGGTTAATTCTTGCTTGACGCGGTCGGGTTGGGCGTCTGGTTTGTCAATTTTGTTGATTGCCACCACAATAGGCACTTCTGCTGCCTTGGCGTGGCTGATAGCTTCAACCGTTTGGGGTTGCACGCCGTCATCTGCTGCTACCACCAAAATTGCAATGTCGGTAACTCGCGCCCCGCGCGCCCGCATGGCGGTGAAGGCTTCGTGACCAGGGGTATCCAGGAACACGACTTGCTGCATTTCGCCATTGTGTTCCACATCCACGTGGTACGCACCGATGTGCTGAGTAATACCACCTGCTTCCCCTGCTGCCACCTTGGTTTCGCGGATAGCGTCGAGCAAGCTGGTTTTGCCGTGGTCTACGTGACCCATAATCGTGACGACGGGTGGACGGTGCTGGAGGTGTTCCAGGTCTGCCGCGTCGAGCATTTCGGTGCCTTTAGTAGCTTCGGCTTCTTTTTGAGCCGTTTCTACTGCCAGACCCATCTCGGTCGCCACCATTGTAATAGTTGGCACATCGAGGTTTTGAGTTAGGTTAACGGCTATGCCCTTCATAAACAGCCGCTTGATGATTTCGGTATCGGGAATAGCCATTTCTTGAGCTAGTTCCTGAACCGTCATGCTGCCGGTTAATACCAGCTTGTCGGGACGTTTGGGAGCGACTTCTTCGCGCTTGCCAAAGCCAGAAGATTGATTTGAGCGATCGCCGCGACTTGCCCCTGGCTTTTTATTTTTAGCCATTGCCGGAGCCGCGACCGTTGCTGCTGGTGCAGCCGTTGCCGGACGGCCTTTTGGTTTAGGCGGACGAGCGATGGAAAGGCTGACCTGAACCGTAGCGGGCAAGACGTTGAGATCGAGTTCATCAAGCACATCCTCATCATCATCGAGAATGGTTACCGAGCGCCCGCCGCGTTTCGACTTATTAGCCGCCTTAGCTGTCTTGGGCGACTCTTCTTCAACTTCTACTTCTTCCCAGCCTTTATTTTTCTTAGGCGGACGCAGCGCTGTGGGTCGCTTCAGTTCCAGTTCGCCGACTGGAGTTGGGTTCAGGTTATCGGATTCTTCCTCTGGACCTGAAGATTCTTCTCCTACTTTCCCGATCTTGCGCCGCTCGCCCGGCTTGGGCGGTGTCAGCACCACCACTGGTTTGGGTCGCTGAAGTTCCGGTACCGATAGACCCGGTTTGCTGGGTTTCTCAGCGCCGACGCTGGCTACTTTTTCCCCTGGCTTTTGGGGTGTTGTTACTGGTTTGGGCTTTTTGAGTAACCCAGTTGCCTCGTTAGCGCTTTGTTTGCTAGGCCGATTGGGTGGCGTCGCTGCTGCTGCTTTCGCCGGAGGTTCTGCCAGTTTTGGTTTTTCTGGCGGCTTAGCCGGTGGGGATGGAGGTGCAACAGCCCTTGGTTTTTCAGGCTTTTCTGGTTTTTCAACCTTGGGAGGTTCAGTTTTTTCTGCGGCTGGGGTTGGGGGTTGAACTGGTCGAACCGGGTTGTTTTGTTCGGGGCGAACTGGTCGCTTGGGTGCAGTTGGTTTCATCTGCGAGGAAACAAGCTGTACAGACTCAACTGGTTTCGTTTCTACTGGTGGTCTGGGGGGGACGGCAAAACTTGCCCCCGACGGTTTTTGGCTGGGGGTGATAGGTGTTTGATGTTGTCTTATTTCCAAAATTTGCTGCTGTTTCTTAGGTGCCACAGGCCGCGGGCCTGACGCGATCGCTGGCGAGCTAGTTTTCACATTCGCTGATGCTGACTTGCTTGAAGCAGCCGGTTCGGGTGTATATTTTTCTGCGGCTGCTCGAATGCGGTCTACATCAGCTTCACCAATTGTGCTGCTATGACTTTTCACTGGTATCCGCAGCTGGTCGCAAATAGCAAGGATATCTTTATTTTCCAAATTCAATTCCCGTGATAACTCGTAAATTCTTACTTTGCCGTTGTTCATCCACGCTTACCCCTTTTGTCCTACCAGTGGTCGCTCCATGACCTACTGTTTTAACTGTATCTACATCATCCAGCCCTCCTTTGTGGGAGTTGAGATTGCAGTTGGTGCAACGGATACGACAACCAAATTTTTCAGCTCCCTACTGATGCAGCTTAGCTTTTGAGCCAGCGGGTCAGTGGGTGGAAGGTTTTAGCTGCTGTTGTAATGTCGCACCAACTTTTAAGCAATTGCGGACGATCGCACTTTACCTATTTACTATTGTGGCACTGACCCGCCTGGATGGGTGCTGGCTCCCAATCCAGTTTTTATTTCCTCCTCAAGCTGCGCTTCAGGTGGATGGGGTTGGCTGCTCGGGTATGGGATTGGCTCCGTCTTGCTGCGTGGATAAGCGTTGCCATAGCTTCTGGTAGATTTGCGGGGTTATAGGGGCTTTGAGCGCCCGTCCCAGTCGATCTTTCTTTTGTGCTGCCAAGAGGCAACGAGCGTCTCGACAAAGGTAAGCCGAACGACCCATGCCTTGATCTAATAGTACCTGTCCAGACGGATAAGGTCTGACAATGCGCCAAAAATCTTCTTTTGGTGCTACTTTGCGGCAACTTACACAACGCCGGAAGTTAGGTTTCATCTGAGTCTTCAGTTAGATCTTCATTTAGATCCGTTTCTTCTTCTAACTCCCAATCGGCTGCCTCAGAAGCCGAATCCAGGTCTGGATAGTCTTCTTCTGGCTCCATAGCGTCTTTTTGGGCTTGCTGGGTAGCTATTTCGGCAGCTATTTTTTCATCTTCTGCGGCGGCATCATACTTAGCTGTGTCTTTGATGTCTATTTTCCAACCCGTTAGGCGGGCGGCGAGGCGGACGTTTTGTCCTTCTTTACCAATTGCCAAGCTGAGCTGGTCTTCTGCGACTAGAACGTGGGCTTGACGGCCTTCTGGATTCACCAGACGTACTTGTTCTACTCTAGCAGGACTGAGGGCGTTAGCAATGTAGGTAGCTGGGTCGGGTGACCACCGAATCACGTCGATTTTTTCGCCGCGCAATTCGTTGACCACGACTTGAATCCGAGAACCTCGCGCCCCGATACAGGCTCCCACGGGATCGACATCGCGTTCTAGGGTGTCTACGGCGATTTTAGTCCGGGGTCCCAGGTAGCGGGAGGGAGGGTTGGCTTCCCGCGCTACGGCGACGATGCGAACCACTTCATCTTCAATTTCCGGGACTTCGTTGCTGAACAGTTCCACCACCAATCCGGCGGCGGCTCTAGAAACCAGGAGTTGGGGGCCTCGCTGCGGGCCTTCGCGCACTTTTTTGAGATAAATCTTAAACTTGGCGTTGGCGCGATAGTTATCGTTGGGTAATTGTTCGCGTTTGGGTAATTCGGCTTCAACTTCTGGCTGATTCAAGCCGCTGGTTACAGCCATGATGACTGATTGCCGTTCAAACCGCAGCACCCGCCCTTCCAGAACGCTTCCTTCTAGATCCTGGAATTCTTCTTGAATCATTTTGCGCTGCTGGTCGCGCAGTTTTTGCGATAAAACCTGTTTGGTTTGAATCGCCGCCATGCGACCAAATTCCCCTTGGTCTGGCGTAATATCTAAGACAACTGTATCCCCGACTTGGGCTTCAGCGGCGACCAGTTGAACTTCTTTGAGGTCAATTTCGTGGTCGCTGTTGGTGGCTTGTTCGACGATGGTTTTGGTGGCGAGAATGCGAAAGCCTTCTTCGTCTACGTTGAGTTCGACTTCTAAATTGTCGAAGTAGTTGTCGTCATAATGGCGCTTTTCCAGGTTTTGGGTGCGGCGGTAGCGTTCGTATCCTTTTAATAGGGCTTCTCGCAACGCTGCTTGAACCGCATGTCTGGGTAAATTGCGTTCGCGACTGATGCTGTCGATCAGGTCTTTAAGTCCTGGTAAACTAACCATTGTCATAGGCACAAACCTCCTGTTGTTATTACTCTGTTATTCAGTTGCCAGTTGTGGTTGCAAGGCGATCGCATAGTAAACACAACCACCCGAGTTAGCTGTTCTGCCTCGATTGGCGCAATGGCGAAAAGCCCCTATCCCCTGACGGCTGATTGTTAGCTTTGTTCTTCTTCTAGCTGCACCCTGGTAATTAAGGAGCGGGGAATAGCGATCGCTCTACCTTTTTGATTGATATAAACCGCTTCTTCGTCCCGTTTTAGCAGTTTCCCTTGCCAGGATTTTTTCCCTTCGTAGGGTTCAGTCGTCTCGATCAGAACGGGAAATCCTTTGAAAGATATAAACTCTCGATCTGAACTCAGATAGCGCGAGATTCCGGGGCTGGAGATCTCCAAGACATACGCATCTGGGATAATATCTGTGGCATCTAGCGCCGCTTCTAAGGCTCGGCTCATCTGCTCGCAGTCATCCAAACTCGTATCTTGTGCCGGGTTGCGGATGTCCACGCGCAGGACTGGCGGTGATTGATTTGTCTGAAATACAGCTCCTACCACCTCCAATCCTAAGCCTTCGGCAACAGGGCTTGCCAAATCAATAATTTGTGGTATCAGAGGATGAGCCATTGTCCTGTTACAATGTTTAACTTACAAAACAAGTGCAATAAAAAAAGTGGGCAAAACCCACTTCCTTGCCAAGAAAGTTTAAACCTCCCGCGAATTGAATTCGGGATATTTCACCGAATTCAATAGACCAGCTTTTCGCTCTGATTGTTTAAAATCGGCATGGCTAAGCTTTTGGGAGTCTCTGGGGATCTGATCTAGCGGGAATCAGGCCACGGGCTTTCAGGCTTCGCTTACTCGTCTATCTTATTTATTTTAGCGCGAACTACTGCACTAAGTGGTAATGGCTACAGTTGCAGCTTTCTATCTCAAACCAGCTTGGACGGGATGATTGGTTGATTTTCCTGGGGATGAGCTAGCTGACGCAGTTGCCGAGTTTCCTCAAGTACGGCTTGTAAGTCTTCTTGGGATAAGCGCTCGACGTAGTTAATTTTAATTTCTTCTAGCATGTCTACGAGCAAGCTTTGCACTCGTTCTACAGTATGCTGGTTTTTGGCTTCGTGGGCGATCGCTTCTCCCAGATGTTGAACCAGTTGCGCGGTTAGTTTAGCACCCACTGGGTCTTCGACGCCGGATCTGAGGGCATCGTAAAGTGCTTGAGAAATTTCGCTGACTAATTTATCGGTTAGCTGTGCCGGGACGCTGCCCAAACCCGGTATAGCTTGTAAACTGCGGTAGGCAGGCAAGTTGCCGAGGATGCTTTCGATATTGTGGCGCAGGATAGCTTCGATATCGGGCTGGATTTTGGGGACGATGCGGTAGACGACGAGTTTGGTTAAGATGTCTGCGATCGCTTCGACTTCGTTGGTATTATTCAGATCTATATAAGGCCGATTTTCTGATTTGGTCAACCACCGAGATATTTCACCCCGTTTAATCGATCCCTGCATTTGGTCGATCACTTGCACCACTACAACTTCAGTGATTTCTTCGGCAAAAGTGGCAACTACTCCTCGATTAAATTGATCCCGTATCCGTTCCAAATGAATTAATTTTGCATCGTCCAGCCGTATCATCACCGGGATGACTCGCAGCAATCCCATCCAGGGTTGTATCCAGTAGATTGGTAGGATTAAGAATAAGTCGTACCAGCGCCACAGCATCGCATCTGTCCATTTGACGCCGGTATAACGGCGGCTAATATAAAAGGTACGTCCTAAAAATTCCAAGCTAAACAAGAGGGCGAACCACTTGTCTATTCTCCAAAAGAACAGGTCAACAAATTCGCTGTTTTCTCCGATATGACGAAAATAGTTAGTTTCGATTAAAGGACGGATTTGGTTATTAAAGAATGCCATTTCCTGCTGCGTGCCAAACTTAGAAAAATGATCTTGAGTCCAAAATATTCTGAAAGACTCGCGGGCAGATTCTTGGTTAAGGCGATTCCGCATCCGATTTTTAATTCTTTCTAGAGTGCCGCTTTTGTTAGCTATTTGAAACGGATTGGTATCGATCATTTCGTTGCTTTGGCGACGCAGTTCTTGCAGGGTTTGTGCTACCTGGGGCGACTGCAAGGCATTGGGTGCATTCAACTGTACTTGCAAGCGATCTACTGTTTCAAGATATGCTTGTGTTTCTCGATAGGGTTCTATACCTTTGAGCGGATCGTACCATTTTGTAATCGGCGGCAGGGGAATTTTTATTTTTAAGTCAAACACCTGTAGGGTGCCGTGTAACCAGAAGTCGCGTAACGGTATGTAACTCAAGTCAAATACTACCAAACCTAAGTTCGCGGTGGCTGCGATCGCCATCAATCTTTCAAACCACAGGTTCCGACGCGCTTGGGAATTTCTTCTAGCTATTTTTTGCAGCGATGACATGACTGGTTAGGGAATTTTGATCGGAGTGCGCCAACTACAGACTACAGGATATTTTGAAGCAGTTCCGCAGTTGCGGCGATGATGTCATCTCGGTTTATATGCAATTTGCTAGCAGAGACGTTACAGGTAACGTCTCTACCCCTATGGTTAATGGTGTTGTAGGGGCGGGTAATACCCTCCACCTTTGATTAAAAGCAAATAGTATTGATAAACCCGCCCCCGCGCCATGCCGATGCCAGCGGAGATGATATTAATCTTAATTTTTTTACCCAACTCAGATCTTGCATCAGCGCTAAAAACCGGGTTTCTTGCCAATAGCTAAACTTGAAAGCCTAGATTTTTCGCCAAGAAACCCGGTTTTTCCAGGCTTCTTGATAATGGTGCAAGATGTGAGTTGGCTCACATCTTGCACCAGAGCCAACAGAAATAAATTTCACAGCTTAAAGCTAAAACCCGTTGAAACGGGTTAAAACCTTGATTGTAGTTAGCTTTAGCTAACTTAAGCTTTCAGCGCCAAATTTATTTGTCGGCTGTTTATCGGGTAGGTGCAAGATGTGAGCCAACTCAGCTCTTGCACCATTATCAACAAGCCTTTAAACCCTTGTTTCTTGATGAAAAATCTAGGCTTTGAAGCTGAGCTATTTGCAAGAAACTAAGGTTTAGCCAAGGTGCAAGATGTGAGCCAAGCCACTCGCCCGATCGGGAAGGGATTGGAGAGAGGACTACAGGCTAGTTGCGAGCATTTTCTGGTAAAGGTCTGCCTTTGGGTTCGGGTAAAACTGGGCGAGGTTGGTAGGGCATGGGAATATACTGCACGGAAGGACGCCCGCCTTGGGCTTGCGGGTACAATTCCATCAGGTTATAAATCGAAGTTGGCAACCCTACGGTGATGGGTAAACCGAGTTGGTTTGCTTCTTCTACGGTGATGGGGTAGTCGTGGGTGACTTGTCCTGTCGTCAGGGTGTCTACAATGTTTTCTATATTTTCTGGCGCTATTTTTTGTTGGGGAACGTCGTCTTTAAGCAATGTACGGACAAAGCGCTGCACTTGGTTAATTGCTTTGCGCGATAAGTCTGCCATGATTAGCGTTTCGTCGTCTACTTCGCTAATCGGCTTATCCTGGACTACTTTGAGGATACTGGCAGCGGGAAAGTTACCTAACTGCGGATCTACTGGCCCCAAAACGGCGTTGGCATCCATGACGATTTCATCTGCTGCTAAAGCTAGCATGGTGCCGCCGCTCATGGCGTAGTGGGGAACAAATACGGTAACTTTGGCTGGATGGCGAATTAATGCTCTAGCTATTTGTTCGGTTGCGAGAACTAAGCCGCCAGGGGTATGCAAGATTAAGTCAATTGGTATATTTGGCGGTGTCAGGCGAATGGCGCGCAAAACTTGTTCTGAATCTTCGATAGTGATGTAGCGCGAAAGCGGAATGCCCAAAAAACTAATTGACTCTTGTCTGTGAATCAGCAAAATAACGCGGCTGTTGCGTCCTTGCTCAAATTGGCGCAATGCTTGGACGCGGCGCATTTCCATCATCCGCCGCTGCAACGCGGGTTGAAAGGAGGACAAAAGTAGAATTATCCAGAATATGTCAAAAATACCAAAGCTCATTGTTTACCACATAAATGCTGTATTTGCCGCTATTGTTACAATTTTTGGCAAATAAAGGATCTATCTGTGGGCTTAACAGTTAATAACGCAAGTTGCCAGTTACATTCAAGCGGACTGGTAATGGGTAATGGGTAATGGGTAATTGCTAAGAGCAGACTGCCAATGAATCCAATTACCAATTACCAATTACCAATTACCAAGCTTGCAACTTAAATTAATAGTTGCGAATTTCGATGCGCCCGCCATATCCAGTTACGTAGTAGATGCCGCTGGTATCCTTTGTTTCTACAGGAGTTTGATCGACTTCGATATACAATTCCTTATCAAAAAATGGAAAAGGTGTATATTGTGCTAAAAGTGCAAGCGTACCGGCTATACCAGAGGGTACATTGGCAATCAACAATAGTTTTCCGGTATTATTCCAATTTTTGAAAGCGACGTTACTGCGATCGCTGTCGGTTTTAAATTCTACTTTAGCTACCTGGGATGTTTTGGTGATGATAGATTGCATATTGGTTTCAACTCGCTATAAGCTCTGTGTTGCTTCTAAGCTAATTGAGTCAAAAAGTAAAAGGCAGCACCCGGAAGGGTAATATTATTTTGTGCGATCGCACAAACCCAATTAAAAATCCCCCTGTCCTACCCGCGATCGCAAAGGATAAAAAGGGGGTGTTTCGGTACAACTGTCTTTGTGCTTGGTGCGTTCTATTTAATTTCTTTTAGCTCGTCAGCGTCTTCTTGCGTCTGAAAGTCGCTCTAAAACGGCTTTATAAACGTAAACTCGAGCGCAATATCTTGCTGAAGTAGAACAGGTAGCTTCGATGGCGACATTGCTAACATTACTCACATCTAATGACAAAGAAGCTGTTTGTCCAGGATTAATTGTTCGAGTTTCAGCTTGCCGCCCATCCAGGTAAATATTGACTATATTGCCAGGACTGCCTGCATCGGTGTCAAGCATTCCCAACCCCAACTGAAGGGTTTTAAATTTAGGTTGTTCGTCTTCGTCTCTGATTCTACAAGTGACTGACGCCGAGGCATTGCTGGGATTGAGATGCATCAGAGTTCTGTAGACGGCTCTGCCTATGGAAACATTTGTTTCATCATATCGAAAGCGTCCAGGGCCACTACTAACGCATACAGCCCTGATTAGCGAAGTAGTGCGTACTCGTTCCCGCGCCTGTACTTGTAAGACTTGTTCACCGAGTATGGCTAGGGCTAAAAATAGCATCGTACCAGCGATGCGTTCAACGCTCAACTTGGTTTTTTGCATAGGGAGACTGTAATAACAGGTAAAAATCCTTACTCATAATATCTGAATCTTTCGCGCCAAAATTGTCGTTTTTATGCTTGCAGAGGTTTGGAGGGCGCGATCGCTTCTACTCTATATCTTTAGCTGTCTCTTGGAGAGCCTCAATAATATCTCCCAGATACAGCTTGACAAACTGCTTAGCAGCATCGGGATTAATTTCCATCAGCGCTTTTGTAATCTCTGTAATCGTCTCCCCTGTTGGATCGGTGCGTTCGTGTGTCCACCGATACACAACCGTGCGCTCAATGCTCATCTTTACAGCTAACTTGTTCTGGCTGATGCGGTAGGATTCCAAGACTTGTTTCAGCGCTCTACCGGCTTTCCCCATAAGATAAATTGTCTCAGATGAAGATATTTTGATCAAATTTACGGATTGCTACAAACCGTCAAATTTTGGCAAGGGGCTGAATGCGATCGCTCTGTGGTGGTAGGATGACAGCCATAGCTAGGGGTGTCTGTAAAACCAGGCTGAGAAAGTCCCTTAGAACCTGAGTCTGGGTAATACCAGCGGAGGGAAGCTGTTTATTCGAGGAAGTTAATATGCGTTTAGATTGGGTTGCCAAGCGGCGTGGTGAAAGTAACGTTACCCAAATGCACTACGCCCGCAATGGCGTCATTACCGAAGAAATGGAATATGTCGCTAAGCGGGAAAATCTCCCAGTTGAGTTAATTCGCGACGAAGTAGCGCGCGGGAGAATGATTATCCCCGCTAACATCAATCACACCAATCTAGAACCGATGTGCATCGGCATCGCTTCTAAATGTAAGGTAAACGCCAATATTGGCGCTTCTCCCAATTCCTCGAACATTGACGAAGAAGTCAATAAGCTCAAACTGTCAGTAAAATACGGTGCCGATACCGTAATGGATTTATCCACGGGTGGCGGTAATTTAGATGAAATTCGCACCGCAATTATTAACGCTTCCCCAGTTCCTATCGGCACCGTACCCATTTACCAAGCATTAGAAAGCGTCTACGGCAGGATGGAAAATCTGACGCCGGATGACTTTTTACATGTAATTGAAAAACACGCCCAGCAGGGTGTGGATTACATGACAATTCACGCGGGAATTTTAATCGAATACTTGCCTTTGGTTAAAACCCGCCTCACTGGAATTGTTTCTCGCGGTGGCGGTATTATTGCCAAGTGGATGCTGCACCATCACAAACAAAATCCCCTCTATACCCACTTCAACGACATCATCGAAATTTTCAAGAAATACGATGTTTCGTTTAGTTTGGGCGATTCTTTACGCCCCGGTTGCACTCACGATGCCTCTGATGATGCCCAACTTGCCGAACTCAAAACTTTGGGTAAATTAACCCGCAAAGCTTGGGAACATAACGTGCAAGTGATGGTAGAAGGGCCAGGGCACGTCCCAATGGATCAAATTGAATTTAACGTCAAAAAACAGATGGAAGAGTGTTCTGAAGCACCCTTTTACGTTCTAGGGCCATTGGTGACGGATATTGCACCCGGATACGACCACATCACTTCGGCAATTGGTGCGGCAATGGCGGGATGGTACGGAACTGCGATGTTGTGCTACGTGACACCGAAAGAACACTTAGGACTGCCGAATGCAGAAGATGTGCGGAATGGGTTGATTGCGTATAAAATTGCCGCCCACGCTGCCGATATTGCAAGGCGTCGTCCGGGGGCGCGCGATCGCGATGACGAACTCTCCCGCGCCCGTTACAATTTTGACTGGAATCGTCAGTTTGAATTAGCCCTCGATCCAGATCGCGCCAGGGAATATCACGACGAAACTTTGCCAGCAGATATCTATAAAACTGCTGAATTCTGTTCGATGTGCGGGCCAAAATTCTGTCCGATGCAAACTAAAGTTGATGCTGAAGCTTTAGAAGAATTGGAGAAGTTTTTGGCTAAGGAACCCGTAACGCAAGGTTAATCTGATGTAGCGCCGTAACGCACCACATCGATGGTGCGTTACTTTGTCAATTTTGGTGGGTACTCTGAGTTTAAGTTACTTGGAGTAAGTTATGCGATCGCTCAATAATCAGTCCAAAGAATAACAACTCAATTGATTGGAATTGACCCAACCTTCTAAACCGTTGCGATCGCTCTACAATTGCAAGCAACTCCACCCGATTAAGGACTGCTAAGATTCACCGTCACCGCATGAAAGGTAGTTAGAATTAACCCAGCCTTCCAAACCATTGACTCGACGGTTTGGCCCTGTAATAACGCGCACGTAAACCCAAGGATTTGGCCCTTGTCTGAGTAAGACAACCGTATTCCCATTATCCAGTCCGGCTCTGGATCTGCCGTTAGGTGCCACTCGCAAAGCTAGTTGCCCGGTTTGAATGTTCGTGACGGTACAAGTCGCTTCTTGGGCTATTAACTGAGCTGTGTTGGTTGGAGTTTGGGGTGCAACGTTAGCACCTAAAGCTGGAAAACTGTTTAGAAACACTACAGAAAGCGGAAGCAACCGAACAGCAACCTGTTGAGTAAAATTTTTCATCTTGGGTTTCATGGGTAAGTTGAGATGTACGGTGCGTTAGGCGCATCCTATGAGTTAGTTTTAATTAATTGTACCGCCGTAACGCACCATCGATGTTGGTGCGTTACGTTATTAGCATTACACACCCCTACTTTCTACTACTTCAAGGACAAATGGTGGATAAACAATACAAGGTAGCCTACCAGCGCCTAATGCCAACCAACATCGACTTTCGTAACATACCTAACTATTCCGTCAGCGAAGCAGCAGGGTATCTTACGATACCTGTGGATAGATTGCGATCGTGGCGTGCTAAATCTCTAATTCAAATACAAAATGCCAAAACCAAAAAGCTTTCGTTTATCAATTTAGTAGAAGCTCATGTTTTAAAAGGAATTTTCCTTACTAAGGGAATCTTTATGGAGCAAGTAAGCACAGCACTTGAGCGCCTTAACGAAAAATTTGGTAAGCCTCACTTACTAGCTCGCAGTGAATTTAATCTATTTATTGACAATTTAGGGCATTTTATACTGCTTTCCGAGCGCAAACAAGAAGAAATGCAGAAAATTTTGCAAATATTTCTCAATCGCATCGATCGAGACGAGGAGGGACTCGCAGTTAAATTATTTCCGTTTACAAAAGAACCTGATCCCGATGCACCCAAAACAATAACTATCGATCCTAGAATTTCTTTTGGACGTCCAGTTTTAGCCGGAACTGGTATTCCCACAGATACTCTAGCTCAGCGCTATAAAGCGGGTGAGTCAATAGACGAATTGGCTGAAGACTACAACTGTTCGCGCCTGCAAATTGAGGAAGGCATTCGTTATCAGTTTCCAGCAGCATGAACGAGACAGATAAACTGGTCTTTTTCATCGACAGATCTTTGGGAAAGAAACAAGTAGCAGAAGCATTACAAAAGACTGGCGCAACAGCAGTAATTCACGACGAACACTTTAGCCAAGATACTCCAGATGTAGAATGGTTGACACAAGTTGGTGCGTTAAACTGGGTGGTGCTAAGCAAAGATGAGAAAATTGGTTATCGCACTTTGGAGCAAGTTGCTGTTGCTCAAGCAGGTGTGCGTCTATTTGTGCTGATTTCTCGCAACATAACTGGTATAGACATGGCAGAGGCTTTTGTTAAAGCTTTAAGCCACATCGAGCAATTTGTCAAAGATAATGCAGCACCGTTTATGGCGAAGGTATATAAGTCAGGTGAGGTTAAGTTATGGAAAAATCGGGATACACTTTTGGCTATTCTTTCGGATATTACCTTCTAGGATGCCAGTGCGATCGCCAGCTATAGTCCCTCTAATGCTTTTGCGCTGCTAGCAATGATTTCTCGTAAAACCCGCCTCTACAATGTCAAAAAATATACACAATTTTTGCTACCGGACATGATATTACACGGCGTTAACGCAAGCTATTTTCTACTGTTAACGCAAGTTGCTAGTTATCTTGAGTTGCTCTTAAACCACCCAAGGCATCGGGGGTTTGGGTGACTCGGTTTTACTGATGCCGTGCCCCTACATCTGTAATTTCGATGCTATTAGTTTCCGGAATTGCTTTCTTACGGTTGTAGTTAGATAAGACTCGTAATTTTGCAATTATCAAGCGCTGTCATCAAGCATGGCTACACAATCATTTACAACGCTGCAACCAGAAACACCAGGAAATCCAGTTATTGCGTCGTCTGCGTTTCCCCAGTTGGGAGGGGGAATTAGTTTGCTGATACTGGGGGCAATTATCGGTTGGCTGATTGTGCCCGATTCCGCGAAGCGGATTGCCCAAAGGGAGAATCGCAACCAACCCACTATGCCTGATGATGGCGATCGCAGCCAGCCCGAATTCAATCAAGCACTTCAGTGGATTGGCTATGCTAAAGCGCTAGAACAATCTCAGAAATATGAGCAAGCGATCGCAGCTTACGATCGAGGCTTGATCGATTTTCCCTTTGATTTTCGATTGTGGCACGAACGGGGACTGCTGCTGGCGAAGTTACAAATGTTTGAAGCTGCACTCGATAGTTACAATCGCGCCTACAAATTGCAACCAAATCAGCTAAATTTGGCACACGAACGGGGCGACGCTCTGTTGCAGTTACAACGGTATGATGAAGCGATCGCATCTTTTGATATCTGTTTGCAGTATGCTCCTGATAACGCCCATATCTTAGCAGATCGCGGTTATGCACTCTATTGTTTGGGACAATATGAAGCTGCATTGAAAAACCTCGATCGAGCGCTGAAAAATGCCAGCCACGATCGCAATACCAGCGCTTATGCTCGCTACTATCAAATCGAATGTTTGCTGGAGTTACAACAGTTTGATGCTGCTTTAGACTCATCTCAGAAAGCAATGAAGTTTTATCCGAATGAGTCGCTGAAAGCGCAGAAACAAAAATACTTTTCTTGACAATGGGATAATTGGTTATCGACCTTTGGTTTTAGTGCGATCGCTATATCTCCAATGTTTCCGTTAACTTTCACTTTTTTCCGGAACTTAGTTTTTACCAAATGTATACTATATCTGTACTTTATAAAGTAACTAAAACTAAAAATGATCAAAAGTTCGCGAAAAGGTTTGGGGAAAATCGGGAAAGGTTTAGTTGTCTCTTACGCTGCCATCTGCGGTATTTTATTCTTCAGTCAGTCCTACTTAATTTTTAAACCAACTTCCCATTTCCAAAAAACTCCTGAATTTTATAATATCAAATATCAAGATGTTTATTTACCAGTTCCGGGAACTTCAAGCAATGAAGTAATTCATGGCTGGTGGATTCCATCTCAAGGACGCAATCTAGGCACTTTACTTTATTTACACGGCAACAGCCTCAATATTGGCTCTAATATTAATCAAGCTTACCGCTTTCGGCAAATGGGTTTTTCTGTCTTCTTAATTGATTATCGAGGATACGGTAAAAGTAAAGGTGATTTTCCCAGCGAATCTCAAGTTTATCAAGATGCCAAAATTGCTTGGAATTACCTGGTAAAAGAAAAGGAAATTCCAGCTAATCAAATTTTGATTTACGGTCATTCATTAGGCGGTGCAGTGGCGATTGATTTAGCACTAAAACATCCAGAAGCAGCCGGATTAATTGTGCATAATTCTTTCACTTCGATGCAGAATATGGCAGAAAGAGAGCGTTACTTTCGGCTGTTTCCAATTAATTTAATTTTAAAACATCGATTTGATTCTATTACTAAAGTTAAATCGTTGCGAATGCCTGTAATGTTCGTTCACGGTACTGCCGATGAAATGATTCCCGCTATGATGAGTAAAAAGTTGTACGCTGCTGCACCCGAACCTAAAAAGTTGGTGCTGGTGCCGGGGGCAAAACATAATAATGGCGATCTGTTTTTTAATAGCCGTATATATCGCCAAGCTATTAAAAATTTTGCTACCTCAGCACGAAATGGTAGGTAATTATAGGTTAAATTGATGTGATTAAATTAGGCGATCTAAGATCTGGCACAAGTCGCTATAGGAGGCAGAGCCTCCTGACTTTCGTTCCCAGGCTGGAGCCTGGGAACGAGATGTGGGAAACTCTGCCTCCCCAGGGGGGGCAAAATTTAACCTAGAGATTTTTGTACCGCTCTTGTATTTCCCGAATGGAAAATACTGCCTCAAATTTCAATCCCACGCTTTGGTAAAATTCAGCACCGCCTTGTTCCCTGTCTACCAGTGAAATTACTCGATCGACGCTATAACCAGCCCCGCGCAGGCGTTCCACTGCCTTCATTGCCGATTGTCCGGTGGTGACGACATCTTCTAAAACCACTACCTTTGCGCCTTCTGGTAAATTGGGGCCTTCGATGTAAGCTTTTGTACCGTGGCCTTTGGCTTCTTTACGGATAATGAGCGCCGGAATCGGTCGGTTTTCAATGGCAGAAACTACGCTAACTGCGGCGACGATTGGATCGGCTCCCAAAGTCAATCCAGCTACGGCGTCGGTGTCGAGCGGTAGCATTGGTAACAGGAGGCGAGCGATCGCCAAACTTCCTTGAGGATGGAGCGTTACCTGCTTGCCGTTGATGTAATAAGTAGCACGCTGCCCCGAAGAGAGAACAAAATCACCTTCTTGATAAGCTTTGTTGCAGAATAAATCCAAAAGTTGCTGGCGCAGCAGCTTTATATCTGATGTTGTAGCCCAGATATCGGAATGGGCAGGTGTTCCAATCGTCATTGCCGTTGAAAAGTTAAAAGAGCCAACCATGATTCTAGACCTAAACTTGAGCTAGGATTTGGAAAAATGTGAGGGTGAATAACATGGGTCTGCGATTGAGTGGCCTTAAAGGTTTAATGATTGCTGTAGCTGCGGTGTGTGGTTTTGCTACGAGTGCTGAAGCTGACCCCGATATTTTCGTACCTGGCTATGACCGGGCGATTAGCGTCGAGGAGCAATTCAATCGGGTCTTTTTTAGCAACGATAAAGATTTCTTCGAGAATCGTTCTATCCCTCGGCAATTAGATTATCTGTTCGGACTGAGAAATTCTTTCCCCGAAAACGAAATTAATCGAGATGCTAGGGCACTTCACAGGCTTTATGTAGAACTTCTAGAACAGCAGGTTAGCAGCGATCCGATACTGCTGACTCCGGATCTGCCAAATCCCTTCTATACCTCGCTGCGACAGTTGCTGCCTGCTAGTTTTAACCGCCCATTTGGGGGACGGGAGTTTATCAACCAGGAATTGCCACCGCGTTAAAGCTTAGCCAAAGAAACAGCCAAAGAAACCGGGTTTCTATCGATTAATCGTTGCTTTGGAACAGATCGCAGCCAGAAACCCGGTTTCTAGGTTCGTCGCAGCCCAAAGAAACCGGGTTTCTATCGATTAATCGTTGCTTTGGAACAGATCGCAGCCAGAAACCCGGTTTCTAGGTTCGTCGCAGCCCAAAGAAACCGGGTTTCTCCGGTTTCTAAGCCGAGCCAGCGATCGCAAATCCAGGGTGCAGGGGTTGAACCTGCCTGGGGCGAATTATGAGTTCGCTGCCTAAACCGCTCGGCCAACCCTGGTTAGACTTTTATTGTATTATAAATCCGCTACCTTCGACCACTCATCAACTTAAGAGTTGTTTAACTGCCCATGCCAAGTATAAGGAAGCAGCGCCTTACCGTACCACAGATAAAAGTTAACTCCACAGTGCTTCTCACTTTGATTTTGCTAACTCTGATGGCAGCAGCTAGCGTCGCGAGTGGAGTATGGGGATTTGCTCTGGGGCGTGAAGCCCTCAAAGGGGTGTCTCAACCGGATGCTCGCCCAACGGCGAAGACGACGGGTGGTAAGGAAACCCTGTTGGATTCTAAACCATTGGTCATCCTCAAAGAGGCGGATATTGTCAAAAGCGTCAGGGCGACGATTCAGCGCAAGGAAAAGGAAGGTGAAGCCGAACCGAAGGAAGAAAAGACGGACGAACGGGTGAAGACGCTCTCGCCAGAACAGCCGCAGCCACAAACAGTTTCTACTCAACCTGGATTGCCAGCGATCAGTCAAGATAAAGGGGTGACTTTAGAAGTGCGCTCGGCGCGTCAGCAGGGAGGCTCCCTGGTGTTGGATGTGAGTTTGAAAAACGAGGGAACTTCTGCGGTTAGGTTTCTCTATAGTTTCCTGGATGTGACGGATAACCGAGGGCGCGCTTTGAGTGCGAGTACAGAAGGTTTACCAACGGAGTTGCCACCGAACAATCAACCCGTTGCGGGGACGGTGATTATCCCGACGGCGGTGCTGGACGGTGCCGAGCAAATTTCCCTGACGCTGACAGATTACCCAGATCAGCAACTGCGGCTGCAAACCTCTGGAATTCCAGTAAGATAGGGGCGTAAGGCATTGTTAATTCTGACCAGCACACCTACTCAGGCTGAGTCGATCCGACTTCTATGTTCCTTTCTTGGCAAGATGTTCTGGCGCGCTTGTTGTCGGTGCTGCTGTTGATAGCGATTAATGCGTTTTTTGTCACCGCTGAGTTTTCTTTTGTCTCGGTGCGGCGATCGCGTATAAATCAGTTGGTGGAATCGGGTGACGCCCCAGCGAAAATTGTCCAAAAACTGCAACGAAAGATCGATCGAGTCCTTTCTACCACCCAGTTGGGAATTACGCTTTCTAGTCTGGCACTGGGATGGATCGGGGAAAGGGCGATGGCTGTTTTGGTGGCAGACTGGATCGCGCGTTTACCCCTGCCAGCTAATTGGAATTGGGCGATCGCTCATGCCCTGGCTATCCCCATCGCTTTTTTGCTAATTGCCTATTTACAGATAGTTTTAGGCGAGTTGTGTCCCAAGTCGGTGGCGCTGATTTATTCGGAACAGTTGGCGCGGTTGTTGGGGCCATCTAGTTTGGCGATCGCCCGTTTTTTTAAGCCATTTATTTGGATTTTAAATCAATCTACTCGCTTTCTGTTGCAACTGGTGGGCATTCGCTACACCGATGAAGCTTGGTTACCCCCCGTGACTTCGGAAGAGTTGCAGCTAATTATTTCCACTTCTAGGGAGTCTACGGGTTTGGAAGCAGAAGAGCGAGAATTACTCAGTAATGTATTTGAGTTTGGCGATGTGATGGTAGCAGAGGTGATGGTGCCGCGTACCAGTATCGTCTCTATCCCCAGCACCGCTACTTTTCAGGAACTCCTGAATGAAATTACCACAACTGGACACTCTCGCTATCCCGTGACGGGAGCATCTTTGGACGATATTGTAGGCATTATTAATTTTATCGAATTGGCTGAACCTTTAGCCCAAGGTAGGCTGACTTTAGATAGCCAAATTCAAGCCTGGATTCGCCCCGCAAAGTTTGTTCCGGAATATACTAAATTGAGCGAATTGCTGCCAATGATGCAGCGCGCGCCGCAAGCGATCGCGGTAGTAGTGGATGAATTTGGCGGCACGGCAGGATTGCTGACGCTAGACGATTTGATTGCTCAAATTATTGGCGCTACCGGCGAAGCAGATAGCAGCGAAGAGTTAATTCTCCAAAGCGTAGACGACCAAACTTTTTTGGTACAGGCGCAGATAAATTTGTCAGAATTAAACGAGTTGTTAAATTTAGATTTGCCCCTGACTGATGAATACCAAACTTTAGGCGGTTTCTTGATTTACCAGTTGCAGAAAATTCCCAACCAAGGGGAAGTTTTTGATTATAAAAATATTGAATTTACTGTAGTCGCCGTTAAAGGGCCGCGCGTCGATCAAATTCTTGTCCGTCGCCAAAAATCTGCAACCGATCTAATTATAGAAGAGTTTACTGCTGCAAATGATGCTGAGAATAAATCAAGCGATCGCTTTCTTCCAGATGAGGATTTTGACACGAAAAATTGCTAATTGCTAATTGCTAATTGCTAATATCCAAATATCTAAGTCAAGCACAAGTCAAGCATTCTCAATCATAGCGTAATCGGGAACTCAAGCAGCCTCCATGTTTGATGGAATTGTGGAAGCGATAAAGCTTTGAAAGCAGCTTCCAATTCCTACTGAAAGCGGTTAATTAAACCGCTAAGGAGGCTTCGATGAATGCTCAATCCCTGGCATCCTTAACTACGATTATTTTAGCTACAGCTTCCCCGGTTGTAACAACCTTGACTTGCAACAATATTTTGCTCGAAAGCTTCCTCGACGATGCTAACAAAATTGTCGGTTCTTATTCCGTACCCAAACGAGGAACGCCAAGCGGCAGAGAAGGTGCTGGAAGTCGTTTTGCACCTTCTCCTGTGCATCGGGAAGAAAATGCCGCAATGGTGTAATATTTTGGTTAATTTCGGCATCCTTTAATATTCTCAGTTGCCAAACCCGCCCGGAAATTTATTTCCGGGCTAATAGCCAAAGTCGGTTAAAACCGACTGATGAAAAATAGATTTTTTAGTCCTCTTTCAGAGGACTTTCGCTATTAGCCAGCGATTTGAATCGCTGGCGGGTTGTGTAATATCATGTCCGCTGTCAAAAGCTTTGATTTGGCGGCAAAATTTATTGATGCCGTGTCCCTACTCCCTAACTTCCAGACTTTTATAAGGCAGCGGATCTTTTAATCCCAATTCTTCAAAAGCTGCCAAACGCAACTGACAAGAATCGCAAACACCGCAAGCAACATCTTCGCCTGCATAGCATGACCAAGTTTTTTCCCAAGGCACGCCTAAACTATTTCCCAATTGAATGATTTCGGTTTTTTTCAGATTAATTAAAGGCGTTAAAATCTCGATCGGTTCGCCTTCGCGACCTTGTTTTGTTCCCAATCGAAATACTTCTTGCATCGCCTGGATATAATCAGGACGGCAATCTGGATAACCGGAATAATCTAAAGCATTGACGCCAATATAAACGCGCTGGGCATTAATTGCTTCGCCATAGGCTAGCGCAAAACTCAAAAATATGGTATTGCGTGCTGGTACGTAGGTGATGGGGATATTTTGCGACATTTCTGCCAAAGAGCGATCGCAAGGCAACTCAATCGTCGCATCGGTGAGGGCAGAACCACCCCACAAGCGCAAGTCAAAGCTAATCACCTGATGTTCTTTCACACCCGCAACCGATGCGATCGCTGCTGCTGCCTCTAACTCCCGTCGATGGCGTTGCTGGTAATCAAACGAAAGCGCGTAACAATCAAAACCATCCGCTAGAGCTTGATATAACACCGTAGACGAATCTAAACCACCTGATAGCAAAATTACCGCTTTCACCACCTTTCCCCCACCCTACAACGATTTTGGATTGAAAATTCTCCAGCAACCAACCGGGGCGGGTTTAGCTAAATTGTCTGTTTTTCCGCCATGTGGTTGGTAAAACCCGCCCCTACGTTGCTCACCCGCTCGTTTGCGCTTGGTTTTTATACTACAAAAAGGGTTTTAGATCAATACCCGTATGTGTAGGAACTTGAACCCCGCTTAGAAATTCTTAATCATATTGAGCCACTATGTTACCATCTGGATGGTTTTTGATGGCTGGACGGGGCGATCGCATTCGTACAGACTCATTTGAGCTTAAACGCGCTCACTTATCGGTACGAAGGTAGCGCCCTCACAGAATCTGACCCAGTGTGGTGGAGGAGCATATAAGAGTGCAAAACGGAATATCTGTCAAATTTGCCAACGGTTACCTGCATAGAAATCAGCCAGAACCGTTGCGTATCGGGGTGATTGGAGTCGGTTACATGGGACAGCATCATGCCCGTGTTCTTAGCTTACTCAAGGATGTTGAACTCGTCGGTGTTTCAGACATTAACGTAGAACGCGGTTTGGATGTTGCCAGTAAATACCGCGTTCGCTTTTTTGAGGATTATCGCGATCTACTTCCTCATGTGGATGCAGTTTGCATCGCGGTGCCCACAAAGCTGCATCATAGCGTTGGGTTAACCTGTCTGGAAGCTGGCGTTCATACTTTGATTGAAAAACCCATTGCTGCCAGCATCGCCGAGGCTGAATCCCTGGTAAATGCAGCAGCCGAATACGGGTGCATTTTACAAGTAGGTCACATCGAACGCTTCAATCCGGCTTTTCTGGAGTTTAGCAAAGTTCTAAAAACCGAAAAATTGCTGGCATTGGAAGCGCACCGCATGAGTCCCTATACTCCTCGCGCTAACGATGTGTCGGTGGTCTTGGATTTAATGATCCACGATATTGACCTATTCCTGGAGTTGGCAGCAGCTCCCGTGGTTAAATTAACCGCCAGTGGCAGTTGTGCCGGAGATACTGGGTATTTAGATTTCGTCACCGCTACGTTAGGTTTTGCTAACGGTATCGTGGCAAACTTAACCGCTAGTAAGGTTTCTCACCTAAAAACCCGCCGCATTGCGGCGCATTGTAAGAACTCGCTGACAGAAGCAGATTTTCTCAAAAATGAAATCCTGATTCACCGCCAAACAACGGCTAATTACATGACCGAGTACGGTCAAGTGCTATATCGTCAGGATGGTTTGATTGAGAAAGTCTACACCAGCAATATCGAACCGCTGAATGCAGAATTAGAACACTTTGTCAACTGCGTGCGGGGCGGGAATCAACCATCGGTTGGCGGCGAACAAGCGCTGAAAGCCTTACGCTTGGCGAGTTTAATCGAGCAAATGGCGCTTGATGGCAAAGTCTGGCAGCAGCAAGACTTAGAATGCATCAATCCGCAAGCGGTCAAGGTGTAGCAGTTTGGTAATTGGTAATTGGTAATTGGTAATTGAGAATCGATATTCTGGCCTATTACCTATTACCTATTACCCATTACCAAATCTAAAATCGCTTTGCTGATGGTTTTGCTAACGATTTGATTGCCTTGAGGACTGAGGTGAATGTGGTCGCGGTATAAGGTTTGTGGTTGTGGGATGGAGTTGAAAGCAGGTAGAAAATCGATATATTTTATTTGTTGAGATGAGGTAAACTGCTCTAATCGAGATCTGGCTTTGATTTCGTAATCCCGCGAGCCAGGTTCGCCAATTTCTCGCAGTAAAGGAGTCATTACTAGGAGAAAGCGGCTGTTAGTAGAATTTGCCATTGCCTGAATTTTGCCAATCGCCTCCAAATTGCGCCCTACCCTATCGCCTGGTTCGGCATTCACCTGCGCCAACTCCGGGATCGGTTTTTCTGGTAACAAATAGCGCGCGATCGCTTCTACAATTGCTAAAGGCGGTTTGCGGACTGGGTAATTGCGATCGCGTCCCACTACCACCGAACTCGGCGTCGTGGCAAACAAATCGTCTGTATTAATTATCAACACCACAACTTGAGCATCAAACGTCCCAAATCTCTCTAGATATGCTAATTCATTTCTTGGCCCCCAAGAATTCGCCGAAGCATTGAGAACTTCCACCTGGCACTTTTGGCTGGATTTAGCATTCTCTTTCTCGCGCAACTGAGTAGCTAGCATTTCGGAAATAATATCTGCCTGATCTGTCCACCAACCCCCATTAGCGATAGAATCTCCGATGACGAGTACCCGAAATGTATCCGCCGCTCTTTTTTTCGTAATAGCATTACTTCGCATCGAATATTCGTTAATCTCGATGCGATTTCCAAACCGACGAGTCCGCTGATTTGGCGCTAATAAATAACCAATTTTCTCATCTGCAATGTAAGTCAGCGGGTTACCAAAGCCAAACAGTAACCTCAGACTTAATTCCACTATCACAAATAAGGCTACGATAGCGGCTAAAACGAGCAGCGTCACTTTCACCGGCAATTTCCTCATATAAACTTTAACGATGGTAATTGGTAATAGGTAATTGGTAATTCGATTAAAAGCCTGTAAAATCCTGAAAATTACCCACTATTTATTACCAAAAAAATGGATTGTTAGCCTCCTTTTAAGGAGAAAGGAAAAAATATCTTAGAAACCGGGTTTGTTCGGCAATCTTTCGTCTCATCAACGATTTTTCACAGAAACCCGGTTTCTTTCCGTTAGAGGGTTTCTTCTGCAATCTTTCGTCCGATCGACGATTTTTCATAGAAACCCTTTCCGTTAGAAACCGGGTTTCTTCGGCAATCTTTCGTCTCATCAACGATTTTTCACAGAAACCCAGTTTCTTTCCGTGTCAACTAGCTAATACCAGGTTTTTACCAATCTCTATTAAACCTGCAAGTCGCCGTCATCTGCCAGTGGGTAGAAGGCTTACTCTCATGTTTTATACAAAAATTTATATTTAGTCGGATCAAACTCGATCGGAAAAAATACATAATTTTTTTATTGGACGATTGATACCAACCTCGCTAACCTAGAATGAGAGACCGTTAAATCGTAATCTTTGCAGTAAAGAGCAACAAGAGATGAGCGACTTAAACCGTGGCATCATGAAATTTGATGGAGCTGATAGCCCAGCTGCGATCGCAGTATCCGCAATCGTAATTTTAGGAGGAATCGGCGTCCTGCTGTGGTGGGCGTTTCACTCAGCCTACACCCTGGGCTAATTCCCAAAAGCTAGCATTACGCGCGAAAGAAACCCGGTTTTTCCAAAAAACCGGGTTTCTGGCATAAGATACAAACTTGACAGAACTGCGGCGCTCAATGGGTTATGCTTGCCGAGTCCAAGATTAACCTAAAATAAAAAGTCGTCCTGGAAAAACGGGGCTTTAAACCCAGTTTTTCGGTAAAGCCCCTACACATAGAAGCTTAATCTCTAAAGAATAAGCGGTATTTACGCAATTTGAACCACAACAAAATCACAGCAGCAGCATGGTAGCACTTACACCCAATCCGAGTTATAGCGTCACAATTCGCGTCCAGTTGCCCAACCGCGCGGGGATGTTAGCCAGCGTCACGAGTGCGATCGCCTCCGTTGGCGGTAACCTAGATCAGATAAATTTAATCGAACGCACGCACCAGATTACCATCCGGGAAATTAGCGTAGACGCTTCCAGTACCGAACATGCAGAAAAAATAGTCCAAGCGGTCAAATCCCTACCCGATATTACCATTCTCGAAGTCTTCGACCGCACCTTTAACCTGCACCGAGGCGGTAAGATCGCCATTCAGGGGAAAATGCCCCTCAAGAGTGTAGGCGACTTAGCGATGGCGTATACTCCAGGGGTGGGTCGGATATGTACCGCGATCGCGCAAGACCCAGAACAAGTTTACAGCCTGACAATCAAACAAAACACCGTTGCCGTAGTCACCGATGGTAGCGCAGTTTTAGGATTAGGAAATCTTGGCCCCGGTGGCGCATTGCCAGTGATGGAAGGCAAAGCGATGCTGTTTAAAGAATTTGGCGGAATCGATGCATTTCCTATTTGTTTAGCCACCCAAGATACAGACGAAATCGTTCGCACCGTTAAAAATATTGCCCCCGTTTTCGGCGGCATTAACTTAGAAGATATCGCCGCCCCCCGCTGTTTTGAAATCGAAGAAAGACTGCGGAGAGAATTAGATATTCCAGTCTTTCACGACGACCAACACGGCACCGCAATTGTCACTTTAGCAGCGTTAATCAACGCGCTCAAACTAATCGATAAATCAATATCCAAAATCCGCATCGTCATTAACGGTGCCGGTGCAGCTGGCGTCGCAGTTGCTCGCTTATTACGCAAAGCAGGCGCTGAAAATATTTGGATGTGCGATACCAAAGGAATTCTTTCCCTCAGTCGCACCGATTTAACCGACCAAAAACGCGAATTTGCCGTCAAAGCACAAGGTTCCCTTGCCGGTGCCCTACAAGGTGCGGATGTATTTATCGGACTCAGCGCCCCCGGAGTTTTGACGCCGGAAATAGTGCGGTCAATGGCAAAAGATCCGATAATTTTTGCAATGGCAAATCCCATCCCAGAAATCCAACCCGAATTAGTTAAAAACGATGTAGCGGTAATGGCAACGGGGCGCAGCGATTATCCGAATCAAATTAATAACGTTTTAGCGTTTCCCGGCGTATTTCGCGGTGCATTAGATTGTCGTGCCAGCGCGATTACCACTACCATGTACTTGGAAGCAGCGTATGCGATCGCATCCCTAGTCAATCCCTCAGACTTAAAGCCAGATTTTATCATCCCCTCGGTATTTGACAAGCGAGTTTCAATTGCCGTCGCCGCCGCAGTTCAACAAGCAGCACGTACTGAAGGAATTGCCCGCAGTTAACCCTTAAAATAAATTTCAGGCTGTAGGGACACGGCATCCGAATATCGTGGCATGAAAAACAAAAATTACTAACGCCGTGTCCCGACAAAAACTGCAAAATTACCAGAAAAAATAGGTTGTTAGCCCCCCCCTAAAAGGGGAAAGGGGGGAAGGGGGAAAGGGAAAGAAGGGGGAAAAGTTAAAAGCTTTAGCAATAGATCTGTTTTCAGAGTCGATTCCCATCCCACATATCTAAAGAACTGTCAACTGTCAACTGTCAACTGTCAACTGTCAAAATGCGGTCAAAAATTGCCAGATACTTTCAATTTGAGGAAAACCATACCAACTTTCGCACCGAAGTGTTGGCAGGCGTTACCACATTTATGACAATGGCGTATATTCTGGCAGTAAATCCCTTGATTTTATCCAACGCGATTTTTCTACAACAGCCCAATGATTTATTTCAAGAATTAGTTATTGCCACGGCGATATCGTCTGCGATCGCAACCGTTATGATGGGGCTTACTGCTAATTATCCCTTTGCCCTCGCCCCAGGCATGGGATTAAATGCCTTTTTCGCCTTTTCCGTGGTTAAAGGACTCGGTATCAGCTGGCAAGTTGCTTTAACCGCCGTCTTAATTGAAGGGATAATCTTTATTGCCCTCACGTTAGGCAATATTCGCGCTTTAATTGTCAAAACGATTCCCTCATGCCTAAAACAAGCCACAGCCGCAGGAATTGGTTTATTTATTGCTTATGTTGGACTTTCCGGCGATCCGGCTACCGGCGGCGCGGGTATAATTGTGGCGAATCCAGCAACGAAGACGGCTTTGAGTCATTTTAACCAAGCACCGACTTTATTGGCGATCGCAGGCTTTTTCATCACCGCCGCCTTCATCGCCCGACGCATCAAAGGCGCATTACTCTGGGGAATATTAGCCACTGCCTTATTAGGATGGATACTAAACATTGCCCCTTGGCCTCAAGGAATTATCGCCTTACCCCAATGGCCTGTAAATTTATTTGGACAAGCCGTTGTAGGGCTTTTCCAGTTCGGTCAAACCAGTTTTTGGGATTTTTTAGCCGTTACCTTTGTCTTCCTCTTCGTTGACCTTTTCGACACCGTTGGTACGCTAGCAGGCGTCGGTACGCAAGCCGGATATATTAACGCAGAAGGCGAACTTCCCAAAGCCAATCAAGCATTAATGGCAGACGCCGTAGGTACAACCGTAGGCGCCATCATGGGAACCTCCACCGTTACTACTTATATCGAATCTGCCGCCGGAGTTTCTGAAGGAGGAAGGACGGGATTTACTAGCATTATTGTAGCAATTTTGTTTGGAGTTTCTATCTTTTTTATTCCCCTACTTTCCGCGATTCCAGCCTTTGCCACCGCCCCCGCTTTAATAATCGTTGGTGTATTGATGGCAGGTAACGTGCGGACAATTAATTGGGACGATCCAGCCGAATCGATTCCCTCATTTCTAACTATTCTGATTATGCCTTTAAGTAATTCAATTGCCGAAGGCTTGGCAGTTGGGTTTATTACCTATCCTTTAATTAAAACCTTTCAAGGCAAAGCCCATGAAACCACACCCGCCTTGTGGATATTAGCAGGTATATTTGTATTGCGATTTGTTTTGATGGCTGTCAGACCAGTGGCATAATTTATAGGAAGAAACGCTCGTGGTAAAATAATCGTGCTTCAAAATCCTCTATACATTACAGATTACGGTGCAGCTTACGTAGGAGACTCGCTGGAACTTTTAGACCAAATTGAAGCTAATTCTATAGATTTGGTGATGACATCACCTCCCTTTGCGCTGCAACGCGAAAAAACCTATGGTAATGTTGACCAAGAAGCTTACATAAACTGGCTATTTGCATTTTGTGAAAAAGTCTATCGCGTTTTATCACCTACCGGCAGTTTTGTCCTAGACTTGGGAGGAGCATATCAAAGTAAGCGTCCTGTACGTTCTCTCTACAACTACCAAATTCTGATTAAGCTTTGTCATGAGTTAGATTTCCGGTTAGCAGAGGAGTTTTTTTGGTACAACCCCTCTAAACTACCCTCGCCAATTGAATGGGTGAATAAGCGTAAAATTCGGGCTAAAGATGCCGTCAACACAATTTGGTGGTTATCTAAAACCGACTTCCCGAAAGCTGACGTGAGTAAGGTTTTAGTACCTTATTCAGAAAGAATGAAAAAACTTCATGCCAATCCTGAAAAGTATTACAAACCTAAAGCACGTCCTTCAGGGCATGAAATAGGAACAAAATTTGCTACTGACAACGGCGGTGCCATCCCTTCTAACTTATTGCAAATCCCGAATACTGAAAGTAATTCGCGCTACATTCAACTTTGTAAAACAGTAGGAGTGCTAGCGCATCCTGCCCGATTTCCCCAAAAACTTCCAGCTTTCTTTATTAATTTTTTGACCGAACCTGGCGATACAGTTTTAGATATTTTTGCGGGTTCTAATACGACTGGTGCTGCTGCTGAAAGTGCGAAAAGCAAATGGATAGCTTTCGAGCAAAACCGGGAATATCTTGCAGCTTCGGCATTTCGGTTTATGGATACGAGTTACAACAATGAAGAAGTATTAAAAGTGTTTGAGCGGCTTATAAACGGTACAGAAACTAACTTACAGTCTAAGGTTTTAGCTTAAACTAGGTGCGTATTTGATAGAACATCACAATAACGGTATTCTCATCTCGGTTGCAGCCCAAACGACTGAAGTCGCGGCTAAACAAACAAAGCCTGCCTACGCAGGCTAA
>CAYXCW010000052.1:34974-47079 GCA_964463555.1 uncultured bacterium
CTGAAGTCGCGGCTAAACAAACAAAGCCTGCCTACGCAGGCTAAAGAGTCCGCGCAGGCGGACTTTGTTTGTGTAGCCCCAGCCTTCAGGCTGCGGGCGCTGGTTGGGCATTTCTTTTTCTGGATATGAGTTACAGCGATGAAGAGATATTAAAAGTGTTTGAGAGGCTTATAAATGCTAAGGAAACTAACTTACAGTTTAAGGTTTTAGCTTAAATTAGGTGCGTATTTGATAGATTATAACGGCAGATCTAGGATAGAAAAATTTCTCCACCCATCTGCATCAAAATGCCACCATTCCGTAGGCATTGAGTTAAATCCATGTTTTTCCATGATGCTTTTAAGTAGTTGGCGATTCTGACGAGATCGATAACTACCCCCTCGGTAATTTCGATGCGCCCTCACGGTAAAATTATCAAACTCGGTTGGCATCTCTAATTCATTCCCATTTCTATCTACAAGCGTCAGATCGACGGCAGCGCCGCGATTGTGCCGCGAACCGATAGCAGGATTGGCGACGTAGCGAGGATTGGGAAAAAATCGCCACATTCGTCTTTGAACAGATAGAGGACGATAGCAATCGTAAACTTTTAGCCCCAAGCTGCGTTTTTCCAAATCTTGTTGCACTAGGGAAAGTTTTCTCGCTACGCTTGCTCTTAACAAGCATCGCGCTGCGCGGTACAGTCTGATTCTGGTAAAATTATTTTGAGTAGCATAACGAATGTCGAGGAGAATATTGGGATTAACTGAGCGAATATCGATCAGTTGAGTATTATTTTTAACTCGAGATTGAGAAATATTATATTCAGTTGATTCTGTTTGAATTACTGTCGTTGTGGCAGTGGCAGAAGTAGCAATAGCTATAAAATCGGACTTCTGACATGTTATAAATAAAGCAACTAATAATATAAAACTAATTGCTCTCGCCCAGGATCGACTCATAACTATGCCGCCAAAAATAAAAAACATCGTCGCATGGCAACAAGCAGAAATGCTGATGCAACCGGCGTTCCTCCGCATTTTAGATAACATTCGCAAGCAGTTGGAAGTATCTGTCTGGAAGGGGACTTACGAAGATGTCCTAGTTTGGCCTGAAGGCACGACAGAGGAAACAAAAGCCAGGGTACAACAACTGCGAGAACAACTCAAAGATGCGCCGCCAGAGGCAAAGGAAGAAATTGAAGAAGCCCTCATGCGCTTGCCGCAGTCATATCCAGGATATCGGTTAATTTTGCAGCATCAAAGTCAGCAATTTACCCTCGATCTGTGGGAACTTTGTTATCAGGTCTGCTTTTGCAACTACAATCTTGTCATTGTCGATCCAGACAATCTTGAAGTCGAAATCGATACTACCCTGATCGATGAGACGGGGAATGTAGAGTGGAATCGCTTAGATGAAAAGGCACAGCAGACAGTGAAGCAGATATTTGCCAATCTGCCGATTATTTAATAACGGTTAAAAAGGAAGGGAATTCAATGATTCAGGCGTTGCAGGATGTCTTAGTGGCTGCTGGAGCAATTTTTGAAGATGGGGTGGTAGTAAGTTTTGGTAACGATGAGGCAGCGATCGCATCCGCCGCTAGCGCTGTGGTAGTATGCGAAGTCTCCCACTGGGGACGCATCCAAGTTGCCGATAGCGATCGCCTCCGCTTCCTGCACAATCAAACTACCAACGATTTCCAAAGCTTAAAACCAGGACAAGGCTGCGATACGGTTTTTGTCACTTCCACCGCCCGCACGATCGATTTAACAACAGCATACGTTACCGAAAATACCGTGCTGTTGCTAGTTTCACCTAGTCGGCGTCAGCAGTTAATTGAATTAATGGATAAATATCTGTTCCCAATGGATCGAGTGCAGTTAAAAGATGTCACTAATGATACGGCGGCTTTTACCTTGATTGGGCCAGGAAGTGATGCGCTGTTGGATAAATTGGGCGCCAGCGCAATTGTGGGACAAGCTTACGCCAATCACCAAGTTTTGCCGATCCCCCCTAACCCCCCTTGCGAAGGGGGGGACAAGAGGGAAAACCCTTCTGAAGGGGGGAAACTCCCTCTTGTTCCCCCCCTTGATAAGGGGGGGTTAGGGGGGGATCAAATCCAGGTTCGGGTTGCAGTTGGGAATGGATTGGCATTACCCGGATATACATTAATTGTCTCAGCTGATAGTGCTGCGGCCTTGTGGGGAAAACTAACAGAAGCGGGGGCAGTACCGATGGGCGATCGCATCTGGGAAAGGTTACGAATCGAACAAGGACGCCCCGTACCAGACCGAGAATTAACGGATGATTATAATCCCCTCGAAGCTGGATTGTGGCAAACCATTTCTTTTAGCAAAGGCTGCTATATCGGTCAAGAAACAATCGCCAGATTGAACACATATAAAGGCGTCAAACAACAACTTTGGGGAGTCCGTTTAAACGCACCCGCCGCACCCGGAACCCCCGTCATGATAGGAGAAGAAAAAATAGGCAAACTAACCAGTTACACCGAAACCGAACAAGGGCCATTTGGCCTAGCTTATATCCGCACCAAAGCCGGTGGTGAAGGCTTAAAAGTTCAAGTAGGAGAAACCGAAGGCGAAATAGTCGATCTCCCCTTCCTCACCCGCCAACCTCAATAACAACAATCCTCTTCTTTCCTCTTACCTCTGCGTCCTCTGCGTCTGGAGTGGTTCGTTAAATAAGTACTCTTATAGACTCTCACAACGAGTACCAATCGTGGCAGTAACTATATCGCAACCAGGAAATCAAGAACAGTGTTTGACATTTTATGGCATTAGCTGGGCGCAGCGAGTTATTGCCAGACTTAGATATCGCCCTGTTGAGTCGGTATACCCTGTACGCAGACCAGTACGATGCTGTGACAGAATTTACTAAAGCAATTCAGTAGCGATCGCAACTCGATGTTAGGACTTATGCAAAAAAACCCGGTTTCTAGGAAAAATTGTCGGTTTAGAGGCGCGATATTGACGCAGAAACCGGGTTTTTGGCCCCGCGTGCGTAAGCCCTGTATGTAAATTTTGCTTAACTTCTCCTTAAAATCACTAACGTCTCCCTGAACTCCATCCGATCTGTTGGAAACTGGAAGCAATCGGGCAGGAACACTGCCTTTAAGCATCCTCTCTCTATTTTCAGTCCCAAGGAGCGTTATCATGTATCGCACTTCTGCTGAAATGTTTGACTTTAGCTGTCGGCTGATTATCCGCGCCCTAAAGAAGCAGAACAAGACTCTCGTAGAATCTTACAGAAAGACACTAAGTGCTTTAGCCGGTTTTGACTATACAACTGAGATTTTCACTACAGTTCTAATGGAACTGTCCGAAACCGACTCTCAGACTTTGGAATGGACTTTGAACAACTTTTACGATTTAGAAGCGCACCTGGATTTGCTAGAAGAAGTAAAAGACTTGGTTTATCTAACCCTCACCGCCCAAGGATTTATCCCCGGTGAAGATTTTAGTGCCGATTGGACGGGCAAAATATTACTTACAGAAGCCGCTTATGCCTGCTTAGAGGAAAGTCTTCCTGTTCCCTATCGCAGTTTACTACCAAAAGTAGTACAAATAATGGAAAATTAGGGACAAGGCATAGACAAATTGTTGACTATCGCCAAGGCGTTCATGCCTTGCCCCCAGATTAACCCTAAATCCCTCGTACTTCGGGTGCAGCGGAAATTTTGTAAACTAGAGATGCCTGGAGTTGTGAGTAAGGTTCCAGTTGGAAATTCCAAGTACAAAATCCATTTTCATCAGGTTGCACGCCGTTTGAACTTTTTTCTGAAACTACCTCAACTTTTACCTGCTCCAACTCCGAAATTGGCACTCGCTCAGTCGTTTTAATCGTTCTTGGTTCGGCTCCAATATTAGACAGAAATAACTTTGTCGTAGTCGTGACGATATTCCATCGGGTGAGATGATCTTTTTTTCTTTCCTGGGTTTGAGTCCGTTGCACCCGCATGGCACCATCTGGCCCCCATCCTAAAACAAATTTCTCACCAGGGGCAATAAATAAAACCGATGTACGACCCACAAAACCAGATGTTCTCACCAAATCGACTGGCCCTGCCAAAATAGGAAACTGAGAAGTATTGGTTTGTTCGGTTTTAAGCATAACCTGACAAGACATTTCCGGCATTAAGATATACTCAATTTCCGCTGGCGACTCAAAGGAAAAAATAGTGACGCGGTAAGGACGACCATCAGAAGGAATTGTCGCTTTTTTTGCCGGTCGGAGAGTGCGGACTTCGCCCCCATCATCGACGCCTGGTAAGTCTACAGTGGTAGGTGTTTCTTCTGGGGCAGCAGTTTCGCTCGTTCCCGTTCCAGTTGTTTGAACTTTCTGATCGCGAGCTTCTATAATAATTGCCTGGGATTTTTCTTGAATGTTTAAAGTGTCATCTGTTAACAGCGGCGGTTCAGTTCCCAGCGAGCTTCTGGCAGTAGAAAATACTAAATCTACATCGTTCCAATCTTCCCCCGTGCGTTGCCAGACGCAACCATCTACGCGAAACGAAATAGAGTTAGTATTAGGTGCTTCAGTTCTCAACAACCGCGCCTGATGCCAAGGACGCCACATAGCATTCGGAACAACATAATCAAAAGCTATTTCATACTCTCCGGCTTGGGGAATCATTAAATCTGCTTCGATGCGGGCAATATACACCATATCGGGGCGAGATAATGCATTTGCTTTCGCAATCAAGTCATTAATTTTTTGATTTAATTCTTGTTGATTGTGATAGCTATGCAAAATTTCTAACCGCAAGTCTCGCAATTGTTTAAACAGAGTAGAAACTTGCTCGCGCCAAGTTCTAGCATCCATTTGTCCCCAGATGGCATCAATTGGGAGTTCTTGCAAACCTTTCGCCAAAATAGTATTGACTTTTTCAAAGCAAGATTCGAGATGCTGGCGGTCTTCAGAGGTATTGTTGAAAGTTTTGATTAGCTCGCGGATTTCGGTTTCTAAGGCTTTAATTTCATCCGGTTTATCGGCTTCTTTAACTAACATTTCTCGCCGCACTCTCACATCATCAATGCGTGCGTTCGGATATTCCTGACAAAATTCGGCACGCAGGGATTTATCTGATAAAACTGGTGCGACTTGCTCGATTTTAATTCGCCACAATCCAGCACTAAAATTGCTCTTGCCAATTCGCCGCACTTGTGCGCGGTCTTCCAGCAGCGTCACAACAGAAACAGGCGCATCTAAAGTTAATTCTTGAATGACAGATGTTGATGGTTGAAGTGCTTGCATAGAGATGACCCCGGATGAATTAATATTTACGTCAAAGCTAAATTGCCAATGGTAAATAGCTAATAATTACTTGCCATTAGCAATTAGCAATTACCAATTACCTACTCAAAAAAAAATCATCGAACATAGAGAGAGTTTCATCGGTTAAAAAAGTAGGGTTATCGGTTGGCGATCGCTTCCCCATTCCATCCATATAATCCCTAATTTGAGCCAAAGTTATTTCAATCTCTGACATCACTTTAATTGCTTTAGCATCGTTGAGTTCTGAAGATTGATTCAGATGATAAACTAACTCTTTGATGCCGTAAAATGCCTGCATAAACAGCTTCTTTAGCTTCAAGTCAAATTTAACCGAGCTGTCAAATTGCAAGGGTTGAAAGCAAGATTTTAAATTGGAACAAATACTGGCAATACTGTCAATTCCGATCATCGCTGCTCCGCCAGCGAGGGAGTGAGCAGCAAACAAAAGCTCGTCAACAATCGAGTATTTATCAATCCGGCTGCTCAAATTCACCAAACCCTGCTCGATCGTATCTAGGTGCGTTGTAGCCTCTTCAACAAAGTAACCGATCATTCGCTGTTGTCGCTCCGGCTGCATAGTTTTGGCCCTGATAAATTTTTTGTGTTGATATAAGATATCGGTTTAATGCGCCAGGGAAATCAGATGGATATCTTTCTAGATCAACAAGTTTTTTTTATCGGCGCTTCACCCGTTGCAGGGATTTTTTTACGTAGTATTATTACTCTCGCCTATTTCCTCCAACGATCTCGCTATCGACATAGGTTTTAATTGTGTACTCTGCTGATAGGATTGCTTTGCGTCCACCAGGTACTTTTACCCGCCAGCGATAACCGCCTCGAATCGGTGTGCCGCGTTCTTCTTGTTCGTACTTTTCCCATGCTGGCGAGACGCGATCGATTTGCACATCTACTTTAGCACCTTCTTGGGCAACGGGTATTCTTTCTCGCACTTCAATTCGCGCTTCTTTGGCAAGGCGATTGGCAATTTCGATCTCAATTTTATGTTGCATTTCGTTAAAGGCGACTAATATCGTGCCGGAACGAGATTCTTGATAAAATGTATTTCTGGCTACTTTTATTGCTTGTTCTACTCCCAATCCGATTTCCATCTTTCCTTTTGGCGGTACGGTGGCAATATTTGTTGATAATATATACTCGCCATCTACGTAAACATCCGCAGAACCACTTAATAGCGGTGCTGATAGCGGGTTGCGAAGTTCGGCGATGCGGAAAACGTTAGTATCTTCGCGGGGAACGACGATATATCGCAGGTCTACATTAGTGGTTTTATTGGTGAGCGCGACAGAGTGAAATTGACCGTCTGAAGGGATATCGATGCGTCCATCGGCGCTGTAAGCATAGTCAAAAGCAGCTGCCACTTCTCGCACTTTAATACCGCCGGGAGGAAGGTTGAGATAAAGGCAACTTTCCGCTGTAGTTACTGCTTGTTGGATAACTTGCGTGATGTCGAAATTTACCACAACTTTCTGGCGTTGAAGAATTTCTAAATAAACTTCTTTGCGTTGTTCTAAAGATAATTTACCACGCTTGGTTTTGTCGTTTGCTGCGCCCAATTGCATCAAGCCGTAGGCGATATAATTGCTTGAATACTCTGTGATTTCTGTGTAGCTGGCGATCGCATGTTCTTGGCTGAAGCTGAAGCTCTCTAGCACTTGTATTTGGTCGCTTACTTGAGCTGCTGGTGCAGATTTGGCTTGACGCCGACCACGGAGCATTCCAGGTGCTGGGGAGGCAGGTTTAGCTGTCAAGCTAAGAGGTCTTCGTAAGCGCTCCTCCTTAAATGACAGCGATAACTCTGAAATTTCAATTTCTTCAGTTTTTGCTGACTCAGCCAGCATCTCCTCCAACTCGGCAAATTCATCTCTAGCTGCACCAGCACCAGAAAAAGCTTTCTCATATTCCTGAATGCTGGGAATTTCTAGTAATGGCGATATAGATGGAGGGAAAAGATTGGCAATTGGTTGGTATTTATTAACAGCAGAAAGAGCTATTCTTTTTTGCCGATCGTAATCTTCAAACAATATTTCTGCACCAACAGGAGGTCTACGCCAACCAGTTTTTTTCACCGCTGGTTGCGCTTTTCCTAATCGCAGCGAAGGCAATTCTGGCAACTGACACCAAGCCATCGGCAATGCGGTAGAAAGTTCCAACCGCACGCCCGACCAATCTTCACCCGTGCGCTGACAAATTAAGGCGCGGACTGCAATATTTGCCGTTGAAGTTGCACTATCTAAACGACAAACATAAGTTGGCGTCCAACGCGCCCCCGGTACAAAATACTCTATAACTAACTGCGTCTGTTGTTCTGTATCGAATTCGCCTTCATAACTTAAACTGACAATTGCAGTTTTGCGAAGTTCGTTTGGTCTAGCATCTTTGGCAGTAGAAGCAAGTTTTTGTTTTTCTTGTAAATCTGCCAGATTTTCTTTCGCCTGACGCAACGTTTCTAATGTTTCCCGCTTTTCCTGCATTCTGATGCGGATTTGTTCGTCGCTAAAATTCGCTATTGCGAGTCTTGCACTCATCGGGGAAGGTGGTGGTGCTTTCCCAGTTTCTCCATCAGGGCGATTTGGTACTTCTAGCCCGGATAATACTGCAATCTCGTTATTAATTAGGGCAATAATATCCTCAATACGCTGCACTTCTGCTTTGGCTGCAGGCAGTTCTTCATCCGCTGGTGAATTGACTATTTCGGATGGGGGAGGAACGGCTAAACCTATGCGAATATCTGATGCAATGGGGACACCGCGATCGCATTCAATTCGCACGCGGACGCTGGTATCATCCAAAGCTAAAGGCAATCCAGCAATTTCTACTTGTTCTGGCAATGTGTCGGGTGTGAGGCGCAACTCGGCGATGCGGGTAACGGTTGAACCCGCTGCGTAGATTTTCACCGCGTCGATTCTGGATGTGAGTTGTGAAGTCGCCATACTTTCAGTTTTACCTGAGACTTACACTTATACTTACGTCTCACCCGATTGCACTTATGCAGTTTACCGTTCAGCACGGACATCAGCACGGAAATAAATTTCCGGCTTAAAGCTTAAACCCATTAAAATGGGTTCGGGTTTTGGGGAAACTAGGATTTGTGTTGGTGAAATTTCGGATATAGCATTGCCTTGACAGGGTTACCTCCTCGCAAATGCCGTTCTACGACTGCTGGCACTTCGTCGGGATGTACGCCGTTATACCAAACTTCCTCCGGTAAAATCAGTACCATCGGCCCATTGCCACATTGTCCCAGACAACTCGAAGCGATCGCATTCACCTCCGCTACAGGATGCGCCTCAAATGCCGCTAGCACTTTCGCCGCACCCTGTTTGCGACAGGCATTACTTTGGCAAACTAAAACTGTTCTACCAGGCTCCATTGCTTTAACTAACTGTCAAAACGGCTCGATAGCGAACTTGATGATCTCGAACTTTCTGCATCGCTTCGTTACTATAGGGTTTCAAAGCTGCACCAGAGCGATCAGCTGCCAAGGCGTTAATTTGCATAGTTCTCAGTTGTTAGTTGTTTAGGGGCGGGTTTTACCAACCATATATAACAATAATCGACAGTTTATATGAACCCGCCCCGCTGCGGGGCGCTACGACTGACTAATCAGGTAACAAACCTTTTGATCCTAACCATTCCCGATTAAATAACCGCGACTGATACCGCGCACCGCCATCGCAAAGGATGGTCACAATTGTATGACCCGGCCCCATCTGTTTGGCAAGTGCTACTGCCGCACCCACATTAATTCCCACAGAACCGCCCATAAATAGTCCATCTTTTCTTAGCAGTTGATAAATCGTTCGCACTGCTTCTGTATCGTTAATTTGGAGCGCATCATCTATCGGTGCGCCTTCCATATTTGCAGTCACGCGGCTGTTACCAATCCCTTCTGTAATCGAATTTCCTTCTATTTTGATTTCTCCGGTTTTGGCATAACTGTAAAGTCCGCTACCCATCGGATCTGCTAAAACTGTTTTAACCTGGGAATTTTTGTCTTTCAAATACATCGACACTCCGGCATAAGTTCCACCCGTTCCGGTAGCGCAGGTAAAAGCATCAATTTTGCCATCGGTTTGTTCCCAAATTTCTTTTCCCGTAGTTTCATAATGGGCGCGGCGGTTGGCTAAATTATCAAATTGATTCGCCCAAATGGCATTTTCCATTTCAGAGGCAATCCGACCAGAGAGCCTGACATAATTGTTAGGGTCTTTGTAAGGAACGGCTGGAACGGGGCGAACTTCCGCACCCAGCGTTCTTAATGCATCCATTTTTTCCTGAGATTGAGTATCTGGGATAATAATTAGGCATTTGTAGCCTTTGGCGTTGCAAATGTGAGCGAGTCCAATCCCCGTATTACCAGCGGTTCCCTCTACAACGGTACCGCCTGGTTTAAGCAAGCCTTTTTCTTCTGCCTCTTTTATGATATAGAGCGCGGCGCGGTCTTTAACCGAACCGCCGGGATTGAGAAATTCGGCTTTACCGAGAATTTCGCAGCCGGTTTCTTCGCTAAAGCTATTTAAGCGAATCAGCGGCGTGTTGCCAATCGTGCCGACAAATCCGTTTTTGATGTCCATTGTGAATTTACCTTAAAGTTACTGTAAAGATTTTGACTTATAAGAAAGTAGCTTGAAAAGCCTGCGGTTTGACCTCCGGGCAATACACTTCGGTTAATCATAGCCGAACATACTGCGATCGCGACTGCGTCCCCGGAGACACAAGGATCTAAGCACAGGCGCGATTTTCCCTGTCAGGTGGATTAAAAAACCCCATCAAAGCGCGATAAATTTTTAGCTAAATTATTTTGCGATCGCTCTGTTATCGCCATAACAGCAGCTATTTTTACCTATATTGGCTATCAAAGTAGAGGTTATATCTTATTCCTGCTTGTAGCTAAATGGATTTTTATATAGCTTTTTTAGATCGGGCAATTAAAATACACCCTAGTAAAATCTCTCTCCGCAAATATACGCCTTCAGTATTTTTTCGGAGGTGACATTTCTAGAAATTGCTCTAGAATTCAAATAGAAGCGCCACAGCCTGTTAAATACGGAAAAGCATCGATCTCCGTCAAGGATCAATGCTTCCTTTAATTTTCAGGCTTGGACGAAATGTTCAGTAATACAGCGCTTTTTATCCCCTGTTGAGTTTGCTTGGCTGTAGGTCTTTATCGACACGTTTCTAAAACGTTAAAGTAAGATCGTGAAAATACCACTAGCAACATCCCCCATGCCTATGACTACCGTCAGCAGTTCCACCCATCATTATTGCGCCTGACCTTTAGTCACAATGGTTATGGAATCCTTGACCTATAGCTACCATTGGGTAAGAGGTTTGTCACAGATGAATCAAAATCTTTCTGTTGCTGTTTAATTGCTAGCGGCGAATGCTAGGAACGTGAGTTAGCATTCTCGTCGCCAGCCTTTAGCAGCACAATTTTTTCTTGCTTACTAGCTTCTATTTGTAGGCATCAAGCTTACATTTTTGGGTGCATAGAGTAAACCGTTAATCGGTTTTACTGACATTTTGCTGTTGATATTTTTATCAATTTTATTGGCGGCTGCTACACAGCAGTCGTCACGAGTTCATGTGCATATACCAACCCAAACCTCTATGCTAGTCAAACTTAAACCCCAGGTAGAATTACCCCAAGAAAGCAAGTTACAACAAATAATTCAGCTAGATGCTTTACGAGCAATAGCTGTTTTTGGTGTAATGGTTGCCCACTGGTTACCGAAAGATTTCTTTTTAAATTCTAATTTGGCATTAGGAAACCTTGCAGTTAGATTTTTCTTCTTACTCAGTGGTTTTTTAATAACTTTACTTTTGCTGGATTATAAAAAGAAAATCGACGATGGTAAAAAAAGTATTGGTGTGACTATTCGCCGATTCTATATCCGCAGATTTTTACGAATTTTTCCGATTTATTATTTAACTATTTTATTGGTAGCAATATTTCATTTACGGCGTCATCCATCTTTAATTTGGCATTTAACCTATACATCTAACTTTTATTACTCCCTGCATAGATGGGATATTAATTCACATTTTTGGACTTTAGCTGTAGAGTTCCAATTTTATTTAATTTGGCCTTTGTTAATTTTATTAATTCCCCAAAAGCACTTGGAAAAGCTGATAGTTTTAACAATTATAATTGCCCCAATATTCAGGATTTTATGCGTTGTGATGGGTTTAAGCGAGGAAATTAGAATGCAATTGCTTATCCCCGGATGCTTAGACTCTCTAGGCTTGGGAGCGTTATTAGCATTTTACAATCGCAACCCCCATAGATCTGGAACTAAGAAATTATTATCCAATCTGGGCTTTTGGATCGGAGGTACATTGTCTTTCGCGCTAGTTCTCACCAGACCTCATTTAGATCCGGGAATCAGAGTAGCGTTCCAAGATAGTATCAATGCTTTATTCTTTTTCTGGATAATCGAGCGAGCTGCCCGAGGCTTCAGTGGCATTCTAGGTACGGTCTTAGAATTTAAACCCCTTGTATACTTGGGAAAGATTAGTTATGGAATTTACATTTACCACAGTTTTGTAGCTGCTGTAATCGTTCCCAATAGCTTGTCTTACTTTGGCTTTTCGTATCCCAGGTCAATCTTGGTTCAATTTGTGGTTAACTCTATAGCTACTGTGATAGTGGCTATGCTGTCATGGCAGTATATCGAGCAGCCAATTAACAATTTAAAAAGACACTTTAAAATTTAGCCTATATCAGTAATAAGGCAAGTTGCTAATTGCTAATTGCTAATAACGCAAGTTGCTAGTTACAAATATGGTTGGTTTGATCCCCCCTAACCC
>CAYXCW010000053.1:0-31987 GCA_964463555.1 uncultured bacterium
GTTAGCTAAAGCTAACTAAAATCAACGTTTTAACCCGTTTCAACGGGTTTTAGCTAAAAGCTGCGAAATTTATTTCTGTTGGCTCAGTGCAAGATGTGACTATAGCGACACCCTGAAGGGTGCGGCTACACAAACTGAGCAACGCCTTCGCGGGCTAAAGCTTTTAAAGCCTGCGGAGGCAGGCTTTGTTTGTATATTCACGTCTTGCACCTTGACTAAAAACCGGGTTTCTTGCAAATAGCTCAGCTTGAAAGCCTAGATTTCTCGTCAAGAAACCCGGTTTTTGAAAGCTTGTTGATAATGTTGCAAGATCTGAGTATACTCACATCTTGCACCTACCCGATAAACAGCCCTGAAATAAATTACTTGCTCAAAGCTTAAGTTAGCTAAAGCTAACTAAAATCAACGTTTTAACCCGTTTCAACGGGTTTTAGCTAAAAGCTGCGAAATTTATTTCTGTTGGCTCAGTGCAAGATGTGACTATAGCGACACCCTGAAGGGTGCGGCTACACAAACTGAGCAACGCCTTCGCGGGCTAAAGCTTTTAAAGCCTGCGGAGGCAGGCTTTGTTTGTATAGCGGCTACACAAACTGAGCAACGCCTTCGCGGGCTAAAGCTTTTAAAGCCTGCGGAGGCAGGCTTTGTTTGTATAGCGACACCCTAAAGGGTGTCGGCTACTCAAACGCAAGCATCAAGCATTCCTGAGAGGTGCTTTCCATCGCGAATAGCATGACCTTCCAAGTCGTTATTGAAGTAAACATAAACGTCAATTCCCCCTTGCATAAACTCGCGAATTCGAGTTGCCCAAACTGATAACTCTTCATCGCTGTAGCCAATTCCCCATCGCCCACTATGCATTCGGATATAAGTCCAAGGTGCGGTAAGGCGGATATCGAGGGGAACTGTGGGACTGACTGGTAAGCAAAGGGCTGCACCGGCGCGTTCTAGCAATTGATAAACCTGTGGATTCAGCCAACTATGGTGACGAAATTCAAAAGTATATCGTTGTTGTGGATACGTTTGCAGCAACTCTAAAAAAAACTCAAGCCGCGAGCAATTAACAGACCAAGTATGAGGAAATTGAAACAGAATCGGGCCAAGCTTTTCTTGCAAGCCAGATGCCCGTTCCATCAGCCGAGATAAAGGCTCAACTGGGTCTTTTAATTTTTTCATATGGGTGAGATAGCGGCTACCTTTAACCGCAAAAAGAAAGTCTTGGGGACTTTGCTCGCGCCAAGTTTCAAACACAGATTTTTCTGGCAGACGGTAAAAGGAATAATTTACCTCTACAGTGGAAAAGTGCTGCGCGTAAAATTCAAGTTGCTGCTCGCCGTGCAACTCTTCTGGATAGAAAATACCCATCCAGTGTTTATAAACCCAACCGCTAGTGCCGAGAGACAGCATGTATGTCAATTAGTTGCAACAATCGCTGCCGTAAATTCTCTAACCTCAAGCGTTCAGTTGCCGAAATAAACGCGGCTTCGGGATACTGTTGCTGGGCTAAAGCTAGAGTTTCCCTATCTACCCGATCGATTTTATTAAAGGCAATCAAAGCTTTTCCTGGAAGCGCTGGCATTTCTTTTAAAACCTCTTCCACCGAACTGATATGACTTGCCCAAGCAGGATGGGAAAGATCGACCACATGCAGCAGCGCATCCGCTTCTGTCACTTCTTCTAAAGTGGCGCGAAATGCATCCATTAGCGGTGGCGGCAGTTCGTGAATAAACCCAACTGTATCTGTTAAAAGAATCGATCGCCGTTCCTGGGTTTTCTGGTCTACAATTACCACCTTTCGCGTTGTTGGATCGAGGGTGGCAAACAAGCGATCGGCTGTGTAAACTTCAGCATTAGTCAACACATTTAACAGGGTAGATTTCCCGGCATTGGTATAACCAACTAGCGCAATTGATGGAATTTCTTGCTGTTGTCGCTGTTGTCTTAAGCGGGCGCGATGGGCTTGTAATTGGTTGACTTCTTGCTGTAGTTGTGCAATTCGTCGTTGAATCGCTCGGCGATCGCTTTCTAGTTTAGTTTCACCAGGCCCTCTAGTACCAATTCCCGCCCCTAGTCTAGACATCGCCTGACCTCGACCCCGCAGCCGAGGTAGCATATATTCCAATTGAGCGAGTTCTACTTGCAATTTACCGGCTTGAGATTGAGCGCGTTGAGCGAAAATATCTAAAATAATTTCAGTTCGATCTATGACTCGGATGCCGATTAAATCTTCTAAGTTTCGCGCTTGCGAGGGTGAAATATCGCGGTTAAAAACAATCAAATTGGCGCGAACTTGATGGGCTAATTGGGCAATTTCTTCGACTTTTCCCTGCCCGACAACGGTTTGAGGATGGGGATGCGATCGCTTCTGTTTCACCGTCTCAACTACCTCTCCTCCCGCACTCTCAACTAAGCGCACGAGTTCATCTAAGCGATCTTGAAACTGCCGATCGGTCATATCTTCAGTCATTAACCCAACTAGCACCACGCGATCGCTCTTTGTTCCATCTTGAAATTGATCGGTTTCAAATCCTGCTTCCTCTAACTCTGCTTCCCATTCTTCAACTAAATCATCGAAATCTTCCTCGATCAAGTCATCTAAACCCAGAGGAGGAGAAACCAGCCAAGGCGTGTCTAAATCGGGTACGAGGTGAGCTAAATAAGCTTCCTTAACATCCCCATCACCATTGCTAGTTGGGATTAACAACACCAAGGCATCTAAGCGTTGACGTGCCATTGCCATCAGTGCTAATACATCGGGTGCATCTCCTTTAAGTTGAGTCGCAACGCAACGAATCCCACTCAAGCGTTTAGCACTATGGCGAGGCATATCTTGGGTTGAAATTTGAGTTTCTTGGGGCGTACCAACTCCGATTCGGACTACCTCCCCGCGTCGATTAATATAGGCGCAAAGTGGGCGATCGATTTCTGTACTAATCGCGGTTAAGTGTTGAGCAAATTCGGGAACTAATAAGCGATCGCTTGGCTGTCGCTCCTCACAAAGTTGCTGTAGTTGTTTGATATGACTCGATTTTAATCCTTTAATATTGCCGTAAATTTTATCCATTGAAGTCCTTTAACAGTTGACAGTTGACAGTTAATATTTGTTAGATGGCTAACCGTCAGAGGCATAACCAGCAGGGATAATGGTTTGGCTGGCGATCGCGCCACTCAAATCGATGTCTAATGGAGTGACCTCCGTCAAAGAAGCCCACTGGAGATTTGTCTGGTACAGATTCGCTTTAGTCAGGTTTGCCCTCACTAACATTGCCGCTCTGAGATTGGCGCTGGAGAGATTGGCTTCGCTGAGATTTGTATGGCAGAGATCTGCGCCGTGCAGGTTGGCTTCGCTAAGATTTGCCTGATGTAGATTTGCTCCATTTAATAGGGCTTTGCTTAAATTGGTTTTTGACAAGTCTATATGAGCAATTTCTGCGTGACTTAGCCTGACTCCAGTTAAATCTAAGCCGCTAAAGTTTCTTTCTCCGGCTGCGTATCGTCTCAAAATTTCGTCTCTATCCATATTCAGAACTATAAGTGCAAGTCAACACTGTTACCAAGCAGGATAAATGCGATTCGCTCTAGCAAACGTCTACCGCTAGGATAGGGTAATTTCTTCGCAGGGCAGAATTTTTGTTAAGCTAACTTGTGTTCTGCAATACATGCGAAATAGGACGCGCTGGATGCCAAGATATTGCAGCCAAAGATCAATTGCTGCGTAGGGGCACGGCGTTAGAAATTTTGGTTTGAAAAGCCGCGATCTTCGATGCCGTGCCCCTACCAAGATCGTTGATTTGGTGATGCTTAATCGCAGCCTTGGGGCAGCACAAATCTTGACCATCCCTATTTTAGGTGCGAGGTGGGGCTACCAGGTAGGCGCGGGACAAGCTCTCTTAAAATAATGTTCTTCCTTGTCGTCCTTCTCCCCCTTGTCTCCCTTGTCCCTGTATTGGACTGTCCCATCTTAGGTTGGTAGCGCGAGGTGGTTTAATTTTGATAGCTATATCCTTGACAAAGCAATGATTAATCGCAATTCTCTGGAAAATGACCTCAATCGCTGGCATAATTTTATCCGCATGTCGCCGAATGAGCCAAAGGGTTACGTTCAGCGGGGGATGGTGCGATTTAAACTCGCCCAAATTAACGAATCGATTGCAGATTTTGACACGGCTGAACAATTAGATGCGCGTCTGACTCCTTATCTATGGCAGCGGGGCTTATCTTATTATTATGCTGGCAGATTTGAAGAGGGTGCGAAGCAATTTGAGATCGATTTAACCGTCAATGCTCAAGATGTAGAGGAAACTGTCTGGCGGTATTTGTGTCAAGCGCGTTTTTTGGGGGCGAGTGAGGCGAGAAAACTGTTGCTGGTGGTGAAAAATGACCCGCGCTTGGTGATGCGCCAAGTGTATGAATTGTTTGCGGGAAATTGTACTCCCGATGATGTGCTGGTAGCAGGAAAAAAAGATGGCAAGCGGGGTAATTTTTACAGCCATCTTTATTTGGGGTTGTATTATGAAGCCCTGTCGAATACAGAGTTAGCCAAGGAGTATATTGTCACCGCGGCTTCTCAATACCCCCTCGATGATTATATGTGGCATTTGGCTTGCGTACACCAAGTTTTGCGAGGATGGGAGTAGATTCTGCTGGTTGGGTTGAGGGACAAAACCCAACCTACTCCAAGAAAAGTTTATTAACAGGTAATATGATGTCCTTAAGATTACCCATATTTAAAAGCCGGGACACGGCACAATTAACGTTATCTATTTGTCCAAGATATTTCTGATGCCGTGTCCCTACGCAACGACTCTGTGCAGTTTTTTTATTATGGGCAATTCAACGAACATCATATAACTGTCCACTGTCCACTATCCACTATCCACTGTCCACTGTCCACTGTCCACTGTTGAACTATTACCCATGTGGAAATATATCTTTAAACGCTTGTTGAGTCTAATACCAGTCTTGTTGGGAATTACGCTTTTAGTTTTCGCCCTACTGCATCTGATTCCCGGCGACCCAGCGACTGTTTTATTAGGAGAAAGAGCGACTCCCGAACAAGTTGAAGCGATGCGACAGCGCTTGGGTTTAGATCGACCTTTGCCGCTACAATACCTGGTTTTTTTAGCTAATATACTACGCCTTGATTTCGGCACGAGCATTCTCAGCGGTATTCCCATTATTGAGGAAATTAGCAACCGCTGGCCTGCTACTTTTGAATTATCCGTTGCTGCTATGTTAATAGCCATTTTTCTGGGAATTCCAGCTGGTATCTTCGCAGCAGTTCGGAAAAATACCCTGTTAGATAACCTCACCATCAGCGGTTCTTTGATTGGCGTTTCTCTACCCGTTTACTGGTTAGGATTGCTGCTAATTTACCTATTTGCAGTTAACTTACAATGGCTCCCTCCTAGCGGCAGAATTAGCGTTGATGCTGGATTTAATTTTCAGCCAATTACTGGCTTTTATGTTTTTGATTCAATCTTGAGATTTGATATAATATTATTCTTAGATGTGCTAGCGCATTTAATTCTGCCTGCCCTAACTTTGGGAACAATTCCTTTAGCTATTATTGCCCGAATCACGCGCAGTGCTATGTTGGAAGTTTTATCACAAGATTACATCCGCACCGCTAGGGCTAAAGGTTTACCGGAATATTTGGTAATTTTCCAACATGGTCTAAAAAACGCATTTTTACCCATCAGTACGACTATTGGCTTGCAATTCGGTACGCTGCTAGGGGGCGCTATTTTAACTGAAACGATTTTTGCTTGGCCTGGAATTGGTTCCTGGATATATGAGGGTATTCTGGCGCGAGATTATCCAGTTGTACAAGGTGGTGTGGTATTTGTATCTGTATCTTTTGTAATTGTTAATTTGATCGTTGATATATTTTATATGTTTTTAGATCCCAGGATTCAGTATAAATAGCGTTATCGCTTACGGTGCGTTACACTGCGTTAACGCACCCTACTATTTTATGAACAGTTATCGCTTACGGTGCGTTACACTGCGTTAACGCACCCTACTATTTTATGAACAGGTGAATGTATTTCAACGGTTTTGGCAATCTACGTCGGGTAAGATCGGTTTTATCTTGGCGCCGAGCGTGGCATTATTAGCGCTGTTTGCGCCTATTTTATATCCCTACGATCCGGCTACAGATAGGAATTTTCAAGTCAGGTTGCAGCCTCCCAGCGTTCAACATTGGTTTGGTACTGATGGTTTGGGACGGGATATTTTAGTTTTGGTATGGTACGGTTTACGCACGTCTCTAACTGTAGGCGTGGTATCTGTAGCTTTGGGTTTAATATTTGGATTGTTGTTGGGATTGGTGGCGGGGTATTTTCGGGGGAAAATCGATCTTGTTATTGGCTGGATAACTGATATTTTATTGGCTTTTCCATCGATATTGCTGGCGATCGCTATCGTAACTGTATCCGGCCCCAGTCTGCAAAGTGCGATGCTTGCCGTCGCTGTTGTCCAAATCCCGATTTATATCCGCTTGACCCGCAGTATGGTACTATCTTTGCGCGAGCAAGAGTTTGTCCAAGCTGTTCAAGCTTTGGGCGCGTCTCCGATTCGCATTCTTTTTTACCATATCTTGCCCGGAAGTCTGGCACCTTTAATCGTACAAGCTACCCTTTCCATCGGCACTGCTACTCTGGAAGCAGCAGGTTTGGGCTTTTTGGGTTTGGGCGCGCAACCTCCGACGCCAGAATTAGGGACGATGTTGGCGGATGCTTTTAAAGGCGGTTATTCTCTTACTTCGCCTTGGACTACTATTTTCCCCGGTTTGTTTATTACCCTGACTGTCTTGGGGTTTAATTTGTTGGGCGATGGTTTGCGGGATGGTTTGGATGTGCGATCGCAACGCTAATTGCTCATTGCTAATTGCTCATTGCTAATGGCTAATTGCTCATTGCTAATTGGCGATCGCATCATATATCTCGATTGGTGTAGGGGCGGGTTGTCGCAAGAATATAAACTCGCCCCTTCTGGTGATTCTACGAGGCTAAACCGTCGCCTTTCTTGAGGATTTCTTTCAAGAACCAGCGGTGTTTTTGGTGAACTTGCACGAGTCTTGTATAAAGATCTGCGGTGCCGATGTCGCCTGCGGTAGCGGCTACATCTGCATCTTTGTGCATTTCCGAGATAATTAACTCGTGGGTGGCGATCGCTTCTGCAATCATCTCCCGTACCGATAGTTTACCCGCCGATGCCGTCACCGTTGCTGTGGGAATATATTCTGCTGGGTCGGCAACTGGGCTACCATCAAGCATTAAGCTGCGCTCTGCTAACTCGTCTATCATCGCAAACACTTCGGCGCCTTGTTCCTCAAACAATAAATGAAGATCGCGGAATAATGGCCCAAAGGTCAGCCAGTGGTATTTTTTGTAATTAAGGTAGGCAATTAATGCATTCGCTTGTTGGCGGTTAAGGGCTGTAACTAATCCAGTTTGTTGAGTTTCAAGTGTAGCGGTCATAGTTTCCTCGTTGATATTTAAGGTAAAACTTTTCTTCGCTCCCAGACATAACCGCAAGCGGTGGTGCTGGCGATATTTACTCGCGACTTTTGACTTTAGAATTGTAACGCTCAGTCCGGTTGGATCGACAAGCTGGCAATTCCTGGGTGTCATTCGCTTATTTAAATCATACTCATAACGACTACGACTTGCAAGCACAAATGTCAGCGAAGCTTGACAATAGAGAGGATTAACAGAAAGCCAATTTCCAGCACGTAGCTGATGAACACGCTGGGATTGAGGATACCATCCCACAGCAGGCCGTTGCGTTTTGGTTTGTCAGTCCGCTTAAACACGCGACTCCAATCGCCAAAGATAGCAGGGCCGCGTAGATTATACTCGGTGACTAAAATGCGTTCAAGTTCGGCGGCGCGGGGGTAAAAACCGCGTTGGAAGTGCTTCCACTGACCTTCTAGCACCCAGAAAAATACAGGAATAGCACAACCGAGTAAAGCAATCAAGCTTTCCTTTTCTTGCAGTGCTAGGGCAACAGCCGCACCCGTCCCGGTAATGCCGAGAGCTTTAATCAGCCAAATTTGTCGATTGTAGTCTTCAATTGTGTTTTGGATGAAAAAATATTCTTCTTTAAGCAGAATTAGCTCAAATTCTGCGATTGACTCAAACTCCTGGTTAACAGGTGTAAACTTAGACATGATGCAGCCCCGATCATACTGAAATCAAGGTATTCCCAAGTATTGTACTGCTGGAAGTTAAGAACGATAGTGAGGGGCTTGAAACAGCATCTCAATCAGTTTTATAGAGCAATTCGCGAAAGCCCAGCGCCTTCAGGCCGGGGTGACAGCGCGAGACTTAAGTCTCGCGAATATTGCCTTGAATAACCAAATTAAAACTTAGATTGTGCTACTTGAAAACTAGCAATGAACGAGATATTATTGTCGGATAAGTTGTCTAATCCCCAATGTAAATTGCTAAGAAACTATGTTTACAAGTTGAGGCCAAACATTGTCCAAAGCTCGAAGATGGAGCAATGGATAAGTATGCTCAGATGCCACTACAATTGGTGTTTGGGTGACAGGATTAGCCAATACAACCAACAATTCATCCAAGGAGAATACAGCAACTTAAGAACAAGAGCTTCCGCCAGTCCGTTAACTTGTTTCGTTAGCAAGAATGGTGCGACAGGAGAGCCGTGGAAAGACACTAAAAACAGCAAGAATCCTCGCCGCAGCGCTGGCGATATTCAGATTACCGCGTTGCCGCAACTAAAAACTGCTAGACCTTGGTATGCCGGGATTGATTCGACAGTACTGCAACAAAACGTCAAGCGTCTGGATATTGCCTATAAAAACTTCTTTGAGGGTAGAGGTTTTCCTAAGTTTAAGAATCGCAGCAACTTCACATCGTTTACTTATACGATGGGGGTGAAATCCTCTGGGAGCAAGATTTATTTGCCCAAATTGGGATGGATGCGATTCTATAACTCCAGACCGATTCCAGATGGTTTTACCATCAAAGCAGCGACAATTCGCCAACGTCAAGATGAATGGTATGTGTCGTTAAGAATCGAGGATAAAACCGTACCGGATGTAGTTGCTAGATCTTTAACGCAAGTTAAATCTGTTATCGGATGCGACTTGGGAATTACCAAACTCGTACACATGAGTGATGGATATCAATTTGCTAACCCTAAGTTTGGCAATAACAAGAAAACTAAACGTTTTCTTAAAATCAGACAGCGACGGGCTAGTCGCAAGATTAAAGGTAGCAACAACCGAAAAAAGGCGTCCCAGAAAGTTGGACGCCTGCATAAAAAGATTGCGGACAAGCGGCAAGCTTATCAATGGTGGGTAGCGAAAACTATTGCCAGCCGACGAGTGGATGCTATTGCCTTGGAGGATTTAAACGTCTCCGGTATGTTGCGCCGATGTCGGGTGAAGAAAGATGAAGAAAGTGGGAGGTTTTTACCGAATGGGCAATCTAGAAAAGTTGGCTTAAATCGTGCTATTTCTGATGCCGCTTGGAGTGAATTGATCTTAAAGATTGAGTATCTCGCTGCGAAGCAAGGAAAGGTTGCTATTAAGATTAATCCAAGACATTCCAGCGTTGAATGCAGAAAATGCGGACATATTGACCGCTCAAACCGCGATGGTGAAAAGTTCATTTGTTCGGCTTGTGGATTTTTCGCCCATGCCGATATTTCTGCTGCCAAAACTATCAGGGATAGAGCGTTGGAAATGGTACGTGGGGACTCCGCGAAACCTGCGGGTAAGACCGCTAAACGCCCAAAAGATTGTAAGGAGAAATCACCGCGCCCTAGCGGCAAAGGCGGTGAGCCTGGGAACCTTGGCAACAAGGATATTAAGACCGCAATGTCTTAAGAATCCCAAGGGCTTTAGCCAGGGGAGTGTCAACGTAACAAATGGCCTCAAGATAACCGTTCATGAAGTTTCAAAAGTTGAGTTTTGCCGTTCTTTTAATAGCTGCACCCTTGGTAACGATTCAAGCAGCGGTGTCTCAAGTAATTTCACCGCGTCAGTCTGACTTGATATGTCCCAGCGATTTACCAGGGGCGATCGATGCGATCGCATCTCGTCCCCAATTCTCCCGCGCCCGCTGGGGTATGTCAATCGAAACTTTATCTAATGGTCAAACTTTATACAGCCGCGAAGCCAATCGTTATTTTATCCCCGCATCTAACGTCAAACTATTAACAACTGCCGCAGCTTTACGCCAATTGGGCGCAAACTATCGCATTCGCACTTCGATTTATGGGAATGAAAACCTCTTGCGCGTCGTGGGAAGAGGAGATCCCAGCTTAACGGATGCAGAATTAAGAGATTTAGCCAAACAACTGAAACAACGGGGAATTCGCCAGGTAAAGCAATTAATTGTGGAAGATGGTTACTTTCAAGGACAACTGCTTAACCCCGATTGGGAATTTGGCGATGTTTATGCATCTTATGGAGTTTCTGTCAATAGTTTGATTCTAAATCAGAATGCGATCGCGCTAACTCTGTCGCCCCAAGAAGTAGGACAACCTTTAAAAGCAGTTTGGGGCGAACCTTTAGCCGCGCTGCAATGGGAGTTAGAAAATCAATCGATTACCGTCGCGAGTGGGATGCCAAGTTCGGCGGCAGTTAACGGTATTTTGGGGCAGCCAGTTTTGCAAATTCGCGGGCAATTAGCGGTTGATGCTAAACCCATAACCCAATTTTTGGCAATTCGAGATCCGGGCAAGTATTTTTTACAGCATTTACGGATAGCTTTAGCAGCAGAAGGGATTGCAGTTGCCCAAGCTTCTGTTACGTCTAAAGCTGGCAATGCAAATGAACCGGAATTAGCATTTGTGGAGTCGCCAAACTTAGCTAAATTAATTGCGGATACGAATCAGCCGAGCAATAATTTGTATGCCGAGGTGTTGTTGCGATCGCTAGGCATTTCTCGTAATACCAATTTCCCCGACTCTGCGGCACAAGGATTAACTGCAATCAAAGATACTTTAACCCAATTAGGAGTAGATGCATCGGGTTACGCGCTAGCAGATGGCTCTGGACTTTCGCGTCACAATTTAGTGTCTCCAGAAGCCTTAATTCAGACGTTAAAAGCCATGTCAAGATTGCCAGAATTCAATATTTTTCGCGCATCTTTACCCGTTGCCGGAGTTAGCGGCACGCTCTCGAATCGATTTAAAAATACACCTGCCCAAGGGATTGTACAAGCGAAAACAGGCACGTTAAGCGGTAATACGGCTTTATCTGGGTATGTGGATGCGCGGCATTATCAAACTGTTGTTTTCAGTATTATTGTGAACCAATCGGATCGATCTGCTACACCGTTACGTCAAGCGGTGGATGAAATGGTAGTTTTATTAACTCGTTTAAAGCGTTGTTAAATTTTTCCGTAACGTATCGATCGTTACAACAGCATTCTTTTTGATCGGAAATCATAATTAAAGAGAAGGAAAGCTGTTTATGGCAACATACAAGGTTACTTTAATCAACGCTGGCAGAGGTTTCCAACAAACGATTGACGTTCCTGATAGCGAGTCGATTCTGGGAGAAGCTGCCGAATATGGGATAAAAATTCCTTTCGAGTGCGTTGTGGGTGCTTGCGCTACCTGTCAAGGAAAAATCATTTCTGGAACGGTGGATCAATCCGAACAAATGTTTTTAAGCGAGAAACAAGTTGCCCAAGGGTACGTGCTGACTTGCGTGGCAAAACCGACTTCTGACTGCACCCTTGAGGTAGATTTGGATGATTATTTGTAACGTCAGGAATGCGATCGCATTGTAACCGGGGGTGGTGCGATCGCCAGCGCCACCAATTCTTTAGTTTTCTCGATACTCAGCTTTGGTTGCGTCCAGAGGATTTCCCATTCCTCCCCCGATCCAACTAGCTCCATATCATTATCTAATCCTGGTCGTCCCAAAGCTTTAATCATCAGCCTCGCCAAAATACATTGACTGGCAACTTCCGTCATCACGACTCTGGTCACCACTTCATCGGTGCCGTCGATTGGTTCTTGGTCTATAGATGCGATTTTCATAGACTTTTTGACGCTTTACCCTATAAGAGTAAAACTCTGTAGCTGACAGCGTGGTAATAATGGTTACGGAAAAGCGATCGCGCGCTTCAATTCAAGCTTCCCCCTCTGGCTGGGGTTTCTGTTGTGGTTCCCCAGGGTTTTTACCCGTTCCGGTGTACGCTGCTTGAGCTAGCATTGTCGCCGCCATATTACTAATCGTGCGGTTTTCTTGAGCGGCTCGATTAGCAATTATCTCGTAAACTTCCGGGTCTACGTAGGTCGTGATGCGCTTGAGGTGCTTAGCAGGCAAGTCTTTTATCTCAGTTATTCGCAACACTTTAATCTTACTCCGTGCTATACCGATTTACCCGTTGACTATTTACGTTACTCAGTGCTACACTGTGCTATACAAATGGAAAAACCAAACCCCCACCGTAAGAGACGCCAATCAAGAACGGTAGGGGCTTGGACTCACATATTCAAGGTGAAGCTCTATGATATCAACTCCAAAGTCAGTCCCGGAACTGCTGCGGGAAAGCATTCTCGATTTACCGGGCAAACACCCCATCCGCTTGCTTGCGTGCGGCGTTCCAAAAGGTGTAGAAAACGTAGTTAATCAACTGTACGTAGTGCGTTTTGCACAGGTGAGCGAATGGAGTCCGCCTTTACCTTCGCCGGTGAAGGGTGAGGTGATTCGGATTTTAACTCGCTATTGGGTAGAGTAACGAACTAGAGCGATCGCGCATTTTCTCTATTGTGCGATCGCTCTGCTGACGATCGGTAGCTAAACTAGAGTCATCCGATAGCTTTCACAACTGTTTAATGACTTTCTCAACGCGCCTTCCGCCTCAATCAGATCCGCCGCTTTCGCCTCGGCAGACTTTGCCGACAATGTACGATTTACCCAGCGAAAATTTAGAGGAACCAGGTTTGCCTGACGAATTTCATTCTTGGCAATCTCAACTGCTGCGAGAAACTTTTCAGCCTCCCAATTGGAATCGGGATGAAGTGTTCAGTGCGATGGATCTCAATCTTTATTACGATGTCACCCATCCCAATTGGTACAAACGTCCGGATTGGTTTGCTGTAGTTGGTGTACCCCGACTGTATGAGGGGCGCGAGCCGCGTTTGAGTTATGTTAGGTGGCAAGAACGGATCGATCCGTTAATTGTAGTTGAGTTGTTATCGCCAGGTACGGAAGAAGAAGATTTAGGTCAGACGGCGAGACAATTTGGCAAACCGCCGACTAAGTGGCAAGTGTACGAACAGATTTTGCGGGTTCCTTACTACGTTGTTTTTAATCGCTACACTGACGAAATTCAGGCTTTTCAACTCGTAGGAGATCGCTATCAATCCGCTGAATTAACAGAGGCACGTTTACCCATTCCCCGCATTGAATTAAGTTTAGGTTTGTGGCAAGGAAGTTATGAAAATCTTGATCGTTTGTGGTTGCGATGGATGACTCCAAACGGCGATTTAATTTTAACTGCCAGCGAGCGTGCAGAACGATTAGCAGCGAGATTGCGAGAATTGGGTGTTGACCCAAAACAGTTGGAATAATGGGAAGAGATTGAGAGCGATCGCTCTCTGTGACACCCAAATTACCTAAAATTTAATCTGCGTTCTGAGTTTCAATAGATTTAGCTAATTCATCGCGGAGTCTTTTGGAAATATCTCCACACATAAACTCAATCCCACTAATCTCTATTTTCCCCAATAAAATATCTTTGATTGAAATATGGTAAAATCTATATATCTCATCTTTATTAATTTCCTTAATAACATACTCCACATCAGGAGCTAAACCTCTAGCTGTAATGATGATTCCTACATAAATATTTTCCCTTTCTAAATCAAGTTTAAACCCACCCAGTTGTTCTCTGCTAAATAGTTCTGATTGCAGTTTAACGCTAACCCCTGCTTCTTGTTCTCCTGCTAATCCGATCTCATATAAAAGACCTTGTTTTACTCTTTTCTTCTCAATGGTTTTCGCGATAATTTTAATCCTTCCATCAATTCCCCCATCAGCTTTGCCTCTTCTAGTCGGAAGATTAGTTACTCTTGTGCTGGCATCTCCACCCAATACCTCAACAATAGTTGTACCAATCTTTGCCTTTTCATTTGGGGTATAAGCAATAATTTGATTAATCAAAGAATCTACTAACTTGCTCATAAATCGGGATGCCACAGACATTTTGTTTGTTCGGCTGTGAAGCTAATTACTAAATTGATGACCTCCTCAACAGAAGCAAATTCAAGCTTTGTGTATTTTTGTATAACTATTTTTGAGATGGCAATAACCATCCAAGTAGGGATATAAATAGTACAATTTTTTTCTAAGTTTTTTGTTTCTAATATCTGAATTTTTTGCATATAATCATAAGAAGGAAAACTATAAATAGATTTTTCCCTATCTAACTCAGATATCGCTAAATGAGTAAAGGCATTTTCTACAACGCGCTGAGTGCTTGAAGTACCAAAAATTAGCTTTAGAGGCTCAATCAGTTTACTATCAAGCATGTCTTCATCAAAAGATAGTTTGATTTTCGTGCCTAAATCGTTCACGATGGATTTGTTGAGGGCAGCAATTAATTTTCTAGTTGCCATTAGACTATCCTCTTTTTATTTAAAAAGGCCGACTTCGGAGAGTACGCTTTGAAGCTGACTTTGAAATATCTCATCTTGTTCGATAAAAATAGGCGCACAAGCTGCTTTGGAGTTATAAATATAGTATTGGCTCATTAATCCAGCAATTCCTCTTTGCTCTAAAGATGTTCTGATAATCTCTAGATCGGTTTCAATCTCCTGCTCTCTTCCACATCGGTTTGGTAATATTCTGATCGGGATGTTTTTTCTAGCGATCGCTTGAGCAGTTGCGATCGCTCCCAGTTCTTCGGCGATTCTCTCCAACCCTATGGTATCATCTGGGATAATCGGAGCGATCGCGCGCCATCCTTTTCGCTTCGGATCGCATAAATTTTCCAGAATTTTGTAGTAATCATCGGTGTCAGCTATCATCACTTGATAGTTTCTTCCTCCTCGAATAGAGTCGTCTGGTAATTCTTCATACTCAGCTTCTCTAATTTCTATATTTCCATACTTTTTAGCATCTTCTGCTTGTTTATTTCTAATATATTTGCTCATTCTCAAACCACCTGCCAAATCTAACGCCAATACTTTGATTTCCTGTGACGCCAGAAGTAAAGCGGCGTTGGTGGCTATGGTAGTTTTTCCTACCCCACCTTTGGGAGAGTTGATGACCAGTTTGAGCATTGATTGATTTTGATCTGAATCTGAGGATAAACTCAAACCCACTTTACCTTAACAGGCAAAGTGGGAAAAGCATTCACATTATTTGCGAGAAAGTCAAGCAAGTTTAATAAAACTTAATACCGATCTTCTTCTTCGTATTCGGGTGCTTTTGTTTTCTCCGGAATGTTTAATTTGGGTGCTTTATAAGGTTGAGGTGACTCGTCATCCGCCCAGGCGTCTTGGTCTACGTCGTAGTTGTCTACCTTATTATCCTGGTAGGATTTTGCGGGGGTGCGATCGCTCTCTGGTTTGGCGTAGGATCGGTTGGCGTAGCGATCGCGCGGTTGCGATGCTTCGCTCCAGTTTTCCTGCTCTTCGATATCTTCGTCGTAATACCTGGGTTCAGGTGCTTGGGCGGCTTTCCGCAATGGTTGACGCTGCACAGCGGGTTCTTCCCACTCGTCGTCATCCCATTCTGGTTCTGCGGGTTTGGTAGCTTTCATCGGTTGAACGGGTGTACGCAAAGGTTCCCCACTACCTATTAGATTAGCCGGATTGGTGATGGCTTTGGGTCGATAGCCTTCTTCCTCTTCGTCTTGTTCCCAAGGTGCTTTACCCAATCCCAAACGTTCGATGACGCCGACGGTTAATTGAACTAGGCGCTCTTCAGACCCTTCAAATACTATCAGCCGATTTGGGCCGCTGCTGACGATTTCTTCAATTGGTAACTCGTAGGTGCTGATGGTTTCAAAACCGCCAATTCGGTCAGGGAATTGGGGCAGCCCCAAGGAAGCGATAATTAACGAGGTAACCTTTCCATCTTCGGTGTTGAATTTAAAGCCCCGCACCCTGCCCAAGAGTTCGCCAGTTTCGGTAATAACTTCGCTGTTAATCAGGGGGCTGTAGGCTTCAACATCGACATCGTCTTCTAAAACGCTGTCATCATCAACTAATATCACATCGCCAATTTGACGAATGCGCTCTAGCAGCATTGCTCGTGGTACGCTGCCGATGGCTAGTAAGTTTTCGCGCAGTCCCAGCGCTACTACTTCCCGCCTGTCTATATCAACCCACATTTGACTCACGATTCCAAGGCGCTTCCCCGTGTCGCGGGTAATTACCTGAGTTCCCATGATGTCTGAGCGTTGGCGGATTTGTTCAGAAGTCATTATTTGTCCCGAATCCTGGTTTCAACCCTGTTACTATATCAATCTTAAATACAGCCGTTTGCTGGCGATCGCGCACTCAACTATTTGGGGATTGCAACTTAATGCCCACAACTTGGGTATAAGCGCCCCTAGCTTGGGTCACACCAATCACTCGCTCGGCAGATTTTATCATAGGGCCTTTGTGGCTAACTACAATAAATTGGGCTTTGTCTGACTGTTGTGCAATTATTCTAGCTAATCGCTCGACGTTTGCACCATCCAAAAACATATCAACTTCATCAAAGGCGTAAAATGGCGAGGGACGGTAGCGCTGAAGCGCAAATATAAAGCTGAGCGCGGTCATTGATTTTTCTCCGCCGGACATGGAAGATAGACGCTGAACTGGTTTGCCTTTAGGATGGGCAACCAGGTTTAGTCCTCCAGCAAAAGGATCTTCAGGGTTGTCTAGTTGTAGGAAACCGTCGCCTTCGGATAGTTCTAAGAAAATTGTTTGGAAGTTTTGGTTAACGGCGTCGAATGATTCCATAAAGGCACGCAGGCGCAAGGTGGTAAAGTTTTCAATCCGCAGTAGTAGTTCGGTGCGTTCTGCTTCCAGAGTAGATAATTTTTGCGATAGTTCTTCTAAGCGATTTTGAGTGCGTTCGTATTCTTCTAACGCCAGCATATTGACGGGTTCCATTGCTTGCAAGCGTTTTTGCAAGGTTTTGATTTCTTTGTGCAATTCGTCTAATTTTACCTGTTCGGGTACGGATGGCAGAGGGTCGGGTAATTCGGCTTGTTTTTCTTGCAGTTGGGGTTGTAAGGTGGCGAGTTCTTCCTTTCTGGCGGTTTGAGTTTCCTGGAGTTTTTGCAATTCCCATTCCAATTGTTGTTTAGAGAGGTGATGCGATCGCACTTCGTTCTCGGTGCGATCGCGCATTACTTTCTCTTCCCCCAGTTTCTGTTCTACTTCGGTTAAAGCTGCCTTAGTTTGTCCAATTTGTTCGCCGATTGTCGATACTCCCTGCATGACGCTGGACAGTTGATTGTTCGCCTCGATTAGTTGCTGCTGATATGCTGCCAATCGCTGGTTAGATTCCTGAATTTTTTCTTGCGATCGCTCTTGCTGCGATGCTAAATCTCTAATTCTTCCTTCCGCACTGCGAAGCGTTTGTTCTCGTTGATTTAATACCGTTTCCCGTTCTTTAATAATCACTTGAATTTGTTGCCACTCGCTGGGAGTTTGCGATTGTTCTAATTCTGCCAGCGATTGCCGCACCTGGGTTAATTGGGTTTCTTGCGCGGGTAATTCCCGCTCCAAGATTTGCAGGCGTGACTCAGCAGTAGCGAATTCCAAAGTATTTTTAGCTAAAAGATTCCGCGTCCCCTCTTGCTGAGAGATTAAACCTTGAATTTCTTTCCGCAACTGTTCAAACTGCAATTGCTGTTCCCGCCGTTTTGTTTTGGCTTCGTTTACTTCTTGACTCAGATGTTTGGTTTTAACAGTCAGAGAATGAATCATTTCGCCGCAGCGTTCTAAAATCACCTCAATTTCTTCTAATCTTTCTTTCAAAGCTTCCGCTTCCGCCGACTCTGCTGTATCGCTAATCCCAAACCGCAAACCGGAACGCTGATTAACGCTACCTCCCGTCATCGCACCGCTACTTTCTAACAATTCGCCTTCTAAGGTAACGATGCGATATTGTCCCAAATGTTGGCGGGCGCTATTTAAATTTTCAAACACAACCGTACTGCCGAATACGTAACCAAATATCTCTCGATAGCGCGGTTCGCATTCGATTAAATTTACGGCATAGTCTATATATCCATTCGCATAACGCAGCGCCGCTGCTGAAGATAATTGCCCCGCGCGAATCTTATTCATCGGTAAGAATGTAATCCGCCCCGCGCGCTTCTGTTTTAAAATTTCAATGCCTTTGGCGGCGATGCTATCATCTTCGACTACTAAATTACCCAACCGCGCCCCAGCAGCAATTTCTAGTGCCAGTTGATAGCGCGGTTCGACTTTTCCAAGTTGCGCTACTAATCCGCAAATTCCCTTCAGTCCGCTTTGTAAAATGATTTGGGCGGCGTAGGTTCCCGATGCTTCTTGTTGCGCTTGGGTTTGAGCTTCGAGTTTATCTAGTTGGCGTTGCTTTTCCCGCTGTTCTTGCAGTAAACGTTTTTGCGTGTCTTGTTGAATTTGTAAGTCTTGTTCCGCAGCGGCTAAAGTTTGGGTTAAAGATTGAATTGTCTGCTCGGATTGTTGCAAAAGCAATTCAAAATCTAGCGCTAGAGATTGTTTGCTAACAATTTGCGGTTCTAGGGATTGTAAAAGTTGGTTTTGTTCATCAATTTGGCGCGACAAGTTAGCGAATCTTTCCCGCAGTTGCGCTTGTTCGGTGCGCTGGGGTTCAATAGTTTGGAGTAAAGTTTCAATTTGTCTATTTAAGGCGGTTTGTTGCTGCACCCAGGCTTCGCTGGCAGATGCGATCGCATCCGCTTCTTCCCTACTTCCAGTCAGTTCCCGCCGCGCTTCATCCCGCCAGGAAATTAAACCAGCCAGTTGGTTTTCAACCGTTTCTTTTTCTGTTACTAATTGCTTTAAAGTCTGTTCTTGTTGTTGACTTTCTAGCTGATTTTGTTTTATATTATTATTAAGGCTAACTATTGATGCATCTAATTCCCGTTGTTGGCGCTGAAGTTGACGCTGTTCGGCTTCTTGAGTGGCGAGATTAGATTGTAAAGCTAATAATTCTTCTTCGCCTAAAGCTTTAACGCGGGCATTTAACCGCTCGAGTTCGACAGTTTTTGAGGCAATTTCTGCGGTTAAATTGGTGAGCTGGGTTGTCAGGTCGGTATTTCGGCGATCGCCTGCTTCAATTTGCTCGCGTAAGTTCCAGACTTGATGAGTCAGCTGGCGCACGGCGAGGACGAGTTCCCATAGTTCTTTGTCTTGCAGTTCGGCGCGGAGTTTTTGATATTTTTCCGCTTTAATTCGGTCAGCGGAGAGGCGATCGCGCTGAGCAATTAATTCTGCCTCTACAATGCGATAGCGATCTTCTCCCTCTTTGACAGTATTAAGTGTTTCCTTAGCTTGAGAAATTTTCCGGTCAAACGCCGCCACACCAGCGAGTTCATCAATAATTTCCCGCCGTTCCCTGGCGTTCATCGTGATAATGCTGGTGACATCCCCTTGCAGCACCACGTTATAACCTTCAGGATAGATTCGCAGGCGTTCCAGTTGTTCGTGGAGTTCGGTCAGAGTGCAGGATTCGCCGTTGATATAGTAATTCGAGGTATAACTGCCCTGCTGAGTCACGCGCAAGCGCCTGGTAATGCTCCAATCGGTCGATTTTTGCTCCTGGACTCCCCCCTTAGCAAGGGGGGGCAGGGGGGGATCGGATGCTGGATTTGGCTCTCCCCCCTTAGCAAGGGGGGGCAGGGGGGGATCGGATGCTGGATTTTGCTCTCCCCCCTTAGCAAGGGGGGGCAGGGGGGGATCGGAGGCTCGATTTGGCTCTCCCCCCTTAGCAAGGGGGGGCAGGGGGGGATCGGAGGCTGCTTGCTCTCCCCCCTTAGCAAGGGGGGGCAGGGGGGGATCGGATGCTGCTTCCTCCAAGCTTGCTGGCACGTCAGAGAGATCAAAAGTAACGGTAACGCTCGCCTCGACAGTGCCGCGATGGTTGTGACTATTGTTAACCAAATCTGGCAACCGTTCGGCGCGCATCCCTCTAGAACTGGCAAGTCCGAGACAAAACAGCAGCGCATCGAGAATATTCGACTTACCCGACCCATTTGGTCCAGAAATCACAGTAAAACCAGGCAACAAAGGAATTCCCGTCGTGTTGCCGAAGGATTTGAAGTTCGTGAGTTCCACGCGCTTGATATAAACCATAGGCGCGATCTTAGCTGGGTTTTGTAAGGTACAAGTGTATCAGTCAATCTAGGGATTCTCAACAGGTTAGCACAGTTGGTGAGAAGACTTTGACCCCTTGAGGCAATTTTAGCGATCGCTCGACCATGCCGTACCCATCGCCCTTCGCGATCGCGCTCAAAACATCTAAAAATATTTATTTTAACAGAAATTTTAAATACTAATTACCACGATCGGTTAACCATATTTTGTTTAATAACTTTGTTGCTTGCTGTCAAAGCCATTCTTAAGCTGTCTTCATTAAAACTTTATAAATATCTGTTATTCGTTAATTTACTTTAAAGAGATTATTACGGTTCTGGATGTCAAAAAAAATTTCAGTATAAGCAATTAGGTTTTAAATTCAGATCTCGGAGAAAATTCAATATGGAAAACCTCGATTTTGTAAATCGGGTCATTGCGCTGACGAATGTCGAACGCAGTAGATTTGGTTTGTCACCGCTAAGTTTTGACTCGCAATTAAGCCGTGCTGCTCAACAACATAGCGCTGATATGGCAGTCAATGACTATTTCAATCACCAAGGATTAAATGGTTCTACGCCGAGAGATCGGATTAGATCGGCGGGTTATCAAGACTGGACATCAGGGGAAAATATTGCCGCAGGTCAAACTACACCAGAAGCAGTTGTTCAAGCATGGATGAACAGTCCAGGACATCGAGAAAATATTCTCAATTCTAACTTTCAAAGTATTGGTATTGGCTACTTTTTTTTAACATCAGATACAGGCAGATATAATTATTACCATTACTGGACGCAGAAATTCGGCACCCGCTTTCCTAGCGGCGCTAACGTGATGGGAATTGATAGTAGTGAAACGCTGCAAGGAGGTGACGGAAACGATACCATCTACGGTCTTAGCGGAGATGATGTCATCGTTGGTAATGCGGGTGAAGATGTATTGTTTGGCAACCTGGGAAACGATACGATCTACGGCAACCAAGGTGTGGATAACATCTACGGCGGTAAAGACAACGATGTAATTTTTGGCGGTCAAGGTAACGATATCTTGCGTGGCGATATTGGCAATGATACCCTCTACGGTAATCTGGACAACGATATCCTTTACGGCGGTAAAGATAACGATGTCTTGTATGGTGAATTGGGTAACGATACTCTCTGCGGTGATTTAGGATTTGATACCCTCACGGGTGGTGCTGGTAGCGATAGTTTTGTATTGATGGTGGGTAAGGGGACAGACGTTATCACCGATTTTCAAGATGGAACTGATTTAATTGGATTGAGTGGCGGTCTGACTTTTGCTAACTTGACAATTGCACAAGGCACGGGAATTAATGCTGGCAATGCGCTGATTTCTAGTAATGGAGAGTTGTTGGCGGTGCTGACTGGAATTGGCGCGAATACCATTACAAGTGGGGACTTTTTTACCATGTAAATGGTGTATCGGATATTAAAAATGGGAATGCATCTATTAATTAATTTACAAACTTGGAAGGGGTAATCTCAGAGGGATTGCCCCTTTCGTTTGAGGGTTTTAAAGAAAACCTAATTAACAAACCGCAGAGGCGCAGAGAACGCAGAGGTAAGAGGAAAGAAGAGATAGGTAAATTTCAAGAAAACAAATAAATTCAGGTAGAATGCCAAGAAATGCTTGATAATTAGCAATTAGCAATTAGCAATTACCAATTACCAATTACTTATTGTTGAGGTTTTGGCGTTGGTGTTTGTTGCAACTTTTTAATTTGAAACTGGGCGTCTTTAAAACCTTGAGTGCTACCTTGTTCGAGTCTAAGTTTTGCTGCTTTCTGAAAATCTGCGATCGCTTTTTGTTTATCTCCGCTTCCAGCGAGGATTCGACCTCTTTCATAGTAAGCGCCTGCATCTTTGGGATTGATGCGAATTGATTGGTTAAAGTCTTCCATTGCGCCTTGTTTATCGCCTAAAGCCATGCGAGCCATTGCGCGGTTGTGATAAGCTTCTCCTTGGTCGGAATTGCCGACACCGGAGTTGAGCCGCAGGGCAAAGTTGCTATCTTCAATTGCTCTTTGATAATTGCCTAATCTGAAGTGAACTAGGCTACGGTTGAGATAAGCTTGTACCTGGTTGGGATTAATTTTAATCGCATAGGTGCAGTCTTCAATCGCTCCATTGTGATCGCCTGAGTTGGAGCGGGTTAAGCATCGATTCAGGTAAGCGGCGGCAAATTTGGGATCGACTTTAATTGCCATTGTAAAATCTGCGATCGCTCCTTTTTTATCGCCTATTTTTTCCCTGACGTGTCCCCGACTGTTGTAAGCTAGTGCATGTTTGGGATTGATATTAATCGCTTGGGTGTAGTCGGCGATCGCGCCTTGAGCATCTCCTAAAGAGAAACGTGCAATTCCTCGGTTAGTATATGCTTGATATACTTGGGCAAAGTTGGTTTTTATTTGCAGCGCGTAGTTACAATCTTCCATTGCTCTCAAGCGATTTCCCTCCATCAAATAAGCATGACATCTTTTGTTGTAAGCTTCCGCATATTTGGGATTGACGCTAATCGCTTCGTTTAACTCTTTAATCGCAGCTTGGTAATCTTTACGATCGATTTTTTCTACTCCTCGATTGTAAAAGTAAGCCGCTTTAACTGCTTGGGGTAATTTCTTATAAAAAATCAGAGGCAGGATGACAAAAATTAATCCAACTACCCCGCCAAACATCAAGCGCCGAGGTCTTCTCACCCAGCGTTTTAACTGACTCCAGTTAATTCTCACTACGCTATTAATATTTTTCAAATCCGCCAAAACTTCACTGACAGATTGGTAGCGCTGATGGCAGTCATAGCGCACCATTTTGTCAACAATATCGGCGATTTTTGAGCTAATTTGGACTTGGTTACGCCACAGTACTTCACCCGTGTTAGGATTGTTGGGGTCGCGCAATCTGATTAGCTCGCTAGCAGATAATCCTCCTAATGCTTGGATCGCAAGCATTCCCAAGCCATAAATATCGCTGTTAAATTGGGGATAGCCGTGAAATTGTTCGATCGGCATGTATCCGTGGGTTCCCACAGCAACGCTAGGGTTAATTTGCCCCTGAGAATTCACTGCTGGGCTGGTTAGTTCTTTGACTAAGCCAAAGTCAATTAACACTAATTTATTGTCTGAAGCTCGCCTAATTAAATTAGCGGGTTTAATATCCCGATGGATGACTCCTTTGCCATGTACGAAAGCTAAAATCTCTAACACTTCCTCTAAAATGCGAATCACTTGGGCTTCTGGAAGTGGGTGACCTGGTACAATTTCTTGGGTTAAAGGATGACCATCAATGTATTCTTGAATCAGGTAAAATTCTCCATCTTCTTCAAAGTAAGCATAGAGATCTGGTAGTTGGTTGTGTTCGCGACCTAATCTTTCTAAAATTTTTCCTTCTCTTTCAAACAGACGTCTGGCATTTTCTAAGGTGTAAGAGTCATTACTAGGGGGTCGTAGGTGCTTGACGACACATTGAGGGGCGCTGGGACGGTGCGTATCTTCTGCTAAATAGGTTTGTGCAAAGCCGCCAGAACTCAGTTCGCGAACTATGCGGTAACGTCCTGCTAAAAGTTGGTTAATCATGCTTTTACTAACCTTTTTGGGGTAAATTATGCCATGAAATCCCGCTAAGGCGTGCATGGACTTCCATCCTCAATCTTAACGGCGCGATCGCTCCCAGGCTAGCTTTGGGATCGAGATTCCCATCTAGTCGTGCGATCGCGTATCCTCAGAGAAGTATATCGCTGCTCCCACAACTAACTTAAGAAAGATTTTTCTGAAACTATATAATCGTAGTTGACTGTTATAGAAAATCTAGCTTTCAAATCTCCTTCCTAGATTTGCGGTTCAAAGTCTCTTAAATTGACCTGTCAACTGTCAACTGTTGCCCTTTCGGATAGACTTTAATAAATAATGGACGATCGTAGCAATAAAATTTGCTATCATAATCATTTTTCTCACTTGATCTCTTTCCTGGTATAAGATCTGATGACATCGCCGCTGCTGAATAACCGCTATCGTATTATTCAAGCTTTGGGAACGGGTGGGTTTGGCGAAACCTTTTTGGTAGAAGACACCCACATGCCTTCCCGTCGTCGCTGTGTCCTTAAGCAACTAAAACCTGTAGCCAACAATCCTCAAATCGCTGGATTCTTACAACAGCGGTTTGAACGAGAAGCAGCTATTTTAGAACAATTGGGTGAAGGTAACGAGCAAATTCCCAAGTTATACGCTTATTTTACCGAAGCGGGACGGTTTTATTTAGTCCAGGAATTCATCTCAGGTAAAACGCTGTTTGAAAAAGTGCAGCAGCAAGGAGTTTTAAACGAAATTGCAGTTAAACAATTTCTGCTAGATATTTTACCCGTTCTGCAATATATCCACAGCAATGGGGTGATTCACCGCGATATCAAACCTAGCAATATTATTTTCTCTCAGGCAGATAACAAACCCGTTCTAATTGATTTTGGTATTGCCAAGGAAATTATAAATACCTCAGTGAATGGGCGGGGGGAATTTACCACTTCGGTTGCTATTGGTACGCGGGGTTTTATGTCGCCAGAACAAGCAGCGGGTAAACCCGTATTTGCCAGCGATATTTATAGTTTAGGGTTAACGGCGATTTATTTGCTAACGGGGAAACTGCCACAGCAATTGAATAGTAATTTAAAGACGGGGGACTTAAATTGGCGCCAAGATAGTTCTAATATTGGCGGTACTTTGGCGGCAGCGATCGATAAATCTGTGAGGACATTGGCAAGCGATCGCTTTTCCACCGCCGCTGAAATGCTAACAGCTTTGCAGTCGGAAGATCTAGTTACAGAAACGATCGATCCATTCTTAATGGCAACGATTGACACCCAAACAAAGCCAAACCCAAACTCAGTAAAAATAGTTACAAATTCCCCACGTCCCCGCGTTCATGTATCCCCGCGCCCTCCTTACACTCCCCAAGAATATCGCAACCGCCAAATCTTGCTCAACAAGGTTAAAAATTACTGGGTGAAAGGCGTTTTAGAAACTTCAATTTACGGCAAAGCCATGATTTCTCTGGGTTTAGAAAAACGATTGGATGCCGTAGAGCGTCCTTGGGGTATGGTGTGGGAAACCCAGGATCAACCAAGGCAAACCTTACCGATTAATACCAAAATTATCGACCAATTCGATCAACTAGGAGATGGAAGAACTTTATTAATTTTAGGCGCTCCTGGTTCGGGTAAAACTACAACGATGTTAGAACTTGCCCGGGATTTAATTAACCGTGCCGAACAAGACATTAACCAACCGATTCCCGTTGCCTTTAACCTCTCTTCTTGGACAAATGATAAGCTGAAAATAGCTGATTGGATAGTACAAGAATTGAATACAAAATATCAGGTATCCAAAGCGATCGGTCAAGCTTGGGTAAAAAACGAACAACTACTGCTTTTACTCGATGGTTTAGATGAAGTCAGTGCCCCCCGTCGCCAGTCCTGCGTTCAAGCGATTAATCAATTTATCCAGTCTCACGGGGCGACAGAAATTGTCGTTTGCAGTCGGATTAAAGAATATGAAATATTATCAAATTACCTAAAATTTCAAGGCGCGATCTTTATTCAACCCCTAAGTTTAGACCAAATTCACTCCTATCTTTCTCGTGCCGGAATCGAACTTGCCGCAGTCAAAACGGCACTGCAAGCTGATACGACGCTGCAAGAATTAGCCAAGTCACCTTTAATGCTGAATATTATTACCTTAGCTTACCAGGGAATGCCGATGACCGATTTACCTGGGATGAGTTTAGAAGAACGCCGTCAGCATCTTTTAGATCAATATATTCAACGGATGTTTGAGCGCAGAAATGCCAATCCTAAATACTCAAAAGCCAAATCTATGCGCTGGCTAATTTGGCTGGCAAAAGCTCTATCCCAGCAGTCACAAACTGTATTCTTAATCGAGCGGATGCAGCCAAGCTTGTTGCCAACATTTTGGCAAAAACAAATTTATTTCTTCAGTACTCTGCTCAGTTTTATAGTGCTGGGTGCCGTTTGGGGCGATATGCTTTTGCCGATCCGGCGAGTGTTCGTGCTGCAATTTTTTGTTGGGTTTATTTTTTGGTTTGTTTTCGGTATTAATCGGATTAAACCTGTAGAAAATCTCAAAATCTCGTTAAGAAACACTACTTATCATCTGGTATTAGGTATAATATTAGGAGCTTTATCAGGACTGGTAGTAAAAGCAATTTACGATCCGCTGTTTCACCCGATGGGATGGCGTATTTATAGCGCTAAAATGATTTATACGCAAATTGAACCTTTGCAACGAGGTGTTGTATTTGGCCTCAGCGTCGGGATAATTATTGGTCTAATTCGCGGGTTAACTAGCCCTTCAATTAAAACAGTTACAGTACCGAATCAAGGGATGCGTCAATCGGCAAAAAACGCGCTGGTTTTCGCATTAATTGGATTTTTAGGACTGGCGCTAGCGGCAGCATTATTGCGTTGGCGGATATTGTTTTGGGGGTTATTTGGGGTGGGGTTTGGCTTAGTAGCGGGAGGCGGCGAAGCTTGCGTTAAACACTTGATTCTGCGGGTTATCCTTTGCTGCAATGGATACATTCCTTGGAACTACTCGCGCTTCCTCGATTACGCCACAGAACGCATCTTTTTGCAAAAGGTAGGCGGCGGTTATATTTTCGTTCATCGATTGCTGTTAGAACATTTTGCACAAATGCGGTAATGGGTAATTGGTAATGGGTAATTGGTAATGGGTAGTTGCTATTACCTATTACCTATTACCTATTACCAGATATGATAATTATCTAACTAGAATTTGCGATCGCTCCTATGCCAGACGACTCCAAACCGCTAGATATCCCAGGAAACCACACTTTAGCCGCTATCGCAATTACCGAGACGGTGAACTTCAGCAGCTTGATAGCGGAAGATCAACAACGCGCCCAGACTATCCTCAATCGCGATATCGAGTTGATAACCGAGATCTGTCACGAGTTTGAAGGCTCCGTGCTAAAATCTAGCGGCGATCGCTTGTTAATGTACTTTGTCAGCGCCATCAGCGCCGTCGCCTGCGCCGTAGAAATTCAAAAAGCTTTGGCAGCTGCGGCAGAAAACTTGCCCGCCCAAGATATACTGCAACATCGCATTGGCATTCATTTAGGAGATGTCTTCTTTTGCGACAATGAGGTAATGGGTAACGGCGTCAACTTAGCGGCGCAATTGCCACAAGTTGCTTCTCCAGGTGGTATTTGTATTTCCCAAACCGTTTACGATGTGGTTAAAAACGGTTTGGCTTTACAAGCAAGATATTTAGGATTAAAAAAATTAGAAAATATTGCCGATGCCGTACCAGTTTACCAAGTTCTCATCCCAAGCAAAATTGCTGGAGACGTAGCAGAGGAAAAGGTAGCGGATGTTAGAACTTATTTAACCAGGGAACAGTACCGCGATCGCACGATTTTAATTAACAAAGTCAGGCAGTATTGGATCGCCGGAGTTTTAGAGGCGGGATTACGCGATCGCGCATTAATCGCACTCGGTTTAAACCCGCAACAACATGCCTTACAATTACCTTGGGGTCTAACTTGGACAAACGCCGATGAAGCGGGAAATCCCCTACCGCCAGGAACTAAACCGATCGATAAATTTAGACAATTGGGCAAGGGTGGAACCTTACTAATTGTAGGCGAACCGGGCGCAGGAAAAACAACCACCCTCCTGGAATTAACACGGGAATTACTCCTTTGTGCCGAACACGATTATACGCAACCATTACCCGTTGTTTTCAATCTATCTTCTTGGGAAAGAACCCAAAAAATTGCCGATTGGTTGGTGCAACAATTGCAGGTTCAATATCAAGTTTCCAAAGATATAGGTAAAACTTGGCTGCAAAATCAACAGCTATTATTAATGCTAGATGGTTTGGATGAAGTCAACATCCTGCATCGCGATGCTTGCGTTGTTGCCCTCAACGACTTCAGCCTACTCTACGGACAAACTGAAATGGTAGTCAGCAGCCGCCTGCAAGATTACGAACTATTATCTAACCGTTTAAAAGTTAAAGCCGCAATTTATTTACAACCGTTAAGTTTAGAACAAATTGGCGAATATTTAACCAATGCAGGCGGAGAATTAGCCGCCCTTAAGCAGGCGATGAAAGAAGATATCATCCTACAAGAATTAGCGCGATCGCCACTCATGCTTGACATCATCTCACTCGCTTATCAAGGCAAGTCTTTTGAAGATTTGACTCAAATCCTCTCCCTGGAAGAACGCCGCCAGCACATACTTAACGCCTACATCGAACGCATGTTAAAACGCCGCAGTTCAAAGCAATACTCGAAAGAAAAATCCAAGCGCTGGCTGATTTGGTTGGCGAAGCAAATGAGAGAAAAATCTCAAAGCGTATTTTTTATTGAACTATTACAAAGCTCTTGGTTGCCAAACATCTTCTACAAATTAATTTATGCTATTATTATCGGCCTAATTGCTGGGGGACTTTGCGGAATCGGTGCAGGGTTAAATATAGGAATTCTGCTTGATTGGGAATTAGGAAAACTATCAGGCATAAGTATAGGCACGGGAATTGCCATAATTTCTACCATAGTTTTTGGCTTTATTTACTCTCAGATTAACCCGGTTGATATTATCAAATGGTCGTGGAACAACACCAGAAAATATCTAATACAGGGATTAATTGTCGGGATAATTTCCGGTGCAATTTTGGGGCCAGCTTGCGGGTTAATTTATACTTTGGTTTTGAAAGTTGGCGATTTTTGGACTGAATCTTTATCCTTTGCATTAAGAATAGGGTTGGGTGTAGCGCTGATTTTTCCTTTGTTGCGCGGACTGAATAGTCCAACAATTGAACCCAGTACTATTCCAAATCAAGGAATTTGGCAGTCAGCTAAAAATGCGGTAATTTTTTTCTTATTAGGCTCTATCGGAATGGGTCTAGTAGCTTTTATACTAGGGTTACCAATTTTAGTAGGAGCAATTACCGGGTTGTTGTTTGGCGCCTTCGTTGCCGGAGAAGCTTTTATTAAACACTTTGCTTTACGGCTGGTTCTTTTGTGCAACGGTTCGATTCCTTTTAACTATGCGCGGTTTCTAGATTGGGGAACCGAACATATTTTATTGCAAAAAGTAGGCGGCGGATATATTTTTATCCACCGCTTACTTTTAGAGCATTTGGCTGAAATGGGCAATAAGTAATTGCAGATTTTAGATTTAAGATTGCAGATTTTAATTTAATCTGAAATCTGCAATCTTAAATCTGAAATTATTTTTATCTTTGTCTTACTACTTGGGGGTCTGAAATTTGATTCGATACAAATTCCTCAAACAATTGAAAAAACAAATCTAGGGCAGTTCTTTCATCCGCTGAGTAAAAAAGAACTATCTTATCCCATGATTGAGATGACTGAATGCCAAATTTTTCCTTGACCCATGCTTGAAAACCTTCAAATTCCTTGTCTTGCTCTGTTGGCGGTAGGCCAAGTTCGCGTCTAGCAACATTATACCCAGCCAAGAATGCCTGAAGGCAAACAATAGAATGCCTACCCAAGTACATGGCGGGTCTTTTTTTGATTCTTCCCAGGAGGTCGTAGAGGTCGTTCATAGTTATTGTTGTTTAAAAGTTCTCTTCCGTTATTTGAAAGTCTATACCTATATCTAAAATGGGAGAGTAGAGGTTTTGTAGCCATACTTCTTGAGTAACTCCCTCCCGCTCGATGTTATCAAAAACTAATTGCTGCCCATCTATTACAACTAAAATTCCTTCATGGCGACCATTAGTTGCTATATTTTCTCCCAGACGGTCATGATAAATGTATCCATACGGACTCTCTGATGTTCCTGTATAGATTTTAATATGCTTTCCGCGAACGCTCTGTTCGCTCAAAAATTCCTTGATAGCTTGAGCGCATTCAACACACTGAAAATTTCTATACCGACTGGCAATATTTGTAATCTGTTCGCGAAGTTCAGCACTATTAGGCTGATTTGACTGCTCTGGTAAAATATCGGACACTGGCTGAGATTGGTAGGAGTTGATTTCAGAATGCAAATTTAAGATTGCAGATTGGATTAAAATCTGCAATCTTAAATCTGAAATCTGCAATCTGAACTAGCGGCGAGATTTTTTATCTCGGTCTTGTCTTCGGCGATCGCGCCATTCTATTGTGGTCAGGTAGATGACTCCACCTGAAACGGCGATTAGCAGCGCGAAGGAGGCTACAGCGATGACGTTGAGAATTGTTGTTTCCACTTTCTAGAAACCGTTACGACCCCAAATGACCATTGAAATAGAGTATGTAAACAGAACCAGTATCGAAACCCAACCCAAGGTGAGAATATCCATAGCCGTGCTTGCAAAAAAACGATACAAAACTATTACACATTTAATGATACCAAGCTGGGGAATCGAACTTGGATAACTTGCAAAGAGAACGGATAGAATCTCTCAAAGCTGGCATTCTGGCGGCTGTTTGCCTCCTGGTGGCGGAAGGCATGGCAACGCTTTTCAACCAGATGGTGTTGGTCAGGCAGTTGGCAACCCTTGCTAGTCTGGCACCTACTACCAGTTTAAGCTTACTGGCAGCCTTAGCGATCGCTTGTATCAGCGGTTTTGTTTTCGGCATTACCTACCGCTACGTTATCCGCAGCGACGATAACTCCCACCTCGGCGATGGTGCAGTCCTCGCCTTTGGTTTGGCGCGGGGACTACCACAACTAGAAGCTGGTTTAAATTATCCCACCCTACTGTGGTCGAGTGCGGTGCTGGGGTTAGAGAGCCTTGTGTTGTTTGCGATCGCTCGCTATATTCTTGACTGGGCGATCGCCAACACTTGGGTCAAACCCCTAAAGTAAGGTTACATTTCTTACATCGCTATCCCCGCGCGCTCCTCAACATTCCGCTGCAATCGGGCAACCGTGGCGCGGATTTCGCCCCAGAACTGTCCCGAATGATACAAGTACATATCGAGCAACAGGTAATAATGACGGCTAGACAAATCGTGACTCAAACCATCCTCAGCCAGAAAGCTGGAACAAGTACTAACAAGCTCTTGCAGTTCGCCCAGAGTTTGCAGACACTGGGTGATGTGGGCAAGATCGTCAGACAAGCATTGGAGAACGATCAAACTTTCCAAAGGTAAAGTTTCGCGATCGCCAGACCGCGATTCATCGGAATTGGATACCATATACTGTGCCTCTCCTATTGTCTCCTACATTAGGGGTTGGAAGTCGTCGCGATGTGGTGTTGCTAGCACCGCATCCGGCGCCTGATTGATTTGGCAGTAAGTATACCACTAACCAGACCTTTTTTACTGGTTCGGCTACAGGTTCACAAGCTAAAAATTGTAAAGTATCAAACCAGCCAGGGAATAAATTCCCTGGCTAATAGCGAAAGTCCGTTAAAACGGACTGGTTTCATTGCATTTAGAAAGTCCGTTAAAACGGACTGGTTTCATTGCATTTAGTCGGTTTTAACCGACTTGAGCTGTTAGCCCGGAAATAAATTTCCGGGCGGGATTGGTTTCATTGCATTTAGTCGGTTTTAACCGACTTGAGCTGTTAGCCCGGAAATTTATTTCCGGGCGGGATGTATACTGGCTTGATTATATTTAGTCGGTTTTAACCGACTTGAGCTGTTAGCCCGGAAATTTATTTCCGGGCG
>CAYXCW010000053.1:32087-46820 GCA_964463555.1 uncultured bacterium
GGATGTATACTGTATTCCAGCAATTTTCCGCGGTTGCCGTACCCCTACCAATGATGAAAATGCTGTTTAATTCACCTTAAATTCATCAAATTCTGGCGTTCCAAACAGCATATTTTTGTCAATTGCCGACAACACCTTACTATTAGCAGCATCCGAGAACAAACAGCTACATACAAGTTGCGCCACATCAGCACGATGAATCATTCCGGCAACTTTTGGATCTTCGGTTAAAACACCGTTACCCGTCGCCGGTTCCGATTTTAACCCACCGGGACGAATAATCGTGTAAGTTAATCCGCTAGCCATTAAATGCTGTTCGGCTTTCTCTTTTTCTGCCAAAACTGCCCCCAAGGTTTCTAATGCTTGGGGCGATAGGGCAACGACGCTATTTCCCGTACCAATTGAAGTCACCAGGATGAACTTTTTAACCCCTGCTTTTACCGCCGCATCGATCAGATTTTTATTGCCTAAATAATCTGGGCGCTGTCCTTCTTGGGGTACACCGCCGATAGTGGTAATAACTGCATCAATGGATTCTCCCATCATCGCTTGTTCTACCGTAGCAGGATCGAAAGCATCTGCGATCGCAACTTCAATCCCCATCGCTTCCAAGTCGGGGCGCGCTGCCTCTGTACGCAGCATCGCTTTCACTTTTTGGTTTTGTTCTACCAGGCATTTAGCAATTTCTCGCCCCACGCCTCGACTCGCACCCGCTAGAAAAATATTGGCTGTTTCTGTCATCTTCCGTTGGTTTATTGACGCTTCTATGATTAATATCTCATCTATTAACTCAACTTGCTAGTTATGTCTAATATCGGCTAATGGCTAATCGCTAGCTCGATAAAAACCCTATATGAGCAATTAGCAATTACCCCTTTTCTTTGCCACAATTACTAACCAAGATTGCGCGTTAAAGGGTATGCCAGGGGGACGATAATAACGATCGACAATTTCAAATCCGGCTGCTTCTACGCCAGGGGCTAAGGTTTCGTATTCCCATCCACAAACGTAGCGATATCCCGTCGGGCGGGCGCTGTAGCCTTCGCTGTCGCCGCGACACATCGACATCACAATAACACCATCAGGTACTAGCGATCGCTGCAAATCCTCCAATACCCGCACCATCTCGTCGCGCGGAACGTGAATCAGCGAGGCATTGGCAAAAATACCATCAAAGGTTTCCCCTGGCAAGTCCAAACTCAAAAACGATTGCTGCCAAACTTCGCACCCCGATACCTGCTGTGCCATTTCCACAAACGCGGGCGTTGCATCCAACCCCACGACGGTATGACCCTGTTGTTTAAATGCTACCAAGTCTCGCCCCGGCCCGCAGCCTATATCGAGGATTTTTCCGGGATTTTTGGGCAAAAAACGCACCAAGCTATCTCGATTTTGCGATACGTCGTGATCCCAAGTCCCATCGCGAAATGATTCCGCCGTTAGTTGGTACTCCGCTATCGTTACTTGCTCGTGTTGTTCCACAATCGACGATCCCCATGCGGTTTTCTAATTTACTACCTGAAAAAAAATCCTGAAACCCACATCTAGCCTGTGTAAGTTAAAAGAGAGGCTCGATTGATTTAATTTTCTCGCCTTACGTGAAATTACCTAAAAACCCTTAAGCTTAATTTAAAAACCCTGCTCGTTATGGATTTACCAGAAAAAAATGGGTTGTTAGCCTCCCCCTTTTCAGGGGAAAGGAAAAATTAATTTCCCTAGTGAGCAATCCTATCAGCTTTAGGGATAGGTAACTGTCAACTGTCAACTGTTGAACATTTGACTAAGGAATTAGAACGAGAGAATTATACCATAAAATTGCCATTTTTGGCTAAAAGTAAAAAAACTAAATCGAAAAAATTGCTCGTGTGGACTGTCAATTGAAGGTAGAACAAAACCGATGGAACCAAGAGAAAAATTACTGATTCAGGGTATTATTGATGACTTAACGACTGCGATCGCGCAATTAGAAAATTACAATCAGTTTTCCCGTTGGACAACGCGGATGCTGTTAAAGGCGGCTATTTATAAAGCGGAGAACATCGAAAAACAGGCAGCAGGAAAGCAAAAACCACAAGCGATCGCCTATACCGGGTACGATCGAGAATGGCTTTCATCCCATGCAACCGCTGTGAATACTACAGAGATATTTCCCGGAGAAGTGTTTGGCAATACCGCTGATTTTGATAGCGGGATTAGGCAATTGTTACCGCGATATGATGAGATGCTGAATGCGATCGCTCATTGTATCCCGACAAATGCCCAACGCATCCTAGAACTTGGTTGCGGTACGGGGGAACTGAGCTTAAAAATACTCCATCGCTGTCCATCTGCCGAGATTGTAGCCTTAGATTATTCGCCGCGAATGCTGCAATTTGCCAAGCATAAAATCGAGTCTGCCGGATACTTAAACCGCTGGAAAGGAATAGAAGCAGACTTTGGAGACTGGACAAAGGAACCCGATAAAATCAACATCGGGATTGGATTTGATGCGGTGGTGTCATCCTTGGCAATTCACCATCTCACCAACGAGATGAAATTAAACCTATTCCAGCGGATTAGAGAAAGCCTCAACCGCAAAGGTGTATTTTGGAATGCCGACCCAATCTTACCAGAATCTGATGCGATCGCAGCCATTTATCAAGCCGTGCGAGAAGAGTGGGCCGTTTTTAATGGGACAAACCTGACAGAAATTCGCGCCAAAATCGGCAAGAGTGCGCCCCACGGTTATTCCCATCCCGATCAACTAGCAACCTTAGATAACCACCTGCAAATGCTTGAAACTGCTGGATTTGATACCGTAGCAGTGCCTTGGAAGTATTACGGTTTGGCAGTATTCGGCGGCGAAGTAAGTTAGAAATCAGATTTAGATGGGAATGATAAAGCATGACTAGATAACCGACTTCACAACAGAAGTCGGTTATCTGAGTATACTCACCCAACTTGGAAAACAAACAATGAGCGTATTTGACCCCGTTTACGAAACCCTTGCCAAACGCATTGTTTACTTGCCCAATCCCACCGAAAGCACTGTAGTTCTCGGTGCGGTGGCAGTCGCAGGTTATCGAATTGACCGCGTATTTAACGATCCGACTACAGATTTTCAAGCGCTGGCGCTAACATCTCTCACCCCAGATAAACCACCCGTTTTAATCTTTAAAGGAGGCATCGATCCCGGTGACGATGCAGCATTTATAGACCGGCGGGGCGTGGCATTTAATCAATTTGAAGCCAATAAAACAGCAATTCGCGATTGGTTAACTCAAATTAGTCGAGATCTGGTTAAAAATCCCAGAAGCTTGCTGCCAGATGTTATCGGTCACAGCATGGCGGGTGCTTTAGCCCAGCGGGCGGTGGCTGAATTTCCTAGCTTGATTGGGGAAACAATTACATTTAATTCTCCTGGAATAGATCGGGCAACTGCTAATCTTTTTAGGCAAAATGGTGGGGGAAACAGACCAGTTACTCACTACATTGTCAACGGAGATTTTGTCAGCTTGGGGGGAGAAGAATTTATCCCCGGACGAGTGTTTTTACAGTCTTACACCAATCCCCAAATCGACCCCCGATTTTTATCGCGCAAACATGCCGAAATTGCCGGATTGCTTTCTAGTCCGCCACCGGGTTATACTCAGCGGGAAATTTCGGTTAGCGAACTAAATAACCCTAACTTTAATTTCAACAACGACTCAGATTTTATTGAGTTTATCAGAGCTTTGGAGGTGAGACAGCCGCAGCTAGCAGCCACTTTTTCCAATCGCAGCAGCGGCGAACAATTTAGAACTAGCGGTGCTTCTTTTTTAGCAACCAGAGTTTTCATCGAACAGGAAGTAGAAGCTTCTAACCCTTTGTTGATGGTTGGGGATGATGCAGATAATTTTGCCTTTGGTTTGGCAGGTAGCGACACGATTATCGGCAATGGTGGCAATGATACCCTGTTTGGCAATCAACAAAGTGACGTGATTTTTGGAGGTGATGGCAACGATAGCTTATATGGCGGCAAAGATAACGACACGCTTTATGGCAATAAAGGGAATGATGTTATTTTTGGCGATCTCGGTAACGATGTGCTTTATGGAGGCAAAAATAGCGACATTCTTTATGGCAACCAAGGAGAAGACATCCTCTACGGCGATTCAAGTAACGATACTTTGTACGGCGGTCAAAATAATGACAGATTGTTCGGAGGCGAAGGGGATGACATCGTTAGCGGTGACTTTGGTAACGATACCTTGTACGGCGGTCAAAATAATGACAGCTTGTTGGGCGGCGAAGGTGATGACATCCTCTACGGCGACTTTGGTAGCGATACCGTCAGAGGTGGCGCTGGAAGGGATGTATTTGTTTTAGGCGCGTTGCGCGGGTCGGATGTGGTGCTAGACTTCCAGGATGGTCAAGACTTGCTGGGATTGGCGGGTGGTTTGACCTTCGGGCAATTGTCGGTTACGGCTGGTAACAACGGGACGCTGATTCGGCTGGCGAGTACAAACGAATTGCTGGCTTCCTTAACTGGCGTGCAAGTTAGCGCGATCGCATCTTCCGACTTCACCGCCATTTAGGCAATTGTGCCTAGCTGGGTGTGACGAAAATCACCCTATAGGGGGATACAAAAGTAGGATGTGCATAAGTAATTAGAGCTGGGAAATATGTAGTTATGAGGTAACACACACATCCTTTCACCTCAAGCAGGTACGGAAAGATGAAACGCTCGCTCCTTACAACTACAACTTTACTTCTAATCGCTAGCTTTGCAGCACCAATACCCTCACAAACTGCGATCGCGCAACCCAGCCCAAAGCAAGTGCAGCGGACGGCTTCTAATACCCGGTCTGAAGCCGTGAGGGTATTGTACCGCTACTTTAATGCGATCGCGACGGGCAACTATCAGGTGGCTTACGAACTCCTGACGCCGCAGTATCGCGCCGCCATCCCCTACGAGGAGTTTGTGCGGATGTATCAAGAGAACATCGGATCGATTAGTATTCGCTCAGTAGAAGCACTGCCTAATGTTGCTGGCGGCGATCGCCGAGAGTACCGCCTGCAATTCAACGTTTCTTACATTAAACCTTTTCCCCTGGGTAACGGCACAGTTCCCGAACTCTTCGTGTTAACTAATCCCGCCAACGGCGAAGGCGAATGGCTGATCGACGGTATGGCACCTGGGCAATAAAATAATTGCAGATTTCAAATTTCAGATTGCAGATTTAGCTCACATCTAAAATCTACAATCTGCAATCTGCAATTACAAAGTTTCCCAAGCGCTGCCCTTGTATCCGTATTGGAAAATTTCAGGATGCAATATTTCAGCCAAAATTTCTACAGAATCGGCTAACCTTGGCCCCGGACGGTTAAAGAACCAGTTGCCATCGGTGATGTAAACTCTGCCCGTTTGTACGGCGTGCAAAGATTGCCATTCCGGATGCTGGGCTAATGCCTTGGCCTCAGAACGAGTGCGGTTTAAATCAAACCCACAAGGCATAAAAACGATAATATCTGGATTAGCCGAGATCAAAGAGTTCCATTCTAGTTTTGGCGAGGGTTGACCTGGGACGCCTACTAAAGACTGACCTCCTGCTAATTCGACTAATTCTGGTATCCAGTTTCCGGCAATCATGAGCGGATCTGTCCACTCGATGCAGGCGACTTTGGGACGGTCTAGATCGGGTAAGGCTTGGGTTTTTTGTTCGCAAATTTTGACGCGAGATTCTAAGTTTAATACCCTGGGTTCCCCGTCCACACCGAAAGTATTGGCAACTCGTTCAATATCTGCCCAAACATCGGCTAGCGAATTTGGCTGCAAGGAAATAATTTCGGGTTGGCTGTGGGTGAGTTGGGCAACCGCGTTTTTGACATCGCCTAAGCTAACAGCACAAACATCGCACTGGTCTTGAGTCAGAATGTGTGTAGGTTGCAGTTGCTCTAAGACATCAATTTTAATTTGATAAATGCTTAAAGCTTTTTGTAACAACTCGTTAACATCTTGATGAATTTGGGCGCTAGGTGTGTTTGAGTCTAACCTGGCACCAGTGCAGACGGGGCGATCTTGGATGTCTGGGGGATAGTCGCATTCATGCGATCGCCCCACCAATACATCGGTTAGCCCCAACATCGTTACAATCTCCGTGGCACTAGGAATAAGGGAGACAATCCGTATATTTTCGGCATTGGTCATAGCTTGCACCTGTTTTTCACACATCTAGAACTTACGGGCGCCGAAGCCAGAAACCGGGTTTCTTCGTAGATGTCTAGTTTCTAAACCAGCGATTTTGGATAGAAACCCGGTTTCTTTGCGTAAGTTTTAACCTTTTTAAGGTAACGCTCTATTTATCGAGTTGTTATCCTTCTTTAGAGTTACTGCGATCCGATTGTTGGCTTGCTGGCGAGTATTGACCGCTAAATCGCTCCACCCCGTGTCATATTTCTTTAATATTTTTAATTTTTATCAAATTCATTTCCGAAGCATATAAAATTCTTTGTTGGATTGACGATATTGAATTGACTCACATCTTGCACCTTGACTAAACCTTAGTTTCTTGCAAATAGCTCAGCTTCAAAGCCTAAATTTTTCGTCAAGAAACCCGGTTTTTGAAGGCTTGTTGATAGTGGTGCAAGATCTGAATTGATCTAAGCTTTGAGAAAGCGGGTTTTTTCACTAAAAATATAGGTTTTTAAATTCTCACAAGGGAGATCTGGCTAATGAAAGTTAAATTCCTTCAATCTGGTGGATACGCAGGCTTGAGAATGGGTTGTGATTTGGATACAGATTCGCTACCTGCTGAAGAAGCTGCAACGTTAGAGTCTTTAGTGGAACAGAGCGGTATTTTTCAAGCTCAAAGCGGTAGCAAATTAAGCGCACGAGATCAGTTAAATTACACAATCGCGATCGAGACAAACGAAGGCGATCGCCAAGTATCCTTCGACGATTTGAGTAAGCCAGATGGGGTGATGCCTTTACTGAAGTATCTCCAAAGTCGGGCAAAGCCGGTTAGTTGACAGTGGACAGTGGACAGTGGACAGTGGACAGTTGACAGTGGACAGTGGACAGTGGACAAGGTAATTGGTAATTGGTAATTGGTAATTGGTGATGGGAATGTTTTCTGGATCTGCGATTAGCGATTAGCGATTAGCGATTAGCTTTTGCTCGGAGTTAATTGCTGGATGTGGTGCCACGTTTGGACTAGATTGCCTTGCATGAGGGCGGCTACGGCGCTTAGTGCTTGTAGTTCGGGAAACCCATTGGGGTTGAGTTCGCGGGCTTGTTGCAGGGCAAGCTGGGCGGCACTGGGACGCCAGTCATATAAATTAACAAACGCTAGGTAGGCAAAGGCATAGGGATTTTGGGAATCTAATTGAGTGACTCGTTGTAAGGCAGCGATCGCATCTGGAACTCGTTGTTGCAATACTCTTGCCAAAGCCACTCCATAAGCCCATTCTATGTTTTGCGGTTCGTTTTTTAACCGATATTCCAGCGCCTGGGCTGCTTGTTCGAGATAATTTTGAATTGGGTCATATTGATTAATTCGCGCGACTTGATCGAATAAAGATTCTAATGCTTTTGGCCCTTGGGGTAATTGGGCAGATAAAATCCGTAACTGGGTGACCAAATCTAATTCGGGCGCGGGTGTAGCCGCGGCTTTAGGGTCAATATTTAAGCTAATTGGGGGTACTTGAATCGGGTAGGTTTCCCCCGTTTTTTGATTGAAGTAAGCTGCCTCCAAGGTGTAATTTCCGGGGGTTATATTCCCTGGAGGCAGCATTGCAGTTTGTTCGATGACTCGCAACTCACCGGCAGTTCTTTCGGGATGGGGTAATCCCGTTTGAAAAGAAGTACCCGGATATAAAGAACCCATTGCGATCGCATGGTCGTGTAACCAGCGCTGCGGCTGAGTTGGTTTTTCCGGGCTAGCCGTGGATTTGCGCCATGTTAATAGTACTAAACCCGTTCGCAACTGCTCTGAGGGGCTTGACCACTCATAGGTAACGGGAATCGGAATTCCAGGCGGGGCGGTTTCGGGTAAGATAACTCGATTTAACCTAATTTTTTGACTCGCTTTTGCTGCACTCAAAGCTTTAACCACAACAGAAGGCTGGCGACGATGGTAAAGTTTTAAAGTGCTTTGATCTGGCAATTCCCAAGATTTATGTAAGGCAAAATCAGCACCTTTTTCAATTAGTTGAACCATCGCCGGTTGGGTTTTGGGAATCGACCCTTGGTCGCCTGTTTTAGTGATAAACCAAGAAAGGCTGCGCGCATCTTGTTGCAGATATTTTTCCCTCGTCCCCACTTGTCGCCCGTAGACTTGGAAATTCGCCAAGGCACCGTAGTAATTAAAATTATGTTGGTTAATTTCCGGCGTTGAAGGTAGAACCCCTAAAGTTGACTGTAAATAAGGTTCGGTTTTGATAATTTCTGCAATTACTTGTTGATGAGGCCATTCAGCGCCCATATATGCGTAGTGCTGAACGCGGGGACTAAGAATTTGGGTAATTAGATCGCCGCCTACAGGCCACAAATTGAGCCACATTAATATTACAGCCAAACTGGCAGTACCCCAGCGGATATGTTTAGCAAAACGCCCCGTCCACAGAGTTAAGCCATAAGCCAATAATATTGCTACCACGGGTAAAAGCGGCAGAATGTAGCGGGCATCTTTATTGATATTTAACGAACAAAGTAGATAACCACCTACTAAAAAGATTGCCAACCATCTGAAAGAATCTAGCTTGCTAATGTAGTGGCGATCGCGTGAAAATTTAAATATAGATTCAGTTTTGCCGATTCGTTTCCCAACATAAAAGATCGTGCCGACAATCGGCACGAGTAACAGAGGCCAGGAAACTAGATATGGTAAGATTTTCCAGTAATAAATCCAGGCATCGATAGTGTTGAGGGCGGGATCTCCTTCTGCGATCGCCGAATCTATTGTCGCCCGTTTCCCAGAGGTTAAAATCAGCAACCAATTTGTCCGGTACCACGCCCAAAACAGCAACACCGACACGCAAGACGCAAATATTGATTGCCCGATTTTTCCCCACGCCCGTTTTCGGAATGCACCCGCTTCTACCCACATTATTGGCGTTAAAAGAAACAGTAAAGCCGTTTGCTTCACCATTAAAGCTAACCCCAAAGAAACACCAAATATACCCGCCCAAAACCAGCCAGATGATTTTAGATTGTAGATTGCAGATTGCAGATTGAATTTTCTTTTCTCCTCTTCTCTTCTCTGCGTACTCTGCGTCTGGAGCGTTTTAATCTTCCAAAGAGTTAGACAATAAAAACTAAAAGTAACAACAGCCGTTACCGGATAATCTAACAAAAAATCCAGGCGATATCGGTAGATTGCCGGTAAAAATTGACACAGAAAAGCCGCCCATAAACCCACTTGACGGTTAAACAGTTTTGCGCCCAAACCATAAACTGAAATCAGTAAAATGGCGCTAAATAAAGAGTTAACTATCGTAGCTTGATCTGGCCCCCTACCGAATAAATTCTGAACGATCGCAGTAGCAATATAAGTTAGAGGAGGAACTTTCGTGGTGATTTGCCAGAAACTCGTCCACCATGCGTGAGAAAACCATTGGGGATTTTGTAACGCTTGCCAATAGTTTAAAGTGCCGGTGAGGTAGTCAGCTTGATCCCAAGCAGGGATATCACGATCTAGGGCAAACCAGATGCGATCGCACGCCACCCCTGCTAACCATATTACCCCGAGAGTCAGCCACGCTCCGTTGCGGCTGTCTTTTAACTTTCCTACGATTTTGTCAGTTTCCATAGACTGAGTTTACTACGATCGACGCGCTCTACCTTGTAATTCAGCGCTTTTTCCAGTTTTTCTCGCCATTCCTCGGAAGGATTGAATAGAAACATATCTTTAAAGTTATCGGTAATTTTGGGAAGATTGGGTTCAACTACCAATTGCAACTTTGTTTGTGGATTCAGCAAATAGCTGAGGGATAAAATCTCACCTTCGTTAACTTCATTATTGGTGCTAATTAAAAGCGGGAAGCTGGTTTTGTTAATAATTTGAGCGATTTTTGTAGTGTCATGATTATTTGCCTTGGTTTTCCAAGTATCTGCTTGGGAAATGACCGCACAGGATATAATTCCCCCAGCCATCAACAAAATTGCGATCGCTTTTCCAATTCTTCGCGATGAGGATATATTGCTAAATATTTTAGTCGCAATCAGGTGAGCAACTGCGAGCTGAATCCCTAAAACTAATGGAGTTAAATACCGAATCACTATTGAGCGTTGCCCGCCAAAAATTAGATCTGGTAAAAGCAGAGGCAGCACATTCGCTAAAATTAAGCACAGAAGCGCTAACCAAGTTTTTTTATAATTCCTACAAACTAGGATATACATTGAATAACCTACGATCGTCAAAACGGCGATCGCGCCTAAATCCATCAGCTTTGTTCCTTCTCCCACATCAATAAAAATCTGGCTTATTTGCCGAAAAAACCAATTCAACAAAAGCGGTTTTGCTACCTCGTTATAAGTCCATTTTGTTGTGGTTTTTATGCTAGCAAAATTAGTAATTATCAACGCAAGCCAAGGCAAAAAAATTACAAGTGCGGCAGAGGATGCAACTAAATAATCTCTGACAGTTTTAGTCAATCGAAAACCTTCGATTGTTAACAGATAAATTCCATGCGCGATCGCTACCAACCCAGTTAAAGAAAATGTATAAAATCCCAGCGCCAATGTCGCCCCATAAAATCTCCAGATTGGCTTTGTTTTTAACCGCATAGCTCGCAAAAGTGCCGCACTAGATAGCAAGATAATAACAGCCCACAAACTAAACGAGCGTGCTTCTTGGGCGTACAGTACATGAAAGGGAGAAATTCCGATCAAGGCGATCGCTACCCACCCCGCCACCATCGTCCCAAATAATTCCCAACATAGCCAATAAACCGCAGGAAATGCTAACAAACTAATCCAGGCTGACAAACTTCGGATCGTCCCTATCGAATAACCAAATGTCTGCGCCCACCATCGCGCGATCGCGTAATACAATGGTGGATGCTGGGGTACTTCTGTCGCTAAACTATTAATCGTATCAATTAAGCTTTTTTCACTATTAGGGCGCTGAAATTTCTGCAAATCTTCGACGCCAATTACACGACCATTAAATAGTTTTTCAGTCACTTCTTGGTTACTGTAGCCAAAAATTCTCAAGGATGTATAAATCTCGTCGTGCCAGTAAAGTTTGCGATCTATATTGTAAAATCGAAAAAAGATACCTAGAAACAACATCAAAACTAGCAAAACCCCTATCTTACTTTTGATTATTTGGCTCAAGTCTTGCCAATAATTTGTAACTTTTGATACAGTTTTTTTCATCGATATTATTAAACCTTGTTCAAAATTACTTGCTTTTTAAAATCGTACATTTAAAAGGCGATCGCAGAAACCGGGTTTCTTTAAGAAACCCGGTTTCTCAACGTTATTCTGCCCCTTCAATTGGTGCAAAACCTTGGCGTTGGATATTTTCGGTAATTACGCGGGGTTCGAGGAATTGTAGCAGGTAATCGGGGCCACCGGCTTTGGAACCAACTCCGGAAAGTTTGAACCCGCCGAAGGGTTGCCGCGATACAATTGCACCTGTAATGCCTCGATTGATGTACAAATTTCCAACTTCAAATTCAGCTTGTGCTTTTTCGATGTGGGAAGGTGTGCGGGAATACAATCCGCCGGTGAGGGCAAAATTAGTGCCGTTAGCGACTGCTAATGCTTCATCGAAATTCTGCACCCGAATTACTGCCAAAACGGGACCAAAAATCTCTTCTTGGGCGATGATGCCATTAGGTGGAACTTCGGTAAAGATGGTGGGGCTGATGAAATATCCCGTATCGGAAACTGGCGTTTCTAATGCGAGTTGGGATTCTTGTTTTCCTTTTTCTATGTATTCCTTAATCCGGTTAAATGCATTAGCATCGATAACAGGGCCAACTTGGGTACTCGGAAGCTCAGCCGCACCTACATTTAAACTGCGGGTTGCTTCGATTAACCGCTTGACAAATGCTTCGTAAACTGGTTCCAATACGATGGCGCGGGAACAAGCTGAACATTTTTGACCGCTGTAACCAAATGCAGAATAAACTACTCCTGCAACTGCTTGATCTAAGTCGGCACTTTCATCGACGATGATGGCATTTTTTCCACCCATTTCAGCGATGACGCGCTTGAGGTGTTTTTGTCCTGGTTGTAAGATGGCGGCATCGGCGTAGATGCGACATCCGACTTCTTGGGAACCTGTGAATGCGATCGCGCTCACGTCTTTATGTTTTACCATGTATGCACCCACGCTTGAACCTTTGCAAGGTACATATTGAAACACGCCTTTTGGGATTCCAGCTTCGATTAAGATTTCGGCTAATTTTGCCGCAATTACTGATGAAACTTCCGCCGGTTTGAGTAAGGTACAATTTCCCGCGACGAGGGATGCTACTGTCATGCCGCAAGGAATTGCGAGGGGGAAATTCCACGGGGAAATCACTAATGTTATGCCGCGTGGTTGATAGTGATAGCGGTTGGTTTCGCCAGCGAGATCGAAGTTATGCCCTCGATCTAACCTTTCCATTTCATCGGCATAATAGCGACAAAAATCGATCGCTTCGGAAACTTCCCCATCGCATTCTCTGACAGCTTTCCCAACTTCTAATACCATCCAAGCGCATAATTCGTGTCGCCGTTGTTCCATTAATTCCCCAGCTTTCCGCAAGATATCGGCGCGTTGTTTTGCTGGCGTGCGACTCCAACTCGAAAATGCGGCTTTGGCGGCTTGTAATGCTTGTTCTGCTTGTTCGATGGAAAGCAATCCTACCTTACCGATTATTTCGGTTGGATTGGAAGGATTGAGGGAATTAAAGGTATCTTGAGTTGGGGCATATTCGCCGTTAACAAAAGGCCAATATGTTTTACCCAATTGCTGGCGAACTGTTTGGATTGCTTGTTGCGATCGCTCTCTCTTTTCCGTATCGGCATAATCCGTATCCGGCACGTTGGGAAATGCCCGCTTCTCCTTCAAATTTGTTTCTGCTTTGGCATTATTTACCTTCGGAGGTGCTAATAATTCCTCAACGGGGCGATCTTCTAAATTTTGCCGCAAGAACGAACTATTGGCGGTATTTTCTAACAACCGCCGAATCAGATACGCCATCCCCGGTAACAAATCGCCGTAGGGACAATATACCCGCACGCGATAACCTTTATCTACCAAGGCTTTAGCTAATTTATCGCCCATACCGTAAAGCACTTGCATTTCAAACCTGCGGCGGGGGATATTTAAACTTTCGGCGATCGCGATCGCGTGAGCTTGCGATCGCACGTTGTGGCTGCCAATCGCTGCAGATAAATATTGATGATTCTCTAACAGCAATTGCGTTAACTTTTCAAAATTAACATCGGTGGCACCTTTATCGTTAAATACAGGTTGAGGCCAATCTTTTTGTACCGACTTAATCGTTTCTTGATCCCAATACGCGCCTTTAACTAACCGCACCGTCACCGGATATCCCCGTTGTTTCGCCCATGCAATTAACCCTTGCAAGTCTTTTTCTGTATCTCTTAAATAACCTTGCAGCGTTACGCCAATATCGGTGCGGGAACGGAATTCCTCTTCCATCAATAATTCTTTCAAGATGGCGAGAGTAATATCTTTATAAACATATTGTTCCATGTCAAAGTGTACCGCTGCCCCCAATTCCTTGGCGCGGCGCAACAGCGTGCGAATGCGATCGCTCACCCTCTCTTGACTCCCCTTCGCATCTAAGGGGTCAAATTGCGAATAAAACGCCGTTAGCTTGACAGAAACTTGAACTTGTGGTAAAGCTTCCCCATCCGCCAAATCGATCGCATCGACTTTAGACCAAGTTTTGGCGACATCGGTTAATTGTGCCATTAATTCCAGATAGCGGTCGAGGTAAGACTGCGCCTCGACTTCGGTTATCACCGCCTCGCCTAAAAGGTCGATGGTGAAAGCCATTTTATCCTTTCGCAGCCGTTCGATCGTTTTGATTACCTGTTTGACGTTCTCTCCGGCAATATATTTGTGGGCGAGAGTTTCCACAGCGGTAGAAATAGTCGTGGCGGCGAGTTGTCCCGGCACCGAGTCGGGGTTGGCGAAATTGAGTAACCCTTTGAGGGCTTGGGGTAACTCTACCGACTCATCGCCTAAGTATTCTTGCAGATGGCGGGCGATTTCCGGTTTGCTGCGGAGGGCGGGCAAGCAATCGATAAAGCGAAATAGCTGCAAGCGCAAACCTGGATTAGCCATAGCCCAAGCGAGCAATTTATCATCCCAGCGCATTTGGTCGCGCATTTGGGCGAAAAACGAGCGATTTTCCTTAGTTGCTGCCAAGAGTTGTTTGGCGATCGCTTGTGTTTTAGTTTCGTAGGTATCTATTTGAACGACCACAGTTGATATACTCCAAAATCTGGGCAAGGCGTTGATGAGGCTAGTGTGAGGAGATTCCCGCGCCAAGCCTGTACGTCTCTCTAAGCTTGCATTGTATCGTTTTGCGGTGATGTAAAGGGGCTGGGGGAGCTGAGGGAGCTGAGGGAGATGGGGGAGATGGGGGAGATGGGGGAGATGGGGGAGATGGGGGAGCTGGGGGAGCTGAGGGAGCTGAGGGAGCTGAGGGAGCTAGTGAAGAAATTAGTTTTACTTCCTTGTCTTCCTTGTCTTCCTTGTCTCCCTTGTCTCCCTTGTCTCCCTTGTCTCCCTTGTCTCC
>CAYXCW010000054.1:0-25957 GCA_964463555.1 uncultured bacterium
GACAAGGGGGACAAGGGGGACAAGGGGGACAAGGGGGACAAGGGGGACAAGGAAGTAATTTCTTCTCTATCTTCACTAGCTCGCTCAGCTCGCTCAGCTCGCTCAGCTTCTTTTTCGCTCAGAGTAATTGCTAAAGTTTTATTTGGAAGCGCTGAGAGTTTTTTATGGATCGTCGTGCCTTTCTGGGCTGGGTGGGTGTGGGTTGGTTAGCGAGTTCGATGCCGGTGGTGCTTGCCGCCTGTTCCTCTGATAAGAGCGATAGTCAAGCACAGACAAATAACACCGCCACAGACACAGCCGTCGCCAGTTCTCCTCGGAGCGATCGCTTTGTCGTTGTCGGTACGGTGGCGGATTTAACTCAGAAAGGCCAAATCCTCAACAAGCAATCTGCTGTTGGTCCGGTTTTGGTTGTCCGCAACCCTACTGCTAACAACCAACTTGTGGCAGTTAATCCTACTTGTCCTCACTTACGCTGCACTGTAGATTGGAGGTCGCAGCGAAGCGAGTTTATCTGCCCTTGTCACGGTTCTAAATTCGCTACTAACGGCACCGTTGTTGCTGGTCCGGCGGATAAGCCGCTAAAAACTTACCAAGCCAAGATTGAAGGTAATTCAGTATTGGTGAGATCGAGCTAGATCTAAAATTAAATATGATGACACCGCATTATTTTGATGCATAATAATCATCAGCAACGACATTCCGTAGTAAAAGTTACAAAAACCAACTTGGAGAAGCGAATATTGTGTTTTGTGTAAAACATCAAGTACGTCGCGCAACTGCGGAATTTACGCCTGTGGACAAGAAGGAGCCTATTCCCTTGGCTGAAGCAGGAAGCAAACTTCAAAACAAGCGAGTTAAATAGCTATGCGTGTTTTGTGTCAGTTTTGTGTTGCACCTACTCCAAGCCCTCCGATTGACAAGGCGATCGCCTCCTAATGACAGGGGCGATTTTTTGTTACAACCCAACTCGCTCAAATAACGATCATGTTAAACGTTCTAGAACAGGCTGCTTGTGCAGTTGAGCAAAAAAATTGGTCATTGCTCAACCAATGCCTGGAACAACTGCCGGTGAAAATAAGGACTACAGCCGCACCTGGAGCAGAAAAGCAAGCCTTACCTAATATAAATTTACTCCTAACTTTAGCGTTAGAAATTCTGGAAACCGGCGATTTTCACCAACGTTGGGAAGTGGCGAAGGTTTTCCCGCGACTGGGAAGTTTTGCGATCGCTCCCTTGGTAGAGATTTTGGCAGACGAAGCCGAAGAAGATCGAGAGTTACGCTGGTTTGCTGCCAGGATTTTAGGCGATTTCCACGAACCAGAAGCGATCGCTGCTTTGGTAAACGTTCTCAAAACTTCCGATAGCGAAGATTTAACCGCAATGGCAGCAGCCGCGTTAGCAAGTCTCGGTGCATCTGCAAAAAATGCTACCGCCTTTCGCTTAGCAATCGACGCTTTAACGGATATGCTGAATCGAGACGATACCCGATCCCTAGCAGTGAGGGCACTTTCCCATATCCGTCACTCAGAAACCATTGCACCGCTGCTCAGTGTTATCCAAGATAAAGAAGTAACAGTTAGAACAACAGCTATAGAAGCGCTCGCCAGCTTTCACGACGATCGGATTCCGCCGGTTTTATTAGATGCGCTCAAAGATACCGCAGCGCCAGTGAGGCGAGAAGCGACAATCGGGTTGGGTTTTAGGTCGCAATTGCAGGGAGAATTAGAATTGGTCGCTCAGTTGACCAAGCAACTTTGGGACTTGAATTTAGAAGTTTGCAATGCAGCTGCGATTGCTTTAGGGCGGATGGGAACAGACGCCGCCGCCGAAGCTTTGTTTGCCCTGCTGCAAAAGGGAACCGCGCCCCTATCGTTACAAGTTCAAGTTGTGCGAAGTTTGGGCTGGATCGAGACACCAAAAGCGCTAATTTATTTACAACAAGCGATCGCACAGCGGAATCTATCCCTGACAACCAAGGAAGAATTACCAACCCTCGATTTCCCAAAGGATACTGACATAGTTTCCCACGAAATTATCGCGGTTTTAGGACGAGTAGAAAAGTCTGATGTAGTACCTCTCGCTGCTAAGATTTTGCTCGATCTTTTGCATTCCAACTATCCGACAATTCAACATCCTAGAGTAAAACAAACCTTGGCAACGAGTTTGGGACATCTCAAAGATCCGGCGGCGATTGATTCGCTAATTCAAATGTTGGCAGATAAAGATGAGGGGGTAAAATGGCACGCGATCGCAGCGTTAAAAAAGTTCTCTGGAGTGGCGCCAAAATTAGAGGCTCTGGTCGCCGATCGTAATCTACCACCTGCCCTCAAACAAGGGATTGCGATCGCTCTGGAAAATTTTAGTTAGATTTTAGTGCTAATTGCTAATTGCTAATGGCTGCAACAGAGGCAATAAGCAATGAGCAATTAGCTATTAGCAATTGGGCAAAATCTCAGCCTTCAGACATGGCTAAATTAATCTGACCCCCAATCATACTCAAAAATTTAGTTCCATAGTGCTGAATTTCTAAAAAACTTGCTTGTTGCGCTACTGATTTATACACCAAAAAATTTTTCATAATTCCTAAAGTAGCAGCACTTTCCAACGGGCCAATAAAACTGGTATCCCGATCGAGAAAATCAGGCTGAATAGCCCAATGAGCCATTTGATTAGCATTCAAAAAATAGCAACCAGAATGCGGATTCAAAGCGCGACGAAACACCATCGGCACTCCCATAATTGTACTTTTTAGTTGCGGGCGATCGCTTAAATTTTGAAACCGCTCAGTTGCTTTCTTAGATATATCACCATCAACATAAGCTTTGTAAGCAAGCCCTTGGGTAGAGATTTCATAACGATTGGGTTGCAACAAACAGCGATCGCCTGCCTCTTTAGTAAACCAATATAGTTTGACAAAAAACCAAGGATCGTGTATAATCAGGTCGTCTTCCATAAAGCAGTAATAATCATATTCGCCCAAGCAATCTCGCAACACCGCTTGGCACTCAAACCCCAAAAGCATAGGTTCTGCTTGTGTAGGATAATGCTGATAAAAATGAGCCGGTACGCGCAGTTTTTCCAAAAGATGACAGTTTTTAGTTGTACAAATCACAATATCCAAATCGTTAGCTAGGGGCTGGTTAACCGGAAAAGCTAATTTTTGATTGATATTGATAATACTCTGAGATTTACTAAACAATTGATGTAAAGCAGCCAGACTGTAACTTAATGCAGCCAAACGTGGCTGGGGATTCTTGCGTCGAGAATCATGGATACTCTTATCTTCGGGTTTAAAAAAGTGAGCAATTGTAATTAGAATTCGCATAGATAGGGTTAGAAAATAAGGGATATTAAGGCTTTCACCAATTAAGAACTTCCTGATTGCCTTGGCATTGGTTATATTATGCCCTGTTGATTACCCATAATCGGGAGCCGAGATACGGCAAGATTGACGTTATCTGTTTGTCCGAGATATCGATGATACCGTATCCCTACGCAACAACTTTCTTCAGGCATTAACTAGCCGCCAATTGCAACGCAGCAGGCTTTTTGAGTTGTTCTTTAAGCCAATTAGCGAACAGTTCATCGAGTAACTTTTGTTGCATCGCTTCGTCGAATTGTGCAGGGGTTACTTTTTCCAATCGAACAATTATCCATAAATTTTCGATGGCAGTGGGAGGTATGATTTGTCCTGGTTGACTAGCTTTCAAGATTTGGGCTAGTTTAGGATGGGATAAACCCAATTGTACAGGCCCAATTAAACCACCAGTTTTGGCTTCTAAACCTTCAGAATATTGCTGGGCAATTTCTGCAAAGGTTTGTTCGCCTTCTTTTAAGCGGAAGAAAAGTTCTTTGGCTACATCACCATCTTGCAGGCGAATTAGGGAATAAACATATCGATCTAGTTGCGATTTTTGTTGCAGAAAGTAGTTTTCTAACTTGTCGCCCCAAGTAGCTTGTTTAAACTTTTCTATTCTCAGTTCGCGAGTTGCGAGGTTGGTTAATTGGGCTACTGTTAAGTTTTGTTCTTGCAACCATTTCTGACGATCAACTTCGGTGTTTAATTGACGCTGTTTGTAGAAGTATTCGCAACATTCGGCTTCTTCTTCTGGCGTACAAGCAAAAGATGCGATCGCTTGTTCGATTGCCATTTCTTCCTGGAGCTTTGGCAGCAGTTGATATTGTTGCAACAAACCAGCTAATTCGGTTCCGGTGACAGTGCGATCGCCAATTTGTAAAACCGGCTGTTCTGCATTATTATGACTCGTAACCAACTGCGGGTTAACTTGTTTGTGATTCGAGCCTTTTCTTGCACTTTTGCTCGTAGATTTTGATTGCATTTTCATCCACAGAGGAGTCGAACTACCGCCGATCCCCTGCTTAATCCAATCTAAATGCTGCGGTAATAACAGGGACAAATCATAATTTTCCAGAATTGTTTGCCTTGCTTTAGCGCGAATTTCGCTCATTTTATCGGGATGATTTAAAGCTTCTGCAATTCGCTCGGCAATTTCTGCGGGTGAGAAAAACTCAGCTAACAAACCATTAACCCCATCTTGAATTACCTCAGCGACTGGGGCAGTATTGGAACCCACAACTAAACAACCTGTAGATAAAGATTCCAACAATGACCAGGATAAAACAAAAGGACGAGTTAAATAAACATGAACCGAAGAAGCTTGCAAAACTTGCAAATATTCTGGGTAAGGCAGGTGTCCTGTAAAGTGAACCCTAGACAAATCTAAGGGAAACTTTTCTAACATTACCTGTTTATAAGTTTTGCCATCTGGCAGAGTTTTGCCATAGGCGACTCGATCTTCCCCCACAATTACTACGTGACATTGGGGGCGACGTTGTTGCAGTAAGTAAATTGCCTCAATAAACTGGGGAAAACCTCGGTAAGGTTCCATACCTCGACCAACATATGTCACTAATTCTTCCACATGAGACAGGTCAAGATTTATTCTGGGTAAAACTAACTTTGAGCCAGGTTTAGGACAGAAGAAATTAGTATCAATGCCATCATGAAGGACTTTAATTTTGTCTTGGTATTCTGAGGGAAATTGTTGGCGTTGCCAGTAGGTGGGAGAAAGACCGCGATCGCAACTGTATAAATCTACTAAAATCGGCGCATTTTTCAGCCGAATGCGGGCTACATCATCGGCAGTTAGCGGTTCATTTGGGTCAAAATCCGCATCAGTGCCATGAGCATGATAAAACCACTCGAAATAACACAATAATTTAGCTTTGGGAAATATATCTTTCATCAATAAAGTTGGCCCCCAACCCGAATGACCGTATATCAGATCGGGAACAAAACCCTGTGCCTTCAATTGTTCTGCCATGCGATAGACAGCTTGACCTTGAATTACCGCATTTTCCAAAGGACGAACATAGTGGTGAGTTTCTGAACTTGCTTCTCGTTTCGGACTATAGATCGCCTTGGTGACACCTGGGAGACTACCATCGCGACGATTGGTGCCGAATACTACTTGGTTACGGTTATCTTTGGCGATCGCACCAGCTACATGGCGAAACTGGGCGGGAAAATTAGGATGTAAAAACAGAATTCGCATGGCTTTGTTGTTTTATAAGTAATTTCCTGCCGTCTTTGTGCCCAGAGACAGCAGGAGTTGAGCAAAATCAGAACTTAGGCAAAAAAACAAAGGCAATAGGAAAAATCTTGGGTTTAGAGCATCGAGGTTAGCCCAGAAACCGAGGTTTTGACCTCCCGTGCGTAATGCCTGAGCATGGGAGATTTGCACAACCAAAATGTATCCAGTTTGACCCAGATACACACTCATACTCTTAGATAGGCTCGATAAGACCAACAACAAAATCTGAGGCATCGAACGCTCCAGGAAGTACGCCTTGCACCACAGCTAGAGTTTCAGCTTGAGAAATGGGAACACCAGCTTCAGGACGAACATAAATCCGAGTACTCGCCGTAGCAACACCAGCAACCGTGAGATTAATTTGCTGGAATCCTAAATCCCCAAATTGAAGCACGTCAAACACAAAGTAGTCAATACCATTTTGGAAATCAGTAATCCAGTCACCCGCAGGAGGAGGAATAACCGGCTCACCTGGTTCGGGTGGCTCTGCCTCAAATTCGGTGTAATTCAATTGGAAGTAATCAGTCTCTGTTCCGCCAGTCAGCGTGTCGCGTCCGGTTTGGGTTTCTAGGTCTTCCCCACCATACAGAGTATCACTGCCAGCGCCACCGATAACGCGATCGACACCCGCACCGCCATCGAGGAAATCATTCCCAGCACCACCATTGATTACATCATTACCAGCGAGAGATTCTTCAGCTTCTTCGTCGCCGTAGATAATGTCATTACCACCAAGTCCATTGAGGTTATCAGCGCCCTCACCACCATCGATGTAGTCACCTTCAGCACCACCCCTAATGGTTTCTAAACCAGCGCCGCCCAACAGCGTACTCGCGCCAGTACCGCCATCGAGGAAGTCGTTCCCGTTGCCGCCATCAAGTATGTCCAAACCAGCGCCGCCCACGAGGGAGTCATCACCAGCATAGCCATAAAGCTCGTCATTACCATCGCCGCCCACGAGGGTATCATTGCCACCCCCAGACAAGCTATCGCCTTCACCGTAAAGGATGTCATTACCAGCGCCGCCAAACAGCGAGTCAGCACCACCCGCAATTGAGTCATCCTGTGTGCCATCGCCGTACAGTTCGTCATCATAGGCGCTACCAACCACGGTGTCATTTCCCGCACCGCCCTTGGCGATATCCTCGAAGCCGCCAAATACCCAGTCATTGCCAGCACCACCATCGAGTAAGTCTTCACCATCAAGGGCATCGTTAGCGTTTGCCCCACCATAGAGCGTGTCATTGCCGCCATCACCGTATAGCGAATCTTCGCCTGCTTCGCCAAACAGCCTATCAGCGCCAGCTCCACCGAATATAGTGTCATTATCGAGTCCACCTTGGAGCAGGTCATTACCGCCTAAACCGTTAAGCAAGTCATCCCCAGCAAAACCGCGCAGCGTGTCGGCATTCGTCGTACCCGTTAAGGTATCGGGAAGCGCTGTACCATTTCTGACAGTCATAATTTACCTCTTTTGTTGATTGAAGTTGTGGTTTAACCAGCATAAAGATTGACGCAATAAAACCTCGGTCAATTTATTGCTTTTGTTAATTTCCTCATGGCTCACCCTCTCTGAGATCTACCCGAGGGTTGTCTAAGGTATGGGCAGGATAAATACAAGGCCAGCCATCATCAAATACACTTCTTGTATTTACATAAGTGATGTCGTGTCCGCTAGGATCGGACTTCTACGGTTAATGGTGCTGTAGGGGCTACTTTTACAAGTTTCCTTTGATGCCAAGCGAATGATGTTGATCAACCCGCCCCCCGCGCGATGCCGATCCAAGCGAACAGGATCTGAAGCGATCGCTCGATTGTCTCCGAATTGATTTAAACGCAATTTGCTAGTTATCTTTTTAGAACTGCTAACAGCTAATGGCTCATCGTTAATGGCTAATAATTGTAAAACCGAAACATATTCCCATCAGCAATTAGCCATTAGCATTGCGAGTCACCCATGATTGCGATCGCTAGCAACTTGAGTTAAATATCAAATTCCTAATTTTTCAATCCTCGAAAGCCCTCTTCCTCCTAATTTCCGTTTCAGCACCACAAGCAATGCAGCCAATTTTTTTTCTGATTCAATTTTATTTTGATCGCTCGGCTTTGGCAATAGAATTATTAAATTTATCTTAAAGTTTCTGCAAACTTTTTACTATTATTGTCGAACAAGAATAAATAGCAAAAATTGGGAATTGCCATAGCTCTATAAGCGCTGGCGATTCCTTTGTTATTTGTAATTTATTCTGGCTAATTTCGCTTTATTTTGCTATTAACTCAACTTGCTAGCGATAACCATAATGCATCGCTCAATTCCTAATTGCTATTTGCAGATAGAAATATTTGTTGGCTATATAATTAGCCATGAGCAATTAGCATTTCTCAAAAAATAGCTAGCAACTTGCGTTAGTAAGTGCCTGCCGTCTCTTTGCCCAGAGACACCAGGAGATCAACAGAATGTCAGATTTGCTCAACTCACATCTTGCACCTACCCGATAAACAGCCTCCAAATAAATTTGAGGCTGAAAGCTTAAGTTAGCTAAAGCTAACTAACTCAAGTTGCTAGTTATGAGGTCAAGCATTTTCGCTCCCCCTAAATCCCCCTGAATAAGGGGAACTAAGAATCCGGTTCCCCCCTTTTGAAGGGGGGTTAGGGGGGATCAAACCGACAATATTTGTAACTAGCAACTTGCGTTAACTAAAATCAAGGTTTTAACCCGTTTCAACGGGTTTTAGCTCTCAGGTGTGAAATTTATTTCTCTTGGCTTTGGTGCAAGATGTGAATCAACCCAATTGAGCATCAGGTGTGTATCTGGTTGCCCCCAGGTACACACCCATTTTTTAGATCAAAAAGTCTGCTTCTGTGATTGTAACGATCGAGCCACCTGCCCCATTGATCCGGGCGATCAATTCGATGTAATCAGGTATTTCTCCAGGGACACCTTCATTGCGAACGCTGAGCGTAACGCTAGAAGTACCGTTGCCGCTGATAATCAATTCGCTAAAGTCAGTGACAAACTCATACTCGATCAGGTCGATCCCATCTTGGAAATCAGTAATCAAATCGCCCACAGGTTGTTGTGGCAAGGGTTCTGGTGGGAAACTAGGCTCGACGGGTTCTAGCAAAAAGCCCGTGCTTGCCAACTGGAATAAGTCAGCATCAGCGCCACCAGTCAGCGTATCGCGCAAGCTTTGGGTTTCCGAATCTTCACCACCGCTGAGAATGTCAAAGCCAGCGCCACCGATAACCCTATCGGCACCAAAACCACCATTGAGGACGTCATTTCCGCCTTGACCATTGAGGACATCATTGCCAGATAAAGAATCTGCCGCGCCGAAATCCCCATAGATAGTGTCAGCGCCACCGCCTCCTAACAAGCTGTCAACGCCTTCTCCCCCATCAATGAAGTCAGCATCAACACCACCAATAATGGTTTCTAAGCCAGCACCGCCCAACAGTACGCTGGAGCCAGCACCGCCATTGAGGATGTCGTTGCCGTCGCCGCCATCGAGGGTGTCAATCCCATCGCCGCCCACGAGGGAGTCATTACCCGCATAGCCATAGAGAGCATCATCGCCAGCACCGCCCACGAGGGTATCGTTGCCGCCGCTAATTGTGTCGTCACCTTCACCGTAAAGACTATCATTGCCATCGCCACCAAACAGCGAGTCAGCACCACCGGAAATTGAGTCATCCTTTGTGCCATCGCCGTACAGCGCGTCATCGGAAAAGCTACCAACTACGGTGTCATTTCCCGCGCCGCCCAGTGCCGTATCCTCAAAGCCGCCAAATACCCAGTCATTGCCAGCACCACCATCGAGCAAGTCTTTACCATCAAGGGCATCGTTAATATTTGACCCACCATAAAGCGAGTCATTGCCAGCTTCACCATACAGCGAATCTTCGCCTGCATCTCCAAATAGCCTGTCAGCACCAGCGCCACCAAGCAGGGTGTCTTTATCCAGTCCACCTTGGAGTAGGTCATTACCGCCTAAACCATTCAGGATGTCATCACCAGCAAAGCCGCGCAGTGTGTCCGCAGTAGAAGTACCTGTGAGGGTGTCGGGAAGCGCTGTACCATTTCTGATTGCCATAATTTACCTCTGTTGTTGGTTGAAGTTGTTGCTTAATCCGAATAACTAGCGATCCAAGAAAGCACCCTGCGATTCGTTGCTAATGTTAATTTCCTGATTCTTCTCGCTTTAGAAGCTTTAGGAGAAGGGTGCCTAAGTCATGGAAACGAGAAATAAAAGGTTAGCAAACATCAAATATAATTCTTGTATTTGTATAGGTATGATATATTTGCGAATTTGTTCAAATTCGTACAAATATCAAACTTCCTTATATAAGTTTTGCTCGCCAGCTCTCTTACCGCTAAGCAGCTATCGATTGAGCTGAATCTTTGCTTCAACGCAAACAGCGATGCAGCGGTTTTTAAACTAATTTAATTCTATTTCGACAAATTCGTTTTTGCAACGGCTTTATGAAAACTTTATCAGGAAACATGAGAAATATTTAATTTTAGAATCAACCAATTTTATTCAGCAGAATTAGAGAATTAAATTTGCTTTTTAGCGCCTTCAATTCCCTCGTTATTTGTTATTTGTTCACCCCACAGTGAAATCAAACTTTGTAATTGTCTAAAACATATAGATATCCCTCTGAGCAAAGATTGCAGATTGCAAATGGGGTAAATCTGAAATCTAAAATCTCAAATCTGAAATTCCTTGAGGGTTATCTAGTGCCGCTGCCTCCAGATGACGGAACTGGGCAAGAAGATTAGGATGTAAGGGTAAAATACGCATAGCTTTGTTTAGCTAGTAATTTCCTGCCGTCTCTTTGCCCAGAGACAGCAGGAGATGAACAGAATGCGAGATTTACTCAACCAAATTGAGCATCAGGTGTGTATCTGGTTGCCCCCAGATACACACCCATTTCTTAGATCAGGAAGTCTGCTTCTGTGATCGTGACGATCGATCCACCTGCCCCATTGATCCGGGCGATCAATTCGATGTAATCAGGTATTTCTCCAGGAACACCTGGATTGAGAACGCTGAGCGTAACGCTAGAAGTACCATTGCCACCGATAATCAGTTCGCTAAAGTCAGTGGCAAACTCATACTCGATCAGGTCGATGCCATCTTGGAAATCAGTAATTAGGTCGCCAACAGGTTGTTGTTGCGGGGGTGGTGGTGGGAAAGAAGGCTCGACGGGTTCTAGCAAAAAGCCAGTGCTTGCCAGCTGGAATAGGTCAGCATCAGCGCCGCCAGTCAGCGTATCTCGGGCGCTTTGGGTTGGTCCATCTACACCACCATTGAGAATGTCGAAGCCTGCACCACCGATCACCCTATCGGCACCAAAACCACCATTGAGGACGTCATTTCCAGCTTGACCATTGATGACATCATTACCAGACAACGACTCTGCTGCGCCGAAATCCCCATAGATGGTGTCAGCACCACCGCCCCCTAAGAGGCTGTCAACGCCTTCGCCGCCATCAATGTAATCACCTTCAGCACCACCAGTGATAGTTTCTGAACCAGCCCCACCGGAGTAGCTGTTGGCACCTAGTGTATCGACGAAGATATCATTACCGTCGCCACCGACGAGAACGTCGTTGCCGTCGCCACCGACGAGAACATCGTTGCCGTCGCCACCGTCGAGGAGGTCAGCACCATCTTCTCCCAGAAGCGAGTCATCACCCGCATAGCCATAGAGCTGATCGTCGCCAGTGCCGCCGACGATGGTATCGTTGCCGCCGGTAACTGTGTCGTTAGCTTCGCCGTAAAGGCTATCATTGCCATCTCCGCCAAAGAGCGAGTCAGCACCACCGGCAACTGCACCCTCTGCGTCATCGCCGTACAGCGCGTCATCAAAGGCGTTACCAACTACGGTGTCATTGTTAGCGCCGCCCAGTGCCGTATCACCTTCGCCAACGAAAAGCCAGTCGTTTCCGGCTCCACCATCGAGGAAGTCTAAGCCATCCGTAAGATCGTTGATGCCGGTACCACCGTAGAGAGTATCGTTACCGGCTTCGCCATACAGCGAGTCTTCGCCTGCATCCCCAAACAATCTGTCAGCGCCAGCGCCGCCAAACAGGGTATCTTTATCGTTCCCGCCTCGGAGTAGGTCATTACCGCCTAAACCAAATAACTCGTCGTCGCCATCGAAACCGCGTATCGTGTCGGCACTAGAGGTACCTGTAAGGGTATCGGGAAGTGCGGTTCCATTTCTGATAGCCATGATTTAGTCCTCGGTTGTGAAATGAATTGGGTTATATCTGAGGGTGCGGGATGCACCAAAAAATTTGATGAACTCAGGACTTACGCTCAGAAACCGGGTTTCTGTGAAAGTCGCTTTGGAACTATAGATCGCAGCAAGGAACCCGGTTTCTAGGATCTTGGTGCTTTTGTCATCTCCCTATCTCTCCCCCTCTCCCATATTTAGGAGAGGGGTAGTAAAGACATGGACAGGGGGAATAAAAGGTTAGTCATCATCAAAGAAACTCCTGGTTTTAGGGGTTAGGGGCTAGGGGAAAAAGGGCGTCTAATTTTGGGTTTTACCGATTAAGAACGTCCTCAATCCCTTGGCGTATAAATTACAAAGGAACGAAATCTATTGCTGTGAAGCGTCCGGGAAGTAACCCAGCCACAACTGCTAATTCTTCGCCAGTTGCTGTTACGGTGATGCGAGTACTACCTGTAGAAACGCCACCTATGTTGAGATTGATGCGGCTAATAGTTAGCGCTTCAAAGCTGAAACCTGTTTGTAAGAAATCAATGCCATCTTGGAAGTCTGAGATGTAGTCGCCCAGTTGCCCGCTTAACCCGGAATCTTCCAACCTAAAGTAATCACTGCCCGCGTTGCCTATGAGGGTGTCGCGTTGGATTTGTTCGGGGAGGTCATCGCCGCCATAAAGCGTGTCGCTGCCAGCGCCGCCTAGAATGCGATCTACCGCTCCACCCCCATCGAGGAAGTCATTGCCAATACCGCCGTTGAGGGTATCGTTGCCAGCTAAAACATCAATTCCGTCGCCGTCAATGATGTCGTCGCCATCACCGCCTAATAGGCTGTCGGCTCCTTCTCCGCCCTCGATTAAGTCGGCATCTAATCCGCCGGTGATGGTATCGTTGCCCGCATCGCCCAGCAGCGTATTTATGCCTAATTCGTCTGTGAGAAAGTCATTTCCTTCGCCGCCGTCGAGGAGGTCATCACCATCGCCACCGTTGAGGTAGTCATCTCCGGCAAAGCCATAAATTTCGTCATTGCCAGAATCGCCCAGCAGGGAGTCATTGCCACCTGCACTCAAGGTATCTGCATCGCCGTAGATGGTGTCGCTGCCATCTCCACCCAGAATGGTGTCAGCACCTGCGGTGCCCACGGTATCATCGCCTAACAGCAGGTCATTGCTTAGACTGCCATCGATAAAGTCACTGTCTCCGCCGCCTTGCAGAGTGTCTTCAAAGAAGCTTCCGGTTAGAGTATCCGAACCGGCTTCGCCGTTGAGGGAACCTTCACCGGACAGAACGTCATTGCCATCGCCGCCTAATACTTCATCCTCTGGGCCACCAAAGAGCCAGTCGTTACCAGCACCACCTAACAAGGTATCTTTGCCATCGCCACCATCGAGGGTGTCTGCACCAGCACCGCCGTCGAGGAAGTCCTCGCCTGCTTCGCCGAAGAGGCGATCGCTACCACCCCCACCTAACAAATCGTCACCGCCATCCCCACCTAGAATTAGGTCATTGCCGCCTAACCCAGAAAGAATGTCTTCTCCAGCAAAACCGCGTATTGTGTCGGCATTGGCAGTCCCTGTGAGGGTATCGGGTAGTTCTGTTCCATTTCTGATTGCCATTATTATTTACCTCGCTTGATTGCTTGAATTTGCGTTGTATTTGGAGGTCAGGAACCGGGTTTCTTCGTAGATTTCTTTTACAGAAACCCGGTTTCTTGGAAAGCCAGAAACCGGGTTTCTTCGTAGATTTCTGGCATTTGCGAATGATTTTTCAGAGAAACCCGGTTTCTTTGGCTGGCGCAACCTACGAGAATAGGAAGGTTGTACCGGCTGAGTCGGTAATATTGGTAGCGATATCTGCTTGAGTAAAGCCAGTGCCAGCCAGCGTTAGTAAAAGATCGCCGGTGTTAAAGCCTGCGTTTCCGGCGATCCCGTCGCCAACTCGGAAAAATGTATTAGTAACTCCCGTAGTTGCATTGGTGACAGATCGCACATCAATGTTTGCTATACCGCTGAAGGAAAGGAAGTCTCCCCCTGCGCCCGTCGTAAATACGTTAATTCTGTCCGAACCATCGCCGCTGGCGTAGTAAATCGTATCGCTGCCTACACCGCCAGTGATGGTGTCGTTGCCCGTACCGCCGACTAAAATATCGTTGCCATCAGCGCCAATCAGAATATCATTGCCACCGCCACCCACGAGGGAATCTGCTGCCAGTCCGCCGTTGAGGTTATCATCCCCTTCACCGCCATCGAGGGTATCGAGGCCACCTGCGCCCAGGATGGTATCGGCACCACCATTGCCAAACAGGATATCGTTACCCAATGCTCCATTCAGGCTGTTATTGCCTTCGTTGCCTGTGATGCTATTGGCAAGTTCGTTACCCGTGCCGTTGATTGCCGTGTCTGTCAGCACCAGGTTTTCTAGGTTGATGCCTAAGATGTAGTCGATGCTAGAAACTACTGTATCGGTGCCTTCATTCAGGTTTTCTGTAACGATATCTCCGGTGCTATCGACGATGTAGATGTCGTTGCCTATACCACCGCTCATGGCATCGTTACCGATGCCGCCATCGAGGGTATCATGCCCACCATTGCCGCTGAGGGTGTCGTTGCCATCACCGCCGTTGAGGGTGTTGTTGGCTTCGTTGCCGGTGATAATGTTGGCAAGTTCGTTACCCGTGCCACCTTGGGCAGTACCTACTAAGGTAAGATTTTCTACATTGCTACTTAGGGTATAAGTAGAAGCACTGGACTGAACTGCGTCTGTGCCTTCGTTGGGGTTTTCTGCGATCGCATCCCCCACGCTATCAACAATATATGTGTCGTTGCCGATCCCACCAATCAGCGAATCATCGCCAGTTCCGCCATTGAGGGTATCATTTCCTCCCCCACCGCTCAGGGTATCGTTGCCGTCACCGCCGTTGAGGTTGTTGTTGGCATTGTTACCAGTGATATTGTTAGCGAGGGCGTTACCAGTGCCGCTGACGACGTTGCCTAGCAGGATCAGGTTTTCTAAGTTGTTGCCTAAAGTATAGTTAGCGTTAGTGCGGACGGTATCGATGCCTCCGTTAGCGCTTTCGATGATGGTGTCGCCAGTGGTGTAGACGTAGGTGTCGTTGCCGCCGCTACCGCTCATGCGGTCAGTACCCGCACCACCGTCGATGTAATCATTGCCACCACCACCGCTGAGGGTGTCGTTGCCTTCGTTGCCAAACAGGTTATCGTTGGGGCTGGTATCGCCGCTGCTGTTGAGGACGTTATCGCTAGCATCTCCAATGTATAAGCCAACAGAATCGACTGCGATCGCACCCGTAAGAGTTGCGCCGGTAAAATTCGCGCTGGAAAAGTCCCCGTTGGACAGGCTAGCGTTAGTTAGGTTGGCATTGGTGAAATTCGCACCAATAAAAGATCCCCGAAGAGCGATCCCTTCTGCATTAACTTGGGTGAAGTTCGCGCCATCGAAATCACCACCAGCGAATATCGCTCCTGTCAGATTCGTGACTGTTACTGCACCATTGGCAGCAACAAAAGGACTAAAGTTAGCGCCGCTGAAATTAAGATCTTCTGCGAACAAACTACTGAGATTCGCTCCCCGGAAACTGGCATTAGTAGCGGTTGCTGGATCGAGGGGATTGGTATCAGTTAAAGAAACACCGCTTAAATTTGCCAGGTCAAAGATAGCATTTTGCAGAATAGCATCTGTGAAATTTGCTAGTTGAAAATCAGCGCCCGTGGCGTTGACATTTACCAGAACTGTATCTTCTATATTCGCGTCGAAAAAGATCGTATCGACTAAAGTTGCACCTGTAAAATCTGCTCCTGTGAGATTCGCCAAAGACAAATCGGCGCGAGTAAGGTTTGCCCCAGTTAAGTTAGGTCGTTCCGACTGTTCGCCGCTGATATTGGCTGATTGCAGAATCGCATCAGTTAGGTTGGCATTTGATAGATTCAGGTTCAATGAGTTGATCAAGGACAGATCTGCCTGTCTTAGATCGGCGCCGCTAAGATTGAGGTCAACTGAGTTGATCTCAGTCATATTTGCCTGTCTCAGATCCGCCCCGCTGAGATTGACATTTTCTAATGTGGCCTTGAATAAATTAGCAGGGCCAAAGTTGGCATTAGGAGCAAAGATAGCTAGACGAGCATTGACACCAATCCAAACAGATTCAGAAAAGTTTGTGCCTCTTAGTTGGGTGCGAGTGCCCGCATTGTTGGGATCGAAGCGAACGTTTTCTAGTCTGGTTCCAACAAATGTAGACCCATTGAGGTTTTGACCTCTGAAGCTATTTCCTACTAAGTTTTGTCCGTCAAAGTTTAAAGCTGGCATGATGCAATCCTCGCAAGAAATTTTACAATTCAGAATCTGCTAAATGTAGAGGCAAATAATGCTTTCCCCGGTGAGGAATATGGTTGTAAATTCATATTCCTCAGCAAATGTCTGTTTTAGTTAGAAGATAAAGTCGGTAGCATCAACATTGCTGGCGGTGAAGTTTGCCAGGGTAATTGTATTACCAGTTCCAAATACCGAACTGGTAATCACTGTGTTGGTAGAACTTTGAGTAACTGTTAAAGCTGCGAAGCTAGTGCCAAATGCTGTGAGGTCAATTTTGTCTGCATTATTGCCGAAAGCGTTAATGCGATCGCGACCAAAACCCGATCCGAAGATAAAGGTATCGTTACCAGCACCACCATTGATAATATCGTTGCCAGCACCACCATTGAGGATGTCAACACCAGCACCACCATTGAGGTTATCAGCACCAGCTCCGCCATCGAGGTAATCATTACCCGCATCACCAGTGAGAGTGTCATTACCAGCATTACCAAAGATATTATCGTTGCCAATTGTGCCGGTGAGGGTGTTATTTCCAGCATCACCAACGATTAGGCCATTAGTATCGATGACAGTAGCATCTGTGAGGTTCGCCCCAATCATTTTGGCATTGGTGAAATCGGCTTTTATCAAGTTAGCATTGCTCAAGTTCGCATTGGTGAAATTAGCACCAATAAAGCTGCCAACTTCCAAGCTCGCGCCACTGAAGTTTGCATTGGTAAAATTGGTCAGGTTATCCCCAGCAACTTCTTTCAAGTCAGCACCAACAAAGCTAGCACCTGTAAAGTTGGCTCCATTGACATTGCTTTTTTGAATGAAAGCATTATTTAGATTGGCATTGACCCCGCTGGCATTGCTCAGGTCAGCTAGCTCGAATCTCGCATCAACTGAGATCGTGTTGTCGATTTTCGTACCTGTGAGAATTGCGCTTGTAAGGGTAGCTGCTGTCAGGTTAGCACCAGTGAGGTTGGCTTCATTCAGGTTGGCAAATGATAAAAAGGCGTTATCTAATTCAACACCACCCGTTAAGTTGGCTTGATTGAGATTTGCTCCTCCCAAGTTGGCGCTACTCAGGTCTGCTCCTACTAATGTGGCATTACTCAGATCGGCTCGTTCTGCAAATAGGAATTCTGCTTGTACTAATGTGAGATTTGCTCCGATCAGATCGGTATCAGCCAGCCTTGCATTGTTTAACTGGGTGCGAATGGGACCACCACTGGGATTGTCTATAGCCAACCCTGTTCCAGCATCAATGGCGCTGGTAATGTACTGTCCCGTAGCTGGGTCGGTAAATGGACTGAAATCAGCAGCGGATAAATTGACATCCTCGCCACTAAAGCCGTTTAAAACAGCACTATTAAATTTAGCGCCAATAATTTCTGTTTCTGTAGGCTTAAGTGGATTATCCGACAGAATTACATTACTTAAATTAGTGGCAATAAACAGACCATTGGATGTTTTGTAAACGCTAAAATCTGCTCCATTCAAATTCAGGTCTTCTGCTCTCAAGCCGCTCAGGTTTGCACCATTGAACTTGGATTCACTCAAGTTAGTATCCGGCAGAATAGCAGCAGATAAATTTGTAATTACAATGTCTGTTGCTTTATTAAAATCGGAAGGTAGAGCATTCGCCACCCAAGCTCGAATCGCGCCATTCTGGCTACCGGGAAGACCTGGATCGTAGGGGCGAAAATCGGCACTGCCTAAGATGACATCTTCTGCTCTAAAATCTTCCAGGTTTGCCCCACGAAAACTGTTAAAAAATCCTCCTGCATTCTGGGGTTTAGTATCTGTCAAGGCAACTCCACCCAGGTTAGCTAGGTCAAAGATTGAGTTTTCGATACTACCATCGGTGAAGTTGGTTAGCAGGAAATTAGCACCTGTTGCGTTAGTATTCAAAAACACAGCAGATTCTAGATCGGCGCCTTCTAAATTGGCATCTACCAAATTCGCACGAGTTAAGTTAGCTCCTTTGAGCTTGGTACCAGTTAAACTCGCACGAGTTAGGTTAGCGTTGGTGAGGTCGTTAAAAACCCCATCAGGTTCGCCACTCAGATCGGCTTGGTCTAAATTGGCATCGATCAGGATTGCGTTTGTAAGGTTAACACCATTCAAGTCAGCAAGAGAAAGGTTAACCTGGGTCAGGTTCGCACCGCTGAGATTAACATTATTTAATGCCGCTAGAGACAAATTAGCTGGGCCAAAGGTAGCATTCGGCGCAAATATGGCACTACGGGCATCAACATTCAGCCAAAAAGATTCACCAAAGTTGGTGCCTCTGAGTTGGGTGCGAGTCCCGACGCTGTTGGGATCGAACCGGACGTTTTCCAGCCTCGCTTTAAAAAAGGTGGAACCGTTGAGGTTTTGACCTCTGAAGCTATTTCCTACTAAGTTTTGTCCTTCAAAGTTTAAGGCTGGCATGATGCGATCCTTGTCAATTTAAAGATATAAGTCTCTGGTTGGTACAGTTTTGTCAGATGTGAGGAGCTATTGCGATAACTGGCAGATCGGTATGCTGGGAACACCTTAAATTTGAAATATCGATCTTGCTCTAGCGAATCCAAGTAGCCAGGTGGGCGAAAGTTTGGGGAGATGCGATCGCATCAAATCAAACCCTTTAAATCGAGCTATTAAATCTCAACTTTCCTGATTCGCCTTCTGGCTGTCAACCTGATTATATTTATTTATCTCTATGAAGAGTTATCTTTGAATAACCTTCACTTCAGTAAATCTACCCTCGACAAATTCCCTGAGTCAACTATTGTGAGAAATTTCTCATGATGGCTTATCTAGTTTTAAGTATTTAAGTAATTGCGCTATATGTTTAAAAGCTTTAAGATAAGCAAAATTTACAAGCCTTACCAGTAAAAGGTTTTAGCTTGTAAAAGAAGTATATGAATTTATTATTTACGATCAGAAAAAAGTAGTGCAAACATCTATTTTTTGAGAAATAGAGTCAACACAATGCCAGTTAAGCAACCTTTCTATAATTAGTTAAAAATTTATATTAATTCATAACCACCTCCTTAAGTTTGGCGTTCCCTACTCTGTACTAAACCAAGTTGCTAGTTATAAACTGCGGTATTGCAAGCTTGCTCATTGCTAATTGCTAATCAAGGGTTTTTACTCACAACTTGCCATTAGCCATTAGCTGCTATGCATGTGATAACTAGCAGCTTGAGTTACTAAGAGAACTGGAAGACAGGAATGTTGGTTGGGTCGATATTGGCGCTAATGTCAGCTGAGGTAAAGGAAGTATTGGCTAAGGTTATCAACAGCGCACCTTTGCCAAAATTGCCATTACCAGCGATACCATCTCCCACTCGAAACAGGGTATTGCTGCCAGATTGCACAACATCAATCGCAGCAATGCCGCTGAATGAAAGGATGTCTCCTCCTATTCCGGTTAGAAATTGGTTGACTGTATCGCTACCATTACCTTTGTTGTAGGAAATGGTATCTGTAGCACCATCTACACCTAGATTAATGGTGTCATTTCCAGCACCACCAATCAGGGTATCAACACCCAAACCAGCAAATAAAATATCAGCGCCGTTAGCACTACTGAGGTTGTCATTACCAGCACCGCCGAACAAGGTATCGTTACCGTTGTTGCCGGTAATCGTATCGCTGTCAGCGCCGCCGTAAATAACATCATCTCCATTGCCACCGGAAATGTTATTGGCGCCAGATTCTCCAAACAGCAGATCGTCACCGTTGTGTCCAGTGATAGTGTCGTTGCCTGCGCCACCGTAGATAACATCACACCCATTGCCACCGGAGATGTTATCGCTTCCTCCCAAACCGTTAATAAAATCGGTTTGATTGGAACCGTTCAAGGTTTCTCCTAGTTCGGTGCCAACAATGCCATCCGTATCGTTAGGTGCGATCGCGTAAGTAGTAGTACTTCCACTGATTTCATTAGTAACGACTAATAAGGGTAAACCCGTAGGACTGTCGGCGGCGGCAATAAACGTCAAGCCTTCAGGGCCAAGATCCCCGGCGCTTGGCAGTTGTACGTTTTGGCTGAAGTCGCGATTGTTCAGGTATTGGACAAATTCTGGACTAGCGGGATTGGTGATGTCGTAGACCATCACCCCGCCGATGCGTTCTAAACCGATGAAGGCGTAAGTGCGATCGCCTACTTGACCAACTACTACAGCTTCTGGTTCGGGACCTTTGTTATCGCTGCGGTTATCGAAAGTATTGTTCTCGTGGTTGGCGTTAAAGTTGGCTGGAAATAGCTGGGCAGTAATCTGCTCGAAGTCGTCGCCGCTATCGTAAACTAAGTTACCTTGGCTATCCCAAACTGAAAAAGAACGAGTCCCGTAAGCATAAAGCTGGTCGTAGTCGCCATCGCCATCCGTGTCGCCATCAATACTAGACACGCTCAAACGTCCCAGGTTTTGGTCTAGTTTTAAGGTCGCAGCATTGGGAAATACCGTTGGGTCTAGTGTTAAATTTCTGACACTTCTGTTTTCAGCCCGTTCGTCGCCTTCGTTTGCCGTGACGTAGTAAGTTTGACCATTGGCGCTGAAAGTAGCGATCGCATCGGGCATATACATCCCGAACACAGGCCAGGTATTAATATTGATCGCACTATCGCGATCGCTGGCATCAAGTCCGTTCCCGGCTAGGCTGTGGTCTTTCACGCCTAATGGTTGCAGTGCGGTGACTGTGGCGCTGGCAATATCTATGACGGCAACGGTGTTATTTTCCTGCAATGTGACGTAAGCCGTTTGCCCATCGGGGGAAACCGCAATATATTCTGGCTCTAAATCCTGTGCCGCCGTCTTACCCGGAACAATCCGCACCCCGTCTGCCCGCAGTTGAGCTTCCAAGCCGTTAAAGCTGGTGAAATCTGCCGTTGCGACATTGGCTTGAGTGAGATTGTTCACCCCACCCGACAAGTCAATAATGCTAACCGAGCCGTCAGGATCTACAGTACCGGGTTCACCTTCATTGGCAACTAACACTTTGCTGCCATCAGGCGTGAAAGTTAACATGTCCGGCAGCGATCCCACCTGGACATCGTTTAAGTAAGTGCCATTGATGTCATAGAAAACAACCTTGCCGGGATTGGTTTTATCAACAGCTTCCACAGCGACTGCAAGCGTGCCATTTTTGACCGCAACGCTATTAGCGACAGCGCCGAAGGAATTAACAGCAATCTGACTAATTTTGGTTGGAGTTGTGGGATCGCTCAGATCGAGAATATCAATTGTTGCAGCTTGTGCATTAACTACAAACAGCCGCTTGGATGTGGGATCGTAAGCAGAAATTTCCGCCGCACCTTGGTTGAATACTCCAGTTGTATATCTACCAATTTCTGTGAGTTTAATTGTGTTTGCCATATCGCAGTCAGATTGCCTTACCAGATGAGATGTGATTCCAAGGTGGGAAATATGGGATTAAATCCCTATTCCTCAGCCGATGTTTATGCGGTTAGAAAATAAAGTCGGTCGCATCAACATTGCTGGCGGTGAAGTTTGCCAGGGTAATCGTATTGCCAGTGCCGAATACCGCACTGGAAATAACCGTGTTTACACCACTTTGAGTAACCGTTAAAGCTGCGAAGCTAGTGCCAAATGCTGCGAGGTTAATTTTGTCTGCATTATTGCCGAAAGCGTTAATGCGATCGCTTCCAAATCCCGATGCAAAAACAAAGATATCGTTACCAGCGCCACCATTCATAGTATCGTTGCCAGCACCACCATTGAGCTGATCGACGCCGCCACCACCATTGAGGTTATCAGCACCAGCACCGCCAATCAGGGTATCGTTACCAATTTCCCCAATTAAGATGTCATTACCATTACCGCCATTGAGATAGTCAGCACCATCATTGCCATTTAGGTTATCAACACCATTACCGCCGTCGAGGTAATCATTACCACCAGCACCAGTCAGATTGTCATTGCCATCAAAGCCGAAGATATTATCTTTTTCACTTGTACCGTTGAGGGTGTTGTTGCTCGAATCACCAAGGGTAAGACCAACAGTATCAACTGCGGTTACTCCTGTGAGGTTCGCTCCGATAAAAGTGGCACCAGTAAAGTTACCTTTGGTCAAAATGGCATTACTTAAATTGGCATTGGTGAAATTAGCGCCGATGTAGCTGCCAACTTCCAAACTCGCACCGCTCAGGTTGGCATTGGTAAAATTAGTCAGGCTATCCCCAGCAGCTTCTTTCATGTCAGCGCCAACAAGATTAGCGCCTGTAAAGTTAGCTCCAGCAACATTACTTTTCTGAATCAATGCACTTTCCAGATTGGCATTAACCAAGCTGGCATTACTCAGATCGGCTAGTTCTAATCCGGCATCAAATAAGTTGGCGTTATCTAGGTCAGCCCCAGCTAAAATCGCTCCTTTTAATTTACCTACTGATAGGTTTGCCCCGGTAAAGTTAGCTCCAGTGAAGTCAACAAATTCCATAAAGGCGTTGTCTAATTGGACTCCACCCGTCAGATCTGCTCCACTCAGAATTGCTAGTCCAAGAAAAGCGTTACTCAAATCGGCTCCTGTAAGCAAAGCATTGCTCAAATTCGCACCTTCGAGAAATGCGCCTTCCGCCACGATTTGAGTCAGGTTCGCTCCAGCAAAATCGGAATCAGCCAGATTGGCATTGTTTAACTGAGTCCGAAATACCTGACCATTAGAAGCAATATAGGGACTGAAGCTCACACCAGTCAGATTCAGATCTTCGGCTTTGGCGTTATTTAAAATTGCCCCATTAAATTGGCTGCCGCTGAAGTCAGAATCTGGCAAACTCAGACCTGTTAAATCGGTAACTTTGAGCGTTTGCACGCCGTTGTGCAAACCGTCAAAAGGCCGAAAGTCACCACCGCTAAAAACAACGTCTTCTAAACTAGCACCCGACAAATCCGCGCCGCGAAAACTGATTGTTGTGGGAACCGGCAGTCCAGTTGCCGGATCGATTATAGGTGTTGTATCGGTAATTCCTATACCGCTAAGATTGGCGAGGTTGAAATTAACTGTGCCGCCCAGTCCAATATCAGTAAAGTTACTTAGTCTGAAGTCTGCCCCAGTGGCATTTACATTCATAAATAGGACACCTTCCAGGTTGGCTTCCTGGAAGTTGGCATTTACCAAAGTAGCTCCGGTAAAGTCGGCAGATTTCAGATTAGCTTTGTACAGATCCGCTCTGGTAAAGTTAGCACGAGTAAGGTTTGGTCGCTCTGAGCCTTCGCCGCTGAGATTGGCTTCGCGAAGAATAGCATCAGTTAGGTTGGCATTTGATAGATTAATTCCTGCCGTATTGATCAGCGACAGATTAGCCCGTTGCAGTCTTGCTCCACTAAGGTTGACATTCTGTAATGTTGCCTTGTAAAAGGTAGTGGGATTGGGAAAGCTGGTATTAGGCGCAAAGATGGCATTTGATGCATTGACATTGATTAAAAATGCCTCTTCAAAGTTAGTGCTTCTCAGCTGCGTACCGGCAAATTGAACGCCGTCCAAACTAGCTTTGAAAAAAGTTGAGCCATTCAGATTTTGTCCGTTAAAGTTGTTACCAACTAGGAGTTGATTGCTAAAGTCAAAAGCTGTCATGGTATGGCACCTAACAAAAATTTAATTGGTTTGCAGTTTCAGAATTTAAGTAGTGTTTTTGCCTTAGATGCACCCAATGCGATCGCGCAGCGCGGACGCACGCTGCGCTTTCAATTACGAGAACAAGAAAGTAGGTCTGTTAGCGGCGTCAACGTTGGTGTTGATATCGGCTTGAGTTAAGCCAACGCCAATCAAAGTCATTAACACTGCACCTTGTCCAAAGCCTGCGTTTCCAGCAATGCCATCGCTGACTCGAATTTGCGTATTAGTACCCGTGGCAGTGGTGACTAGACGCACATCAAGCGCTGTAGTAATACCACTGAAGGAAAGGATGTCTCCACCTACACCTATGGTGAATCCGTTAATTCTGTCTTGCCCATCACCGCTGGCATAGCGAATCGTATCGCTGCCTAGACCGCCAGTAATGGTGTCATTGCCTATACCGCCGACCAAAATGTCATTGCCATCAGCACCAGTGAGGACATCATCACCTGCTCCGCCCAGGATGGAATCAGCGCCAACTCCACCGTTGAGGTTATCATCGCCTTCACCGCCATCGAGGGTATCAAGACCACCCGCTCCCTGGAGAGTATCGGCACCATCATTGCCAAACAGAAAATCGTTACCCAATGCTCCATTCAGGCTGTTATTGCCTTCGTTGCCTGTCATGGTATTGGCGAGTTCGTTACCAGTACCGTTGAGCGCGGTGCCTACCAGGACTAAGTTTTCCAGATTGCTGGCTAGGATGTAGTCGATGCTGGAAAGGACTGTATCTGTTCCTTCACCAAGGTTTTCAGTAATAACATCCCCAGCGCTATCGATAATGTAGGTGTCGTTTCCTAGACCACCTGCGACGGAATCGTTACCACCCGCTCCATCGAGGGTATTATCAAGCGCGTTACCTGTAATGGTGTTATCCAGCTCGTTACCCGTACCATTTTGGGCAGTGCCAATCAAGGTCAGGTTTTCCAGATTGCTGCCTAGTGTGTAAGTAGAAAGGCTCGATTGAACGGTATCGCTGCCTTCATTCGCATTTTCAGTAATGCTATCTCCGGCAGTATCAATGATGTAAGTATCGTTGCCCAGACCGCCGATCAGGCCATCATTACCGCCCGCTCCATCGAGGATGTTATCAAGCTCGTTACCTGTAATCGTGTTGTCAAGTTCGTTACCAGTACCATTTTGGGCAGTGCCAATCAAGGTCAGGTTTTCTACATTGGCAGCTAGGGTATAACTTGCAGCACTAGATTGAACAGTATCTGTGCCTTCATTCGCATTTTCAGTGATGCTATCAGAGGCACTGTCAATAATGTAGGTGTCGTTTCCTAGACCACCAATCAGGGCGTCATTGCCTGCACCGCCATCGAGGGTATCATCGCCGCCGTTACCGCTGAGGGTATCGTCGCCGCCAGCACCGTTGAGAATATTGTTACTTTCGTTGCCTGCGATCGCATTGGCAACTTCACTACCAGTGCCATTTTCGGCGCTACCAATCAATGTCAGGTTTTCGACATTGGCACCCAGGGTATAACTTGTAGCGCTAGAAAGAACTGTATCAGTGCCTTCGTTCGGGTTTTCAGCGATCGCATCCCCGGTGCTATCGATTTGGTAGGTGTCGTTACCCAAACCACCCGTGAGCGTATCATTGCCTGCGCCGCCATCGAGCGTATTGTCTAGCTCGTTACCTGTAATGGCATTATCCAGCTCGTTACCCGTACCATTTTGGGCAGTGCCAATCAAGGCCAGATTTTCCAGATTGCTGCCTAAAGTGTAGGAAGCAAAGCTAGAGCGAACTGTATCCGTGCCTTCGTTCGCATTTTCAGTAATGCTATCTCCGCTATCGATTTGGTAGGTGTCGTTGCCTAATCCACCAATGAGCGCATCATTACCTGCGCCGCCATCGAGAGTATTGTCTAGGGCGTTACCTGTAATGGTGTTATCCAGCGCGTTACCCGTACCATTTTGGGCAGTGCCAATCAATGTCAGGTTTTCTACATTGGCAGCTAGGGTATAACTTGCAATGCTAGACCGAACTGTATCCGTCCCTTCACCAGCATTTTCAGTGATGCTATCAGAGGCGCTGTCGATGATATAGGTGTCGTTACCTAATCCACCAATTAGAGCATCATTGCCTGCGCCGCCATCGAGGGTATTGTCTAGGGCGTTACCTGTAATGGTGTTATCCAGCGCGTTACCCGTACCAT
>CAYXCW010000054.1:26057-45579 GCA_964463555.1 uncultured bacterium
GTATTGTCTAGGGCGTTACCTGTAATGGTGTTATCCAGCGCGTTACCCGTACCATTTTGGGCAGTGCCAATCAAGGTCAGGTTTTCCAGATTGCTGGCTAAAGTGTAGGAGGCAAAGCTAGAGCGGACTGTATCCGTGCCTTCGTTCGCATTTTCGGTGATGCTATCTCCGCTATCGATGATGTAGGTGTCGTTGCCTAATCCACCAATCAGGGCATCGTTGCCTGCGCCGCCATCGAGGGTATCATTTCCGCCATTACCAATGAGGGTATCGTTGCCACCACCACCGTTAAGAATATTGTTACTGTCGTTGCCTGTAATGACGTTAGCAACTGCATTACCAGTCCCATTTTGGGCGGTGCCAATCAATGTCAGGTTTTCTAAATTCGCACCGAGTGTATAACTGGCAGCGCTAGAGCGGACAGTATCAGTACCTTCGTTGGCGTTTTCGATAATTATGTCGCTGGCACTATCAACAATATAGGTGTCGTTGCCCGTCCCACCACTCATCGAGTCGTTGCCGGTGCCGCCATCAAGGGTATCATCGCCACCAAGACCACTCAGCGTATCGTTGCCTGCTTCTCCCCTGAGAATGTTGTTGCTGGCGTTACCTGTAATCGTATTGTTGAGATCGTTGCCAACGCCCTCTATCGCTGTACCCGTGAGAGTCAGTCTTTCTAAATGACTGCCTAAGGTATAGGTGGACGCAGTAGACTGCACAGTATCGGTGCCTTGATTGGCAACTTCAAGAATTACGTCGCCAGCGCTATTGACGGTGTAGGTGTCGTTACCTGCTCCACCTTTCATCGTGTCGTTGCCTGCGCCGCCGTTGAGATTATCGTTACCGGCGCCGCCGTCAAGATAATCATCCCCCCCATTGCCGTTGAGGTTGTCGCTGCCCTCAAAGCCGAAGATATTATCCTTGCCTGCTGTGCCGTTGAGGGTGTTATTACCGCTATCCCCACGAATCAGACCAACGGTATCAACCAGGTTTGCACCTGTGAGGTCTGCATTTACTAAGATGGCGTTGGTGAAATCAACTTTCGATAGGTCAGCATTATTCAGCTTGGCATTGGTGAAATTTGCACCAACGGCAATACCGTCAACGAGCTTCACGCCTGTTAAATCAGCACCCGTGAAGTTGGCGGTGGAAAAGTCGCCTTTGGATAGATCGCCATTCACCAAACGGGCATTAGTGAAATTCGCGCCAATCACAGCCCCATTCAGGAATATACCTTCTGCATTGGCTTGAGTGAAGTTGGCTCCACTTAAATCGCTATCGGCAAATTTAGCACCAGAAAGCTTTGTTGCGGTTACGGTGCCATTGGTAGCGATATGGGCACTAAAATCAGCGCCGGTTAAATTAGCATCATCGGCGAAAAAGTTGGTTAAATCGGCACCGCGAAACCTGAGATTGCCCGTCTGTCCTGGTTCGAGTGGGGCATCACTCAACTGAACACCACTGAAATTAGCTAGGTCAAATATTGAGTTTTGTAGGGTAATATCGGTTAATTTTGCCAACCGGAAATCAGCGCCCGTGGCATCGACGTTGACTACAAGGGTGGCTTCCATGTCAGCTTCTTCAAACTTGGCATTCCGCAGAATGCTACCTGTAAAATCAGCCGCTTTCAGCTTCGCTTTGTAGAAATCAGCGCCGGTAAAGTTAGCTCCAGCGAGATTGGGTCGCTCGGACTGTTCGCCACTCAGATTCGCTTCGTGCAGAATGGCGTTGGTCAGGTTGGCGTTTTGTAGGTTGATTTCTTTTGTATTAACTAATGTTAGATTGGCTCCGGTTAGGTTTGCCCCCTGGAAATTGACAAACTCTAAGGTCGCTTTAAATAAATTAGCTGGCCCAAAGTTGCTATTTGCTGCAAATACAGCCCCCGCTGCATTCACATTGCTCATAAATGATTCTTCAAAGTTGGTGCCTCTGAGTTGGGTATTGACGAATTGGACACCATAGAGCTGAGCTTTGAAAAAGTTCGAGCCATTCAGGTTTTGACCGTTAAAGTTATTACCTGAAAGTAATTGGTTGCTAAAATTTAGGGCTGCCACTGTGGATAATCTCCTATCATTTCTACAAAAAAACATGCAAAATCTTAGATCAAGCAAATAGCTTGAATCTAAATTAATCGGCTCGTTTGAAGTTAGCCAGCCCCAAACAGGTTGTTCCGCTTAGATTGTTCGCCACTCAGATTGGCTGCTTGCAAAATTGCATCGCTCAAGTTGGTATTTGACAAATCTCTCTCTCCTATGTAAATGCAGCTTTAATTAAAGTCTGCAAAACTTGAGCTAAGCTACTTCAAGGCTATAGTTTCGCCTAACTTTTACGCCAAGCGATCGCCTGAAATCAAACCTGTTGCATTGGTTAAGGAAATTTTGTATTCCCTCATCTATTTATTGTGATTGAGCTGGTTGCAACCTCCAAGTTACTGAGCAATACAACAACTCTTTTCAATTGATTTAATGCTATTTCTAATTCTTCGGTACTGTCAAGACTTTTATGAGATTTTTTTCATAAAGTTTTGGTGAAGTTTTAATTTTTTAAATTATATTAGTTAAGCAAAAAATAATAATTTCCCGCATCTTAGCCCTTAATTTAAAAGGGCTTTAACGTAGGTATTTAATGCTTATTTATCCAGGTTTACCCTGATGTAAAGCAGCTAATTTAGCCAATTTTTCACAGGATGATAGGCCGTGAAATATAACCTGGTAAATCGGGCTAGAAAATATAAAATTGATTGACGACTAAGATTGCTGGCTTCAAGTTAGTTTTTTTACCTAATTGCAGTGGTTACTCAAGGCATCAATTGTTTTAATCACCTCTATTTAATTTTTATTTCTTGCCTGTGTCAAGGATTATGAGAATTTTCTCATGATTTTATAATCCAACTAAAAACACCACTTCAAACAATATTTAAAAACGCCAATATGGGCGCAGCCATTACCTTTTGGCGCGCCATTAAGCTCATGCTAATTACTATTTTTTAATTAATTGCTGATATATAAGCCTCTAATTGTGGCAATATAGGTAAACCGAAATTAAAGACACGCAGCATTCTTCGCAATTGATTGAATTGCGAATCTTTGAATTTACTTACTTGAACTAATTAGCGACGCAGAAATTCAGCGCGAGATAGATCAAGCGCAATGAAGTTTCATCATAGGCAGACTTAGATTGACATAGATGTGTAAATCTAGTAGACACTAATCCAAGCTATTTGCGTTGCCAGTTTGGCAAATTTGTACAACAAATTACCTTTCGGTATTATTTATCGATTTAGACTTGTCCAAACGGGCATTCACTCCCAGAAGCCGGGAATATTATGGTGGTTGATGGATCTAACTTGGTATTATTCACCTCCCGCTCGCATAATTTGACTCCTACTTTTGGTAACTGAACTTTTGCACAAGAATTAGCACCTTTAATCAAGGCGCGTGAGAATTATTGGATTACTAAATTCCAAGCTCAGGGAAACTTTTATGTTACAGGGCTGTCTATATACTCTAAGAATTATTTCATCCTCCGAGTAATATCCAGACTTTATCACTCTGGTCAGTATAGAAATTCAAATATTTCTTGTCAATCAAAAACTTGCCATTTTGGCAAACTTCCCACTTTTCCCACTTTTCCTACTTTTCCTACTTTTCCTACTTTTTCTAAGTTGTGCGATCGCTCTAGCAAAACTGCTTGATTTCTTGCGTTTACAGCAGATTGCATCTGAGTGAAATTAGGTACAAGCAAGTTAAGAAATTTAAGAAAGTTAAGCCAGTTAAGCCAGAAATTACATCATTATCTATCATCTCATTTGCCTGCGTAATTCGAGTGTAATCTACTCTAGTTCTAAAAGCTACGAAAAATCACTAACTTTTGTCCGTACTGTTGAGACGCAATTAATACCAAGTTGTGTTTTAAAACAGCAGAAGTTTACTTCGCTTTTTTCTCTGCTATCTTTTTCTCGCTGATATCTACTATCTTAGAATTCAGCTTGATATAGCATTCAACAAAATTATTGAGTATTACTGGGCTACGGAGAAAATAAAGTATGAACCAAAACTTAAACTTAAGCACAGAAAAATAAACAGTTGAAGAGAGGCTGTATCAATTTCTACGGAAGTAGGGCAAGAAATGCGGTATGGTCTTGTCAGAGCAGAATGTAAACCAGGATACAAAACCATGCGCGTCGAGCAGTTGCAGGCATTCCTAGCGATCGCAGAAACTGGTAGCTTTCAGAAAGCAGCGCGAAAATGCGGCGTCACGCAATCGACGATTAGTCGGCAGATCCAGTCGTTAGAAGCGGATCTGGGGTTGCCGCTATTTCATCGCACCGCACAAGCAAAGCTAACGCTGGCGGGGGAAAGGTTTTTGCCCCGCGCGCGGAAAATCTGTCAGGAATGGGAGAATGCGACGCAGGAATTAGCGGAGTTATTGGCGGGGAAACAGCCAGAACTTTGCATTGCCGCAATTGCTTCGGTGTGCGCCCATCACTTACCGCCAGTTCTGCGCCAGTTTTGTAAAGATTACCCGGATGTACAATTAAGGGTGACTTCCTTGGGGAGCGATCGCGCGTTGAAAGTCCTCAAAGATGGATTGGTGGATGTGGCGATTGTAATGAACAACCGCTTTTTAACCGCCAGTCCAGATATGGTAGTGGACATTTTATTCAACGAACCCGTGCAAGTATTGATGGCAGCGAACCATCCCCTAAGTCAGTACGAACAAGTACCTTGGTCGGAAATCACCCGTTACCCGCAGATTGTATTTAAGGATGGCTACGGAATGCAACGCTTGGTACAAGAACAATTTCATCGGCAAGGGGCAAAACTGCAAGCGGTGTTGGAACTAAATACCCTCGATGCATTCCGGGGTATTGTGCGGGAAGGAGATGCGATCGCTTTACTACCCGCCTCAGCCGTATACGATGCCCGTCACGATCCAAGTTTAGCCGTGCGCGAGACGGGGGAACCGACTTTGAAGCGTCAAGTAGTATTGGTGACGACAAGCGATCGCATCTCCATTCCCCCAATTAAACACTTCCGCCAGCTAGTCCACCAGATGCTGGGAATTCAGTCAGAATCAGAAAAGCATGTTTTGCTAATCGCTAATAGCTAATTTCAGATTTCAGATTTCAGATTGCAGATTTAAGGATTTTTAATTGAAAGCAAATTAAATCTAAAATCTAAAATCTAAAATTTGAAATCCCAATTACCAATTACCAATTACCAATGAGCAAAGAATTTAGAGAACTGGTCAAGAAAATCGGCAGCGGCCCCCATACGGGGGAAGATCTAACTCGTGAAGAAGCAGCTGCCGCAACAAGGATGATGCTCCAACAAGTTGCAACTCCGGCGCAAATCGGGGCGTTTATGATTGCCCATCGCATCAAGCGCCCCACGGGAGAAGAATTAGCCGGAATGCTAGATGCTTACGATGAATTAGGGCCAAAATTGCAACCCTGTGCGCGCCACGAGTATCCGGTAACAGTTTTGGGCATTCCTTACGACGGGCGATCGCGCACTGCACCCATCAGTCCCCTAACTGCATTAATTTTAACCGCAGCGGGAGTTCCAGTCATCTTGCATGGAGGCGATCGCTTACCGACTAAATACGGCGTCCCCTTGGCGGAAATCTGGCAAGGTTTGGGCGTAGATTTGACTAAAAATTCCTTAGATCAAGCCCAGTCGGTATTTGAAACCACTGGATTGGGATTTGTTTATTTACCTCGGCATTTCCCCCAAGCGCAAAGTATATTTACCTATCGCGATGAAATTGGTAAGCGTCCGCCTTTCGCCACGATGGAGTTAATTTGGTGTCCTTATGCTGGGGATGCGCGGTTGATTTCTGGGTACGTGCATCCGCCGACAGAAAATATGTTCCAAAATGCGATCGCCTTGCGGGGAAATCCCAGGTATTTAACCAGCATCAAGGGATTGGAAGGAAGTTGCGATTTACCGCGCGATCGCACTGCGATTATCGGTATTGTTAAACCCGATGCGGAGTTTGAACGCTTATTATTAGCCCACGGCGACTACGGTTTTAGTAACATCAATCCTCCCTTGGAACCGGCAGAAAATTTGGTCAAACAAATCCAATCGGTATTGCAAGGCGAACCTTCAGAAATGATGCAATCTGCGCTTTGGAATGGCGGATTTTATCTGTGGCATTGCGGCGTCACTTCCGATATGAATGCGGGTATTGCTGAAGCGAAAACCCTGCTAACTAGCGGACATGCAGCTAAAAAACTCCAGGAAATTCGCGATGCTGTAGGATCGCATCAAACAGTGATGAGTTATTGAGCGATCGCTAATATACTGCTGACGGTGCGTTACGCTGCGCTAACTCAGATCTTGCACCACTATCAACCAGCCTTCAAACCCTTGTTTCTTGACGAAAAATTTAGGCTTTGAAGCTGAGCTATTTGCAAGAAACTAAGGTTTAGCCAAGGTGCAAGATGTGAGCTAACGCACCCTACATTTAGAATCTTTGCGTAAATCCTGTTTTAGTTAAATCATTGAAGTTCATATAAGTGTAGCCAAGTTTTGAATCGCACGTGAATATATCTGACAATCGTAAACTTAACGCCTTCTCCCTCGCTGTCTTACTGGTATCTGGGCATTATGGCTTGGGATTTTTACTAGGAACTGCTGAAAAAGCATTTACTTTGGGCGCTGCTGGTAGCCTCTACGCCGTCTCCGTTGGTTTGGGCACAATAGCTGTTTTGGCACTGGCGAAGTTTTACTGGAATAAGGTAGAGCAAATCTGGACATTGCTGGGAAACCGTTACGGCAAACAAGTTAAAATCCTAGTCGGGTTGATATCCTGGTCATCCTTGATTGGCATCGAAGCTGTCCAGATTATTGCTGGTGCTTTTATTCTCAAGGTATTAGGTTTACCAATCTTGCCTAGCATGGTAGGTTTGACCGTATTGTTGATGGTAATTTCCTTGCTGCCAGTGGAGAAAGCTAGCTGGGTATTTCAGGCATTGCTAGGATTCAATATCCTGGCTTTGCTTTACGGCTTGTGGGTGTTGCATGGGTTACCTTATTATTTGCGATCGCCCCTCGAGTTTATCCCTTCACTAGAACAAGTAAATCCCTCCAGCTTAATCGGGATTTCCTTATCGACAATTCTGCTGGTACTGATAGACATGAAGCAGCAGCAATTTATTGTGCAAGCAAAGGATGTAGAGAGTCTTTATAAAGGCTGTTTCTTGGGGGGAATTTTACTGGTTTTGCTGGCTTTGTTGCCCTCAGCAGTAGTGGTAGCAGCTAAAGAAGCGGGTATTTTGCCTAATGGTATCGATGGTAAAGAAACAATCCCATTTATCTTGTCCTGGATTGGCGGCGGAAATCACCAACCATTGGGTATTTTCCTGATAATTTCTTTAGTCGTTCCAGCATTGGGTGTCGGCAGTAGTATATTGCGAATCCAAACCAAGACTATTTTGGACTTTGATATTCTTCCAGTTTCCAACTATAATAGGCCGCTGGTAGCTGGAGTAAACGCACTTTTGGGTCTAGGAGTTGCCTTAAAGGGTGGCTCAATCGTCAATTTGATTGTGTCTTTTTATGCCGTCTATGTTGCCTCAGTCTTCCTTCCCTTTATCGTCTACCTTCTGGCTGAAAAAGGGCTTTATAAATTCTGCGAATCGAGCGTGAAGCTGTCTTTAATTATGAGCGGATTTGCCGCCGTAGCCGTGCTGATTTTAACTCTTACCCTACCCAATATAGTAGTTTTTGGTAGCGTCGAGTTGAGCATTATGACCATAGGAATTGGATTCGGAATGTTAGGCTTGCTAGGGCGTCATGCGATGGAAAAAAATTTAGCTACATCTGAGGTAGGAGAAGAAATTTGAACCCATATCAACTAGAATCTCAAAGCTCAAAACAATTTCTCTCGGCTGTTATCCTTGCTGGCGGTAAAAGTTCTCGCATGGGGCAAGATAAAGCCCTCATTGCTTGGGATGGTATTCCTTTACTTCAAAGAGTTTGCCAAGTTGCATCCCAATGCTGCCAGCAAGTTTACATTCTCACCCCTTGGCCCGAACGATATCAAGAGATTGTGACCGATTTTAATTATCAATTTCTGGTAGAATCAAATCCAGGACAAGGGCCGTTAGTCGCCTTAGCTCAGGCATTGGCTGAACTTCCTACTGAGTGGATTTTACTTTTAGCCTGCGATCTGCCTTTATTGCAAGTAGAAATTATTAGAGATTGGGCGGCTCGGTTAAATAATATACCTGATTCTATTTTAGCTACGGTACCCCAGCAGGAAAATTTTTGGCAACCTACTTGTGGGTTTTACCGCCGTGAAGCTTTACCAGAATTAGAAAAATTTATTCAACAAGGCGGGCGATCGTTTCAAACTTGGTTAGATCAAATACCCGTAGATCCTATTTTATTAGATGAGCGGTTAAGTAACATGTTATTTAATTGCAACACGCCCCAGGATTTGAAAAAGGGTAATGCGTAATTGGTAATTGGTAATGAGAATTAAAACGTTAATGAACGTAAAAATTTATCAGCTTAAAGTTTGACAGGTTGTCAAACTTTAAGCTAAGCGTATTATCAACAGATTGGGCAGAAAAATTCAACTATAATCTGAGCGACAAAACCTTGTAAGAGAGGCGTAACTGGTATGACACCTCTGCCCAATTACCGTCCCAAACAGCTTTCATTAGGGCCATTGGAAGCGGAGATTTTGCACATTGTTTGGGAACTGGGAACGGCAACAACTAAAGACGTACACGAACGCATCATGACCGATCCAGATCGGGAATTAACATATTCTTCTGTGACAACTGTACTGCGTCGCTTGAGCGAAAAAGGTTGGCTGGCGTGCGATAAAACTAAGCGATCGTTTGCTTGGCAACCTTTAATTTCCCGTCAACAGGCGGAGGCGTTAAAGGCTTACCAACAGTTGCAGCAATTTCTGGCATCTGCTAACCCTGATATTGTGGCAGCGTTTGCGGATAGCCTAGACTCGGCAAGCTGCGAACAATTAGAAGCGATCGCACTGCGTATAATGGCTGTGCGTAAAGCAAGGGAGGAACAACAATAATGCACCTAATCATCATCCTGGCAGCACTTCTGTTAGCCTGGTATCTGCGACTACATTGGTCTAATTCAGCACAAAACTGGGCAAAACGCTGGCAATGCGCCCTATTATGTTTTGCGCTTCCCCCGCTGCTGTTGATAATCACAGCGGCGTCAATTATCTGCATGGGACCAAATGGATATATGGCAGATTTAGATAATGGATGGTTTAGCTATTTCTTAGCTTTGGCTTTTGGGGGATGGGCGCTAGTAAAATGTCTGCAACTGGCGTTTCGGGGATATAGTGGTATGCAACAAATTCGCGTTTCAACTCAGACTAATATCGGCAATAAACCTGCCCGCATTTTGAATACATCCGCTTTATTTTCGGCTCAAATTGGTTTTTGGCAGCCTGAATTAGTTGTCAGTCAAGGGTTATTACAAAAACTGGATTTAGAGCATTTGGAGGCAGTATTAGCCCACGAACAAGGGCATTATTATTACCGGGATACGTTTTGGTTTTTCTGGCTGGGTTGGTTGCGTTCTTTCACTTCTTGGTTGCCAAATACAGAGGCGTTATGGGAGGAATTATTAGCTTTGCGAGAACTGCGTGCAGATCGTTGGGCTGCTAATCGCGTCGATCCGCTGCTGTTAGCTGAATCTTTATTGTTTGTTGCCAGCTTTCGGGTACAAATGGTAGAAGATTTCTGTGCTGCCTTTAGCCAATCTGTGGGGCAAAATCGTTTAGAAGAGAGGATTGAAGCGCTGTTGACTCCTGAGTCTTCCCCTGGTTTAAATTGGTGGGATTGGAGTTGGTTGTTGTTGGCGTTTGTCCCTTTGTTTGCTGTGCCTTTTCATGGTTGATCGTCAGCCTTAACGAATAAATTCGCGGCTATACAAACGAAGTCCGCCTACGCGGACTTTAAGAGAAAGTAGGGTGCGTTAACGCAGTGTAACGCACCATTTAATCGCTAATAAAGAATAAATTCGCGGCTATACAAACGAAGTCCGCCTACGCGGACTTTAAGAGAAAGTAGGGTGCGTTAACGCAGTGTAACGCACCATTTAATCGCTAATAAAGTTTAGATGTTCGCCTGGTAGCGTTCGCATTTCTGCTAAATAACCTTGCGATTGTAGTTGACCTTGTTCTAAATAGATTATCCAATCGGCTCGATGAATGGCACTGGAACGATGGCTGATTAAAATGGTTGTTTTGCCTTGGCGGTAAGTTAGCAATTGGGTTAAAATGTGCGCTTCGCTTACTGGATCGAGTCCGGCGGTGGATTCATCTAATATTAGTATGGGTGGGTTGTTTAGAATTGCTCTGGCTATGGTTAATCTTTGTTTTTGTCCGCCGGAAAGATTGGCACCAAATTCTCCTAAAACTGTGTGGTATTTCTCGGGTAGTTGACTGATAAATTCATCGGCACCAACTATTTGGCAAGCTTGGACAATCTGTTCTAAGCCTATTTGAGGAGATGCTAAACGAAAGTTTTCTATAATGGTGCGACTCCAGAAGTGTGCGTCTTGAGGAACTAATACTACTTGTTGGCGCAAGCATTCTAAGGAAATGTCTTGCAGGTTGTATGCACCGATGCGAATGTTACCAGATTGGGGTAGATATAAACCTGTTAAAAGTTTCGCCAATGTGCTTTTACCGCAGCCAGATTTACCGATGACGGCGATAACTGTGCCGCCGGGAATTTTGACGGAAAAGTTTTCTATCAGATCGGTTCTTCCGGGATAGTGAAAGTTGATGCGATCGCATACAATATCCGCGTCATCTGGAAGCGTAACAAAGCTTCTTTTCACCTCGCCTAAATTCTCTGGCGTTGCTTCAATCACTTCGGTTAATCTTTCGGTGGCTGTACTGACGCGGCTGAATTCATCGATGAATCCAATCGCGGTATTAATGAAGGCAATAAAGTTGCCGTTCATGGCGTTAAATGCCAGTAATTGTCCGATGGTGATTTCTTTATTTATGGTTAAGTAGCTGCCGATCCATAATAAAGCGATCGCTCCCACTCCCGATATCATTTCTGAGGTGGTTTTGTTGACGATCGCAATTTGAATCGTTCGGAATGTTTGATTTGCTAGTTGCCCAAATCGGCTTTGAAATTCTGACCAAAAGTGCCTTTCTGCACCAATGGTTTTGAGAGCGATCGCGCCTTTGAATGTTTCGACTAAAACTCCTTGATTCTCTGCTTCTAAAACCAATACTTTCCTAATTCTCTGCTGTAATGTGGGGTAAAATAGTAAAGCGATCGCAACCATCAAAAAGGCTAAGCATCCGGAAAATATAGCCAGCTTTATGCTATAAAACACCATTAACCCGAAAGAAACCAGCGCCACAAAAAACTGGCTGGGTAAACTAATAACAACTTGAGCAGTTAGTTGATTAACTTCTTGGATATCCCGCAAGCGGCTAAGCACTTCGCCGCTGCGGCGAGACTCGTAATAAGTCAGGGGTAAGCGCAGAATTGCCCTACCAAATTCTAAAACTAAACTTAATTCTAACCGCTGGGCAAAATGCGCTACGAGGTTCGATTGGATTAATCCTAGACTACTGCTGATGACATTGGCGAATGCGATCGCTATCCCTACCCCCGTCAGCAGTTTTGTATCCCCCCGCACCAGCACTTGATCGGTGAGAATTTGAATCAGAAACGGTGTAGTTAAAGAAAGTAACCCGACAAACAGATTAATTAATACCGCTTCGCCTAAAATCCCCCCATAGGGCAAAACTCGCCGCAAAAATTGCCCGAATCCCTTGACTTTTTCGTCATTTTGTAATGCGAATTCTACTGGATCTGGCTCTAATAAAAGCATCGCCCAATCTGTCCAAGCTTGGGCTAATTCTTTTTTGGAAAGATAGCGAATCCCTACCGCTGGATCTGCAACTGCATATTTCCACCCGCGCTTACCATACAACACAACCCAATGATTGCCTTTCCAATGGATAATTGCAGGCATTGGTGCTTCATCTATTCTATCTAAAATTTCCGGCGATGCTCGCACCGCACGGGCATTAAAACCAAGGGATTCTGCACCTTGTTGTAATCCCAATAAAGTCGTTCCTAATCTTCCCGTACCTACCGCTTCCCGAATCCGATTTATCCCCAAATTACGGCGATATTTCTTAGCAATCGAAGCGATGCAAGCTGCACCGCAATCTTCTTCATTTTGCTGAAGCACGCATGGATAAATCATCGCTTTTTTATATACCAAACAAGGCATCTGTAAAAAACAGATGCCTATTTTACTTAACTCAATCTTTCAACTTAACGACTATTTGGATGCGAGTCCCAACCAACTTGTTTTTTGGCGAGAATTGAGGCACATAGATTTGCCACCGGGTTTACATCCACCGTTTAACGAAGCAGCTTCTTTCGCTGTCATTTCTACGAACAGAGGTGCTTTGTTTTCTTGTTTCTTCATTTGGCTTACTCTCCGCTTTTACAAGATTTAAATCTACTGCTTATAAATCAGCGAGTCAAGTATCTTTATGATTATTTTATTACTCAATTAAGCTGTAAAATATCATACCGCATTCTGCAAAAACCAAGCAGAATGCAGCTCAATCAATATATCTTACTTTGGCTGTGAACTTAGATAATATACAACAAAAAAACCTTTTTGTCTTTGACAGCTTGTCAAAGACAAAATCGAGTCAGAGAGTTTACAATAAGCCCTTGTGTGTGAAGAGCGAGCGAATGAGTGCATCAACCGTGAAATTAAGTTTTCTAGGGCTTCAGACAGTTATTGCTGGGGTAGCTTTACTCATTATCAACCCAGTTTCAGCCAATTCAAATCAACCGCAAAGTAAAGTAGAGTTTCTGGAATATCAAACTTCCCAGAATGCGAATGATTTGTTAAACGGAGGTATTCTCGATCGAGCAATTGACCGAAATTATATTATCCCAGTTGAAGAAATAGCGCAAACTCAATCTAGTTCAAATTCAGCCAGGTTTAACCCTTGGTCAATCTCAGCAGAAGCTTTATTTCTGACTCGCAATATTCCCGGAGGAATCATAACTTCAGAATTTTATGATGTCGATACTGCTGAAACTGGGGAAACTTTAGGAACGGACAATTTAGACTTTAACTACGAACTAGGAACGAGGGTAACCCTTGGCTACAGTTTCAATCCCAAGAATAGTTTAAACTTTTCATTTTTTGGATTGCAAAACTTTGAAAGTTCCGCCAGACTTACCGCACCTGCACCCGGATTCCCCAATCCGATTATCGTGCAAGCAGATCTAGACGATACGCCAATTTTTGAACCGTTTGAGTCGTTTGGAGAGCGAATAAACGTTTTAGATCAACCGCCACCTGTGGGACGAGGGAATGGTAATTTTGATATTACCAGGTCGTTTATTTCCAGCTACGAAAACCGGATTAATTACGAATCAAATTTGTACAACTTTGAGTTAAACTATCAGCGCGCTCTCGGTTCGACTACAAGCTTTAGACCTTCTTTAATAGTAGGATTGCGTTACATGGGTGCGCCAGAAGAGTTTAGCTTAAATACAGGAGGCGCGGCGGCGTTTCCGCCACAGGGATTGCTTTCTGTTGCTAGAGGAGAATACAAAGTTGAAACGAAAAATAACTTATTTGGGATTCAAATAGGCGCTAATATCGATGTTGACCTCAGTCGCAATTTTAGTATAGGTTTGCGCGGCAAAGCGGGGGTATTTGGCAATCATGGGGAACAAAACAGTAGCATCAGCGCCTTTGATTTTGAGACGGGAAATCTACTCGACAGAATTGAGGATGGGGAAACTCGATGGACTGTCGCGCCAGTGTTAGAAGGAACTATATCTGCTGACTGGCGCGTGAGTCGAAATGTTAGCTTAACCGCTGGGTTTAATGTGATGTATGTCAGCGGCGTTGCTTTGGCACCCAGACAACTCGATGATTTTGCCTCAACGGGTAAATTGGGTAGCATCGATTTCGATGGAAGTAGTCTTTATTATGGCCCTTCGGTGGGGATAAAAGTTGTTTTTTGATATCCGCTTATGCTGGGGAAGTCGAATCCAGAATATCTACCTTTAGTTAGCAGCGATGAATTTTTGCCATCGGTGAGTCGGTGGACGAGTTTGGGAGGATTATTTTTAATTGGAACTTGTGGGGCGGCTTTGGCGATCGCACACCATACCCGGTACAATGTTACCGTGAGAGCCGATGCCTCCATCCGTCCTTCTGGAGAAGTGCGACTTGTCCAAGCAATCGCCGAAGGTATGGTTAAAAGTATCCCCGTAAAAGAGAATACCGCAGTTAAACAAGGGGATGCGATCGCATTCATAGATGACTCTTCCCTTCAAACCAAAAAAAGCCAACTTCAAGGCAATATTCGGCAACAGCAATTGCAAATCAATCAAATAGCTGCTCAAATCAATTCTATCGCCACTCAAATCACCGCCGAAACCCGCGCAACGGAACTTGCAATTAATGCGGCTACGGCAGAATTAAGCCGCAATCAACGGGATTTTCAACAGCGACAAATCACCACCCAAACCTCAGTTCAACAAGCAGAAGCTAATATAAAAATAGCCGAAGCCGAAGTGCAAAAAGCCGAACAAGAATATTGGCAGGTAAAAGCTAATCTAGAAACAATTAAAGCCAATTTAAAAGCAGCAGAAGCCAACTTAAAAGCCGCGCAAACTAAACGCGATCGCTATAAACCTTTAGCCGCATCCGGTTCGATTTCCTTGCAACAATTGCAGGAGACAGAATTAGAAGTACAGCAACAAGAACAAGCAGTTTTAGGACAAAAAGCCGCCGTCGAAGCGCAAAAAAAAGCCGTCCTCGCACAAGCGCAAACGATTGAACGACAAAAACAAACAGTAGCAGCAGCTTTAGCTAAATTGCAAGCAGAAAAAGCCGGATTAAATCCCAGCATCGCACCAATTGCCATCGCCCGCGATCGCATCGCCCAAGAACAAGCCAAAGGCGACGCTACATCAGCCATTTTAACTAAAGAACAACAAGCTTTAATCCAGCGTCGCTTACAACTGCAAAATCAAATCTTAACCGATACCCGCGAACTAGAACAAATCGAAAAAGACTTGCAAAAAACTACCCTACGTTCTCCCGTCGATGGCACTATTTTACAATTAAACTTGCGAAATTCAGGTCAAACCGTGCGACTGGGAGATGCAATTGCCCAAATTGCTCCTAATAATGCCGCAATTGTGGTCAAAGCTCGCATAAAAGCTCAAGATATTGGTAAAATTAAACTAGGGCAAACAGCCCAATTGCAAATATCCGCTTATCCCTATCCGGATTACGGCACTTTACCGGCAAAGGTGAGCGCGATCGCTCCCGATGCGATCTCCAATCCCAATCATAATTCCCCCTACTACGAAGTCACCCTTCAACCAGAAAAAACTTTTTTGACTCGCAGCAATATCGAGTATCCCATTCAACCAGGAATGGCTGTCACCGCCGATATTATTTCCAGAGAAGAAACCGTTTTATCTTTTATTCTCCGCCAAGCCAGGTTATTAGTTGATAGTTGATAGTTGATAGTTGATAGTTGATAGTTGATATTGTGTCCGTTTGCATTGGACTTGTATGGTTAATGGCATTGTAGGGGCGGGTTTCACCAGACACCTTTGATTGATAGCGAATTGGATTCATCAATCCGCCCTTGATCGAGATGAGAAACGCGGTTTCTTTGACATAATTTATCTGTAAAACCCGCCCGTACATTGGTGACAAATTGAATCAAATTACGATAGAATGTTGAAACAATTCATCGTTATAGCGACGCACTTCTAAAATTCGGTTCTTCTCATCTACAATAACGACTTTGGGATAATAGTTTTTCAGTTCTTCCTCTGTAAACTGTGCGTAGGTCATAATAATTAAGCGATCGCCTGCAATTCCCAGTCTAGCGGCGGCGCCGTTGAGTTGGATTTCGCCTGAGTTTGCTGGGGCGACTATCGCGTAGGTAATAAAACGCTCACCGTTAGCGACGTTAACAACTTGTACCTGCTCGTAAGGTAAAATTCCGACAGCATCCAAAAGCGTTTCATCGATGCTGATACTGCCCATGTAATTAAGATTTGATGCCGTGAGCGTGCATCTGTGTATTTTAGCTGCAAGAAGCGTTCGTTGCATAATTAATTTCAGATTTCAGATTGAAGAATTGCAGATTTTAGATTTAAAATTATTTTTTTTATGATTGCAGATTTGCTATCTGAAATCTGCAATCTGAAATAGAGCCTGGGCGTTTAGGTGGTTGCTGAATTTGAATTTCAGCCTTTTTCGCTACAGGCTTTGATGCACTGTTCAACTAGGGGCATCACCTTATCCACATCTTGCCAACCCAGAATTTCCACCGCTTTCTTTTCTAGATTTTTATACGTCTTGAAAAATTCTGCAAGCTCGTCCAAGCGGTGGGCTGGCAAATCCGAGAGGGATTTGATATTAGCGTAGCGCGGGTCTTTATCAGGTACGCAGAGAATTTTCTCATCGCGATCGCCTCCATCGATCATCTCTAACATGCCGATAGGCCGCGCTGCAATCACGCATCCTGGAAACGTAGGCTGATCCATCATTACCATCCCGTCTAGGGGATCGCCATCGTCGGCGAGGGTGTTGGGTACGAACCCATAGTCATAGGGATATTGTACCGAGGAATAGAGTACGCGGTCTAAAGCAAACGCTTGCAAGTCTTTATCAAATTCGTACTTGTTCTTACTCCCGGCGGTAATTTCGACTAAAACGTTAATCAAACCGGGTTTTGGTTGGGGCGGAATGCGCGATAAGTCCACAATGGAACTCCTAAGCTAACGGCAGATATGGAATTGACGAGCCTAACCAAACGGCTAATCTCGACAACCCCCGTGTAGCATTCTAGAGGAATGGGTGCAAACTCAGAAGAATTTTACCGCTCGGCTGTTGGAGCGGGTAAGCGGGTGAGATCGGGAATCGCTGAAAATCAGGTTTTCCCGTACAAAAGGATAATATTGCCTTAAATTTCTGTTACAATCTCACCGGCAGACTTTCACTTGTTTGCCTACCTAGTCTGGGTTCATATCATTCTCGTGCTTCTGGTAGGGGATATGTGATTTGTTGCATAACCTCAACGCTGTTTGAAGAGTAGCGAGCGATCGCATACAGCGGTATTGTCAGAGTTAGCAGTGCGATCGCAGTCCCTAGAAGGTCTGCGAGTCCCTGGGGAGGGTTGTCTGACGATTGAGCAGACGATTCAGTTGATTCCATACCAAATAGTAGATGCTTTCCTAACCGAAAAGGCGAGAGTAATATACTCCCGACTATCAATCCATTTTAGCTATTCGTTTAGATACGGCTGTACTCATAACAACACTTTCAACCAAATATACCTAAAGATAGAGGAAAGACAGCCTAAAAAGCTGTCTTTCGACAGTTGACCAAAGAAATGGGATACAAGCCCCGTGCTTCTAGCACGGCTTGAGGATACGATTGCACTAATCGCAACACAGCCAGAGGCTCGCGCCATTGTTGCTGCGGAACCTGTCTCGCAAGGGGCGTAATCTCCTGAGAAATTTCTCCTTCCTGGGGAACGTAAGAATTTTCTCTCATACAGCGGTGGGGCACATCGCAGTGAATTTTGGTGAGGGTAAAGTCGTTGGACTCCCGACGATCCAAGAATCCCCGAACTTCAGGACGGGGAGTTGTCAAATAACCAGGCGTTATGGGCTATTTACAGCAAACCAGATTAACCACCCCCTTATTCTTACAGACCGCGCAGGCGGTCTTAGTTTGTGTAGCCGCGACTTTAGTCGTTATTCATGTCCTCAGATCTGGCACCATTATCAACAAGCCTGAAAAAACCGGGTTTCTTGACCAAAAATTTAGGCTTTCAAGCTGAGCTATTTGCAAAAAACTAAGGTTTAGCCAAGGTGCAAGATCTGAGTTTACCTACCTGGCAGAGTAGGCACTCAAGGGTTCTTTAATAAATCGGATATAGAGATGCCTAAAGGTAGACTGGACAACGCGGGGCAAGCCAAAATCAATCGGTACCAGCTTTTCTGGCAGTTTCCAATCCAGCACTTTTAGATCTTCCGGTCGCAGGTGAGGAAAGTCAATCGCTGCTAGATCCGAACACAGCCCCAATCGCATCGACGCGGCGACGGTAGGCACAATGAGGGGATCTACATGCAAAATTTCTACTATGGCTCGATCTAAGGCAAATACATCCGTAGATGCGCCCAAAATCCCCAAGGTGCGAGGTTCGCCGCCGCTGGGGCCGTTACCTTCGTGACCGATAATGCCATCGAGGATGGTTAGATCTGGGTTAATCGCCCTGGCGGTTTCTACCAGCATTTGACCGAAGCGGGCGCTATCCTTGCCCGCTTCCATGTGCCACCAAGCTTTCATCTTACCGGGGACGCAACCAAACAAATTTTTTGTACCCATTGTCAGAGTTAGCTGGACGTGGGATTTCACTTTGGGTAGGTTAATTACCGCATCCGCTTCCATCGCTTCTTTACTCAGTAGCAGGTGGTTAAATTCCTCGCTGACAGTTTGGTAGCGACTCCCCTGGAATTCGACCACGGGTAAATTGAGTTCTTCGATAATTGGCTTATAGCCGTTGGCTTCTGCGACGCCCCGGGCGCTGCCAAAAGCGGGGCCATCCCCCATAAACGGTTTAGCGCCGACTTCTTGCAGCATTTTGGCGACGCAGTAAACGATTTCCGGGCGGGTAGTACATTCTTTACCGGGACGCGCACCTGTGAGTAAATTGGGTTTTAGCAGGACGCGATCGCCCTTTTTAGCGATCGCTCCTATTCCTCCCAAAGGTTCCAGTAAAGTTAAAAGCGATGACCGCAATAACTCAATCTCGTAAGAGTTGGCGCGAATTAGGCTAACGGCTGGTTGCATGGGCGATTAGTTGCTAATTTTTGGTTTAGTTTAACAACTATTTTCCTAACTTGCAGAACGGCGCGATGATTGAGCCAATGCAGTTACTCGTTCTGCATTAGAAAAAACATTATCCCCTTGCAGGTAAGGAATCGCAGGCTTGATTTCCACTTTGATAACATTGGCAGTATTGACGCAAATTGTTTGATCTGCCAAGTGGAAAACCCACCAAGGATTGTCGAACAGGCGGCGTAATTCTTGCCGCAATTCCTGCTGAGTTTCGGCGGTTTCCTCTGGGTTAGAAATACTAAACGATTCCGTATGACCGTCGAGATAGTAAAAGGTGATTTGTGTGTCGCTAGTTTGACTGTACATTTGGTAGAATTTTCCTCCCGAGCGAACCTGGGCAAGCTAAAGAAAACGATCGCTGATGGGGGGCGGGTTTAATTAACTGTCGTTGATGACATAGATGGTTGGTGAAACCCGCCCCTACACTATTGATAACTGGCAATTACCAATTACCACAAAAAACGGGTTTTTAGCCTCCCTCTTTGAAGAGGAAAGGAAATTTAGCAAGACTCACATCTTGCACCAAGCCTAGAAATAAATTTCTGGCTGAAAGCTAAAACCCG
>CAYXCW010000055.1:0-45408 GCA_964463555.1 uncultured bacterium
CTTTCAGCCCCAAATTTATTTGGAGGCTGTTTATCGGGTAGGTGCAAGATGTGAAGATGCCCAATTCTGCTAGTGAAGCAGTGCGATCGCTATACCTTTTAGCTATACACAGGTTTCTGGATCAACGCCTCACCCATTCCAGGTATTTTTTATCAGACTTACCCACGACGATCTTAGAAACCGGGTTTCTTGCGGCGATCTTGAGTTTACAGCCGAAGATTTTTTAAACAAACCCCGTTTCTTGGCTACAGCTTAAAATTTCAGGCAAATTTTACCGAAATGCGCTCCACTTTCCATATATTCCAACGCCTCTCTTGCTTGTTGAAAGGGAAAAAATCGCTCGACAATTGGTTGCAGTTGATGCAATTCAATCGCGCGATTCATTTCTTCAAACATCTGGCGCGAACCCACATAAACACCCTGAACTCGCACGCTTTTTGCCAAAATTGGCAAAGGATTTATATCATATCCGGTAGCATCGGTAGCTTAGCCCTTGCGGGTTTAAAAAATTCCTCGCGATTTTCCAGCATGGCTGGTAAAACCCGCCCCTACAGCATCAAAAATTATACACAACCTAAGCTAGCATACCGTATCGCCTGCTTTGATACCGCCTCCACTAATCAAAGCATTCCAGGCGGTGACAGCGGCACAGGGTAGGGTAGCAGCTGCTTCATCCGATAAGTGGGCGCCAAGTACTCAACGTTTACATAAATTTTTTGGCAAAAGCTGCTCGCGCTATCGTACATTTAACTTGTTGTGGGAAACAGTCAATCGCAGCAATAGTTTTAGATTCCAAAGGATCTATCGTGTATCCATTGCATCAATTGAGACATCACCGGAAGGCGTTATCCAAATCTCAGCTGACCCAGCTTTTCGCCCGTTTAAGATTAAACAAAATTACGAACAGCCTTGCACTAGCAATTGCCATCAGCATCGCCACAATAACTGCGACGGCAGCAGTTGCTCCTCAAGTGCGGATAACACCTAGCACCGCAGTATTGGGAGATACTATAAAAGTCGTTATTGAAACGGAAGCGGGGGAGACACCTCCAACGGTTTCGATGCAACAACAAACCTACCCAACCTTTCCCATCGGTCAAAATCGGTTTCGGGCTTTGTTACCCACAACACCGCTAGACAAACCCGGAACCTGGGATATTAAAGTCAATCCAGGAGACGGCGAGGTGCAAAATTTATCCTTGCGGGTGAATGGGCGCACCTTCCCCGTGCAACGCCTGCGGATACGTAATACCCGCAGCGGTGGGTTGCAACCAACCGAGTACGAATTAAACCGCGTCAGGACTTTTCGCCAATTAGTAACGCCAGAAAAATATTGGAACGGTGCGTTTGTGAGGCCAAACCGAGGCCGCATCAGCACTGGCTATGGCGTGCGCCGTTACTACAATGGGGTGTTTGCTAACGATTATTTCCATCGCGGGCTTGATTATGCTGGTGGCATGGGTTCGCCCGTGTTTGCGCCAGCAGCGGGGCGCGTAGCGCTGGTAGGACGGCTTGCCGACGGGTTTCGCCTGCACGGCAACACCATCGGCATCGACCACGGGCAAGGCGTCATCAGCGTGATGCTGCACCTCAGCCGCATTGACGTGCGCGAGGGAGATTTTGTCCAACCCGGTCAAGTGATAGGTGCTGTAGGTTCCACAGGCGCATCTACGGGGCCTCACTTGCACTGGGGGTTATACGTCAACGGAAAGTCTGTCGATCCGTTACCTTGGAAAAGTCAAACTTTTGAATAGCGTTATGGTGGTTAAGAGTTGTTGGTGAATACCCAGTTGAGAAGTTCTTATAAAGTAAGCAAAAATCAGAGCAATGTTGCCCATGCAACAGAGCCTGGACGTGGTTGAGGCATTATGAGTATTGAAAAAATTGTTGAACAGGCATTGCAAGATGGTTATCTTACCCCAGCGATGGAAGCTGAGGTGGCACGAATCTGCGACACCGCGAGCGAACTTTCGATTGAAGAGTATATGGCTCTAGATCGGCTGATGGGTGCTTTGTTAACCGGGGAAGTGGTCGCGGTGCCCCGCAAGCAGTTTATCAACGTCATGGAAGAATTGGTGTTGACAGAAGCGATCGCGCGGGTAGCCGAAATTGAAGCCACCACGGAACACGTTCTGGATGTGGGCGATATTGCGGCTTATGCTCTCAACCGGCTTCCCCCGCTCTATGCTACGACAGAAGAAGGCGCAGCTTACCAGCGCAAGCGAGCCAAAGAAGAGCTACTAGAGTTAATCTCTTATCAAGTCAGGGAAGCTCTATCTCGAAATCTCGATCGCCCCGATATGTTCCCAGAACGACAACCCATCGGTAAGAGTATGCCAAGAGATATGATTCAACAGGTAAGTTCTTTGCTTCAGGCTTACGCGCCCAATTTTGAAGCCAAACCCGATATGAGTTCTTCGAGCGATCGCTGATTCTCTATTAACGCAAGTTGCTAGTGATAAATTTCGGCGTTGCTAATTGCTAATTGCTAATTGCTAATATAAGAAGATTTTTACTAACATTAGCCATGAGCCATTAGCCATTAGCTGCTATGCATGAGATAGCTAGCAACTTGAATTAATCGCTGATTTTTTTCCAGGTGAGGTCAAAAACCCGGTTTCTGCGTCAATCTCGCCACTCTGCACCAACGATTTTTCCTAGAAACCGGGTTTTTTTACGTGGCGATCGCCGGTGAGGTCAAAAACCCGGTTTCTGCGTCAATCTCGCCACTCTGCACCAACGATTTTTCCTAGAAACCGGGTTTTTTTACGTAAGTGCTAATGATGCGACGGTAACCTAGTCCTGGACGATGACTGGCGTACCAGGAGAAACTTGCTCGTATAACGCTTGAATATCTGCATTTCGCATTCTCAAACAACCGTGGGAAACAGGTTGCCCGATTAAATTCGCTTCAGGAGTGCCGTGAAATCCGATGTGATGGCGTCCGTCATCCCAAAAACCAATCCAGCGGCTGCCTAAAGGATTGTCTCGTCCTTGGGGTACGATCTCGTCGGTGAGGGGATGGCGCCAAACTGGGTATCTTTGCATTTCAATCACTTGGTAAGCGCCGAGAGGAGTTTCCCACCCCCGCTGACCGACTGCTATGGGGTAGCTGGCTAACTTGCGATCGCTTCTATATAGCGAAACGCGGCGATCGCTTAAATCCACCCTCAAATGCAACCCATTCACTCTAGCAGGCGGAGGAACGGGCGCCAGCGACGGCGCTAACAACGATCTAACATCGCTTGCAGCTGTAGAAGCAACCGTTCGCCACTGCGCCAAAAGTAAGAGAATGCCAGTCCCAGCAAATAACACCACCAAACTGCGGCGTAGAAAGTCGTGTTTTAACATTGGCTCTTACCTGCGATATTTTTGCCTCCCTTGGCAATTGTAAAACAACAAGATTGACCTAAATGACTGAATTTTGGCGGATTTTTGACAGCTCTTCCCGAAAATACCCCGTTTGTGCTGTAGTAACAAGGGGGGTTCTCCCACCTACGAGGCTTGACTCGTGGGACAAATTAAGGGAACTTCTCAAAATGGGGCAGCGTCATTGCCTATGAAACTTGTAGAGCCAATCACTGCCCATGACTCAGTCAATTCCTATATCCTGCTCTACCGTTGAGGTAAGGGTTCATAACAGGCAAGTGCCGACACCTGAAAACCTCCCTAACCACGATTTAGTAATACGCTGTCAATCTGGACTGCGTCCCGATCGCATGGCTTTTGCCGAGTTGATGCGTCGCTATCAGTCCCACGTTGACCGCCTATTGTATCACTTGGCCCCCGATTGGCAAGACCGCGCCGATCTAGCCCAAGAAGTTTGGATTCGAGTTTATCGCAATATCAAACGCTTGCAAGAGCCGGTCAAGTTCCGGGGTTGGCTCAGCCGCATCGCGACGAACTTGTTTTACGATGAGTTACGCAAGCGCAAGCGCGTATCTCCACCCCTGTCGTTAGATGCCCCCAGAACCCTGGAAGATGGGGATATGGACTGGGAAATTGCTACCGACGATCCCGGCCCCTTTGATGACCTAACCACCCGCGAGTTCTACGAGCAATTGCACCAAGCGATCGCCGAACTGCCGGAAGCGTTCCGGACTACAATTGTATTAAGGGAAATCGAAGGCATGGCCTACGAGGAAATTGCCGAAATTACCGGAGTTTCCTTGGGAACCGTTAAATCGAGAATCGCTAGAGCAAGATCTAGACTTCAGTCCCAACTGCAAAAGTATCTCGACGATCGTTAAAATTCTCTTGAGATCCAATTTTGGCAATTGGCTAATGGAAATATGTCAACTGCTAGAAGCAAAGCACTTTATTGATCCCTAAGATCGGTAGTAGAATTTTGAGAGCCGTAGTAGACTAGAGCGCACGTAACCGCTGTGTTTTATTTGTCTAACTTGGAAGTGATTTAAAATGACCCCTGAGTTCAACTCCCACCAAAATCTGTCATCCCATTCTTTTGAAGACTTGCCATCTCCAAAGGTGGAAAATTCGCCTTTAGGAACCCTGGATATGCAAAAACGCGATCGCTTTGAACTACTCAGTGCCTACCTGGATGGCGAGGTTACAGCCGCAGAACGCCGCCAAGTCCAAGAATGGCTCGATACCGACCCGCAAGTACAGCGCTTGTATAATCGGCTGCTGAAATTGCGTCAAGGTCTAACCGCAATGGCACCGCCCCAAGCAGTGCCTGTCCAACAAACAGTAGATGCAGTGTTTGCTAAACTCGACCGCAGCCGTCCCACCCGCGCTTTGAGATGGGGTGGAGTAGCGATCGCTGCCTTGTTCGTCGGTGCTTTAGCAACTTTATTGCCCGGTCGCGATTCATTCGTGCCCCAGCTAGCTGAATCTCCTAACCCAACTTCCGAACCCCTAATGGTGGCTTTGAACGAACCGCTAGTCAATATTCCCAAAGCTGCGGTTGCATCCCCCGTCAAATCTTTGCCTCATTCCAGCAGCCATCCCAATGGGGATCAAAAGCTACACTAGGCAGAATCTCCGCAATTACTCCACCATCCAGAGGGTAATAATATACCTCCATACCGGCGGATGAGATGGAAATTCATTAAGTAAACCCAAGCGGTTTCTAAAGGTTCGCCATATAAGTTAAATATTTCTATAAGTTGCCGATTATACTCGTTCTGTTCCGGGGGACGCTCTGGACGGTAATCTTCTAACCGATCGAGGGCGTCCAGAACTTCTGGGTCAGCAAAAGTCAGCAAATATCCTTGAACTCGTCCATCGCCTGGGGTCATCGCTGGGTAACCGAATGGTAAAGCAAATAGATGACCTTGGGCGATCGCTCTTTTCTCCTCCACCACTTTACCCGCACAAAAGCGTTGATAATTTGATTCTCCTGGCTTGAGAGTGCCGTATACAAAAACTTTTAACATTTGCTAGCTAGACAATTTCAGCTATCTCCAGTACAATTTTAATTAATAAATATCTGAAGGGTTTGCTATAATCTGGCAAATTGCACAAATTTGCTAACCACCTCAGACAGCTTACGATGTAAGCGTTTGAAATTAATAGAGTTCAGAAATTAACTCTGACTTTATTAACAAAAAAGCAAGCTTTTCAGATATATATTAATCTGAATCCGCCTGCAAACGCTGTTAAAAAAGCAGAGTTATAATTGCTTATTCCCCGTAAGGGGATGGAAACTTATTAACAAAAAAAGTGACCGTTTCAGATATTTCAAATATCCGAATCTGCTTCTAAATCTTCCCCTCACGGGGACGAAAACTTATAAGGATGGCCTAGAGAGGATGACAGTTTTCAAAGATTTCTAAGCTAACGCGCAGCTAATTTGTATATTTTTAATATCGGGATAAAACTGCCAATCCCTCTCCCTGGCTCCCCCAGCTCCCTCAGCTCCCCCAGCTCCCCATGTACAAATTAAATGCGTAACAGCTTATTTAGGATTACCCGTAAGGGGATTAAAACTAGAGAGTTAATTTGAAAGGTGTGTAAAGTCTTGGATGAATTATGACTGAGCGATCGCACCGTCCCCCCATTCTCAATCCAAATGAAACCTACACTTTCCGCAGTTATTTTTTAATCAGGTTTGCGCCAGCAGACATTCTGCGGGAATTAGGGGCTAGTTTAACCAAAACAACGATTAATCTACCAATCGCCACCTTACCAGAACCGAACCGATTACAAGACCTACGCCAGCGGTTAGAACAAGCAATTCCTCGCGTCAGTTTAACCAGCGAAGCAGCAAGGCGGGAAGTTTTGATTGCACCCATCTTGCTGGAAGTAGCAAACATCACCGAAGCAATGGTTAATATTGAGTATCCCATCGAGGTTAACCAGTATCTGAGAGGCGATCTGGACTATTATTTAACTTCACAACACAATGTTTTGGTAGTAGAAGCAAAACAAGCAGATTTAACCAGGGGGTTTACCCAGTTAGCTGCTGAATTAATTGCTCTCGATAGTTGGATCGAATCTGAAGATGAAACTCTCTACGGTGCTGTTACAACTGGAGATATTTGGCAATTTGGTAGTTATCATCGACCTTCGCGTGTGGTGACTCAAGATTTGATGCTGTATCGAGTACCGACTGACTTGCAAGTGTTGATGCAGATTTTGGTCTGGATATTAACGCACAATCAAACTTGACTTTTTCTCCATTCTTCCTAGTTTCACATCTTGCACCTTGACTAAAAACCGGGTTTCTTGCAAATAGCTCAGCTTGAAAGCCTAAATTTCTCGTTAAGAAACCCGGTTTTTGAAAGCTTGTTGATAATGGTGCAAGATCTGAGTAGTCCTTCCAGCACCGCATCTCAAGGTTTGGGTTGTTGCTGTTGACCACCAAGCACTGGTGCCAACCGGAATCGTTATAATACAATAAGTAGTATAAAAGTATGGGAGCGATCGCGCAGCGTGCCTCGAGGCATATCGCACATAACCAAGCGATCCGCACCACATTCGATATGTCAAAATACACAAACAGACGCGATCCGATGTAGAAACGAATAGGAGAATAGCCGTGGAGTCCCGTTACAACCCCGCCGAGATAGAGGCGCATTGGCAAAAAACTTGGGCCGAACAAAGTATAGATCAAACCCCTACAGAGAGCGACAAGCCCAAATTCTACGCGCTGTCGATGTTTCCCTATCCATCGGGTAACCTGCACATGGGACACGTTCGCAACTATACGATTACAGATGCGATCGCTAGAGTCAAGCGGATGCAGGGATATCGGGTACTTCATCCGATGGGATGGGATGCATTTGGACTTCCCGCCGAAAACGCGGCGATTGAGAGGGGAATACATCCAGCGAAGTGGACATATAGCAATATTGACCAGATGCGATCGCAATTGCAACAATTAGGTCTTTCCTACGATTGGAATAAGGAAGTTGCTACCTGTTCGCCTGATTATTATAAGTGGACGCAGTGGATATTTTTGCAATTCTTGCAAGCAGGATTAGCATATCAAAAAGAAGCCGCTGTAAATTGGGACCCCATCGACCAAACCGTATTAGCAAACGAACAAGTCGATAGCGAAGGTCGTTCCTGGCGTTCTGGTGCAATTGTTGAGCGTAAATTGCTCAAACAATGGTTCTTGAAAATTACCGAATATGCCGAAGAATTGCTCAACGATTTGGATAAGTTGACCGGATGGCCCGAACGAGTAAAGTTAATGCAGGCTAACTGGATCGGCAAATCTGTCGGCGCCTATTTGGAATTTCCGATTGTGGGAATGGATGAAAAAATTGCCGTATTTACCACTCGTCCCGATACGGTTTATGGCGTTACCTACGTGGTATTAGCGCCAGAACATCCTTTGACGCCAAAAGTTACCACATCCGACCAAAAAGCAGCGGTTGAAGCTTTCATTAAAGAAGTATCCAACCAAACCGAATTAGAACGGACGGCGGAAGATAAACCGAAACGCGGCATCCCCACCGGCGGTAAAGCAATTAATCCCTTTACCGGCGAAGAAGTGCCGATTTGGATTGCCGATTATGTCTTGTACGAATACGGTACGGGCGCGGTAATGGGCGTACCCGCACACGACGCGCGGGATTTCAAATTTGCCAAGGAAAAGCAATTGCCAATTCAAGTGGTAATTTCTCCCCCAGATTCGCCCGCACCAGAAGAGTTGAAGGAGGCATATACAGAACCGGGAATTACGATCAATTCCGGTGAATTTGATGGCATGAATTCCACTGAAGTAAAACAGGCGATTATTACATATGCGGAAAAGCAAGGATATGGCAAAGCGCGCATCCAATATCGCTTAAGAGATTGGTTGATTTCGCGTCAACGTTACTGGGGTGCGCCCATTCCTGTAATTCACTGTCCCAATTGCGGGATAGTGCCAGTACCCGAAGCAGATTTGCCAGTTGTATTGCCGGAAAATGTCGAATTTAGCGGGCGCGGTGCTTCACCTTTAGCTAAGTTGGAAGATTGGATAAACGTGCCTTGTCCAACTTGCGGCACCCCTGCGAAAAGAGAAACCGATACGATGGATACATTTATCGATTCATCGTGGTATTTCTTGCGCTATCCGGATGCAAAGAACGAGCAACAGGTGTTCGATTCTGCTAAAACAAATGATTGGATGCCTGTGGATCAATATGTAGGTGGAATCGAACATGCAATTTTGCACTTACTTTACTCTCGATTCTTTACCAAAGTATTGCGAGACAGAAATCTCATCAACTTCGATGAACCCTTCTCCCGTCTCTTAACTCAAGGGATGGTACAAGGGAAAACATACAAAAACCGTCGCACTGGGAAATACGTCATTCCCACGCAAGTTGCAGATCCAGCTAACCCCATAGATCCAGAAACTGGAGATACTTTGGAAGTGGTGTACGAAAAAATGTCCAAATCCAAATATAACGGGGTGGCACCGTCAGATACGATCGGCAAATACGGTGCAGATACGGCGCGGATGTTTGTCCTGTTTAAAGCACCCCCAGAAAAAGATTTGGAATGGGATGATGCCGATGTTGAAGGGCAATTCCGCTTCTTAAATCGCGTCTGGCGTTTGGTAACGGAATTCGCTTCCCGCGAGTCGGTAGGGGCGAAGCATTCGGTTAGCAATCCTGATGTCGAACCCAAAGATAATCGCCCGAATGCTTCACCCCTGACCAAAGATGAAAAAGACTTGCGGCGGGCAATTCACAACGCCATTAAAGCGGTGACAGAAGACTTGTCAGGCGAATATCAATTCAATACTGCTATATCCGAATTGATGAAATTGAGCAACGCCATCACCGATGCAACTTGCAAAGATTCGCCAGTTTATGTAGAAGGCATCAATACTTTGGTTATCATGTTGTCGCCTTTTGCGCCTCACATCGCTGAGGAATTGTGGCAAAGGATTGGGAATAGCGAATCGGTTCACAAACAAACTTGGCCTCAATGCGATGAATCTGCATTAGTTGTAGATGAAATTACCTTGGTAATTCAAATCAACGGCAAAACTCGCGGTACGATTCAAGCGCCAGCAAGTTTGGATAAAGAAGGGTTAGAAAAATACGCCCGCGAATCCGAACCCGCGCAGCGCAATCTTGAGGGTAAAACCGTTAAAAAAGCGATTGTTGTACCGGGTAAATTGGTGAATTTTGTAGTTGGGTAATTGGTAATGGCTAATGGCTAATTGTAAAAAGGCTATTAGCCATTTTTTATTAAAATGAGGAAGAAACAATGGTTAACTTACAAACAAAAATTCCTACAGATACTTGGGTAAAAGCAAGCTGGGAAGAGTATATTCAGATAGTTGAAAATCCAGAATATCAAAAAGCGCGGTGCTACTATTACAACGGAGAAGTGAGGATAGAAATGTCAGCATTAGGTAATGACCACTCTCTCGACCATGCTATTATTATTGTAGGGGTAAATCTGTTTGCGATTATCAAAAATATTCCTTTGAATGCACGAGATAACTGTACCTACAGAAAAACAGGCGTTCAAGACTCTCAACCTGATGTGTCTTACTACATTGGAGAAAATGCATCAACAGTTGGTCGTGGAACGTTTATTATTAATTTAGATAACTATCCGCCGCCAGATTTAGTTATTGAAGTTGCTAGCACTTCATTGCTGGACGATCTGGGTCAAAAACGGCTGCTGTATGAAGAATTGAATGTGAAAGAATATTGGATTGTGGATGTGGAGAATGTTAGGATTATTGCTTTTGCGATCGCAGACGGTGGGAGCAAGAGAATTACCTCTTCCGGAGTATTGCCTGGGTTGCAAATGTCTGTGTTAGAAGAGGCGTTGCAGTTAAGTAGAACTCAGGATCAATCTCAGGTGGGTGCTTGGTTGATGGCTCGTTTTCAATCGTAAGATTTATGATTGAACCGCAGAGGCGCAGAGGACGCAGAGGAAGAGGAGAGGAGAGGCGATCGCTTTTGTCCCGTTTTAGGTTAGTAGTCTATATCTAGTGTCGCTTGTTTGAGGTACAGCATTTAAGTGACATTGAGCGATCGCACTAATGAGTACAAATTTTGTTGGCAGTTTGTGGAATAAGTTGAAGTTTTTCCTCGTTATTAATAACAGAGCAGAGAAGGCAAGGTATGGGAGACTTTCTCCCATACCCAATCCCAAAAGCTCTGAAGGTTAAACAAAATTTAGCTCTTATTATATGGAACGCGAACTGATTGTAATTGTTCAGCCCGAAGTCAATTTGCGGGCAACAACGGAGGGTATCAGATCGGTTGCTGGTATGGATGTTTCATCCTTAGCCGATGTCTTGGGATCTGAAAGTGCGACTTTGCAACCTCTGTTTGGTTTGAGTGAGGAAAGACTGAGACAACAAGCTTTATCTTCGACTGCTGAAACTGGAGTTGAAGTCCCCGATTTATCAGTTTATTATCGCGTACAAGCTCCAGACGATCGCTTGGATGACTTGGCGGCAAGGTTGCGGGAATTGGATGTGGTTACCAGCGCCTATGTCAAGCCAGCGGCAGAGCCACCCCTGCGGCTGAATAATATGATGCCTTTGGCAACCGAGGCACCTCCGGTGACGGCAGATTTTACTTCCCGTCAAGGCTATCTACAAGCAGCACCCGGTGGAGTTGACGCCGTTTATGCTGCTGGGATTGCTGGGGGCGGCGGTGCTGGTGTGGGAATTATTGACATTGAAGGTGCTTGGCGTTTTACCCACGAGGATTTGACGCAAAACCAAGGTGGCGTTGTGGGTGGCACTCAATCGACAGATATTGGGTGGCGCAACCACGGTACAGCTGTAATTGGCGAGTTTGGCGGCGATCGCAACTCGTTTGGCGTTACCGGCATTTGTCCCGATGCTAATGTCCGCGCTGTCTCTATTTTTGGCGGCACTGGTTCAGCCGGAGCGATTCGTCAAGCTGCGGATTTGCTCAATCCGGGTGACATTATTTTAATCGAACTCCACCGTGCTGGGCCTCGGTTTAATTTCCAAGGGCGACTCGATCAAAGAGGCTACATTGCGATCGAGTGGTGGGAAGACGATTTTGCCGCCATTCTCTATGCCACCAGTCGCGGTGTGATTGTGGTGGAAGCGGCAGGTAATGGTGCAGAAAATCTGGACGATGCTATCTATGAAACCCGCCCTGTCGGTTTTCCTGCTACTTGGACAAATCCATTTAATCGCAACAATCGCGATTCCGGTGCGATTGTCGTCGGTGCAGGTGCGCCCCCGCCAGGAACGCACGGACGCGATCATGGCCCCGATCGCTCGCGCTTGGATTTCTCGAATTATGGCTCCATCGTAGATGCCCAAGGTTGGGGACGAGAAGTCACAACTTGCGGTTACGGCGATTTGCAAGGTGGTAGCAATGAAGACTTGTGGTATACAGATACCTTCAGCGGTACTTCTAGCGCTTCCCCGATTGTGGTTGGTGCTTTAGGTTCAGTGCAAGGTGTTTTACGCACCCAAGGCAAAACCCCCTTGTCGCCCGCAGCTGCCAGAAACTTACTCCGCACAACGGGTTCGCCGCAGCAAGATGCACCAGGACGCCCCAGCAGCCAACGCATCGGCAACCGCCCCAATGTGCGACAAATGCTCTATCGCGTGGCGTCGATTTGGTTCCACAACCAGAAAGTTTTATACACCTACGCCCACCACACCAGTCAATGGGCTTGGGCTTACATCGAAGACTATGGTTGGGCGCGGATTAAAGACGGTGCGCCAGATGGCGTAACCAATTTGTTCGTGATGATGAACAAGGCAAAAGCCAAAGATCTCCTGGTTCACGTGCATATCGAAGCTGGTTTGATTACGACGGCTTATTTGCTGTGATTAGTGCAGAGAAAATGCCTGCTCGACACAACAAAAGATTTCCCTCACATCTTGCACCAAACCCAGAAATAAATTTCTGGCTTAAAGCTAAAACCCGTTGAAACGGGTTAAAACGTTTCAGAGCCAAATTTATTTGGAGGCTGTTTATCGGGTAGGTGCAAGATGTTAGTTTCCCTAACATGTACCGATTGTAGGGGCGGGTTTTACCAGTTACTTTTGATTGAAACAAACAATTTAACTAAACCCGCCCCGCCCCAAGTGTTTCACATTCAGGGAAAAACGGTATTTTACCCCCAACATCCGCACAATTAGAGGTTTTTACCATGTGGCACAACAACAAAAAAGTTCTGTATACCTATGCTTACTACACCAGCCAATGGGCTTGGGCGTACATTCAAGATTTAGGCTGGAAACGAATTAAAGAAGGTGCGGCAGATGGTTGCACAAATTTGTTCGTGATGATGAATGATGCCAAAGCAAGCGATCGCGCGGTTAATGTATATATCGACGCTGACTTCATTACCACGGCTTACGTAGTTTAATTCCAAGTCATTTTGAGGGGGATAAAATTGCCTTTCTCCCCCCTTCTCAACGATTCAAGGTCAAAGATTATGAATTCAGAAAAGTTTTCTTCCCCACCCCCACCGTTGCCAATTGAAGAACTAAAGGCACTCGCATCTTTAACTAGCAAGCAATCGAGTGCGGCAGCAGCAACCCCTCCCGTACCAATGCCTTTGGCAGAAATTTCTGTTAGCAGCGTGGCGCCTCCGGTTCCACTTTTACCGGAACAATTGCCAGTCGCAATTCCTGCAACCAGTAGTGCCGAATTGCCCGTTCCCAAATCTGTGGAACAGCTAGTAGCAGAAACAAAAGTAGCGGCTCCCATGCCCATGTCTTTGCAAGAACTGTCTCAAATTTCCCGCAAGTAAATTGCGTAATTTAGGGAGTTATTGCTAACTTTTCCCTTACCTTTGATTTCATCGGGAAACCTTCTCTCTAAACCTCTATCTTTGTAGAATAGAGGTTTTTTATATACAGATATTATTTTTAGCGATCGCATTTCAACTTTTGAGGTAAATGTTTAAAAATTATCCCTCTACATTAGCCCGCGTTTTTTCAAATTGGCTAAGGCATTTTCAGCAGCGCGCTTCTCAGCATCTTTTTTATTTCGACCTCTACCTTCTCCATACTCTTTTTCACCCACCAATACCTTAGCCAAAAATTCCGGCGCGTGAGCTTCTCCGCCTGCCTGAACTGTGACATATTTAGGAGGTGTTGGGCCAATGTTTGTTTGTACCCATTCCTGAAATATATTTTTAGGATTTACTACACCTTTGGCATTAAAATTAGACTCAAAAACAACAAATTCTTTTGCTGCCAACTCAAATAGTGGTTCTACAAAATCTCGGACAGCTTCAATGCCAGAATCAAGAAAGTACGCACCAACGATCGCTTCAAAAGTATTACTGAGTAACGAGGATTTTGTGCGACCTCCACTTGCCACCTCACCCTTACCTAGCCGAATCCATTTCCCTATGTCTAGAGCGACAGAAAACTTTGCCAATTGTTCCTCATCCACTAACTTAGAGCGTAAGTGGGTCAGTTGACCTTCATTCTTTACCGAACCACTCCGATACAGAAACTCACTGCTCAGAAAGCCTAGTAAAGCATCACCCAAAAATTCCAAGCACTCGTTATCTTCATTAACTTCTTTGGGATTTTCATAAAGATATGAGCGATGGGTCAGTGCTAGATTTAGAAGCGAAGCATTTTGGAAAGGCAGTCGTTTTAGTAATTCAGTCAACTCGTTTCTAATTCGAGAGTCTTCAGCAGAAGGAGGGCGATTTTCATACCGAGTTGGATCCATAAGAATTCGTAAAACTTCGTGCTTCTGCTTTTCTAGTATCTCTACCCCTGGTGCAGAAACAGCTTTAATTAGCCGGATTATACTGTCGAGAGCGCGATAAGTATCATCTGGGGAAAAGGGAGACTGGTGTGCCCATTTATTGCGGACATCAATCAGTTCATTTATTAGAGCGCGTTCCGATTGACCCAGACTTTTATTTTTTTTGAATAGCTTCTCCCACTGCTTTGACATGACTATTAATAAGGCAGAAACATCCTCGCGCAAAAGGTCTTGCGGGCTGCGTTTTGATGTTTGGTGGTCAGGTAAGCAGGTTTCAGCGATAGTTAGCCATTTTTCCTTGTGGACTGCCTGCATTTCCCTCTCGACATAAGGATACAAGCCTTGACCGAGAATGGCTAAAGCTCTGCCAACTCGTTCGTGATTGTTAATAGCCATGATCAAATATGAGGTAGTAGATTATGTAACTATTCCAAATTAGCTGTTGTCTTGGCAAATTGTCTAGAGCAGCTTCCCCACCCCACTTTTCCCGATCTTGCTTGCTATGACCTTTCACAACTCCGTACAAATTCAGGCACGTAACGCATAGATAGAGGCTCCGCCTCTGAGCCTCAAACGGCGCAATATATCAAATTATCCCTCTACATTAGTCCCCGCTTTTTCAAATTGGCTAGGGCATTTTCAGCAGCGCGCTTCTCAGCATCTTTTTTACTTCGACCTCTACCTTCTCCATACTCTTTTTCACCCACCAATACCTTAGCCAGAAATTCCGGTGCGTGAGCCTCTCCACCTGCCTGAACTGTGTCATATTTAGGAGGTGTTGGGCCAATGTTTGTTTGTACCCATTCCTGAAATCTATTTTTAGAGTCTACATTAGAGCTAATCTCAACCACATTTTCAGGCACGGAACTAAACAATTTTTCCACAAATTCGCGCACTGGCTCGATATTTGTATTGTTATCCAAATAGTAAGCACCAATAAATGCTTCAAAAGTACTGCTGAGTAAATTTGGATTCGTAAAGCCACCATCTCGAATTGCGCCTTTACCCAGCAGCATCTTGGAATCTAAATCTACCTCGATAGCGAACTTTGCTAACTGTTTCTCATTTACCAGTGCTGCGCGACGACGAGTCAATTCATCTTCTCCCATTTCCGGGTGACGTTTAAACAGATACTCGCCACTTAAAAAAGTTAAGATAGCATCGCCTAAAAACTCTAAGCGTTCGTTATTTTCCCCTTCACCAGGGTTTTCGTTGACATAAGAACGGTGAGTCAGTGCAAGGCGCAGCAGTTTTTCATTTTTGAACGTGGGAATGGTCATTTGGCAACTTGGTGAAATACACTTGTAACCATCAGGACTTACGCACGACGATCCTAGAAACCGGGTTTCTGCGTGGATCTTGAGTTTCAAAGCGACGATTTATCATAGAAACCCGGTTTCTTTGCGTAAGTCCTGACCATTTTCAGTGTAATCAACGGGGGTAGAAAACATCAGAAAATTTTGCGCCAAATCAAAATTTTCTGATGTTCCCTACAACGTCGTGTTATTTTTTCTTTCGAGTCAAAAACAATTCTTGATCTTTGACTCGGACTCTGCCATCTTTTACAACAGCATCGACAAACTTACCAAATGTGGAAAATTTCTTGCCATCAGGCTTGGTGATAGATGAAAATACCACATTGGGTGGAAAGCGCTTCAGCATCTGGTTGCAAACGCGGGTATATACTGTAGCTTTACCTTGGCTTTGAACGATCTCAATCGCATCCAGCAGATGCTCTATCGCTCGTTCGTAAGGCATCACAGGCGGGGCGCCATTTGTGTCTGACTGAGTTTCTGGCTGAGTTTCTGACTGAGTTTCTGGTTGAGTTTCTGGCTTAACATCTGGTTGAGTTTCTGGCTGAGTTTTATCTGCAACTAACCCAGGTAAATCGTCGATAATGTAAAACTCATCAACCAGCTTTTTGATTGGTCTAGCTTCCAGCCCTTTGCGACCAAAAACTATCACGTCTTTATCGGTTTTTTGCAAGGCATCGATGAGGTTGTCACCGTAGCGATCGCCCACCACAATAATCACAATATCTACAGGGTCGATCCCGCAGTCTATGGACAATTGAAAGTCTACAGCGCTATCGACTCTCGACAAAACATCGATGCAATCAAAATCGAGATTTTCCAGAGTTTTTTTAGCCTTGCTTTCCCGACTCCAATTGTTATAAACCTGACGGTTTACCACAGTTCCGCGCGACTCAGCAAAAGTCAACAAATTCTCAGCTATCTTGACATACGGCGCAGTTTGATAGTTCCAATAAATCGAAACTAAGGTTTTTTGCGGTGCTTTTGTTTGGTTTGAAGCGAGATTGATGTTGGTCATTTTAGTATATCCACAACGGTAATTGGTTGATGCGACAGCATAGATAAATCGCGCATCTAGCTGCAACCAAGCTTGGTTCAAAAACTACCACCAGCCAGATTAATTGGATCAAAGTCTCAGCGGTAGGCTCCTTGGTATCCTGCCCAGCGTCGGGTCAACCCATTCGCCGCACATTAAGCCGAATATTTTGCCATCCTTTGATAGCTGAGTCAAGCACTTGAAGAGATATTGTGCTGAGTATTCAGCCAGTGGGGTGACAAGACACAAATCAAGATACTAATGAGCCTGCCCGCCGAGATTAACACTAATATCTTGCACTTTAGAATGGGGATTAGGCGGTTTTTATATTTTTTTTATCACAATATCGATCTTTTGTCAATACTGCGATAAATTGGAATTATGAAACATCAAAATTAAGGTCAATTGTGGCTGCAAAAAATCGCTTTCATCAGGTGGTTAAAACTGCTCTAATCAAAGATGGTTGGGACGTTACCCACGATCCTTTACAGATTAAAGTGGGTGGTGTAGACATGGAGATCGATCTGGGAGCGGAACGATTGCTGGCAGCAGAGCGAGCTGGTGAGAAAATAGCAGTTGAAATCAAAAGTTTTCTGGCTAGCGCATCTGCAATTTCAGAGTTTCATATGGCACTGGGACAGTTTATTAACTATCGCGCAGCACTGCGGCGTGAGGAACGCGATCGCGTCCTATATTTGGCAGTTCCCGATTTGACATACAACAGCTTTTTTCAACTTGATTTTCCCGCATCAATGATACAAGAGAATGCCGTGAAACTGGTTATATACAGTATTAAAATGGAGCAGATTGTTTTATGGAAGACATGACAGATAGATTAATGCATTATCAGCAAATTGTGCAGCAATTATTGGTGGAGTATGCCCAGGTTAAGCCTGCCTATGGTGAGATTGAAGTTGAAACTATTTTTGATACGGAACGGCATCACTATCAAATTGTTCATTTAGGTTGGCACCATAATAGATGGATTCATCAATGTACGATGCATCTTCATATTAGGAATGAAAAAATTTGGATTTTTTGTAATTCAACTGAGCATGATATTGCAGCGGAACTCGTAGATTTGGGCGTACCCAAATCTGATATTGTGCTGGGTTTTCATCCTCCTTTTATGCGCGAAATGAGCGATTATGCCGTGGGGTAAAAGACTAATGCATTACTATCAATGAAATATATTGCCATCTACCTGCGTTCCTCGATAATAGTCTCGGAAACAGGCTTTCCTTCAACTTGAATTAACCGACGCTGAGAAATTGGCTCGGACAAAGGATGTTTAATTTGTTTGACCAAGCCTGAATCAAGTAGTGCTTGATGAAATGCGGCTCGCTTGGCAATTTCTTCTTTATCAGCTAGATACTTTTGAATTGTTTGGTTAAGTTGATGAAGTTCTTCTAGTTCAAGAGTTTCAAGCTGGCTCAATATTTGATTTAGAGTTGATTGTGCCATAGCCTTTGGTCTTTTGTATAGAGTCATTTACTAACTATTTTAGATCGTCAACCAAATATTTCATAGCTGGCTATCCTCGCGCTCGCGATAAATACTCTCGCGGCTGATAGCATCATCAGAAAGGGGAGGGGCTTTAATCGAGTGACTTCTAGCCCAATTGACAAATTTTTCTGCTCGTTCTTGAGAGGAGAGAACTGTTGTGGGTGCTGGCTCTGAAGCCGCAAGCAGTGTATCAATTGTCGCTTTTAATAACTCTTCTACTGACATGCCACGAGCAGCGGCTTGTGCAATTAAACGGGTTTCTGTTTCTGGAGTTAGATTGAGAGTAATAGTCATTTTTCCGATTCTCTGGGGTACTGGTTAGATCGTAAATCAACAATGCTCCTGGCAACTCTCAAAGAATATAAGCTCATAGATGACAAAAACACATCTGATTGGGGATAAGTGCTGAAAATGGCCCAAAAAGAAGAGACGGCTGTGATTAAAGTCACGGTGCCTAAGAGTTTGCATAAAAAACTGAGAAAAATTTCCCAACAGACTGGAGTCCCCATGTCCACTCTGCTGGTTATGGCGGCTGTGAAGGAATACAAACTCGTAGACGAACAAGAATCTAAGTAAATTTAAGTATACTCAAACCTTAATGGGAGTTATTTTTTAGACACTTCATTCAACCGACGCTCGATCGCATCCAACCTCGCCTCAATCGTCGCTAGCCGATCTGGTAGCCCTGTATCAGCCTGAATTCCTTGCGATATGTACCTTAGCACCAGCCGATTTAGGCTGGTGTTTTGCTGTTTCGCTATTTCCTCAAGTTGCGTCTTGACTTCAGGGTCTAGCTTAATGCTGAGTGTCACCTTAGTTGCCATCTCACAAGGATACCCTGACTAAGACATCTCCAAGGGGTATTTGCCACCCCAAGGCAGGATAGGACAGATAATCAGGTTAGTTTACTGCCTACCGAGATGACCGCGAAAAAGCAAGACACAGTTGCGCTTAAAGTCACTATGCCTAAAAAGATTCATGAAAAGCTGAAAGAGCTATCGGATACCCGAGGGATTCCAATGGCTACCTTACTGCTGATCGCTGCGATAGAAAAGTATAACCTCACCGGGGAAAGGTAATGGCTGGACAAGAGGAAAGTTCCAAAACCATAAAAGTTACAATGCCCAACCGCATCTATCAAAAGCTGAAGAAACTATCTGACGAATCGGGAATATCCATGTCTAAACTGATGCTTCTGGCAACTCTCAAGGAATATAAGCTCATAGACGACAAAGACACCTCTGAATAGCGCTACTTAGTACCCATTCTTGCTCCAGTATGATACCATTTAGGGTAATAGTCAACCCTGAAGGTTTACTTATGACACAAGATCAACTCGAAGCCCTTGTGGATGAACTGGGCTTGGTTTCTGTCGTCAGCCTGCTGGCGACTATCTGCCACGACAAGGCGCAAGAGATTTTGAGGCTGAAGGGAAGAGGGGCTAACCTTTACACGGCTTGGAATGCCAATGCTTTCTTGCTCAGGCAATTGATGATTCGGTTGCGACCTACGGTTAGCTATGACCCTGATGTAGATCCGACAGCTGACTGAATACCGGATAACCAGCAGCCGTTAGAAATTTCTATCGGCTGTCTGGAATTCAAAACACAACATTCAATCGCAAATCCACGCATCCAAAATCTAAAATACATGGTAGATTCGATAGTCTTTTGCCAGAGAGGACAGGATGATGAAGGTTGAGCAAGTACTGCTAGAAAAATGGCGATCGCTTCCTCCAGACAAACAACAAGAGGTGTTTGACTTCGTAGAGTTTTTACAGTCGAGGCAAGTGTCTATTTCTAAAAAGCCTGCCGGGGAAGAACATCAGTCTAAGTTAGGAGAAAGATTACAACAAATTCGCGAAAAGATTGTCGCATCTGGTACGCCCTTGCTAACAGATCAAGATATCGATCGAGAAGTTGCAGAGCGACGGGGAGGATACCAGGAATCAGAATGATCCGCACATTTGTTGACGCAGGAGTACTCATTGCTGCTGCTCGTGGTACGGGTGCTGGTGCAGAAAGGGCATTGCAATTTCTCGCAGATCCTAACCGATAGTTTGCCTCTAGTTCATTTCTCAAGTTGGAAGTTCTGCCAAAAGCAATTTACAATCAGCGCATAGTAGAAGTGGAGTTTTACGAAGCTTATTTTGATAGCGTGACTCACTGGGCTACCGATATAGAATCGCTGATTGAGATAGCTTACCGAGAGTCATCTCAATCTGGTTTGGGAGCAATGGATGCACTCCATATTGCAGCCGCAATATCAGTGGGCGCAGTGGAATTTGTCACTTACGAAAAACCTGAAAAATCTATTTACCGGACAAACAGCATTCCGGTTATTTCTGTTCGTCCTGAATAGTCTTTCTCAATGGGTGGTATAGGAGTCGAACCTATCTTGGGCGGGTTAAAAGCCCGCTGCACAGCCGCTATGCCAACCACCCAGATAATTGCAGATTGCAGATTGAAGATTTCAGATTGGAATTAAATCTGCAATCTGAAATCTTCAATCTGAAATCCCCTGATGGGAATGACAGGAATCGAACCTGCAACCCCGCGATTAAGAGTCGCTTGCTCTGCCTAATTGAGCTACATTCCCAAAGAAGCCGGACGACTGAAGTCGCGGCTAGACAAACAAAGCCTGCCTACGCAGGCTGCAAAATTGCTGATGTTTCTTAGTTTGTGTAGGCGGACTTGGTTTGTGTAGCACCGGACGACTGAAGTCGCGGCTAGACAAACAAAGCCTGCCTACGCAGGCTGCAAAATTGCTGATGTTTCTTAGTCCGCGTAGGCGGACTTGGTTTGTGTAGCCCCAGGCTTTAGCCTGTGGGTTACTTGAGGATTTTGGAAACGACGCCAGCGCCGATGGTATGACCACCTTCGCGGATGGCGAAACGCATTCCTTGTTCGATAGCGATCGCTTTCCCCAACTCTACAGTCATTTTGATGCGATCGCCCGGTATTACCATTTCGGCTACACTGCCATCATCTGCCATAAATGAGGCAATTTTCCCGGTAACATCGGTTGTCCGCACGAAGAATTGAGGCTGATATCCGGCAAAAAATGGTGTCTTGCGACCTCCTTCTTTTGCGGTCAAAACGTACACTTCCGACTCAAATGCGGTATGGGGAGTAATCGAACCGGGTTTAACCAGTGCCATTCCCCGTTCGATTTCCTGCTTTTGGATACCCCGCAGCAATAAACCAGCATTGTCACCTGCGATCGCTTTATCCAGGCTTTTACGAAATGTTTCTATCCCCTTGACAACGGCGCTTTTTGTGTCCTTTAAACCAACCAATTCAACGGTGTCTCCAACTTTAATTTCACCCCGTTCGATCAAACCCGTGGCAACGGTTCCCTGACCAGTAATAGAAACAACGTTTTCCACTGCCATTAAGAACGGTTGTTCGACTTCTCGTACCGGCGTTGGCACATAAGAATCTACCGCATCCATGAGTTGGTAAATTGTATCCACCCACTCATTTTCACCCCGTTGCATTTTGGGATTTGCGGTCATTTTTTCCAACGCTTTAAAAGCCGAACCTGCCACAATCGGAATCTCATCGCCGGGGAAGTTGTAAGAACTCAAAAGTTCGCGGATTTCCAGTTCTACCAACTCCAAAATTTCATCATCGTCCACCAGATCTTTTTTGTTCAAAAACACAACCAGATAAGGCACGCCGACTTGTCGCGCTAACAGAATGTGTTCCCGCGTTTGCGGCATTGGGCCATCTGCTGCGGATACAACGAGGATTGCACCATCCATTTGCGCGGCACCCGTAATCATGTTTTTTACGTAGTCCGCATGTCCGGGACAATCTACGTGGGCATAGTGACGCGAATCGGTTTCGTACTCTACGTGGGCAGTATTAATTGTAATGCCGCGCTGCTTTTCTTCGGGTGCCGAGTCGATTTCATCGTAGGATGTAGCGATCGCTTGTCCTCGTGCAGCCAAAGTCATAGTAATTGCTGCCGTTAGAGTCGTTTTCCCGTGGTCAACGTGACCGATCGTGCCAATATTAACATGGGGTTTTTTCCGTTCAAATTTGGTGCGTGCCATGCACAAAAGATCCTCCTTTTGGTTAGAAATAGCTGTTAACAGTTAACCGTTAACAACCAAACGGAAAGTGGAGGAGTCGAACCTCTACAGCATTAAGCTGCACGCTGGTATTCCAAACCAGTTGCCGTCCACACAGCCGCACCTTCCAAGGAATTTCAGATTTTAGATTGCAGATTGCAGATTGAAATAGATAATTCAATCTAAAATCTAAAATCTAAAATCTAAAATCAAATCAGCCCCTTACTCAGGAGTCGAACCTGACACACCATCTTTAGGAAAGATAGGTCTGCTTCCGGCAGGCAAGGGAAAAATTTAATTGCAAATTGCAGATTTCAGATTACAGATTGGAATTGAATCTAAAATCTATTTCAAGTCAGAGTAATTTTACATCGTACAGTTTGAAGCGATCGTCATGGGTGATGATTGTATAATCTTCTGCTTTCGCCTGAGCAATAATCATGCGATCAAAAGGATCTTGATGATGAAATGGCAAATACTGTAATATTTCGTAATGACGAAATTGAGTTTCTAAAATCTGAAACTGGTTGCTGACCAGAAATAGTTCTAACTCGGCAAGCGAAATGGACAATGACAATTTACCAATACTAATTTTGATGGTCATTTCCCACAAGCTAGCTTGACTGACGTAAATGTCATTGGCAGGATTAGCAATTAACGATCGTGCTGCTTCGGAAAGCTTTTCATCTCCTTCAATAAACCAAATTAAAATGTGAGTATCGATGAGATATTTCATGGCAGCATATATTCTTCAAACCCTGGAGGCGTTGCATCAAAATCATCTGCCACATAAGTAAAAATCCCTTTGCCGCAACCAAATTGACGAGGTTGAACGGCAACAGTCTTTTCCACTGTATTTTCTTTCATTTTTTGGATATCGTTTAAAAGTTGAAGATCTTTTAACAACAAGATCCATTCAATTAATTCTAATTTGAGAGATTCAATATTCATGGCTTTCTTGTATTATATTTATTGCCTCAATGATTGACATTTTGGACAGCAATCATCGCGTTGATGTGAGTGAAAATTAAATCTAACTCCCCAATCGCATCGAGTTCTCCCATCTCTTCAGGGGTTAGCTGGTCAGCCTTTTTCTTGTCTAAAAGAGTTTCCATCCGAAGCTGAAGTGCGTCACTAAACTTGAACAAATTCCAATTGCCAACTTGCTCAATCCGAATTTCGTGTATCAGTGAGGATGGTTGCTTTAGAGTTATAACCATTTTTACCTCGATTAATGTTCAGATCTAGAAGCGATCGCTTATAAACTTAATTCAATTATAGCTGTCTCACACGATAATGCAGCAACAAGACACCGTTTCCATAAATCTTGCTGTCCGTGAGTTCTAGATTGGTTTGCGCGATCGCTTCTCTAAAAAGCGGAATCCCCGAACCCATTATAAATGGATTCACCTTTAGAATTAGCATATCAATCAACTTTTCAGCAAACAGTGTCGTGGCTAAATCTGCACCACCACAAAGCCAGATATCTTTACCTGTTTCATTTTTCAAACTTTTGACTAATCCAACAACATCTTCTGAGACGAGTTCCACATTTGGATCGGGACTTTCTTTCATGCTGCGCGAACAGACATACTGTTTCAGGTGCGGGTAAGGATTAGCGATTCCAACATTTAGTCCTACTTCATATGTTTTTCGACCCATTAGAACAACATCAAAGCACTTATTTTCTGGATTAATACCCAGCGCGTCGCGAAAGTGAACAGGAAAAGTTTCGGGAAAAGATTCTAGTAAATCTGCGATATGCTCGCCTTCTTGGAGAAATCCTTCAAATGAGCCGTCGTTGCGAGCAATAAATCCATCAACGCTGCAAGCTATGTAATACGTTATTTTTCGCATATTAAACTGATAACAAGATTCAATTAAATTTGAGTTATTGAATTAATCTCCCCCATTACTTTCTGCTGCTTGCATTTAGCACAATGCGAATCCGAGTTTCAACGCTTAGGGAGATAATTTCCTTCAAAGTAGCTGTGATATCCATCATCTTAGACGGGGTTTTGTCCTTCAGATTTTGTACGTTGCACTAAAGCAACTCTAAAGCAGGTTTGCTCAACCTCTTCAGGTGTTACATTGTGCCGAGCGTTATGGTAGATTCGATCCTCGTTCCAAATGAACTCGTCAATCCTCATGCACCTATCTTACCAGAATCACTATTAACCTTGAGTTTGGGGTAAGGCGAGTTAGTACTTTATATTTTGCTCAACTTCCGATTTCGCTATTTTGTATGCCCATCCAGGAATCATGGGACTTGCGCTTCTCAAATTATGCAATTTCTCAAACAAATCTTCCATCTTCTGTCTGAGTTCTTTGGATACTCCTTCACTTGGCTCATTTGAAATATCCATCTTTAGCAAGTTAATCTGCTGACAGAGCCTTTGAAATTCAGTGAAAGCCTGCATGTGGGACTTCGCCCTATCGGATGGATTTAAAAAAGTTAATAGCCCTGAAAGTACTGAAGCAATAATTGAGAGAGAGCCTGCAATTATGTTGCTATAGCTAAAGTTTGATAAGGCTGATGCACCAGCTATCGCAGCAATAATAGTATTCGGAATTCCTATGGATAAATTCACTTTCCCCCAAGTGATTGCTGTGTGGCTGTATCCCTTCGCCAAAATTCTTGCGTATGACTCAGCATCTTCTATCTCTTTTAAGTAAGCAGCTTTGCTATCCATCCGTGATTTATAAGTGCAGACTGAACATAATTATAGTGTTTATGTTTAGGAGTTCCCTAATTCCTGCGGACGCACAATCGTAATACTGGATGTTACTACAAAATCACTTGGATTGAAGGTCAGAAGATGGGTAACTTTGTGTGCAAGCATAACTGCAACGATCCGAGCATCATGAGTTCGCTTACCCATCACTTTGCTAATTGTGACCAAATCTAACCAATTGGGAAAAATCTGCGAGGTTTCCTCCAGCAAGGGGAAACGATTGAGAAGTTGGTCGATTGTGTCCCGCGTTTGCTCTACAGTCCATCCCAATCCATTTACTTCAACTGGTCGTGTGGCAACAACCCAAAGCTCAATCAGAACTTGTGCTGTCAGCAGACATTCATCTGCTTGTGCGAGTAAACGAGATATTGCCTCTGTTGCAAGTTGGTGCTGCACGTCAGAAGGGTTACAGAAGCGCAAAACAACATTAGTATCTAGCAGGTATCTCGTCATTCTTCGTAAATGCTGTCCCGGCTAAAAGCTTCATTGGGTAAACTCAAACCACTTTTAGGAAGTTGAGAAACCCATTGGCGGAACTCTCTAGCCCGTTCCGTTGGTGTTGCTCTTTGCCAAAACGGAATAGATGATTTGACCTGGCTAGCCTGAAACTCAAGCTCGGCAATGAAATCAGCAATCTTCTTAAGTTGTTCTTCGTTTAGCTTGTCTAGTTTTTGCTTGAGCTTTTCTCGCAGCATAATTTACCGTTGTACGAAAGCAGGTTGCTTCTATCGTAACTGAGGCGATCGCGCTTTGAGGCTTGAGCAGATTATAGCGGTATCTCAACAAAATATGAGTTTTGGGGATGCGATCGCTAACGACGAGGCTATCTCCTACGCATCTTTGCTGCGCTAATAACCAAGCGCAACGACGACAGATATAGCTTCGCTATGCTATAGGCTTTTCACAACAATCTTCACGAAGTACTTATTTCGGAATTAGTTGGATTATTTAACCCAAGTTGTATCCGGAGTTGTTCGCTGGATATTGTGCGCGATCGCGATCGTTTTTTGGGAGATGTCGGTAGCTTTGGCATATCTTCAAGACTCCAAAATTCCTTGAGCCTACCTGACAATTTATGAGTTTTCAAACCCGGCTCAAACGGTTCTAAAATGAACTGTTCTAACTTCTGCCAAAACTTCGCCTCCAAATCGGCATTACCTTTGATGCGCTTTTTGAAAGCCCGCTTGAATGAAGAACTGAAACTGACTTCCACAATTATTCTTCTATCAGTTGTCTCAGTTCATTAATATTGGCGGAAAATTTCAATTCGCCTTTTTGTTGTTCAAGCTGCGCTGACTTAAAGTTTTCGTACATCTCTTCACGACGCTCTTCACGAATATATTGCTTCAATAACAGTTGAAGCTCTTGCTTTTCGTCAGTAGAGAGACTCTTGATTGTTTCGACCACATCACTGAAAGTCATAATCTACAAAACTATATCGTGCTTACCACATCAATTTAACACAACGCTTGTTCTCAGAATTGTGCCAGATCAGCCAAACAGCTAACCCCTTGCCCAACAGCCAAACGGAAGATGAAGGAATCGAACCTTTACAGGAATTACCTGTACCCCAGCTTTCGAGACTGGTTGCCGTCCAATCAGCGGCATCTTCCGAGATGCACCAGGGAGGTACTGCCCCTCCTAAAACACAGTTATCGGCTGTGCGCGTCACTATTTCCGCCTCTGGTGCAAAACTTTGTTGAGATCTTGGATCTTTGATTGAGATCTTGCGTCAGTCTCATCACCCGCCCGGAAATAAATTTCCGGCTAATAGCTAAAGTCAGTTTCAACTGACTGAAAGATCTTTTATATAGAAATCCCAACCCGTTTTAACGGGTTTTAGCTTTAAGCGTGAAATAAATTTCACGAGCCAATTTGCAAGATTTATAATAAAAATCCCAACCCGTTTTAACGGGTTTTAGCTTTAAGCGTGAAATTTATTTCACGGGCAAATTTCCAAAATTGGCGGAAGGTGGAAGAATCGAACTCCTACGGTTATCATCCGTACCACGGCTTTCAAGGCCGCTTGCCGTCCATTCGGCGGCACCTTCCAAAGGGTGTCTGATGGGACTCGAACCCACTATGACTGGTTCCACAAACCAGCGTCGCGACCTCTTTGACTTCAGACACCAAAGTGGATCTGGTGGGGGTTGAACCCACAACCTCTTCTTTGCAAGAGAAGCGTTCTCCCATTGGAACTACAGACCCATATCGATCGGCTAATGGCTAATAGCTATTAGGTCATGGAAGCGCACAATTACCAATTACCCATTACCCATTACCAATTCGCAATATCTCGCGCACTGCCATTAAAATCTGCCCTAATTTATTTTTACCGCTGCCATCTTTGCCGCAACCCCAGTAGTAATCTCCGGGTGCATTTTCCACGATTAATTCATCGCCTGTAGCCAGAAGAATCTCGCGGATGTCGGCATGGGTTTGGAATTTCCGCAATACTGCTTGTTGCATGATGGCGTCTTTGACTTGTTCCCAATCGCTGCGTAAAGGGTGAGAGCGATCGCGTCCCATCCGAGCGGCATCTTTAGGAGTTTTGACCTCGCGAATTTTCTCAAACCAAGCGCGGTCAGTCGTCACAAACTTTTGCGCTTGAAAATAATGTTCGCTCGTCGCCCACCACAATCCATCTAGCTCAAAACCGTGACGGGAAAAGTTAGAGAAACAACCATATTCATCGCGAGTGCTATAAAAGTAGATCGGCATAGCTTGAATTTCAGATTGCAGATTTTAGATTGCAGATTTTTATCAACAAGTCAACTGCTATTTTTGCTCAGTAATTTGGTGGATACTGGTCAGATTTGAACTGACATCTTTTTAGCAGCCAGCTAAACGCTTTACCAATTAAGCTACAGACCCAATTAGTGAGATTCCGCAAGCGATCGCATCACAAAAATTGCGTGCAAGTTACCAGAGCATTGTGCGCTTTCTCAGATACTAGGGGGACTCCGCTGGTGAGTTACTACACACTCTTTAAAGGATGGCTACCTCCAAGCCAACCTCCCAGGTTTTTCGCACTCCCCGTTCCCACGCGCCTACCGTTTTGGCGGTAGCACTTTTCCTCTCGTACTAAAGTATGTAGGCTCTTGGAAGTTGGGTCACGCATTGGGATGCGATCGCTCTTTGTACAGAAAATTAGCCAGTGAATGGAACCACCTCCTTTCATTAAAATAATAACATTTTAAACTACAGTCAGCCTACAAATATTTAGCCTTTTCCTGATACCATTTCTTAGCAGAATTCATTACAGCTTTATTAACATCTTTCCAAGAGAGTTGAGCCGCTTCTAATTCAGCAACGCTTTCTTTTTGCACATCCGTCACAAACCACTGCAAAAATGCTCCAATTTGTGCCATTTCAAAGCGATCGCAGCCTACTGCCGTTACCGCTTGTTCTAGGCGAGCTGGTGTAACAAAAAGATTGACAAAATCGTCAATACTTTGAGCAACTTCTGGGTCAATTTGAACAGGTGCTTTCGTTTTGACGGCTTGGTGTTTTTCCCCTTTAGCTTTGAACAGCAGTTCCGCGTAAGACAGACGTTCTGCAAGTTCTCCGCTGTCTGGAAACATTACCAATCCCTCGCCAATCCCTTCGATGCCAAAAGTTTCTTTCACCCAAGGATCGACTTTTTCTACAGTATCAACCGCTTGATTGAGAGTCTCAACAACTGATTCCAGTTGCTGGCGATCGCCAAAATCTAAAACAAACGGTTCTCCATAAAAAGGCAAGACAAAAATATCGGGATGGTTGGGTAAAAACTCAGCAATTTTGTCGGGGCGAATTTCCAGTCTAGCTAACGTTCCATCTATGCCGCCAAATTGAATTGCAAACACTGCAAATATTTTCCGATCGATCTGGGAAATAGCCGTCCGTTTTTGAATACCTTTACCGCACCATTCCCCAAAAATAGTTACATGTTCGGGACTTGCCAACCGAGCAAAAACCTCGATGTTTTGACTTACCCAATTAGCGAAGCCGAGATTGTCATTTTCTGGTGAAATTATCTGCGACCGACTTTGAACGGCAACTCTACCATCGGTAAAGATTTGAATGCCACCATTCGTCCCGTCGAGTTTAACTTTAGCTCGATAAGTTATCTTAGGAGCTGCCCCGACAGCTTCTAAACTGCGGCGGAGATTGTACAGCAGTTCGATGCTAGGCCATGTTTGTATGACTGCCGATTGTGCCACTGTTTCTTGACAGTAAATAGCCGACAGCTCGGTGCCAACAATTTCCTCAACCTTGCCGAGAGCCATGCCAAAAGAGTAAACGCCTCGCAGCTTTACAGGTTTGATTTTCGTGCCATCTTTCAGCACCGAATCAGTTAAAGCGATCGCAACGATATCGCCCACCTGATAAATGTTTTCTGAGTTAGCAACAATTTGCACTGGCTCCCACCCCGGAGCTGCAAAACTATAGAGACGTAGCGCATCAGCATTCGGATGATTTTGCGCGGTTTTTACTTCCATAGCAATTACAGGCATGGGGAAAGACCTCGATTTGTAGCTAGATTTTCAGGTGAAATAATATAATTTTATCTCGCGTGCAAAGTTATGGGAGCATCGCGGTTTTTGAGTTATTAGTAGTGGGTGCGATTGTGCTACCGCGCACGCTTCGCGAACGCACACATTTTGTACAGAAAATTAGCCATTCAATGTAACCACCTCCTTCAATCAAAAAACTAACATTTCAAACGGGAATGGTAGGACTTGAACCCACAACATTCGAAGTAGAAGCTCGACGCTCTATCCAGTTGAGCTACATTCCCATAAATCTGAAATCTCAAATCTCAAATCTCAAATCTAAAATTAAATAACGAGAGTGGAAGGACTCGAACCCACAACATCTGCGTCCGAAGCGCAGCGCTCTATCCATTGAGCTACACTCCCATAAATCTGAAATCTCAAATCTCAAATCTCAAATCAAATAGTCCTGACAGGAATTGAACCCGTGACATCCTCTTTGTAAGAGAGGCGCTCTCCCAACTGAGCTACAGGACTACGAAAGCGGATGATGGGACTCGAACCCATGCGCTGAGTGTGGCGCACTCAGATGCTAGCCATTACATCACACCCGCAAACCAATTTTAGATTTTAGATTTTGGATTTTAGATTGACAAAATCCTTTTTTGTAGTCAAGCGGATAACGAGGCTCGAACTCGTGCCAAGAGTTTGGAAGACTCACATGCTGCCGCTACACCATATCCGCATGTTTAAAATTTGTCCAAATAAATCGACTTTCTAATACCCTGCAAATCTCTGCTCAAATTCCGCCAAAATATTCTGACTTTTACTAGAATCTAAAACCGAAAACAATACGCTGTTAAATCTGCCCCAAAATTGACCGCCCGGTAATAAATAATCTGCAAACATTTGAGCCACCATCGATGGGTTATTTCTAAATACACCGCATCCCCAAGCACCCAAAACTAGAGCATCGCAACCATTGTAAGCAGCTAAACTTAAAACTTTAGCACCTCTCTCGCGCAATACTTCAGGTATTTTCTCTACATCTTGAGGATAGTTTCTCAAAATTTGACCGGCGTTAGGTGCCGGACTGGTAATAAAATCAACTAAATAAGGTGATTCCAGTAACGTTCCATCATCAGTTTTAAAAACGGGACAACTTGGTGAGTAGATGATGCGATCGCTATACAACAGCGATTTATGAGAACGATGATATTCATAATATTCGGGACATTTCACCAAACTTTTGTAAAGTGCCGAACTGCGTGCCAAACTCTCTTCTTGAGCTTGAGCGCCGTTAAGAAATCCACCGCCAGGGTTTTTAGCCGAAGCAAAGTTGAGAACGCCGAGTTTTTTGAATTTTAGGGACTTCGCCATTCGTTCTGCTCCCATCAAACTTGTCTCATTCCTGACTTCAAATTCAGTATTTGAGAATTGAGGTTCGGTTGAAAGAATCTCTCGTTTGATGCTGGAGAGAATATCGGGAACGTAGAATTTTGTTTGAGCGAGACAGGATGTTAATTCTTCACTGATATTGACCTGTGCGCCGCTGGGGGACTGGTAGAAACCTGCTTTGATAATTTTTAAGGTGTCTTCGGCGATCGCCACTCTTTTCATCTGTTCAATTCCTCAAATGATATCTCCTAAAAATTACAACGGCAAAAGTGAGCGGCGGTAGATACGACTGAAACGAAGCTCGAAGACTCTGTACGTCCGCTCCACTGCGTTGTTATGCCGCGCAATCGAAGCGATCAGCTACCTCTCACACACGGAGTGAATCCATACAATATACCGTGAGACTCTTGTGTAATATTCAACTGCCCCGTAAAGCCCATACGCCTCGTCTTCGTGATCTTGCCAGGAACTCACACCCACAATGAAAAGTTTGCCTCGTTCGGCAATTAGGGCTGGACCACCACTATCGCCAATCCCAGACACTCCCTCCAGTGAGGTGCAATCTGGTGGCGCATCAAAGTGAAATTTGATCCAATGGTTGTCCACTTCATCAATCAAATTTGTCGCTTTGCGAAGTTTTTTGTCTGTGCCAATAGTGCCAAGTTGACCATTGCCATAATCGCCTCGACCTAATAACAACACCTCCTGACCCAATTCGGCTTCGTCCTCGTACAAGTCAAATGGTGCAACTTGATTGACAGGTGAATTCAGTTTGACCAGCGCAATGTCGTCTACATCTCCTGGTTGTTCTCCGACAAAATTTGGGTGTGGTACAACTTGCTCAATGGTATAGTTATCATCCGCGATCGCTATCATGTGATTATCCGGGATGTTTCTAGCAGTATGTGCAGCAGTGAGAATCCAGAACGGAGTAATCAGCGTCCCTGCACCGTCGCCCTTAAAAAAGGTGATAACGCTTTGATAATCGCTTTCATCAACCAGGGAGTTTTGGTCTGGAACATCATGTCTAACGATCATACTGCTAGCTTTCATCTACATAATTTTTAATATATTACAAAATAATACACTTGAGCTGAGAAGGCAAGCAGATGGCGAGATTTGAACTCGCAAGAAAGCTTTACAAGAGCCTCATGTTGCCAATTACATCACACCTGCATTCAATCATGGGAATGACAGGACTCGAACCTGCAACCAATCGGTTAAAAGCCGATTGCTCTCGCCATTGAGCTACATTCCCGTTAAGCAGACGGCGGGAATTGAACCCACATCCAGGACATACCAAATCCTGATGCTAACCACTTACACCACATCTGAATATTGATTAATTTATAGGAAGTGCGATCGCTCATATACTCCCAAGCAGGCGGCGAGATTTGAACTCGCAAAAAGGCTTTACGAAAGCCTCATGTTGCCAATTACATCACACCTGCAATTTTGGTGGCGGGGGCAGGAATTGAACCTGCTAAAAGAGGCTTATGAGACCTCCAAGCCTACCGTGGCTACTTCACCCGCAACGTCACCAAATGCCCTTGACTGGAGTCGAACCAGCAACCTCTTCGTTCTAAGCGAAGCGCCTGCTTCCAATTGGGCTACAAGGGCAAAACTTATCTAAAATCGCTCTATTTTTGGCGATGAACTGAAACTCGCTTACCAGGATTTTGTTTCCTAACCCAAGATAGAAATTTCTCCATTTGTGGCTCGTCCTTCAGCTTTTCCACGGTGTTTAATTCTTGAGCCAGCCGTTTGTTATCAAATAAAAGGTGAATTTGTCTATGACAAGCTGAACAAATATCAATTGTCGGGCCTGGATCTAACTTTTTGCGTTTGGTATTTTGTCTGGGAACTAAGTGATGGACTGTTAAATTTTCCATCTCTCTTGCACACAGTTCGCATTGCATAGTTAGTGAAATAAATGCTTCTTTCTCCATTATGACGAATCAACATAAAAACAATCTGAGTGGCTGGGATTGAACCAGCGACCTGGAGTACCCGAAACTGCCGCGCTCCCAACTGCGCCACACCCAGATTAATCCGAGTGACTGGATTTGAACCAGCGACCTTCTGCCCCCCAGACAGACGCGCTTAACCAAACTGCGCCACACCCGGATAGTTCATGCTCCCGACAGGATTTGAACCTGCAAACAACTAAGATCTCGGCCTAGCGTGTCTACCAATTGCACCACGAGAGCATATACCCCTGACAGGACTTGAACCTGCAAAACACCCGACCTGAACGGGCGATGTTTTCCAATTACATCACAGGGGTGAATTGAATCGGGATGGCAGGATTTGAACCCGCAACCTTCTCCTCCCAAAGGAGCCGCGCTACCAAGTTGCGCCACATCCCGTTTATGCTCCTGGAGGGACTCGAACCCTCACAAAAAAACAGATTTTAAATCTGCCGCCTACTTCCAATTGGGCTACAGGAGCAAGATTGAATGCTCCTGGTGAGATTTGAACTCACATCCTGCTAATTTTGAGTTAGCCGCCTACTTCCAGTTGGGCTACAGGAGCAAAAATTTCTGGCTTTCCAAGCAATTAAAAACTTCAGAGAACCAACTGAGGAGGCAGGACTTGAACCTGCATTTTTCCGCTTTCAAAGAGCGGTGCCATACCGATTAGGCGACTCCTCAATAAATAACTGCCGGGGTAGGGCTTGAACCTACAAAAATCCTGTTTCAGGGACAGGGGACTTTACCAATTCGTCTACCCGGCAATAAATTAATGGCTGCCTCAGTAGGACTTGAACCTACAACCACGCGGTTAACAGCCGCTTGCTCTGCCATTGAGCTATGAGGCAATAACAGCCCCCCAGGATGCCCTTTTTTTGGGAGTTATGACCGAACCCTGATTTGAACAGGGGTCTCTGCCTTTTCAGGGCAGCGCTAAAACCAACTCAGCTATTCGGTCTGGTTTAAGGTAGCTTAAATAGATAGTCATTAATTAGTAAAAAACTAAGCTACCATGAAAATTTGCAAACTTTGTGAGAATACAATCCCTACCAAACTCAAAATTGATGGTAAAGTTAGAAACCTTAATAATCGAAAGTATTGCCTTGATTGTTCGCCTTTTGGGGAACACAACACGCGCCAGTTAGAAAATATAGAGGCTGACACTGCTATTTGTTGCCAGTGTCATCAACAATTACCTGTCACCAACTTCTACAAAACTCCCCAGGGAAGACTCAAAGCTTACTGTAAGAAATGCTGGGCATTAAGAAAACGGGGATACGTGCAACGCTTTAAACTTCAGTGCGTCAGATACAAAGGTAATAGATGTTGCATCTGTAGTTATCAAAAGTGCATTGGAGCTTTGGAATTTCATCATCTAAACCCTAACGAAAAAGATTTTGGAATATCAAAGCGTGGAGGTAGAGGAGCTTTTACTGACAAAGTAAAAGCTGAACTAGACAAATGCATATTGGTGTGTGCAAATTGTCATCGTGAAATACATGAAGGTATGCACTCTCAATATGCCGTAGTAGATTATTACCACACTCAGCTACCGGGGAAAACGAGAACGGAGGGATTTGAACCCCCAAGTCTTCAGCTTCGCACGCTGACATGTTATCCAGTTACACCACGCTCTCAAAACGGAGAGGACAGGATTTGAACCTGCGACGTGCATTAACTGCCCGTTTCCTCTTAGCAGGAGGATGCTTTTAACCACTCAGCCACCTCTCCAAAACGAGAGCGGAGTTTTATTTAAACTACGCTCTCTTTTATTGCAATTGCACCCAACAATTGCCAATGGGTCGAGCTGGATTTGAACCAGCGAACTCCGTAGAGGATGGTTTTACAGACCACCGCTTTTAACCTGACTCAGCCACCGACCCAAATTTAACCATTTTAGATTTTAGATTTCAGATTTTAGATTGATGAAATGCTCGCGATTGAGTTATTTTATTATTTAAAATCTTGCTTTCTTTATCTAAAATGGCCTTCATTCCCCCGACGAGAGTCGAACTCGCAATTTCTGCTTTGAAAGAACAGCGGCTTAACCATTCGCCCACGGGGGCATATATCTACCGCGTGCAAGTTTGAGCAGCTATTTTTCAGCCCCCATGTTGGCGGAGGCTGTAGGAATCGAACCTACTTACTGATGTTTGGAAGATCAGCTTTTCCAGTTTGTAAGCTTCCCACGTTAGGACACGCAGTAGAACGCAGAGACTAGGATTTGAACCCAGAACAACGGTTTTGGAGACCGCGATGTTGCCGTTACACCATCCCTGCATTTGGTCGCAGCGGCGAGACTTGAACTCGCATATGCCCGGTTATGAGCCGGGGACTTTACCATTAAGTTACGCTGCAATGAAAGGAGACTGAGGTGAGATTTGAACTCACGCATAGAAGTTTTGCAGACTTCCCCCTTCAACCACTTGGGTACTCAGTCTTTAATAGTCCCGACGAGGTTTGAACTCGCAATCTTCTGCTTGAGGGGCAGACGGCTTAAAACCAATTCGCCTACGGGACTAGGAAGAATTTTAGATTTAAGATTGCAGATTGCAGATTTTTTAAATCTCAAATCTGCAATCTCAAATCTGCAATTAAATAACGGGAGTAACGAGACTCGAACTCGCAAACCTTTCGCTCGACAGGCGACTGCTCTGACCATTTGAGCTATACCCCCGTGTGTGGTTAGAATGCGATCGCCTAACACCTCTCTTGGTTTACTAACACCAATTCCCTACACTTTTGATGTATTCTCTCAGTATTACATCACCAACAGATAACCTGGCTACTCTCATATCTTCAATCAAAAATACGATTGTTTCCAGCCGCTCAGCTTCGCTATAAATTTTCCGGTTTGCTTGTGAATCTACCTACATAACCCGTGGTGTTCGCTGGCAACCGAATACTTGAGCTACAACTGAGTTAAGCGCTTTTGGTGTCAGACGCTCTTGGTTGAACCAACGTTTTTTCTGGATTAACCCAATTTGCTAGTTATCTCATGCATACTGGCTAATGGCTAATCTCAGAAAAAATAGTAGATGAACTAGATTTTGCAATTAGCAATTAGCTATTAGCTATTAGCTATTAGCAACTTGCGTTATTACCAAAAAATTCGTTGGTTCCGATTGTCTAACCACTTTCGCTTTTCCTTTGCTGCGCCTCCACTTTAGATTTAGTTCTCTTTCGGTGGTGACGCCCAAGGTTCGTCAAAAAATGGGTGACATATTCAGTTTTCAAGGTTCTGCGTTTGGCTTGAGGCTTGCCTTTCGGCTGTTTCCCTCTCGCCCTACACTTATATACTACATAAATACTACAAAAGCGTCAAGGGTTTGGGAAAAAATTTTTTGAGATTGTCTCAAAGTGGCTTGAAATCTAGATCTGAAGGCTATTGAAGCTTGGCGATCGCATACCTGACACGGCTGCACAGCCTAATGAATCTGAGGCGCAAAGATAGGCAAGCTGCGTACTACAGGTTGAATTAAGATCGCTCTCGATCGGGGCGTTCACCGCCCTTGCAATCGGCAAAACACTCAAGAAGTCAAGCCGATGCAAGTCTCATGAGTAGATTTGAGTAGGTTTGGCAAAGCGGCAACGTAGGTAGTTCACTTCACTGCGGAGAATGTCAAAATGGTTGTAAGCCAATAGAAACCCACCCAATGTCTGAAAACCGTTCAGGATCGTTTATAGTTGGTCTGCTGCTGGGAGCGGCAGCGGGAACCATTACCGGCATTTTAGTCGCACCGCGCCCCGGTAAAGAAACGCGAAAATTGTTAAAAAAATCTGCTGATGCGCTGCCGGAGTTAGCCGAAGATCTGTCAACTAGCGTGCAGATCCAAGCAGATCGGTTATCCGAGTCGGCGCTGCGAAACTGGGATGAAACCTTGCTGCGACTCAAAGAAGCGATCGCTGCCGGGATCGAAGCTTCACAACGGGAACGCCAAATACTTAAGCGGACAGACGCAGCAGCGTCAGACGAAGAGCTATACTCTCACTCATACACTTCGGGCGCGGCGGCGGCGACTGCTGACGACGAGCTAATCGAAACGATGAGCGAACCCGAACGCTAACCCTCGCTTTAGACTCAACATTATTCGTGATTGATCCGCTATTTTGGTTAGGACTTTCTTTTCTACTCGTTGCCGTCAGTCTAACCGCTGTCTTGGTGGCAATTATACCCGCCGTGCAGGAAATCGCTAGGGCAGCGCGCAGCATCGAAAAGTTAGCCGACACCCTGTCGCGGGAATTACCGCCAACGTTAGAAGCGATTCGCCTCACCGGCATGGAAATTAGCGAGTTGAGCGACGATGTCAGCCAAGGAGTGCAAAGCGCCTCCTCTGTGGTGAAACAGGTAGATCAAAGTATTGGCGGTGCCAAACAGCAAGCAAAAAAAGTGCAAGTTACGACCAACAGCGTTTTTGCCGGATTCAAAGCCGCTTGGAAAACCTTTTCGCGCCCGCTCGCTCCACCCGCGCCGCGCCGGTCAGTTGAGCGGCTGCCGCAACCGCCAAGAAATACTCTGGAGTTACAAGAGCCATCAAACTCAGCTTATCGCGCCAACGAAAATAACCGCGAAGTCCATCGAAAAAACACCAAAGACGCCGCCGAATTGCCATCGAATCCCGAAGCATTAGCACAACTAAATTCCGAAGCTTATTGGCTGGGTGACGACATTGACTGACCAAAGAAGGGATTAGGGGTTATTAAATGGACGATGTTTCAATGTGTCTTTGTTTCAATCCTAGCCCTTAGCCTCTCTTAAATATGCTTTTTTTGGGGCTTGAGATGTGCAGCAGCAGTTAGAAATCCCATCTTCCATTTGTTGAATCGGAATTTCAATCGAAAATTCAGTTCCCCGCCCTGGCTCCGAAGTGCAGTTGAAGACACCGCCGTGTTTTTCCACCACAATTTTGTAACAAATTGATAGCCCCAACCCAGTGCCTTTACCCACTGGTTTAGTCGTGAAAAACGGGTCAAAAATTTTATCTTTCACCGCTTCAGGAATTCCGGAGCCGTTGTCAGAAATGCGAATAACTGCCTTTTCTCCTACAACACGAGTTTGAATCCAAATTTTTGGAATTCCATTGATTTTTTCCTCGTCATAAAACTGTTCTAAAGCATCAATTGCGTTGCTCAAAACGTTCGTAAATACTTGATTAAGTTGTCCGGCATAGCAATCTACTGGAGGTAGGTCGCCATAATCTTTAATCAGCTCAATTCTGAAACTATCCGATTTCGCTTTGAGCCGAGGCTGCAAAATCAACAGCGTGCTTTCTATGCCATCGTGAATATTCACTGGTTTCATTTCCGCTTCATCTAAACGAGAGAAATTCCGCAAGCTCAGCACTAACTGACGGATGCGATCGGCTCCTATTGCCATCGAAGATAGTATTTTAGGCAAGTCATCTACGAGAAATTCTAAATCAATCGCTTCTGCCAAATCGCGAATTTCTGCACTAGGATTAGGGGTTTGTTTTTGATAAAGCTTTAGTAGACTTAGTAAATCCTCGCTATATTCTTTAGCATGGGTAATGTTGCCGTAGATGAAGTTGACTGGGTTATTAATTTCGTGAGCCACACCTGCTACCAATTGACCCAAACTCGACATTTTTTCCGTTTGAATCAGCTGGGCTTGAGTATTTTGTAAATCTTCAAGCGCTCCAGCAAGCTGTTGGGCTTGCTGTCTGGTTTGAGCGAGTAATTCAGCTTGGTGGAGTGCTACCCCTAGATGGGCTGCGGTTTGAGTCATGAACTCAATTTCATGGGTTTCCCACTGGCGAGGTGCAAAGTGTTGATAAGCTGCCAGCAATCCCCAGAGTGTTTTTCCTACAAAGATGGGTGCAATAATATATGCCTTGATGCTGAATTTCTCTAAAATTTCGATGTGACATGAAGAGTAACTAACTTGATAAACGTCATTCACGGCGAATGTTTCGCCGTTGCGGTAACGTCCTCCTTGCGTTTCTTGTAAGTGGATGTCGTTCCAAACGGTTTCGATGCCTGGTTGGATAAAACTGCCCTCCTCTGGGTTGGTAAACTCAAAATCATTGACAAATTCACCGCCCCAATCAGCGTTGAAACGATAGACAACGACTCTATCTACTTTCAACAATTGACAAACTTCTTTAGTAGTTGTCGGAAAAATAGTATTCACATCTAGGGAGGCTCTAATCTTGGTAACTACTCCAAACAAAGCTTCCTGTTGCTCTTTTGACTGTTGCAGTTTCGCCGTCCTGTCTAAAACTTGATTTTCTAAGTTGCTATTGAGTGCTTGTACTTGCTGATACAACTCGTATTGATGAATTGCGGTGGCAAATTGTTTGCTCAACGCCCGCGCTAATTCAATTTCTTCTTCAGTCCAATCTCTTGCTTGTGCCGATTTTGTTTCTCGCCAAACTGCAAACGATCGCCGGGGGTAAAGTTGCCTTGCGTCTTGGTCGAACTGCCCTGCCCACAGCGTTTCTGTATCAATCTGGTCGCGAAATATACTCAAATACCCTAGTAACTGCTGACGATAGTGGAGCGGTATCATTAGCAAGCCGCGAATAGGAGTCGGTTGAAAAGCAACTTGCAGATTTCGTAACTCGGATGTTTGATAGATATCTGATATTGCCCAAACCTCGTATTCGCTTGACTTGTAGCGTTCTTTCCAGACGCTGTATTGCTCCAATAGCGGATATTTTACTTGTGGGGGCATCTGGGGCTGTTTGCCGTAAGTATAAATTTTTACATTATTTTCGCCCGCTTCCAGGCATTCTGTTAAGCTGCTAAAGGCAAGAGCTCTGGTGCAAAGCCTGCCGCCAGCGCCGCCAAATGCAGCGACGGTTTCTTCTAGGGCTGAAAGTAGTTCAATTGTGGGGAGAGAATGGAGTAGGTTGGCGATGCGGTGAACGGTGGCTTCGCGTTCGGCTTTGGCGCGAGCTTGAGTGAGTAGGATCGATTGAGCGATCGCTAAACCAAGTTGATCCACTACCAGCTGCATCCCCTCGAGTTCGGCTTGTGAAATCGCCCGTGGTTCGCAATTGTGCGATACCAGCAGCCCCCAGAGTCGCTCCTGATGTAAAATCGGCACGACGATGGAAGACTTTACCCCCATTGCGGTTAAGTATTCCACATGGCAGGGATCTACGGGGCGGTAACGGATATCTTCAAATAATATTTCTCCCGTTTCCAGATCTTGCTGGGGACTTTGACCAATTTCTCGGGAATCAACGTTTACAATTGAACGTACCCGCGCTTGCACAAACAATTCTCTCGCGTGGGGCGGAATATCATCGGCGGGAAAGTTTAGCCCCAACAGCGAGGGCAAACGGCGATCTTGAATCGATTCCGCAATCACTAAGCCGCTGCCGTCAGGATTAAATTGATAAATTTTAACGCGATCGCTTCTGAGAAACTCACGCACTTCGGTGACTGTGGCGTCAAGAATTTCTTGCAGTTCCAGAGAGCGACGGATGCGGTTTGTGACGCGACACAGCAAATTTTCTCGCTCTAGATTTATTTGTATATCTTGTACCCTAGTTAGATCCATCCCTTTTCCTCAAGTATTAATTTAAATTAATAACCATTTTAAAATATTTTGTAATACTAATAAGTTATTTGTCTTCAGTAAAAATACCAAAAAAGGGGCTGGGTAGATCTAGGCCCGCTGAAAAAGTTAACTTTCCCGTTCGTGGCAATTAGGATTAGTAATTCTAATCTGCATTACCGAAAAATTTAATTAATCGTTAAGTGAATGGTTTTTAATAATTCTTTTGCCGTATAGGGCTTGGCTAAAAATGCCTTTACTCCTATGCTTTCAAATTTTCCAAGCTGATAGTTGGAATTCAGTCCGCTGACGGCTATAATTTTGACTTGGGAGTTCATTTTTTGCAACAGGCGAATTGTGGTTAGCCCATCCATCGATGGCATCATCATATCGATTAATACTACAGCAATTTCGTGGCGATGTTGCGCGTACAGAGCGATCGCTTCAATTCCATCGCTCGCCGTTAAGACTTTATAAGCATATGTTTCTAAAGATTCTTTGGTAATTTCCCTAATCGCAGCTTCGTCATCTACCACTAAAATTAATTCTCCTCTTCCGCCTGGTAATGCTGGTAAACCTTCTGGCAATTGCTGGGGTTCAGTTGTTTCTATAGCTGGCAAAAATACTTGAAATTGGCTGCCTTTACCAACTTCGCTATGCACCTGCACAAAACCGCCGTGGCTTTTGACAATCCCGATCACCGTCGAAAGACCTATTCCCGTGCCTTTGCCCAACTCTTTGGTGGTGAAAAACGGCTCAAAAATTCTCTCTAAAACGTCGGGAGGAATGCCCGTTCCCGTATCGGTAACAGTAATCACAATATAAGCCCCGACTTTGGCTTGCAGATGCATTCTGGCATAGTTTTCATCAATCGATTTATTTTCGGCGGAGATACTCAATATGCCGCCAGATGGCATGGCATCGCGAGCGTTGACGCAGAGGTTGAGAAACACCTGATGCAGTTGCGTGGCATCACCAGATAGCGTCCAAAGATCTCTGGGGATATCTGTTTTAAATTCGATTGATTTAGGAAATGTTTCTTTGGCAATTTGTTTAATTTCGGAAATTAGATGTCTAATTTGAACCAGGGTGCGCTTTGCTTCAATTCCCCTAGCAAACGATAGAATTTGTTTCACCAAATCTGCGCCGCGTTTGGCGTTATTTTCCAGCGTATCGAGCAGGCGTTGACTTGCTTCGTCGGGGAGTTTTTTTTCTAATAGTTGAACCGCCATTAGAATTGGAGCTAGTACGTTATTTAGATCGTGGGCAATGCCGCCTGCGAGAGTGCCGATGCTTTCCAGGCGTTGGGTGCGGAGAAACTGAGCTTCGAGTTTTTTCTTTTCTGTAATATCCGTATCGACAGATAGGATCGATTTGGGTTGCCCTGCCCCGTCTCGCATCAGCGTCCAACGACTTTGAACCACGATTTCATTTTTTTCTTTAGTGACTTTCTTTAATTCGCCCTGCCACTCGCCTTGAGATAAAACTGCGGCTCTTGCTACTTCTATTTCTGGATAAATTTGCTTGTACAAAAGCCGCTCGGCATTTTTTCGGAGCGCTTCTTTTTCTTTCCAGCCGTAGAGTCGCTCGGCGCCTTTATTCCAAAATAAGATTTGGTTGTCCAAACTCCGCACGAGAATGGCATCGGTGGTGACATCAAGTAAGGCAGCTTGTTCGCTAATTTTCTGCTCGGCTTGCTTGCGCTTGGTGATATCTTGAATTTGTACGACAAAGTAAAGTGGTTCGCCTGTGGCATTTTGCACCAGGGAGAAACTCAACAACACCCAAACAATTCGTCCGGATTTGTGGAAGCATCGCTTCTCCATGTGACAGGATCTCAGTTCGCTATCTAAGATTTGGCGGACGTAATCCAGATCTGGTTCTAGATCGTCTGGATGAGCGATCGCATCCAATGTAGTAGCAAACAATTCGCTTTCGCTATAACCCAACATTTCGCATAAGGAAAGATTCACTTGCAGCCATCTACCCGCAGGCGATACCAGTGCCATGCCGATCGCCGCCGATTCAAATGCTGCCTGAAACCGCTCTTTACTTTCTCTGAGTTCCTCTTCAGCTTCCTTGCGCTGGGTGATGTCAGTCGCAGTACCCAGCATCTGTTTCGGTAATCCATCACCAGTTCTGGTAAAAACTGTCTCGCGACTGTGCAACCAACGCCATTCACCGTTAATGTGTCGCATCCGGTACTCTATCTCTAGGATTTCTCCATCTTTAGCGGCTTTAAATAGTTGGTGGTGTTGGAAAACCTTGACGCGATCGCTTGGATGTAGCATTTGCGGCATGAAGGCGCTGCCCATTTTTTGGACTATTTCTGGCGAGTATCCCATAATTTCACCGATCTGACGATTGGCATAAATATTTCGTCGCTCGATTAAGTCATAAATATACAAAATCGCTGGTGTGGCGTCCGCTATCTGTTGAATTAATCGTTGATTTTCCCAAAATGCTTTTTCTACTAGCTGTTGTTCGGTAATATCTTGATCGATAACTATAGCGCCGATAATTTCTTGCTGGTGATTCCGTAAGGGAATGGCTGAATTGAGGATAGTTTTGTGCGTTCCATCCCAGCACTGGATCTCAATGCGATCGTTGAGACAAATTTCTCCTTGATTAATCGCACGCCATAGCCCCCATTCTTGAGGTTCTATGGGAATGCCCGTGTCTTTCCAGCCAAAAAATTGGGGATTTTGATGTTTTAATTTTAGATCTGGAGTTTGAGCATTTCCCAAGCTAAAATCGATTTTCTCTCCTCTAAAATCCTTCGCCATGCCCCAAATGCGATAAGCGGCTGGATTTCCTTGCAATAATGAACCTTGTCGATCGGCGATCCAAACCCCTACTGGTAAGCTATCTAATACTGTTTGCAATAGTTCTAGCTGGGGATACTTCACCGCTATAGCAAGTGGCATATGAGTGTCGGGAGCGCTCATATCTACTTGCGTCGATTCCAGAGGACAAGCGGCGCGATTCTCCAGAGGACAAGCTGAGCGATCGCTTGTATGGGTTACCGAGCAAGCTTGTTCTTTCTCTTCTCCACCTTTTGACGCCAGCTGCTGCACAACAATTAAATTCCGCCGCAGTTCCAGCTGAGAGATCGCCTGACGGCTTAAAAGCCGCAGAATTTCCACTTGTTCCCCGCTGAGATATCGTGGCGAGCGATCCGCGACGCTGAGTACCCCGATCGCATATCCTTCTGGCGTCATCAGGGGTACGCCTGCATAAAACCGAATGTGGGGCGCTGAAGTGACTGCGGGGTTGGTAGCGAACCGCTCGTCAGCTAATGTATCGTTAACGATTAACAAATCCCGTTGCTCGATGCAGAAACAACACAATCCCACATTGCGGGGAAATTCCCCCACTTCCACACCAACGCTTGATTTAAGCCACTGACGGTTAGCATCAACTAGGTTGAGCGCTGCGATTGGTGTTTTACAGCTGAGTGCGGCTACACGAACCAGATTGTCAAACACTTCTTCAGCAGCCGTATCCACAATTTTGTATCGATAAAGGGCTTCTAGCCTTGCCGTTTCATTATCAGCCTGTAGAGATGTCATAATCTTATTTTGCACTAAAATGGCAAAGCGATCTATTTTTTTAATATAGGTTTTGGGTTCGTTTCGCAATTAAATTTTGCTCCCGGTCATATTTCTTAATATTTTTTTAATTTGTGTAATTTTTCGGGAAACATAACTTGTATGCTTTTTATCTATTGTGTACAACTAAATGGTTTTCTCAATCAGATTAACAGCTGAGTCCTGTTTATTTCCTACGTCAAATTACTTAAAATATTGTTGCATTAGTTGTCAAAATTAACACATGGTTTCTATGACTACTTGGACGCGCCGCCATATCATTTCCCTCGCTGATTTTGTTCCGGATGAATACAATACAGTGCTACAAACAGCCGCAAGTTTTAGAGAAGTGCTATCGCGACGGGTAAAAAAAGTACCTACCTTACAAGGAATTGTGGTAGCTACGCTATTTTTTGAAGCTTCTACGCGCACGCGCAATAGCTTTGAACTAGCAGCGAAGCGTTTATCGGCGGATACCCTCAGTTTTACGCCAGGGACATCGGCGCTGACGAAAGGGGAGACAATTTTGGATACGGCGCTGACTTACCTAGCGATGGGGACGAATATTATGGTGATTCGCCATCGAGAGGCGGGGGTACCGTTAGCGATCGCCAACGAAATGGATCGGTTAGAATCCCAGGTAAGCGTCCTCAACGCTGGTGATGGTCAACACGAACATCCATCACAAGCTTTACTCGATTTATTTACGATCTGTTCTTTATTAGATCCAGATCTGCCGCGCCTAGAATTGCTCAAGGACAAAAAAATAGCCATAGTCGGGGACATCCTCCACTCGCGGGTAGCACGCTCCAATATATGGAGTTTAACAGCAAGTGGTGCCGAAGTTCATCTAGCTGGCCCGCCGACGTTGTTACCAAAATTATTTGCTTCCTGGGGGATGGGGCGTGAAACACCTCTTGGTGCCATCCCTACAGCGAGAGAAGAAAACTCCCCATTACCAACTACCAATTACCAATTACCCATGACCCAAGGCAAGTTATTTTTGCATTGGGATATCGATCCCGCTTTAAAAGATGCCGATTTTGTCATGACGTTGCGGTTGCAAAAGGAACGGATGACCCAGCACCTGCTACCTTCGTTACGAGAGTACCATCAAAGATATGGAATTACACGCGATCGCCTCAAACTCTGCCAAAGTGATGTTAAAGTACTCCACCCCGGCCCCGTCAACCGAGGCGTAGAAATTAGTTCCGATTTAATGGACGATCCTCAATTTAGTTTAATTTCCCAACAAGTCACCAGCGGCGTCGCCGTCCGCATGGCTCTTTTATACTTAATTGGTGGAGGTAAAGGGTAATTGGTAATTGGTAATTGGTAATGGGTAATTGGTAATAGCTAATTGCCAATTGCTAATTGCTAATTGCCGTATGGTTGGCAAAGCATTTTTACTATTAACGCAAGTTGCTAGTTACAAATATGGTTGGTTTGATCCCCCCTAACCCCCCTTCAAAAGGGGGGAACCGGATTCAAAGTCCCCCTTGTGAAGGGGGATGCGAGGGGGATCTAAAATGCTTGACCTCATAACTAGCAACTTGAGTTAGTTACAAATATGGTTGGTTTGATCCCCCCTAACCCCCCTTCAAAAGGGGGGAA
>CAYXCW010000056.1:0-7366 GCA_964463555.1 uncultured bacterium
TAAATTTCACAGCGAGGAAGCAGGCAACCCGTTGAAACGGGTTAAAACCTTGATTATAGTTAGCTTTAGCTAACTTAAGCTTTCAGCCCCAAATTTATTTGGAGGCTGTGTATCTCTTAGGTGCAAGATGTGAGTTTACTGACATCTTGCACCAGCGCCAACAGAAATAAATTTCACAGCGAGGAAGCAGGCAACCCGTTGAAACGGGTTAAAACCTTGATTATAGTTAGCTTTAGCTCACTTAAGCTTTCAGCCCCAAATTTATTTGGAGGCTGTGTATCTCTTAGGTGCAAGATGTGAGTATATGTAGGGTGCGTTAGCGACAGCGTAACGCACCAGGGACAAGATATAATACCAAATCCGGGTTAACGACCCCCTTTATTCATATAGACCGCGCAGGCGGTCTTTGTTTGTATAGCCGCGACTTCAGTCGTTAGGCATAAAGGGGGCAATGAAAGCGGATTTAGTATAACCCTCCGATAGATGTAACTTGATTCTGGAAAAGTGTAAAAAAATCAGACATAACTCAAGCAGTAAAGATTGTTCTTGTCTGATGGGTGCTTTTAGAAGGAGGTATAATCCATGAAAATTCTGTTAGTAGAAGATGATAATTACCTGGCTCAAGCGGTTGCAACAGCTTTGACCAAACTACATTATCTGGTTGATATTGCTGCTGATGGCGAAGCGGGTTGGGAATTAGCGACAGCCTGGAACTACGATTTAATTTTGCTAGATGTCATGCTGCCCAAACTCGATGGCATTAGTCTTTGTGGGCGGTTGCGTCAACAGGGCTATCAAATACCCATACTTCTGCTAACAGCAAAAGATACCGGAACTGATAAAGTCATGGGTTTAGATGCAGGCGCAGACGATTATGTTGTCAAACCCTTTGAATTTGAGGAATTAACTGCGCGCATTCGCGCTTTATTACGGCGGGGAAATTCTTGTTTACCTCCGGTTTTAGAATGGGGAAGCTTGCGCCTCGATCCGAGTAGTTGTGAGGTGACTTATGCCAGCCAAGCGCTGCATTTAACAGCCAAAGAGTTTAGCGTTTTGGAGCTTTTTTTACGCCATAACCAGCGCGTCTTTAGTCGGGGTGCAATTATCGAGCAGCTTTGGGCTTTGGAAGATCCACCCGAAGAAGACACAATTAAGTCTTATATCAAAAGTTTGCGGCGGAAGCTGACAGCAGCAGGTGCGCCTAATGATTTTATTGAAACGGTTTATGGAATGGGTTATCGCTTGAAGTCTCTAGACTCAGAACCAGAATGCCAAACAACTGAAAAAGAGTCAGATTCGGCGCAGCAAGAAATTTTTTTGGCAGCAGTTGCTAAGGTAAGAGAAGAATTTAAAAATAACGTGGGTTCGCGCATCGCAGTACTAAAACAAGCAACCAACGCGCTCAAAGAAGGTAAGCTTGACTCAAATTTATGCTTACAAGCAGAGCAAGAAGCTCACAAATTAGTGGGGTCGTTGGGAAGTTTTGGTTTTGCTCATTGTTCGCAACTTGCTCAAGAGATAGAGGATATATTTCAGGGAAAAACATTTGATAGCTCAGAGCAATCTCTACGCCTATGGGAACAGGTAATAAAGTTACAACGGGAACTAGAAGAAACTGCGGTTGATCCAGTATCTAGCGAAGAGTACCCCCGATTATTAATCGTTAGCGATGATAGTCAAATAGTTGAGGAATTAGTTAAAGAAGCAACCGGGCGGAAAATAGAAGTAGAAACAGCTACAAATGCAACGAATGGTAGGAGTGCTTTCACCTGGTTTCAGCCCGATCTAGTGCTACTTGACCTGGATTTAAACGATAGCAATCAAGAGAGTTTAAAGCTACTAACAGAACTATCTAAAGGTAGATCGCCAGTGCCGACGCTGGTGTTTACAGACCAAGATAATTTTAGCTCGCGCATCGCAGTAGCGCGTGCTGGCGCACATGGTTTTTTGCCGAAGTCTATGCTTCCGGGTAAAATTTTGGAGCATGTTACTCTGGTGATGCGATCGCTCAGCCAAAATGACGCGAAAGTAATGGTTGTGGACGATGACCCACAAGTGCTGGCAGTTATCCAAAACTTACTAGAACCAAGGGGATTTAAGCTGAAAATGCTTGCAGATTCGCAACAATTCTGGGATATTATAACAGATTTTTGCCCAGATTTACTAATTTTAGATCTAGAAATGCCTGATGCGAACGGGATTGAACTGTGTCAGGTGGTGCGTCACGATCCGTGCTGGAGCAAATTACCTGTCTTGTTGCTTTGCGATCGCATAAACGCGGATACTGTTGACCAAATATTTGCAGCCGGTGCTGATGATTGCATCAGCAAGCCGATCGATGCAGCGAAACTAATCCCCCGCATTTCTAAACGTTTAGAGCGCATCAAATTACTTACACAGACTCACGCCGAAGCGTAAATAATGTCACCTCTGGCGGGCAATTAATCCGGATGGGAACGATACTAAAACCAATCCCTCGATTCACATAAAGACGGTTTCCTGAGCTTCCATAGTCATCGATCCAACCATCAACGTGAACCTCATCCTCTTTAACAAAAGTCAACCAAGACCATTCTGGAGTGAATGGCAGGCGAATTTGACCGCCGTGGGTGTGTCCTGCCACTGCTACAGGTGCAGTATTGGCGGGAAATGCTTTAAAAGTTTCTGGATGGTGCATCATGACAAATCTGGGTGCTTTATCGGGTACTTGTGCCAGCGCTACTGCTGGTTTATCGTTATTAGCCCAATGCGATCCGATGCCTACCAAGTATAGATTTGTCAGGGCAACAGCTTCATTTTCCAAAACTTGCACGCCCACAGCTTCTAAAGACTCAGTTAATTTAGCAGCTTGCGCCACATCTGGATTGCCGTTTTTTTTCTTCATTCCATAGTCGTGATTTCCCAGCACAGCATAAGTTGGGATACCTGCTGCTGGAAGTGGACGAACTAGCTCAATTGCCGTATTAATTTCTTGGCTGGGATCGTCGCCTGCATTGTAAATAAAATCGCCAGCAATCAACACGGCTGCGGGGCGCTTTTCCACCAATTGAGCGACAATGCGGCGGATAGTAGGAGTGTTGTCTAGCCACATTCCCACCTGCCAATCTGCGATCGCGGCAATTTGTCGCCCTTCCCAAGCAGCAGAAAGACCAGGAATTGGTGCGACTTCTGCTTCTATATCGATGATGTAGGGTTCGATTAAGCCATAAATTAGGATTGCACCAATCAACCCCAATAAGCCTAATAAAAAGTATTTGATTCTTTTCATAAAACCTCACGTTAGCTTTGAATTAGCGTACCTTCGCGCTATTTTTAATTAACCTGAAATTCGTTATGTTCTATATATTCAACTGTGTGAAAAGCTGTTTTTTCCTCTCATATCATATCTGATTGATTACCCACGATCGGGAGCCGGGACACGGCATTATTAACGTTATCTGTTTCTCCGAAAAATCTATGATGCCGTGTCCCTACGCAACGATTCTGTGAGGTTTTTTTATTATGGGCAATTCAACAGACATCATATCACCTGCTTACCCGCTGGCCTATGATATTACTCCTGAAACAGTACCAAAGTTTCTTCATTGGTTCGATCGCCGCTAGTAGCACTGAGGTTCACCTCGTATCGGGTTCCTGGTATAGAAATTGCGGGATTAAAAGCAAAGCTGAAGTTGCCTTGCTCATCCGCTCGAATTGTGCGTTCGAGGAGATTCCGTTCAAACCCAAACAACCCTGCCAAAGAAGATGTCGCCTGAACGTTGACATTAACCGTCGCATTTGGTGCGCTGCGTCCTTGTACTTCAACCCTACCGCTGACGCGAGCGTTTTCTTGGGGAGTGATAATTTCTAGCGGTAGTTCGGCAGTGTTGAAACCATCATCATAGCCAGCAAATAGATCTCCATCCAAACGCGAACGAATGACTTGATTACCCGATTGCAAACTAGCAGTAACTGTCGCATCGGAACGAGGGAAATAATCTCGGCGGCGGATCGTATATTGCCCCGTATAAACGCCGTTGGATACTTCCCGCATGGGGATGTTATAGGCAACTCCTTCAATCGAGAAAGTAGCTGTAGCATTGGGAGTGCCAATCAAAGTGAAATTGAGCGTGGTGCCCGGATCTAACCGCTGTACGGGTTCAGCAGTGAAGCGGTTAATAGACAAAGATTGAAAGCGGCGATCGCTATAACCGTAGTCATCCCTGCCATAGCCATAACCAGCAACCAAAGGTTGTTGCAAGCGGGCGCTGCTGATGCGATCGCCTCGTTGCAAAGTTGCCCGCACGGCTGTATTTTCGGAAATTCGATCCCAATTGCGAATAATATAGCTTGCCTCATAAACGCCCGGTCTAACCTCCCGCATCGGCAGATTTTGCACTGCATTTGGGATAGTCAAAGTAGCTCTAGAATATGGGGTTCCTCGCAAGACAAAAAAAAGTTCGGTTCCCGGATCTAATTCCTGTACTGGATACACGGTAAAACTCTCAATCTCCGGTGCGAATACTCTTTGTTGAGCTACTTGGATAGAGGGTTTGGGACTGGCTTGGGCAATTTCTGGCAAATAAATGGTTGAACTCAACAGAGCCAGTGCCATTGTAGATATAATTTTCATAAAATCCTCCCGATTTTGAACAGCCAACCTCTTGCAGCAATGGCAATTTCAAGTCTTAAACCTTGACTTGGGCAAAAGGTCTATTGTTTCTGTTCAACATTTCAAAACCTTGCTTTCCTCTCCATTTAATCTAACGAACCAAGCCTTGCCCTCTGTCTGATGCAATAAGAAAATATCCATCTGATGAAAGATGATTGAAGAAAAACTTATGATATTGCTTTGAGTTACTTCCTTCCCGTTCCAAGATTATGTATCTCTTTTCTGGTCTTACCTGGGGCATTGTATGAGCCTCTACGGTTCTTTTATGCGTCGTTGCGTAGGAACATGGCATGATTAGCGTTATCTGTTTGCCCGAAATATCTATGATGCCGTGCCCCTACTCTTAATTATGGGTAATCGAATCGACTTGATATTATCTATCTTTGTGGTGGCCTAAAATCCACAAAGCGCATCGCTCCATCAACACAAGAATTACTGTGATTCTTTTTCATAAGTTGTGTTGGGGTTAAGATTTTCCGCGTACAATCTGCCGGTAACGAGCTTCAATTACTGAGTAGATGCCATAAGCAATCAAACCCAATGCGACAATTCCCAACAGCCAAGAACCAAAAGGTTGTTGTGCCAAAATTGCTAGTGCTTCACCAAATCCTTTAGTTTGACTAGCATCTGATTGTTTGCCAGCTAGAATTAAAAAAAGACCGATAATCGCGAAAACAATGCCACGGGCAGCAATGCCAAATCGACCCAGATGCACCGCCCAAGTTTGCTCAAAGTGATTCATTTGGCTAAGTTTTAAATGGCGGCGAAACTTGGCTTTGTAAGCTTCGTAGAGGTAATAAAAACCTACACTAATAACAATTACCCCTGCCAATCCTACTAACCATCGTCCCAAAGGTTGAGCTAAAAACAACTCTGTCCAATCCTCGGTTGCTTCACCATTGCCACCTTCCGAACCCATAATCAGTTTTACAGCCGTCAGCGCCAAACCACAATAAGTTAACGCACTAAAAGCGTAGCCAAGACGTTGAGCAATTCGCTTGGCATTCATTTGTTCGCCAGCGTGTTCTGGGTCGAGAATAGTTTGCACAATCCGCCAAAGAACGTAGCCAATAATGCCAATTGTGACAATAAACAGTAGGAATTTTCCGAACGGTTGGATAACAATTGTTGTTAATGCACCGCTGGTATTTGTCGTTCTACCGCCAGCCCCAAAAGCTGCTTGTGCGGCTAAAAAACCAACAATAAAGTAAACTAAGCCTTTGGCAGCATATCCCAGTCTTGCCAATCGCTCGAACCAGGGTTGTTTTGTTGCGCGTCGAACTGGTTGTTTAATGCTGTTGATGGGTGAGTTGGGTTGTGTCATATCGAACAGATGGATGTATTAGTTCAATTACAATGTCTCTTAACTCACATCTTGCACCTAGCCCAGAAATAAATTTCACAGCGAGGAAGCTAAAACCCGTTGAAACGGGTTAAAAGCTTGATTTTAGTTGGCTTTAGCTAACTTAAGCTTTCAGCCTGAAATTTATTTCAGGGCTGTTTGTCGGGTAGGTGCAATATCTGAGCATAGATCCCCAACTTCAAGCGAAAAGTCGGGGATCTATGCCCTTTATCTTATTATTGAGCTTAAGTTCTAGATGTCATCTTGAGCAATTTGGGCATGGTTTAAAGCAGCGACTAAGGTAACTCCGCCTAAGATATTACCAATTAGAGTAGGTATCATAAACTTGCCAAAATATTCTGACCAAGAAACAGCTTTAATTGCCACTGCATAGAAAACTTCGACCGATCCGGCAATAATATGCGGAAATTCACCTAACCCAACCAGGGAAGTGATAATAACAATCACCCACAGTTGAGAAGACTCAGCGGCGGGGAGAAGCCAGACCATCAAAGCAATTAACCAACCAGCAAAGATTGCCCGCAATAAAGTTGTCCAAAATCCTCCATCAAGAACTCTTAAACCAATTTCGCTAAACGCTGTTTGAAATTCAGGTTTGAAGACTCCAACCTGTGCAACTATTGAGGCAAATATGAATGCACCTAACAAATTGCTTGCTAACACAATTCCCCATAATCGCAGCACTCGCATCAAAACTTTGCGCCTGCGATCGCTTAACAAAGGCAGAATTACAGTCAGGGTATTTTCAGTGAACAATTGCTGACGTCCCATCACCACAATAACAAAGCCGATACTGTACCCCAGGCTGACAATGATGTAACGCCAAGATCGATCGGGTAAATTTGCTTCCAATAACCCTTGAGCTACCAAGGAGAATCCCATCGAAAGTCCGGCGGCTAGTCCAGACCAAGCTAGGGCTGAAACGGGACGGCACAACTCACTTTTTCCCTCAACTCGAATCGTTTCGTGAATAATTAAGGCAGTGGGACGGATGCGCTCGACGATCTCTTGGCGATCGCGATCGCTTAGTTCCAACTGTTGTTGACCCAGCAATTCTATTGCTTCGCTTGCGCGATCGCAGTTTTGTGTCATCTTGCTTGTTAAGTTAGATAAAGTTCATTTTCTTAGGATACAAACTAAAAAATAACGACAGATCCAACCTAAGAATGAGTTTTCTCCCGATCGGCGACCAATTTACTGCGAGCGGCATAGATAAATTGGTGCGCCTAGCCTATCAGTTTTCACCAGAACAGGCTTTAATACATAGAACTTACGCAGAATGTCCATATATAGTAGGGGCAATCCCCCCGTGGTTGCCCCTACGGCAATCCCCCCGTGGTTGCCCCTACGGC
>CAYXCW010000056.1:7466-45380 GCA_964463555.1 uncultured bacterium
TACGGCAATCCCCCCGTGGTTGCCCCTACGGCAATCCCCCCGTGGTTGCCCCTACATAAAGAGATGTTGCGTAAGTCCTAGTACAGCCAACTGCGATACTCTGGATTTGCATCTTTCATGTCTTGATAAAGCCAAACCATGCGATCGATAAACCACAGCTTGCCAAGGTAAACAATGAAAGTCCCCAGCAAGGTAGACCAAACGTTAAGAGCAAAGAGTCCCCAGACAAGAAAAATCATGCCTGCCGCTGAGACTGCACTGAGAATAGTAGGTAGATAAAGGTGATGCTGAGGCACTGGAATATTGTCTCGGTTCAACCAAACCCGCTCACCGAGAACCGCTTTTGAAGCCCAGTTATTAGTTGAAGCGGGTTTGGGAAAAATACGTGGATTCAACCACGTCCAAAGAACAACTACCGCAACCGGAATCAGTGCCCACCAACCCAGCCAAACGCGACTCCAAATTGCCAGGATCAAGAGCGGTAAGATAGTAAATCTTGTCCATACACTCCAGGGATTTGCATGGCGCTCCCAGTTAGAGTCGCTCATGTCAAAGGCATCTGCTATTTTCCTTTCAAAAGTCATTGCCCGATCTCCACAGTGAATTCTTCTTGAAGCAGTAACTGTTCTATTTCTGATTCAACAATTGCTGAATCTCAGCCCGCAAAGCAGCAATTTCACTTTGAAGTGCTGCGATTGATTTTGCTCCTGCCAATTCAGCTTCATCATCCTCTGCATCGCGACCAATAAAAAACGTGGCAATAGTAGCAGTAACATAACCAAAAACCGCAAAAGCATAAAGTGCCAAAACCAAGCAAAGTATCCGACCTTCAGGCGTTTTAGGCCAATATTCCGAACCCATTGTCATCATCAACATTGCCGTCCACCATAAGGCACTGCCGTAATTATTTAACCCAGAGGAACCATCGGCGACATCTTTTTCAAATGCATACATTCCCGCTGCACCTACCAAGGTAATAATTATCGTTAGTGCTATGACATAACCAAATCCGCGACGGCTAACACTCGCAGCTAATGCCCGCATCCCTCGATTGGTACCAGTCATAACTCGCAACAGTTGCAAACTTCGTACAGCCCTTGCTGTTTTGAATGCTCGCACAACTCGTACAATCCGAAAGGTACGCAAAGCAGGCAACAGCAAAGAAAAAGCCGTTATCCAATGGCTTTTGATATAAGCAACTTTGCGGGGAGCCAAGGCGAATTTAACTAGAAAATCTGCAATAAAGATAATCCAAATCGTGGTGCTAACGACTTCTAGCAGCGGATTTAATCCCCAAATTAATTCCATAATAAATAGCGCCAGCCACACAAATGCCAGCACCAGCATCGGAGTTTCCAGCCAATCTTCTAGCTGTTGTAAAATCTCGCTTTGCTCTTGTTCTAGGGCTTGTTTTTCGGCAAGGTTTGGGTTGGTCATATTTTACCTGTCAACTGTCAACTGTCAACTGTCAACTGTTGAAGCGATCGCAAATTTCATCTACCAGGCTCCAACACAGTTACATCAATCAACGGCGTCACATTAAACCCTTGCTCTTGTAAGCGCTTTTGCACTGCACTCTTAATCCGATTACTAATTTCTCTATCCGATTGCTTAACGCCCGGTTTGCGCTGGACATAAATAACGCTAAGTAGCGTATTTTGTCCTGGAATATTAGGTCGAGTAAAGCGGACATTTGACTCAACTAATTGTGCTAAACCAACTTGTTCCACAGCCTTTTGAACTTCTGCATTAGCTTGTTGGGCGCGGCTAGAACGTTCTAAATTGGGAGAATTAGAAAACTGCCAAGTTAAAAGACCGATTAGTACTAATACTGTAATCGCCAGCGCCGAACGAGTTACCCATTTTTGACCGCGTTGATAGCGGGTTCCTTGAGTAGACAATCCATAAATTCGGAATAATAAAGAGGCGGATAAATTTATACCGCCTAATTGCAACAAAAGCAAAAATAGCGCATCGATTACCAAATCCCACCTGCCAAGCGCAGCCCCCATGCCCACAATTCCCGCCGGAGGAGCCAAAGAAGCCGCCACTAACATCCCAGCAGCTGCCCCGGATACAAGACTACTGCGCTCGGACTGTACCAAATTTAGCGCCCCAGCAGCCCCAGCCGTTAACGGTATCAGCACCGCTACCGCTGAAACCTGGCTGCTATCGAGCATCAGACTCGTAGGGATTTCTTGTCGCAGTATCAGGCTAAGTAAGCAAGCAGTAATAATTGTGACTGCAAGTGCCGTAAAATAACGGAGAAGACTGCGGCCTAAGAGGATGCGATCGCCTCGTGCGGTAGCAATGGCTGTATTCATCGCCGGACCAGCAAAAGGCGCAATCAGCATCGCCGCTACCAGCAGGTAACTTGTATTCGTGTATAAACCAATCCAAACCACAAAACCGGCGGCTGCTGCATAACCCAAAAATCCGCGCCAAGAGCCAACGCTTTGCAACCCAGAGAGAAAAATCTCAATTGGACTGCGTTCTTCAACATTCGTGACTTGCTGCGGTGCTTCCGATGCGGGGGGTTTTAATGCGATTACACCCGTAGGAAGCAGGGTGATGTGTAATTCTGGCAAGTCTTGCAACTCTGCCAAAAGCTTCTCGACCTGTCGATTAGAAACGTGGACAATTGTTAAATCAATTGGTTCATCGCTACCTTTTGCCTCAAATAGTGCCACGTTAGCGGCATTGTGAGACTTAGCGATATCGAGAACCCTTTGTCCGCAGCCCCGTGGCACTTCGATAATTAGCTGACGCATATTGCCCTCCTGCCGCTAAGGTTGGCGTATTTTTGTAGCCAAGTCTCCTAACTTTGGGAATATTTTTTAACTGGGGTTCTCTCGGATCAATTCTCTACAAGCTTCTCATACTCAAGATGGAACTCTGAATGTGTCTGGAGAATGTTCGTTCAAATATTACGATCGCTCTGGATACAAAGTACGTCCGCTGCGGTTCCAAGCTTATGGGGAAGCTGCTGTTACTCTAAATAATGCGGCAGTTGGTGCTATCGATGTGGTATCTGGGCGACTCAATGTCTTCAAGCCTAACGATACTAATCCCAATCATCAAATGTTGTTGACTGTGGAACGAACTGTTGTTGTAGGCGGACAGTCTAATTCTGAACCTATTTCCGTTACTCCTGTAGTACCTGCTGCGCCTGTGGGTAGTGCTGCTGGTGCGATCGCTCACAGTCTACTACCACAGACACACGTCACAACTCAAGTACCTATCCCAGTAGCCAGCAACGGTAAAGCTACCGCCGAGTACAGCGAGATACCGTTCTAGTTTTAGATCTCACATCTTACACCTACCCGATAAATAGCCCTGAAAAAAATTCCGGGCTGAAAGCTTAAGTTAGCTAAAGCTAACTAAAATCAAGGTTTTAACCCGTTTCAACGGGTTTTAGCTTTAAGCCGGAACTTTAGTTCTCGGCTTGGTGCAAGATCTGAGAGATCGAACCGAACCAACAGGAACACCCTGTTGGTTTTTTTTTGCACCGCATCCAAGAGCGATCGCAGTCAAGTGAAGCGTCGAGAAACCAATGCCGTTGACAAAAAAGATATACTAACAAGGCATTTCTAACGATAAAGTGACGGTTATCAATGGGTAAGCTCACCCTACCACAACTGGAACGCCACCTATTTGCCGCTGCCGATATCCTGCGAGGCAAGATAGACGCTTCTGAGTTCAAAGAGTATATTTTTGGGATGCTGTTCTTTAGTGGAGCGTTGTTAAGATGAACGGTTTAATCCTTAACTTACCTCCTGTTCTCAGATTAACTGATGAACAGTTTGAACAATTGGCAGCTGCTAATAGCGATTTACGCTTAGAATTGACTGGGAAGGGAGAATTAATTATTATGCCGCCGACAGGTGGAGAAACAGGAGATAGAAATTTTGAGCTAGATGGACAACTTTGGTTTTGGAATCGCCAAAATCGTCTGGGTAAAGCCTTTGATTCTTCTACAGGGTTTCGATTACCGAGTGGGGGGACTCGTTCTCCAGATTTGGCATGGATTGAGATGGAACGATGGGAGGCTTTAACCCCGGCACAAAGGAAGAAGTTTTTACCTCTATGTCCTGATTTTGCGGTGGAATTGGTATCTGAAACTGATGAAGTAGAGGAGGTGCGGCAGAAGATGCAAGAATATTTACAAAATGGGTTGCGCTTGGGGTGGTTGATTAATCCTAAACTGAGACAAGTAGAGATTTATCGCCCGAACCGAGATGTGGAGGTTTTGGACTCTCCCGCAACTTTATCGGGTGAGGATGTTTTACCGGGGTTTGTTTTAGATTTAGAGCCGATTTTCTCATAAATGGATTATTTAGATTTTATTGCCTCGATTGCTGAAAGACGGCAGTTTGAACGGGGGGAAAAGGCGCAAGCAGAAGAGGGAGAAATTACTGAGGAAGAGTCGGAGGCGGTTAATTTTGCTAAGGAGTTGGAGACAAAGCTCAAAACTCTGAAAAATTCGCTTAAGGAACCGAAGAAAGAAATTAAGGATTTAAAGAAGAATTCATCGTTATTGAATGCGGCTAAAATTGCCGAACTTGAGATGATGGTTGTGCCGATGGAAGCAGAAATCGCTGAGATTGAGAAACAATTGGAACCTTACAAGGAAATTAAAAAACAACTAACTCAAGCAAAAGGAGAACTAAGGACGCTCAAAAATGAATTGGTAAAGCGTTTGTCTGCTAAACGCACTGCGTTGACGAATGAAGACTGTCAGGGGTTAGTGTTGGCGATTTTCAAGGATGGCTTAATGGCTGAACTGGAGCGATATGTTACAGCACATCGTCAACAGGTAAGTTTCACTATCCCGATGTGATGGTTACTTGTGACGAACGAGACAAACGAGCGATTCAAGTTATCTATCATCCCTGTTTGATTGTTGAGGTTCTTTCTCCTAGCACTGAAGCTAAAGATAGAGGTAAAAAGTTCCGAAATTATCGCCGCATTTCTACGTTGAAGGAATACGTGATGATAAGTTATGAGCAGAAGGTGATTGAGTGTTATCGATTGAATGAGAAGGGAGTTTGGGAGCTTTATACTTTTTCAGAAGGGGATGAAGTTGAATTAAAGAGTGTTGATTTTCGCTGTTCGATCGAGTCGATTTATGAGGATGTGGTGTTAGAAGCCGTTGAGGATGATGAAGAGTAAGTAAGAATGAAGCAAGAAAATAAAAGTGAAAAAACACTAAAAGCAAATTATTTACCAATCAGCTTTTTGGGATTTTTATGTTATAATGTTCAGTAAAATAATCTAAGCAATTATTAATTCTGAGGGACACTATGGCAACACTCACCATCGAGAACCTACCCGATGACTTAATGGCACAACTTCAACAACTTGCCACCAAAAATAACCAACCCTTGGACGAACAAGTCATCAGCTTGTTAAAACAAGCCATACAAAAACCCCAACCTCCTCTAAAGTTCCTGATTTCTCCCGAAACAGATCCCACCTGGGAAGAACGCCGTAAAGCTGTCCCGCAAATTCTTGCTGACATTGACAAACGCCGTCGCTTAAACCCAGCAGACTTCGGACTACTCGACAGTACCGAACTCCTTCGTGAGGATCGGCAAAGATGAGTAACCCTTTACGCTGTATTATCGATGCCAACGTCGGCATTAAGCGATTTATCGCCGATCCGCTCACTCCCAAGGTTAATCAACTTCTGGCACACTCGAACATCTCTGATGCAGAAATTTATATTCCAGACCTGTTTTATATTGAAGTCACCAACATCTTCTGGAAATACGTCCGCGCTGGAATGTATACGGCTACAGAAGTTCAAGCTGATTTAGCAACTCTCAAAAGCTTATCTCTGCGAGTTGTTTCCACGGCTGACTTAATGGAAGAAGCGGTTAATATTGCCATAACTTACGGAATTTCCGCCTACGATGCTTCTTATGCCGCCCTTTCTCAGCGAGTCACCGCCCCTTTGCTAACTTTAGATCGAAGGTTGGTGAATACTTTAGCAACGGCATCTTATGACGTGCGTTTGTTTACCGATTTCTCTGTTCCTCCCTTGCCCTCTTAACTAATATCCTGCCAAAGAAACTAAGCTGCACCGAGCATCTAATTTGACAGCCAATTTTTCTGAGCTTCTTGTGGGATGGGCATCTTGCCCATCACTTTATTCGATTTAAATACGTAGCATTAGTCGTTTTCTGCTCAAAGTAAAGGGCGAACGAGGGGACTCGAACCCCCGAGTGGTGGAACCACAAAGGTGAACTCGCTGCCTCAATGCCCTTGTATGCAGGCTCTTTGAACTTTGAAGCCAATTTTTTCCCTAAATTTGACCTAATTTATCACCGGGACAACTAAGGTAAAAAATTGTTACAGGCGCATGTTGATGGTCGCTCTCAAGCTGCTGCCTTCACAGCGTTTAGTGGTTGGTACATAGCACCCAAGAACGGGCGCTCCTCCTGCGGCATCTGTACTGTCAGGTGGCACAGCAACCGGAACTGAAGTGGTGCAGGAGGCATGTTGATGCGCTCAACTTCCACATTAATTAAACAGAGAGATTGAGCCGACACCTCAAAGCCAATATCGGACAGATACCGGGGACAATAACCTACTAGATAATCATCTTCAGTACACAACATCAAGGCACGGCGGTCATACGGATTTTCAGGGTCGCCAACTAGACGCAACAACTCGCCTGTCTGTAAGTGGCTAATTCGATTAGCGCTTAATGGTGGCAAATTAAGGAGTTCTTGGGCAAAGAAGTGGAAGTGGTAGAATCCATTCTCATCTGGTTCTGGACAGGGGAAAACAAACAAGGTGTCTGTAGCCCGTTGCCCTCCGCTTTTCGCTAGCATTGCCATTGGGTCGTCTCGATCGGTTGGGATGTTCAACCACCGCAAGAAATCTGCGTAGTCGGGTCGGCTGCGACGCAAGAGACGATTGGCGAATAAGGGAAACAGTTCTGGCGATTGATAAACTAAGTCCAATTCTGGGAACGACGGCAACAACCTGAAGCCGCATTGCTGTTGTGCTGCTAGTATGCCTTGGATATAAAGGAACTGATAGCTAGTGCCGTCAAAGGTTAACCGCCCAATCGGAAACCAAGTGCGATCCAGTGGATTTTGCCAAGCTAGAAATATTGTCTTCATGGTATTTCTTGTTGCAAGTCAAGCAGTCGTTGTTGGTTTATTTCTAAGATTTTTTGAGCAAAGGCGATCGCTACTTCTGAAATGAACTCGTTGGGAATTCGGTTAAACAGCGCCTGTGTGTCTTTGATAGATACGCCAGCTAGGTGTTCTAGCCATACCCTAGCAGCAACAGGATAACGTTGTGCAGCTAATCGAAAGGCATCCAAAGGTTTGAGGGCTTTTCTGTCTCCTACTTGAAAATATAGTGCGGATCTGCATTTTGCTGCGTAGGCCGATACGGAACGATTGTTAAGCTTTTCTTGGCGCTTGATATCCAACAATTCCCGCCCCAAGCTGGAGGCGTGGTCGTAGGTGGGGGCTAAATTTAGCGTTGCTGGCGATGTGGATGAGGTTACAGGGGTTTCAATAAATGCCCAGTTTTCATGATGGCGATCGCTATTACCAATCCACGCATCCAATAGTAGGTAACCTACGAAGGTTTCCACTGCTGTTGTGATGCCCTTTGGAGGTATCCAGGAAAGGGGCAGTTGCACCACCTTATTGCTGATGGCTGTTAGCGCGATATCGAGGGTGTGTTGCGATACGTTAAAGGTTTGGAATTGTGGGTAGTCTGGCACCATTGGGCCAAGAATCTCATTTCCCTGAATTAGATTGCCACCATCGGGTACAAAGGAAGGGGAAACCGTGCCGCGATTGTGATTCCAGGTGGCTAGTTCAATTCGGGCATGGGGTAATTCGAGTAACTCGCTCAACTGGGATGCTATCTTTTCTGACCAATCTTCCCCGGTGTTGGGTCGGGCTTGTTTGTATAGGCAATAGCCCAATTCCTGGTGATGGAACCAGAATTTGAATTTGGTTCCCATCGCCTCGGTGGCAACGGCTGCATCTTTTGGAACTACGATAATTGGAAAGGGTTGACTCATGAGGTCATCTGTGCGGTGAAAGCTTGCGCTCCCGTGCTACAACGTTAAAAAATTCAATCTGCCCGTGTCAGTCGATGGTTAAAAATCCGCCTTGTGAGGCGGATTTTCCACAAACTTTTCCTACTTCGCTGCCACAAGAGCCAATGCAGTGTGTCGTTTTTAATTCACCAGCTGGCGATCGCGACGAAATACAAACAGATTATCCGTTGCTCCTCGTCCGATTCTAATTTCTGCGTCTAAGTAGGAAGTCGTCCACAAAGCTTCTTTTCGGAGGAATTCCAATACTGGGATTTTTAATTCGGGTAAATTCCAGCTTTCCAGACCAAAGGGCTTGGTGGCTCGGATAGAAAATGTACTAAAAGTTACCTTAACAATCTGCTCCGAATCTCTCCATTTCCAAATTCCATCAGCTTGTAACTGCCACTCACCTAGTAATGGCAAGTCAATCAAAGCACCGTTAGATGCATTAATTTTACCTGACTCGCCTGTAACTAAGCTTTGCCACACCTGTTTGATTTGGATTCCTCCCAACATATTTGGTGTTGATGCGATCGCTCGTGTGACGACCGTTCCGTTAGAGGTGTAAACTAATTGCCAATCACCAAGTAGAGAAGGGAGATGGTTAGGACTTAGCGGGCGTGGAATGGGATTAAGACTCTCTAACTGTTGGACAATTTGATCGATTGTCTGTACTGGTGATGGAAATAAAGCTTGATTTGTGCCTAATGCTTCCACTCGTTGCAACAGTTCAGTTTTCAACGCTAATCTGGTTGTTTCATCCCCTATCATGTCTGGCTTTTCCACTTGTATGCTTTCAAAACAGCATAATCTGTAATGGAAATTTCCATCGCCAGTTGCTGGCCGAAAAACTTCCTATTCTTGAAGAAACTCGGCGACTGCTTCTAAGTCTTCCATTGCCCGGTTAAATCTATTAAGCATAGCTTCAGCAACTTCTGGTTGGGCATTGACGGTTGATAAATGCGATCGCAGATAATTGTCTAAGGCTTCGCTCCACAAGGATGCACCGACACGGCGAATCGCTGCAAGTAGTCCCATATTGGTTAAAACAGCGAGGTGAAATCCGGTTGGGTTTTGTCCGCCGTAGCCTAAATGTCCATCCACCAGTTCCAGTTTTTGGGGAGTAAATTCCTCATATTGCTCGAAGGTAATGCCAGCAGGTTCGAGTTGTGGTTGGGGTAGGGGGGGTCGAGGTTGGGTCATGGCAGGTGTTAAGAGTTTATTACTGTTAGCAGATTAATCGATATTTGGGGTAGATTACTGATTCTAGGGGTGCATTTGTCAAGTTATATGATGTCCGCTAGCAATGGTAGTGTATAATTTTTGATGTTGTAGGGGCGGGTTTTACCAGCCATTCTACTAAATCACGAGTATTTTGTTAAACCCGCCCCGGCTTACGCTACCGATGCTACCGGACATGATATTAATCCGAATGTTCCCTTAATTTGACTTCTTTGGTGCGGGGTGAGAGTTGAGCCGATGGTTCAAAAAAATCCGCCTTTGAAGGCGGATTTTCCAGTCTCTAATCGATTTAATGCGCTCAGCTTCGCTGATGCCTCTGGCGATCGCGAGCCTGCTTAATATTATGAGTTGGTAGTGGCTCGACCACTGTGGATACTTTGTAGAGGCGCGATCGCTTTTTCGGGAACAATAAAGTTGGGTTGCGAAAATCCTCTCTTTTCATGGGCAGCAGAGGTAGCAGGATGGCTCGACGAAGGTAATGGGCTTGCACAAGCTGAAAAGTGTAAAAACAGCGTCTGTCCTATACTCATGTGTTGGACTATTTCGCAAGGGTAGCGATCGCTAATAAATTCATCTCGCTATAAAAACCGCAGAAGGCTATGACTGTGGCAGGGAAGGAGATGAATTATTAATAGGTTGCTGCCTAGCTCCTAACTCTTGTAGTTTTCCGACTAACTCAACAGAAATTCCCGATAAATTTGCAGCTTCTATTGTAGAGCTACCGCTCTTAAGCCGCTGTAAAAAATTCTCAATTCGGTACCACAAAGGCGAACCTTGACGCAAAAGCCGACGCTCAACCGCTACGCGCACGCCGTTTTCAATTGTTTGCCAATCTCCCCCAGATGATGTTAAAGAAACAAATGAAGTTTGGCGAGCAAGAGCTACCTCTGCCGATACTATAACTTCTACAGTGTGGTATTGTGGCATTCCTGAACCTTTGCTCAAACGAAAAGTATAGACTCGCCGCCCCGTTCTAGAGGTAGTAATTACAGTTAGCAAGGTACTATTTGTTCGAGGTAAACCAGGAATATCTAATTCCTCAATTCGCCGCAAATGTACTACAGTAGCTCCAGGTTGAGGACATGCTTGTCTGCTTAGTCCTGCTAAACAACCGTCTACATCTAAAGTGATAAATTGCGGGTTGTCCAGCCAAACTTTTTCGATGATTTCTCCAGTGGGAATAAAACTGATATTTAGACCGTAGCCAGGAACCAGATATAAAGTTGGGGTGCTGCCAGTTTTTCCTGTGGCTTCAGCAACTGTAATGCGACGTAGAGACGGAGTTGGTGTCTCTAAACTTATGGCTCTCCTTCCGTTACCAATAACTCCTATAGCTAGAGTTAAAAAGCTTAAAAACATCATAGTTGAATATTGCAGTTTTTTCATTTTTTACCTCAGATGATTTGCTTGTATTTGCTCATAGCTAATGGTTAATTGCTAATATAATGTTTTGAGCTATTAGCCATGAGCTGCTAACTGACGTTACATATCAAAAGAACGATTGACGAACACTTGGACTTTTTTGCCTTCCGGTACGTACCAAAGAGTTGGACGATTTTGCATTTCTTGTACGGCTTGTTGGTTGCGCTGCTGAATTTGTTGTTGTAAGGGATTTAATCCACCATCCAAAACAGCTCCTAATAAATTTAGCTCTCCGCGTTCAATTGTGGTGCTACGTCTGGTGCCATAAATATTGTCGGAATCTTCCTGTTGTTCGCGGCTAGGTTGATTCATAATTTGACCTACTTTGCCAACTGCGCCCATAACTGCTGTTGCTGCATCCATGCGTGCGATCGCTCCCCCAGGATCGCCCCATTTAGAGGCAATCAGCGGTGTGCCATCGCTGCCGCGCAGGCTGATAACATTGGGCGGAAGCTGATATTCTTTGCCATCGACAACGACTGCGATCGCATTACACATCACCAGTCCGTTTGGATTGACCCCCGCAACTACAAATATTACGAGCGCCCCAGAAGGAAGCAAAGTTTGTCCATTGCTATCTTTCAATGGTTGATTGAGTTTGATAACAAAGCGTTCTTGATTTGATGTCGGTGAATTAGATTGCTCTGAAGCCACAATTGGCGTTAGCAAACTGGCTTCGGTAAGCTGACCTACTTGAAAATTTCGCTCCTCTTGATTAAGGGCAGTTTCACGCAAAATATTAGCTTCTTCAGGTAAATATATTCCAGGCTCGATAGCGCTTTTTTCTGGTTCTGAAGGAGCTGTTTTATTTCTATCAACTATCGCGGCTTTAGGTACTCCTGCGACTACCATTTCTGTTGGATTCACAGAGAGTTTATCGTTGGCTGGGAGATTTGCTTCTGTTGTTTTTTGGTTGTCGGAGTTAGAATTAAACTCAGATTTACCGTAACTTCCCAATTGCGCTCTATCTATCCACTCTTCCATTGGATCTGTCTTGGGTGGTGTTGGTTTTGTTGTTGCAGAGGGTTGAGTGGGTAGTGCGGAAGGTTGAGCGCGCGGCAAAGTTACTGTCTGTGGAACAGGATGAGAAATTGGGGTAAAAGGTCGAGTTACAGGCGTAGCAGGACGAGAAATTGGGGCAAAAGATCGAGTTACAGACGTAGCAGGACGAGGAATTGAGGCAAAAGATCGAGTTACAGGCGTAGCAGGACGAAGAATTGGGGCTGGTCGAACTACTTCTCGCACATTAATTTTTGGAGGTGGTGTGGCAACTGAATTGGATGATGCTAACCGAGGTGGAGGTGTTGCTAACGCTGGTGTTGGTGCTGGTATTTTTGGCGCAACAGGTACGGGTTTCGTATCAGATTTCTCCACTTGAGGTTCGGGTTTTTTCAACTCTTCTGATGCGGCTTTGAATTGTTTCTGTTCTTGCAGCGCTAGTTTTGTTCTTAGCTCATCTGTATTATTTGTCGAGTTGGATTGGGTAGAAGGAGGAGTGACAGTCGGTAATGGCGGCTTTTTATCTGGATTAATCTTGCGTCCACCACTCATAATCGATCCCAAAAACAATAGAGCAAGCAAAGTAACTGAGCCAGTACCAAGACCAACTAGAATTAATTTAGACCAAGGATTCGACCACAGAGGTTGTTTGGTAAGAATATCGTCAACTGTTTGATCTGAATTTTCTAGCGATGTTTGATTTGTCTGACTTTCTTCATAACCAACCAATGTTTGTAAATATTCTAAGTTTTCTTCTTGCATGATTGATTTACACCTCAAAATTAATTACAGGTTTGAGCTTCGATTTCGCAGATTTTAGCAATCTGTAGTTTGGTGTCGATCAGACGGTCAAGAGCTAACTTCAGAGACGACTTTTCATCTATTTCTGGTGTATTATCTAAAGCTCGAACTACAACGATTTGATTCCAAGGAATAACTTGACCCTGAGTATCTGAATTTTTAAACACGAGTAGATTGGCTAAAACTTTAACTTTCCACTTGCCGGGGGCAATTTGTTCAGGCTGAGAAATACTTTGTACAACCAACGCGGTATTAATTCCTTTTAAATTACCCTGAAAAGACTTGCCTAAAATAGTTTTCTCGGTTGTTTGACGAAAACTTGGATGAAAATCTGGGTTGATGAAAGTCTGACTAGCATTCCAAATGTTTTCTAGGGGAATTGATTCTGACCAAGTTAAGGTGAAAGTCAAGCTTTCACCGACAAAACGACGAATGGTTTTTGAGGTACGTTCTTGATGGTCGGTAGCAGTAACTGCGATCGCGCGACCATCCTCTAGTTGCACCAGTGTTGGGTTATTCTTGTTTTTTACTTGATCGAGTAACTTACCGTGGAACATTAACATGAGTAAAGCGATCGCATTAATTCCCAAAGTCGTTAGCACAAACAATGGAAATAGCTGATATTGAAATTTTGTTTTTTCCAGTAATTGCACGATTTGTTTCCTTTCAATTTTCAAATGTTAGGGATTTCTGTTTAGAGGGCAATCAATCGATTTATCTGTTTTATCAGTTAGGCAAAGGTCGCGAATTTCATAAATCTCCAGTTCCATTTTGCGCGTACTATAAATCGCCTGTTGCAGCGGTGAAACGACACTAGGTAGCGGATGTTCTGGTGTATCTACTGCTCTTACTAGAATTTCTTTATTCAAGGGAACGAGCTTTTTTCTATTGGTAGCGGGGTGATAAAATATGATGTCGGCGACCATAACTATTTTCCACTTTCCGGATTCAATTTTTTCAGGATTCGAGAGATTTCGGATATATAATTGCGATGCGATCGCAGCTTTAGAGTTTCTCGAAAAAATCTCTGGTGGTGTCAATTGAGCAACTGTTTGTAAGAAACTTTGGCGAAACCCTTGATCTGATATAGCAAAACTAGCCACCCAAGTTGTAGTTGCTACCTTTTTAGTTGTTGCGTTGGCTATTTTAATCGCTACTCCAGGATCGGAATTGGGATTTTTTGCTTCTTCAATTGTTTGGGGAGGCAAGGTTCCCGACCAAGTAAATAACGCGGTCATAATTGACTGCACAAAGTTTTTAATCGTTTCAGGATTTCTGTCTAATTCATCGGTTGCTTGGATAGATTGACTATCGCTAACTTGAACCAATGCGGGAGGTTTTCTTAAACTCATTTGATTCAAAGTCAAACCTTGGAAGGCGATGAACAGGAATGAGAGCAAATTTAACCCAGAAGCAATTAAGGCGCAGAGAGACAAAGTACTGGAACCTAATTTTCTTTTGCCAAGTATCTGTACCATATAAGGTTTCTCCTAATGCAATCAAGTTTGTGTTGTTACCCAGTTAGACGTATGATTAATTGCTTGAAACACGGCTTTTCCACCGCCAATTGCCAGTGCGATCGCTAGCAGGGGTGCTAGGAAAGCTAGAAAAATCAAAAACCAAGTTGAGTCAGAATCTCCAGCAGTTATTAGGACTCTGGCAGTTAACCCAGCAATAATGTTGTATGAAAGCTTGGCAATACCCAAGGAAAAAAATCCAGTCAACCAAACGTAAATTGGCTTACCAGCAACAGGTAACAAAGACAAACCTACCGCAACTGGCCCCAAAGCGGCTGTTAGCAACATGGCAATTTCTATTAATGTTTGAAAGGCGTATTGAGTTGAAAGTAAAAAGCTTTGTAGGTTAGTCTGCGACGTAGAACTCAGACTGGCATTAAAAGAGAGTTCCACAGGTTTTCCTTCTTCTGCCGCCGCGACCATTTGATTGACTTGGGTTTCTAGTTTATTTACCCAATCTGGTGAATTGTAACTCGCTTTATAGTCAGCTAAAATTTGAGCTATTTTGTCCTTGGCTTCTGCAAGGCATTCAAGCTGTGGCTCTCCTGTTAGTGCCTCGCAGTTACGTAATAAAGAACCCGCCAGTTCTTCAATCGGTTTTTTCTGGATTGCTTGTTGATAATTTTCTCCCAATCTTAAGTCAGATATTTTCATGATTTCCTGATTTATGCCATCAAGATAATTTCGCGCTGCTAAGGTAAAACCAGACAAAATAGCACCGTTATTTGCCAGGATGGTTGCGATCAAAAGAGGCCAAATAAAGGAAGATATAGGGCGATAAAATTCACCATCTGTCAAGCTTTTTGCCCATTGCATCATATAAAACAGTAATGTACTGACTGCAAAAAAGACTCCCAGTTGAGTCAGAATTCTATAGAGATCGCCCGTGAGGACATCCTGCCATTGTTGATTCCAAGCTTGGGCGATCGCTTGAGCAGTCGTTTTACCTTGTTCGAGCATCTCATCGCTACCAAGCAGTTGAACTAAAAAAGATGGGTACATGGTAATTTCAAAGATTAATTAGCTGGTTGTTGTGGATAACTAAGTAATAAATCGGTTTGAGAAGCGATTTTAAAAAATCGCGCCGCAGAAGCAGCAGCTTCTACCCGATTAGCCCGATTGGCTGCGTCCATTTGTTGAGAAATATTGGTTAAATTCAAGTTTGAAAATTGCAGATCTTTGTGAATACCGATCGAACTTGACAGCATTTGGCCTAAAATTTTTGACTGTTCGCTTTGCGCCTGAATTGCGTCTGCTTGTAAAGATGCTTGTCCGAACCATGCTTGGCGCAAAACCCGCGATTGCTCAAACTGCGCCCTGACTAATAGTTTGACTACATCTTGGGTATTATCGGCAGATTCGGCAGCGCCAGCAATTCCTTCAATCCGCTGCAAAATACCGCCAATTTCTTGTAAATTACCTGGTAATGTCTGGTTACTGGCTCGGGCAGAAATAGATTGAATGTTATCGACAGTTTCTTCGGTTTGTTCGAGTAATTCTTTGGTTCGCGCTTGTCCATCTTTACCGAGTTCGCTATCAATCGCACTGCGAGTAATTTGGCGATCGAGTTCGTTGCTGACACCCTCGCGCCGCACAATCGAGTTATTTTCAAAGGCATCAGCTGGGGAATCTGGCGTAATGCGATCGCGCGCATTCTCCCGCACCTGATTCGGATTGGGAATTCCCAGTTCCCCTTGCGCCTCTGTCACTAATTCTGCGGAATTATCCAGAGGTTTTGAGCTTTCTGGAAGCTGTTCGTCTATATAAGCTTGCAAACCTTCCATATACAGCTGAAATTGCGTCCAAACTTTTCCTAACTCTTCCGCCGTTGCTGGTCTGGTGACCAAAATCGCAAGGATGGCTAGGGAGAAAGCGATCGCGCCTCTCCTCTTCTTGCCTGCGTCCATCTGTCTATACCTCCTAATGCGCTCTTGCTGTTAATTATAGTTTATATACTCTATCTATACAATACCCTTTGACTAGCTCGTTCCCAGGTTCTACCTGGGAACGCCATACCAGAGGCTCTGCCTCCGTTGGTGGCGGTAGTCTGGAGGCAGAGCCTACAAAAAGCTGCGTTCCCAGGCCAGAGCCTGGGAACGAGGGAGAGGGAATGAGGGAAGTGAGGAATGCTGCTAACTTCCTCGCAATTTAGCCACCAGGAATCGCGCAAAAGCCGAAAGACCCTCGTATTTATTGGCGTACTGTTGCATCACCTCAGTCCTTTTTTTTTGTTCGTCCGGATTGTTCGCCACGACTGCCAGTTGCTCGTAAGCTGGATAGTAGCGACAGAAAGTATACCGCCCCTCGTAATCCAGCAACCATTGGCTGTAGATGTCTTCTTTTTTGGGAAAAAAGCTTTCCCCAGCATTCTTTTCGATAATTTCCTTGGGATATTTCAAGATGTCTTCAAAGCTGTTGATTGCGACAGCTTGAATGCGACCAATCAAGCGAATTTTTAGATTCTGGAAAATCTTCGATGCTACTTTTGATTTAGCAATGGTATCTGGATCTTGGGCGGAAAGAATCACCCGCACTCCAGCTTTATTACCATTGGCACAAAGTCGGCTTACCACATCGGCAACTTGGTCGAATTCAAACAAAATCGGCGCTTCATCAATAAAGAAGATAGAAGCAGGATTGCTGAGTGCGCGGCGTAGTGCTGCTGAATAGGCACTTAAGGATAAAATCGCTGCATCTTCATCATCGGATAAATTCCTTAAAGCAAAGACCAAGAGTTTAGCATCTGTCGGAAAGCTAGAAGGTTCTGAAATCGCTTTACCAACTCGACTTTGTACCCAAAAGCGCAAACGCAAATCGATTTGTTGGAAAGCTTCGTCAATTTTTCCACCCACAGAGCTGAAGTTAAGATGTTCCGGATTGCAGAACTTCAAAAAATCTTTCAAAGTCGGGGTTTCTTGCCAAGCAGATGAGCCAAAACCGCCTGAGATCGCTGCTTGATAACGCTGCTGAATTTCTGCATCCGCAAAGAAAGCGTTCAAGGCTAAATTAATAATCGAACGCACGGTTTGAGACAGCAGAGGATTTTCATTATAAGAGCCTAATACCATTGTGGTTAAAGCCGACTCTAAAAATGCCTCGTAATCACGCAAACGGTCTTGCTGGGTTTCCTCAGAAAGTCCTCGTAAGTCTGGTTTTTCAAACAGATTGTTTGATTCTTTGGAAATATCAAAATAAGCGCCATTGCCTTCCATGAAGTGAGTGTAATCTGTAAAGGTAGAAGTACCATCGGGTTTTGGATAATCCAAAGCCACAACCGGGATACCCCGTGCCAGTGCCTGAGTCAGAATGCCAGAAACCAGGACAGATTTACCGCCCCGCGTAGTAGCAAACAATCCTAAATTCTTAGCTTCTCCATCAAACAAATTAAGATGAACGGGTGTGCCGCCTTCATCAGTAATTAATTCAAATCCTTCAGCATCAGCCTGTTTTGTTGTTACTAAAGAAATCAATCCCGTAACTTCGCTGGTAAGGTAACACTGACGGCGGTTAAATGGAGTTGCTAACAATCGTTCCCAAACAATTGGCAGCGTTTGCAGCCATATTTTCCAAGCATATTCTGTTTCTCTTTTTACCCAAGCAGGTCGTTGGAAACAGGTTTCGATATAGCGACAAGCTGCATCTAATTGTTCCAAATTGGGACGGTGAACGAGGATAACCACTCCGGTATAAATCGGCTTCGCGCCTTCTAAAAGTTGCTCTTGGGCTGCAACAGTTTTTTTCACCTTCAGTTGTGCGCCTACATCGATAGTTTTATTCTTTTCTTGCGCTTGAGAAGCGGCAAGATTTGATTGCTTGAGTACCCGTTGCATGGTGGTTTTTACCATAGCGGGATTTGCAGGTGTGAGTTGACAAAAAATCTCGGTATCGGTAACAGATTCTCGGGCAATAACTTCCCAAAGGTAGCGTAGTTGGGCGAGTTTATTAGGCCAGCCGCCGGGTTTGTCTAGAAACGTCATCACCCCAACGTACTTATTTTTAACTTTGATCCATTGGCGATCGCATACCGGCACGGCTGACTCTAACAACAGTGTAGTACTGTGGAGATTGGTATTAATTTCCTCGCGCACTCCTTCGTCATCTAAAACCAGCATTTGGGGGATGGGTTTTGGTTGGGTAACATTAAAACGTTTCCAAATGACTGCCCACAATTTTTCGGGAGTTAAGGGCTTAATATCCAGACCCATTTTATTCGATAAAATCTGTTGCCATCGACCAAAGCCGTCTTTATAAGCATGGGTAAGTAGAGTGTGAATTTGCAAGCGATCGCGTTCTTCTGCCTCCCCCGTAAACTCATGCCAAATAGAGAAGCCTTTGGCTAATATTTTTTCCATCCAATCCTGGGCTTGCGCCGTACCGGGTTCAACTGTATAGGTGACATAAATCCGCAAAGATTTAGGTTTGCGAACTCCTTTACGGGTGAGTTCTTGAATTCTAGCTTGTTCTGCCATTAACAGATATTTAAAATCTATTGATGGTGCTGTGGCGATCGCGGCTTTCAATTCCTGTTGTCGCGACTCGTCATCAGCAAAAGAAGCTAGATGAAAAGTAATCTCTTCGTTCTGAATCAAATCTTTCAAACCCGCTTCTAAATTGTTGAATATTGTATTCAACTGCTCTAACCGCAAGGTTGAATGAATACCCGCGCAATCAAAGCCAAACACAAAACACAAGCGATCCGGTTTATCCCCCTTGATTAAAATGCAACTGCCCACATTTAGACCGTGAATAGCAATGCGAAGCATCGTTGATAAATGCAGTGCATCTTCAATTGGGTTGAAGCGATTATTTTGACCGCAGCCGACGTTTTTTGAGCCGATTTTTTTCTTCATGGTATCCTCTTTCCAAAAAACTTTCGTACTTTGCCATTCCCCTTGTCCATTTGGGAGTAGGGACAAACTTGCTTAAAAAATGCCAACTTTTATCTCCTGTAAGAATCCACCAAGTTGACATTCCCCAAGCAGCCACGAACCCAGTAATTAACCAGCCCAGACTTAAAACCCCCTGACAAATAAAATATGAAACCAGTGCAATTCCAGTCCAAGGTAAAACTAAATGGGAGGGAATTGGCCCGAGGGAAGGTTGAGCGCCTAATACTCGATTAATAGGTCTAAATTCTTGATTTGGATCTTGAGTCATTCGATTTTAGATTTGGGATTTTTACGACATGAAAAACCCGGTTTCTAAATATTGAGCTTTCATCGCAATTGTTCACAGAAACCAGGTTTTTTTGGGATTTGATCCTTACGATCCGCTACCGCCGCCAATAATCACACCCGTCAAAACATCGGCGATGACAGCGACAACTATTACTAACAAGGGAGTTCTAGCAGCACTTTGCCAATCCTGATCTTGCTGAAATGCGTTCAGTACGCCGATTAATGCCACCGCAACGTACAGTAAAAATATTGCCCGCAGTACGTTAAACACCAAACTGACCGCTGTATCAGCGCCTTGGACTCCTTGCGCGAAATTGGTTTTGAAGAATTCCTCAGCTTTTTGGAAAAATGCCGCCTCAGCAGGAGTTGCAGAGTAGAGCAACAACAAAATTATAGAAACTATACAAAACAGCAGTTGCAACGGCAAGATCCAGCGGCGCGATCGCCACTTCTCTGCCATCAACTCTCCCGCGACGGTGGCTAAACTTCCCATCAACACAGCGATCGCCACTACCGGACTTTGTAAACTCGTCAAAATTGCGAACCCCGCACAGGCAACCAGAAACGGTTGTTGCATTTTGTTAAGGCTTTTGATCGTCGCGATCGCCTTGTAACTACGAGAGTGCTTATCCCGACCTTTTGCAGTAGACATCAAATCAATCCTCTTTCTCACTTGCTCAAAGTATAGTATCTGTTATATAGTTATTTTGCAAGAGCGATCGCCAAAAAGTATCGTTTGAGTAAAAGGGTGGATTGCACCAGTAGCGATCGCTCAGACAGTCTTTGTCAAAGAGGTTGAATATGAAGAGACTTCGACGTCTGCTATTGTTTTTCCTAGCAGGACTGATACTCGTTTTGAGTCCCGCTGTGGACTTCCATCGCCCAGCATCTCCCGCAGAGGTTGCACCGGCGACCACCCAAGTCGAGGGTGTCGAACTGCCAGATTTGGGACAAATTACCTTTAGTACCCTGCCTGCGATCGCCGAATCTGGTTCGTTCACCGCGCCACCAGAAGTAGTGGAAGCGCTAGGTTACGATCCCTCCCGCAGTTGGAGTGCGGGTCAAACCGCCGAAGAATATCTGAAATTAGGAGATTTTCAAGAATCTTTCCAGTTGCAAAAGTATAACTTGGAAACCCTAGCAACAATGGGTGGCACATCAGCAGAAACTGCCAAACTCTCAGATTTTGAATTGCTGAACAGACAAACAATCGGCGATTTAGTAACAGCGGTTCCAGAACTTGCCAATCGCCAAATTTCCGAAGTTTCCCCCATTGCCGACTTATTGAGCCAATCCGTTGGGAATGCCTTTGACCCAACTCAAACCTTGGGATTTGTAGCACAGAATTCAGACTTATCGCAATTAAGTTTAGGCGGAATTGACCTAACTATTTACGACCTCAACTCAATTCCAGGACTAAAATTTGCTCCCTTAGAAACCTTCCGGGAATGGCAAAACACCCTACTCAAAGGCGTACCGGGACTCAAAGATATTCCTTGGTCGCAATTTCTCAATCCCGTCACCCTCAGCGGTGGCATTGGCAAAGTCGATGTCGTGTTAGGTTCAGCAGAAAAAAATCGAGCCTACACCATCAGCGGCAGTTATAAAGAAGGCTTTCAAGTTCCTTGTTTGCAAGAATCTTGTCCGCATATTGAAATGGCTGGCTTGCCGTTATTAAAAGGACGGCAGTGGATTTCAGGTAAAGCGCAAAAAGTCAAAGGCGGACACGGGATTTTAGGCATGGTCAATGGAGGCAAAGAACCTACAGGGAGACATCCTTTTGGCAATGCGTTTAAGGTAGTACTGACAGCAGCTAAAGAAGCCGAAGCCAAAGCCGAGTTTGGGTTATACTTTCGCTTCTGCGCCAAGACTAAGTTTGTTGATTTTGGTTGTACCCCTTATGTAATTGGGCCAATTCCTTGGATTCCAGCCAAAGAGAAAGATTGGATATTTTTGGGATTTTTGGAAGGGATTGATAAGAAAGCAGAGGCTTTTAAGAAACCGCCTGCTGTAGGAACGCCGCCGATTAATGGGAATCCATTTTTGCCTGGAGAAGACCCGCCAACAACTACGGTGAAAACTCTCAAGGGAGAAGTAACTGATTTTAACACCAACGATCTTAATTTCAGCGATGGTAAAATACTTATACAAAAAGGGGGAGGACTCATTGCTGATATTAAAAGACCATTTCCTCTCAGCAGTATTGATTGGTTAACGTTAAAAATTTTCGGAGGTTTAGGGCTGGGACTTATTGGTGGAACAATACTGGTATCTAAATTTTCTCTTTGGAAGAGAAGAAAAACCCTAACCGAATACTCTTATGGAACTGGCAGCTATTCTTCAAGTGAATTGGATACCACAGAATTACCGCCACCTAATCTAAGCAAAGCTGGTTTAGCTCAATGGATTTTAGAGAAAACTATTCTGAGAGACTTACCACCTGGAACTTCATCAAAGCTAGCTGTAAACAATCACATGAATCGGCACTTTTTCGAGAACCTCGATCTTCAACCAAAAGGACAGAGTAACTCATACATACTAGGTAAACCAGCTACACAAGCAGAAATTTTTGAAATTTACAAAGAGGCGGTTTGGAAAGCTGTTTATGGAGAACACGGTGAGTATTTAACTAAGCCGAGATATCTAAATCGAGCCATACAAGTGACATTGGATAATGGACAAACTTGGAAAGTTAATCCTACAGATGGAACACTTTTTCCCATGAAGGGTAATAATATTATTGTCCTAAATCGCAAGGAGGCTGTTTACATAGAAACACTCATTAAAAAAATAAACAGCGGAATATCTCCAAAAGAAGCATTAGAGGCTGTTAATCAAATGAGGTTAAATGATGGAAAAACAACTATTAGCGCCAATATGGAGAAAGCTCTCAGGGAACTTCAACGAATAAAAAATATTTCGGAAGCTGACATTGCTGGGACATTTGGAAATATCAGATCTGCAGAAGATTTGGGGTTAACAAAAGATGCAGCTAAAGCACTTGATGAAGCAGCAAAAGTAAAAGCAGGAAACCGTGCTTACAAATTTGTCAAATGGGGAGGACGAATTTTATTAGTCATTGGGCTAGCAGCAGATGGGTATGAAATTTACGCAGCGGAAAATAAAGAGAAGAAAATCGTAGAGAAAGCAGGAGCATGGGCTGGGTCAGCAGCAGGAGCATGGGCATTTGGATCTGGTGCTGCAACGACTTTATCATGGATTAATGGAGCACCAGGGCCTGGAACTGCGGCTTATGCGGTTATTGTTGGTGGCGCTGCAATAGTTGGAGGTTTTGTGGGATATAACCAGGGTGCAGAAATTGCCAAGACAGTTTACGAGTGGTTTTTTGAGAAAGTGGAATAGAAAATAACCCTTTCTCAAAACCTTCTGCTTGTGCAATTAACCCAAAACGCGATCGCATCCCCCATCCCCCATCCCCCAAACCAAATAATTTCTCTTGTGGGATAGGCATCCTGCCTGTCCCACATCCACGTGCAAATACACAAGCCATAATATTATTCAGGTATAGTCAATGTATATTATAGATATAATTATATAGCTCGCATAAACTAGGGAGACTAATACAGATGCCGCCGACTCTCCAAGACTTACTCAAACAAGAAGCACCCGCTCGCGGCGTTTCCGATGATGAACTGAAGACGTTGTTAATGGCATTGGACGGTAAATCAGCCGATGAGATTGCAGAACTTGAAGGACTTTCCTCGGTAGCTATCCGCAAAAGACTGGGGAAAACCTTCACAAAATTTGGCATTACCGACAAAGGGCCAGGAAAATTACAAAAATTGCAGCTTTTACTCCAAAATTCCACTAATTTACTGACCCCAGCCAGTACCCCTAAATTGGCTTTAGATAACATTTCCCCACAGCAAGATTGGGGAGAAGCGCCGGATGTCGAGTCAGAAACTTTTTATGGACGTACCGAAGAACAGGAAAAGCTGAAACATTGGATATTGAAAGAACAGTGCCGACTGGTGGCGGTGCTGGGAATGGCAGGAATTGGCAAGACTACTTTGGCGGTGAAACTGGCACGAGAAATTGAGGATGAATTTGAGTACGTTATCTGGCGTTCCCTACGAAATGCTCCCTCTCCCGATGACCTGTTAAAAGACTTACTCGAATTCTTACCTCACCAGCAAAATCAAGAATCTGCTACAGATTTTAACAGTAAATTATCAGAATTAATGGAATGTTTGAAAGCACACCGTTGCTTACTGATACTAGACAATATAGAAACCATTCTCAAAAGCGGTGATTTCGCCGGACATTATGAAGAAAAATATAAAAATTATGGCGTACTCCTCAAGCGCATCGGAGATGAACCCCACAAAAGCTGCTTGCTCCTAACCAGTCGGGAAAAACCTAGAGAAATTGTCTTATTAGAAGGAGAAACTTCACCCGTTCGCTCTTTATCCCTAGAAGGATTAGGAACAGCGGCGAAAAAAATATTGCAAGCCAAAGGATTATCTGACGAAAACAAATGGGAACGTCTGATTAAACTCTATCAAGGCAATCCATTTGCTTTGAATTTAATCGCTAAAATCATTCAAGAATTATTGGGCGGCAAGGTGGCTGATTTTTTAGACCTAAGCTTAACCGTAGTGCTAAAAGATATCAGCGTCTTGCTCGAAGATCAGTTCAATCGCTTGAACCATGAAGAAAAACAAATTGTTTATTGGCTAGCACTGGAGCCAGTTTCCTTATCTATTGCTCAATTACAAAACAAATTTATTTTGTCGATTCCCCCGTCAGATTTACTCAATGCGCTGAAATCTTTAAACGATCGCTCGCTTCTAGAAAAACCAGCAGGAACTTTCACGCTTCAGCCAACAGTTAAAGAGTTTGTGCGAAATCAATTTATCGACGAAGTTTGTCAAGAAATTAAAGCCGCCAGCAGTCAAAACGAACTGAACCTGCTCAAAAGCCACTTGCTCAACAATTCCCCCACTCAAGGGGATGCCAAGGAAGGGAAAACTAGCTCGATTTGTAGCTTAGTTAAGGAGAAATTGTATATGCGGAGGGATTTTAAAACTGGGAGTGAAATTATTGAACAGCTTAAAAAACTCCTCGCCAGCGTGCAGGGTAAATCCAAGTTTGAAGTTGGATATGCTGAAGAAAATGTGCAAAATCTGCTAGAGGAATTGGGAATTGGTAATGGGTAATTGGTCATTGTGCTTATTTCCTCTGCCAAATTCTGATGGTACTATCTTCACTGCCGCTGACCAACCTGCCATCTGGACTGTAAATCAGGGAGTTAATTAAACCTGCATGTCCGGGTAGCGTGTTGGTAAGTTGTCCATCAGATAAATTCCAAAGTCTGATGTTTCGACTATTAGCACTGGCAATAGTATTGCCATCTGGACTGATAGCAACTTCAGATACTCCATCTGCACCGACTTCAATAGTGCGGCGCAATTGATTTGTTTTTAAATCCCAGATTTTGATCGTTCTATCAACACTGCTACTGACGAGAGTTTGCCCATCTCGACTAAATGCGATCGCCGAAATCAAATCCGTATGTTCGGTAAAATTATGCAGTACCTTCCCAACTTCTCCTCGCCGCAAACTCCAAACTTTAATTGTCCCGTCTTGACTGCCACTCGCAATCGTCATTCCATCTGGACTGTAAACCATAGCACTGATCGCTTTTGAATGCTTGGGAAAGTTTTCCTTCCACTCTTTTGCCGTCGCTACTTGCCAAATTTTTATCGACCCATCTCCCATCCCAGTTGCTACCGTTTGTCCGCTGCGGCTAAAAGCGACAACATCAACTGAAACGCCAACAGGTAAGGGAATTTCCCTTAGATTTGTTGCCCGATTCACATCCCAAATATTAATCCGATTTAAGCCACCACTTGCTAATTGTCTACCATCCGGACTAAAAGCAATGCCTCGAATAACTCCCGGCTGTCCGGGGATAGGACGAAGCGCTCTTCCTGTATTAAAATCCCACAATTGAATTCTGCCGCCACCAATTGCACTCGCCAGAATTCGTCCATCTGGACTCAGTGCGATCGCTACAACTTTTGCTGCCGCATTTAAGATTCTATTTCCCCAATCAGATGGAGGGAGAACAGTTATTGTACCGCCACCTGGAAGCGGATCGCTAATTACAGTAGAGCCGTTATTATTTCCTGATGAACTTCCGCCAGTAACAGATGGCTCTAAAGGTGTAATTTGAATCTTGTCTAGACCTAGCTTGAGAGCCATTTGGTAGGGGTCTGAACTACCAGAATTACCAGATGATTGACGTATTTGTTGAGCTTCTTGTTCTGCTCCTCGATTGTCTCCTAATAGTAAGCGGATCTTACTGCTGTAGCTATAGCTGTTAGGATTGTTAGAACTCAAGTTTACAACTTGGTTTGCATCTTCCAATGCTCCATTAGCTCTTGTGCGAGCGCGACTTATACCCCGCCAGCCATAGGCGTCCGCTAATTTACCATTAAGTTGGATCGCTCTAGTTAATATTCCTATCGCTTGTCTGTGATTGCCCAGTTGAGCAAGGCTAGCACCTTGAAGTAAATAAGCTAATGCAGATTGTTGATTGAGTGCGATCGCTGCATCAGCATCAGTTTTGGCACTGTTGTAATCTCCCAAAGCAAAATAGGCATATCCCCGTGCGATTAAAGCTTCAGCAGATTTGTTAAACTTTAATGCTAAAGAAAAGTCTGCGATCGCTCCTGGGTAATCTTGTTGCTTCATTTTTTCTTTTCCCTTTTCGACGCTAGCCCCAGGAATTAGTTCAACAAGTTTATTAATGCGAATACCTCGATTAAAACCCTGTTTTAGAATTATGGTTCCTTCTCTTCTTTCTCCAACTGCTCCCACGTGAATTGCGATTACTTTTCCGTTCTCATTTAATACAGCCCCTCCACTCATTCCCTGTTGCGTTGCGTTACTGTAATTGAAAATTGGCACTCCATTAACCGATTCAATTGTATTTATCTCTCCCCGAGTCAGGGCATGAGCGCCTACTGTACCAGTTGAGTCTTGACCTGGATAGCCAGAAACGTAAACAATTGTAGTCTTGCTCACTGGCTCGTTAACCCCTAAATCTGCTATTTTGTAAGCTGATTGACTGGTAAACTGCAAGATAGCTAAATCAACTCCGGGCAATCTGATAATTTTGTCAGTAGCAATCTGATAAGGCTTTTTATCAAAAGTGAGAATTTGATATTGGCTGGTAAGGTTATTAACAACATGCCCCGCCGTCGCCACATAATAAGTACTTCCTTCTTGCCCTATAATTACCCCCGAACCTGTGGCTCTATTGTTTTCATTAATTAAAACGGTCATGTTTTCAGCGTCCTTGATTTGGGCTTGGTTCAAGGCTTTAGCAATTTGTGGTTGCACAACGGCGATCGCTGCCACTCCCATCAATACCGCTGGAATATAATAACGCTTCATTTCTGCCTCAATTATTTTGATAAATCTGAAATTTTTAGCAACTTTTCTTAAAGTTAAAAAAGATTTTCCCGCCGCGCATCAGGCTGACTTATTTCTGACTCAACGGGAGCAGATATTAAATATTCATTCACATTGATATAAGTATTACCATCAAAATCGACTGCTACAGGTCGAGATGAACTTTCATCCAAAGGTGAGCCAGAATTTTGCCGCACTTGCAGCAAATTTTTCAGCGTCGTACCCGGATCGCTAGTAGATTTGAGGGTGAACAATAGACCTTTGTAGGGCAAGTTAGTCGCACAGCCACCCCCTGGAAAGTTGGCAACGCAGACAACTGGTTGTCGGTTCATCCATCCAGTGGTCAGATAATTCAACGCACCTCGACGGAAGTAGGTTTGAAATCTGCGAGAAACCATTTCGCATCGAGTTTGGGGGTTGTATCCCGATTGGCTGAAATAATTGGACACCCACCGGATGACGGGAACGTTTCCCCGTGGGGTTTGGGCGATGGTCGCTGGAGAACCATCCAAGGTTCTGCTACAGACAAATGCGATCGCCGTCGCACTAGCCGACTCGCTGGTTACAATTGTTGCCATTAACGTCGTCGCTGATAATACCAAAATCGGGATGTATCTTTGATGCTTCATAGCTGACAATAGTTTGTGGATAAACTATATTATTACTGAAAAGAGCAAGGAGTTAGCCGCATATGAGGATCAATAAGGTCATCTATCTGGATTTGATATGAAAGCCATTTGGTCTACTTACGTGTAATTACGGAATGCTTTATTAAGGTTTAACATTAATTTCAGTAAAACCACCATGAACAAACAATTGTTGCTAACCGCGATCTGTGGAAATGCGATCGCATCTGTCCTCACAGTGGCGATCGCTCAACCCAGCCACGCTCAAAATCGAATTATCGAGTGCGTTACTGCCGATAATCAACCAACTACCAGGATTACAACTTTCTTAAATAACGGTGAGCAAGAAGTTTTGGAGCTGTATTGGTACAAAAAATTTGGCACAGAATCCACACAAATGTGCCAACAAACTACTGCTCAAATGCAGCGTTACACCGAAAATGGCAGGCGATTTTATATCAATCGCGGTCAAATTAGAGGTAAATTTGTATTATGTTTAGTGAGAAATGCCACTGATAGTTGTCGTTTAGATCGCACTCGCGATTTCTTGTTTCCTCCTAGAACTGAAAACAATCCAAATGAATTTTTGTCAGCTTTTTTTAAATTTTTTACAATCAAACCTATAGATCCAACAGGTACAAGTGGCGAGGGTTCACTATTTCCCAGCTTCCCAAATAGAAGACCGAGTCTCCTCCGTTTTTTTCTACCGTAAAATCAGGTTAGCGTCCTAGCTTTTTCTCCAAGCGGTGTTTTGCATCAATTGCTGCTGGATTTTTTGGTTCGAGTTGAATTGCTTGGTTACAAGATTCGATGGCTTCGTCAATCTTGTCTAATTTTTCTAAGGACAAGCATTTGCTATACCAAGATTCATAGTCTTTTGGAGCAATTTGAATCGCGCGATCGTAAGCGGCAACTGATTCTTCATATTTGCCTGATAATCTTAACGCATTTCCCCGACCTGTCCAGGCATAATGGTAGTTGAGATTAAGATTAATGGCATCGTCGAAGGATGCGATCGCTTCTAAATATTTCCCAGATTCATACAGCGCCTTGCCCCGATTGTACAAATATACAGAAGATTTATCTTTATCAGATTTATCATCAAAAAGAATGGCATTATCAAAATCAGCAATAGCTTTGTCATATTGCTTTAATTTTAATTGCGTATCCCCTCTATTATTCCAAAACACTGCTGATTTAGCATCGAGTTGAATTGCAGTATTGTGGGCTTCCAGCGCTGCTTCATATTGTTGCGAATTTTGCAGCGCTAGAGCTTTACAATTCCAAGCATATGCCTCATTTTGCTTAATTTGAATTGCTTTTTCACAAGCATTTAAGCTTTTTGTATATTCTTTTAATTTAATGTAGGCATTTCCTTGTCTAATCAAAGCTTCATAATCATTTGGATTCAACTCAAGTACTTTGTCGAATGCTTCAGCAGCTTTTTCGTATTGTCCTGAATTAAATAGCTCGTTTGCTTCATTAAAAACTTGGTCACCCTTCGCCACAAAAATACGCGGTATCAATATAACGAGTAAAGCTACGACGACAACACCCACCCCCAACAATGGAAATAATCGAGGAAAATGGTTTACTCGTGTAGTGCTATTATTTTTCAACGTTTGTAGTTCGCTATAAACCTCCAAAGCAGATTGGTAGCGAGTGGTTGTATTTTTCAGCACCATCTTGGTTAAAATAGCTTTTAATTTTGGACTAATTTGTAGTCCTGTATGCCAGATAAATTCGTCAGTGTGGGAGTCTTTTTCTGGTAATTTACCAATTAAAGCTTCAATTGCTGTTACGCCCAAGGAATATATATCGCTGTTAAAATTTGGTTTCCCTTTCTCTTGTTCAGGTGAAACATAACCTGGCGTACCAATTGGTTTTGTCAAGATTGTTTGCCCTTGGTCGTTAACCGACAAGGCCACGATTTCTTTAACAGCCCCAAAGTCGATTAGACAAATTTTACCATCTTGTCGGCGGATTAAATTGGATGGCTTGATATCCCGGTGAATAACACCCTGCTGATGAACGTGCATCAACACTGCTAGAACATCTTCTAGCAAGCAAATGACCTGATTTTCATTAAAACGTTTGCGATCTTTGAGTTCTTTGCTAAGATCTTGACCATTAATGAATTCTTGAACTAAATAAAATTCTTGATTTTCTTCAAAGTGCGCCAAAAGTTGCGGAATTTGATTGTGAATACCTAAAATCTGCAAGACGTTGGCTTCTTGCTCAAAATAATCTTCGGCTTGTTGGCGAACCAGTTGACTGTTTAATGCAGGTTGAAGTTGTTTAACAACACACCGAGGCTTGCCAGGTAAATGTAAATCTTGGGCTAAATAGGTCTGACCATAAAACCCTCTACCCAATTGCTCAGTGATTTGGTAGTGACCTCTTAAAATGTCGCCCGGTTGCAGATTCATATTGTCTAGTAAAAAGTTAGGTTTATCATCTTGTTAATTTCGATTTGTGGTATGTCTGAAAAATCAAGGCTTTACCACTCATCTCCAGTTTTGGCGCTCAAGAGCGATCGCTCCTCCCAGACTCTTGGCTTAATTATCCCAGATATAACGTAACTATTGTCACCTCCAGCCTCAAGGCGATCGTTGCATTTTTTGTCGCAACAGGTTAAAAACACCAATCCCTCTGTTTAAGTATGAGCTGGGTGTATCCGCCATAGAGCTAGATGTATTCGCAACAGGGTAAGAGGGGAGGGTTTTTCGGGATTTTTGACCCATTCTGGCATTGCTACAGACATGTAACGCTTTTGGTGGAATCAACCGACTTAAGGGACTTATTACTTATCATTTATACATTGCTCCTCAAAAAGCTACTCAATCAACAGTATTTTTACGGTTACACGTTTAAAGAACGCCAAACCTGCCAGTAAATTTGCTTATTAGGCAACTGCTACATACAGGCAAGCATTGCCATACCTGCATCGTTCTTGTGCTGCTCCCCGCCGCCTGACGGGGTGACAACTATCGCCCAAAAGTAGACCCGATAGCTTTTCGGCTCTGCAACCTCGCTGATAATGGGGTCGTTTGTGAGGGTTTAATGATATCTATTGATAAATTTGTTCGCGCAACAATGCCAAAAATTCAGTCCAATCATAACCACGAATACCAATATAAAAGTTGCTATTTAGACGCTATGTTCTATGTTTTTCACTGTAATAATATATTTAACAACTATCTTTGTTTTAATTTTTCCATACATAATAGCACTGATATAAGCTAAACTCAGTAATATAATTAAGGCAATTAAGCAGTTGCAAGCATCTGTCAGATAAGCATGTGTTTGGCTATTTCCAACCCCAAAATATGGTTGAGGGATATTACCAAGAAGGAACCGGAAATATGGATTACAGAAAATAAAATTTCTCTAGATGCAACACTTAGGATGTCTTTGCCTCGTATGCTAAATAATATCTCAGATAACGACAAACCATTTCAAGCCTCTTTCTACTGAGCAGCATTTTGTGCCATAGGTCAGTAATGAACTCTAAACGTTATGCTTGGCATTACTCCAAGAGCGATCGCTCATACAGCAACAACGCAAACTAGAGTAACAACTGACTCTGAAATATTGAATTAATATTTTTGCGATCGCTCCTCACCATACCTGCTTCCTCACTCGCAATTCATCAGCTCACTTTCATCTTGCTGCCCAAGTTGTAGCTTACGCTTTTGATGATAACTACCCAATAAAGCTGGCAAAGCTGACTGTGCCATATCTGCGTCAAAACCACGGCAATCTTGAAGAAAAGCTCCATAAGAAAGCAGCAGAATGTGCAGCAAAGGGAGTATCTAGTAATATTAGTCCTCTCAATAATCTGTTGAGTACTATAGGTGCTGATATTGATAATCCGCCGCCGCCTGAGTCAAGCCGTGCAATGCTTTACGAATCCAATCCGAATGATGAGTGGCTAACTAAGCATGTGACATTTACTATCACCAAGTAATAGATTCGGAGTGAGGCTGTCAAATAGCTGAGAGTTTAAAGTTGCTAATTTTAGTGAACTACTTTCTAGATTTTGACAGCCCTCTCAGCCGTGAGATTTTGTGTCATTCAAAATAGCTTGAAACTAACAGATAACGATGATAAAAAGTTAAAACAAATGAAGGTGAAAATAGTTAATTATAGTGTGGAAGGAAGCTTTTCAATATTGTCAAGAAATAATATACAATAACAAGAAACTCTTCAGTACTTTAGTAGGAAAAGGAATAGTTTGGGATAACAACAAAACAAACTTCGATCGCAACCTAGCCGTCGTCATCGGCGTTGATCGCTTCTCAAACCTCCGGTTCTACTCCAAGCGATCGCTACTACTGCTACTAAACTTTACTTGAATCTGTGCGATTGCCTGGGCTAACGCAAGAGTGAGAGCTAACGGCATCAGCAAAGCCGATCGCGCCAAAACTTATTCCAGACAATGATATCAATCACCAGATTTTTGCCATCCGCAAGATAAATCCTGGTAACTCTGGATCGCCGCTCACTGCTTCGGGGTTATCCAAGATTTCAGGTTCTTGATTAGGGCGGTAGATGTAGACTTTTCGGTTCTTGCGGTCAATCAATAAGCCTAGTGATGCACCGTTGTCAATATATTCCTGCATCTTCTTTTGCAATCCACTAAGAGTATCGCTAGAAGACCGTAATTCAATCACAAAGTCTGGACAAATTGGAGCAAATGAGGCTTTTTCTTCTTCAGTTAAGGCATTCCAGCGCTCTAGTTTAATCCAGGAGGCATCGGGAGAGCGGGTTGCCCCATTCGGCAGGGTAAAGCCTGCACTGGAGTCAAACGTTTCACCTGTTCCATCTTGTTCTGCCCAGTTCCCCAGTTGTAGGATAATCTTGAAGTTGCGATTACCTGTATCTGAAAAGGCTGGTGACATAATGATAACTTCCCCACTGGCAGTACGCTCAATTCTCAAATCGCGATTGGCTAGACAGAATTCATAGAACTGTTCAACACTCATCGATTTGATCGCAGGAAGATTAACCGTCAGTGGGACGCTTTCGGTTTGAATTAATAGCGTCGTCATTGTTTGTCCCTCGTTTTGTTGAAGAGTGGAGCAAGCACAGGCTACCTTGAGTTTATACGCTTTTGACTTTAGCGGGAGAGGCAAGCTGACTCTTCTGTTAGCTGACAAATTTTTTCACCTTAAACATTCCTGACAATCAATGCGATCGCCTGTAGAGAGCGGTTATAGTGGGTTAACTTCGATACCGAGAAGCAGGCGGATGAGCGAAGGGTTTAAAGGAATGCAGTGGGAATATAACAAAACCAACTTTGATCGCAACCTAGCAGTCGTCATCGGCATCGATCGCTACAACAGCGATCGCATTCATAATCTAAGTACACCAGTCAGTGATGCTAGGGCGCTTGCCGATCTGCTAGAAACAGAGTATGAATATAAACCTGAAAATGTCATTCGCCTGTTCGACGAAGACGCCACGCTGACAGAACTTCAAACGCTACTTAATGATACCCTTCCCAATCGACTCAAGCCGACGAAAGGCGATCGCTTAATTTTCTACTTTGCAGGTCATGGCATTCCCCGCAACAGTAAAGACGGTCCAGAAGGATATCTAGTCCCACAGGATGCCGACTGGCAGAAAGAGGACTCTTTTCTACCCATGTCTAAAGTGTATGAGGCACTGAGCAAACTGGAGTGTCATCATTTGCTCGTCATTCTGGACTGCTGCTTTGCTGGAACGTTTCGCTGGGCGGGTCGCCGGAAAATGATTCCTATTCTAGAAACCGTTCGGCGGGAACACTATGATCGCTTTATTCGCTATCCTGCATGGCAGGTGATGACCTCAGCAGCGCACGACCAGGAAGCGTTAGACGTGGCTAAATTGGCTGAAGACAAGCGTGGTGCAGTTCCAGGTGAAATGCATTCTCCGTTTGCGCTGGCACTACTGGAAGGATTGCGGGAAAACAAAGCCGATGTGATTCCGGATGGCGTAATTACTGCCCACGAACTGTATTTGTACTTAGAGCAGCAAGTCAGTAAGTTGTCTGGCGAACGTCAAAAGCCCGGAATCTATCCGATGAGGCTGGAGTATGACAGAGGAGAGTTTGTCTTTACAAAACCTGGATTCACGTCTGAACAACTTAAGCCTGCACCACTCCTAAACGAGAGCAATAATCCCTATCGCGGGTTAGCATCGTTTGATGAAAAACACGCCCGCTTCTTTTTCGGTCGAAAGATATTAGTTGAAGAACTCCAGCATCGCCTCTCTCAACCCCATCGTTCTCTCACGGTGGTTTTGGGAGCTTCCGGTTCCGGTAAATCCAGTCTAGTTAAAGCCGGATTGATTCCTGATTTGAGGCATGAATCAAACCCAGAGGTATTTGCATTAAATCTCATTAAAGCTTGCATTTTAACCGAAGCTATTCTTGCTGCCTTTCCTCAATTTCCTCTAAAACTCCTACCAATTTACTACGTACAGCAATGGTACATCCTCGATCCAATGCGTCCGGATCGATCTCCATTTACAGCTCTAGCACGAGCTATTCTGCCCATCGATAAGCCGGAACTAATCGAGCAACTTTCTCAAGTGAGTTTTCTTGATGAGGTGTTCAAACCCAAGGATGAAAGCGGTCAAGATAAGAGTGATGAATCAACAGATGCAGCATTTATTAAACTAGCAGAATCTTGGAACACTGCAACGCCAGAAGCTAAACTTTTGCTCGTTGAGGATTACTTCAAGCAGCTTTTGGCTTTGTGTCGCAATCCCCAAGAAAAGGAACAGTTATCGCAGCTTTATCAGGCAATTTTTGAACAGCTAGAATCTCTGAGTAATAGACTCCAGAATGAGCTGCAACACCTCACCAGTGTGATTAGAAAGTGGAGCGAAACTCATCCTAATGCCAAGTTGCTGTTAACAATCGACCAGTTTGAAGAGTTGATTACGATGAGCCAGGAGAGTCAAACAGAAACTCATGGCGGTGACAAGCAGGAGAGCGATTCTCCCAACGAGACGGTTGGCGATCGCGCTGCTGAATCCCAACCTTGGCTACCGTTTTTGCAGGTACTCAGAGGGGCAATTGTTGAATGTTCTCAGCAGTTGCATATTGTGTTGACGCTGCGATCAGACTTTGAACCGCGTTTTCTTTCCTCACCACTTTCGGCTTACTGGAAAGATGCTCGATTCCCCGTGCGGGCGATGAATTTGGATGAGTTACGACAGGCGATCGAGGGACCTGCCCTGAAACAAGCGTTGTACTTTGAGCCACCGGAGTTGGTGGGCAAGTTGATTGATGAAGTGGGGCAGATGCCAGGAGCCTTGCCGTTGCTCTCGTTTACCTTGAGCGAACTCTACATCAAATTGCACGATCATTGGGTGAAGGATAATGAGAGCGATCGTGCTTTGCGAATCAAGGACTATGAGGAACTCGGCGGAGTTGCAGGAGCGCTGACTCGTCGGGCAACTCAGGAGTATGACAGGCTCATTGAAGACAAAGATCTCGAAGATGAGTATCGTGGAGGCTTTGGGAAACAAGAAGGCAAAGCCTACCAAGCAACAATGAAGCGCGTAATATTACGGATGGTAGCGATCGAGGGGGGAGGAGTTGCACGGCGACGAGTGCCGGAGTCTGAATTGAAATATTTATCTCCTGAACACGATGATCGTCGTGATGAAGATGATCGAGTCGTAGAAGTAATTAAGCGTCTGGTGCAAGCTCGGTTGTTAGTAAAGGGGCAGGAAACAGGAGAAGCATACATAGAACCAGCCCATGATTTCCTGGTGCGAGGTTGGGATAAGTTGCAGAAGTGGATCAAGGAAAATCAGGAAGACTTGGCATTGCAACAACGTCTAACACCTGCTGCTAATGATTGGGCAATAGGTAAAGGTGGTCTTTGGACTAGGGAAGTAGAACGTCTTGCTCGATTAGAAAAACTGCTAGACTCCCCCGATTTTTGCTGGCTAAATAGCCTAGAAACAAAATTTGCTAGAAACAGTATACAGACTAGACAAGACGAACTCAAACTAACTGAAGAGCGTAGGCAAGCTGCTCTTGCTCGTCAACTATCAGCCCAAGCTGAGTTAGTCAGAAATCAAAATGTTAGGCTGCTACCACTCAGTATTCTACTGGGTTTAGAGTCTTTAAAGCGATTTCCTTCCCTTGAGGCCGATAGGTTTCTACGCAGAGGATTGTCCTTAACTCCCCGTTATACTAATCCCATTCTCCATAACAGTTCTGTCCGGGTTCTTGCTTTCAGCCCAGATGGAAAATACATTGCTACAGTCAGTAAAGATATTGCTCTTGATTCTGAGGGAGAGTACATCTCCAATTCTGATAATTTTACACAAAAGATTTGTGTATTGGAGGTAGCAACTGGCAAACCAGTACACTGTATATCCCGCCGCAGCAGTAGAGTAATTTCAGAAGAGTACCAGGGAATTAGAGGAATAGTTTTCTCTCCACCTGATGGCAAATACATTGCCACAATCAGCATTGAGGAAATCACTCAAGTCCAGGTTTGGGAACTGGCAACTGGAGAGGAGGTTGCTTGTATCTCACTTGGGTACTCTGTTTCTGATTCTGTTCTGGAATCCAAGGACATTCTCATCCCCGACTACAGACGGAATGAGGTGCAATCGATCGCCTTTAGTCCAGATGGTAAATATTTGGCAATTGTTGGCGAAGACACTACCCAAAAGCCTGAGCATTGGAAATCAACAAAAACGCTCAGTGATGGAAAAAGCTATACAGCCCGAATCATGCAGTCTCGTAATGCGAAACAGGTCAGAGTATGGGAACTAGCAAGAAACCAAGAAACAGCAGTCTGGACACAAACAAGCCTTGTAGACGCTATTGCCTTCAATGTAGACAAAGAATCCTTCTATGTAGCTGGAAGCAGCCCGCATGACTCTACGCAGATAAAGATTTGGGAAGCAGCTACAGGCCAGGTAATAGCCTCAATACCTCATGACAATTCTGCATCAGTGATCAGCTTTAGCCCTAATGGACGATATTTAGCAACAATGACCTCAGCTAACGATCGCTTGATTCAGGTGTGGGAAGTTAGCAATAGTAGAGAGGTAACTCGGATTTATTGCAGTGATACTCCAATTACCGTTGCCTTTAGTTTAGATGGAAAGTACGTGGTGACTGTGAGTGGCTGTCAAGTGACCAATGAGTATATTGCTCAAGCGTGGGAAATAAATGCAATCTCAGAACCCAAGGCAGGCAATTCCACTTTAGAGATAGCTTGTATACCCTATAGTGCCGATCTGGTTTCTGGACGTGCGGCTGCTATTAGTCAATATGGAAAATATCTAGCTACAGCAAGTTCTATCGATGCTTGGGTGTGGGAGATCAAGAAGAACGAAGCAGTCGCCACAGTACCGTTGGAATCCCAAGTGAATTTGATTGCTTTTAGTACTGATGGTAACTACTTAATCACAGCAGGTATAAATACAGGTAGCAATCAAAAGATTCATCTATGGCAAACCGCGACTTGTAACCTAGTTGCAACTTTACCTCAACCAGACGATCTACAAGCCATTGTCCCTAGTTATGACGGGAAATTACTAGCTCTTGCAGTCGGGCAGGAAAGTTCCTGTATCCAAATATGGAGCATAAGTGAGCAAAACCAGATTGATAATTTACCACTAAATAAAAAAGTTACCAATCTGGCTTTTAACCGGGATAAAAAGTGTTTTTGCCTTTGCTTTACAACCGCAGTGGATGAATCTGAACAAACTTTAGATGAGCAAGCAGCTAACGAATTGAATTTCGAGGATAGCTCTTATGACTTTCTGCTACAAGAAGCATTTGGAAGAGGAGCTTACGACTTTTTACTACAAACAGCTACTAAAACTTCGCAGAACCCTGTTGGTCTTCAGGTATGTGAAGCAGCTACTTGGCAAGAAATTGCCAATATTCCTCATGTCTCTGGTATGTGGAATCCTGTAGCAATCAGCTCAGATGGTCAATACGTCGCTACAGCTAAAGTTGATGAAACAGAAGAATCTGTAGAGTTACAAGTATGGGATGTAGCTACGGCTCAAAAGATTGAGAGCTTGAGACCAAGAAACCTTATGCCCCTACGCGCCATCGCCATTAGCCCAAAGGGAACTCATCTAGCAACCCTAGCTGTAGATACTAATGCACAGGTTCAGGTTTGGGAAATTGTCTCAGGTAAGGAAATTGCACGGATAGAAGCTGAGGGATTGGTGATAGCAATTGCTCTGGAACAGAGATATTTAGCAACCGTAAGTCAAAGCTTCCAGTTAGGGAACGTAGTGATGCAGGTTTGGCCCTGGCATCCTGAAGCTTTAATTCATGAAACTTGTAAACGTCTAACTCGAAATTTGACCTCTGAAGAATGGCAGCAGTATCTTCCTGATGACCCCTATCGCCAGACCTGCCTAATTCTGCCAAATAGGGTAATGCAATCTCGTCCACTCACCTAAAAAAAGTCAATCTAATCAGTTTTTGACCTGTGCATTTGATTTAAACAATCGCCCTTTAGTTGATTTTGTAATCTGCCTTTCGAGTACTGATGCAATAGAGTTTGAGCGCAATAACAATTTGGACTTTGGACAAAGAGGAAAGAGATTCGCGAGATTTCAACGCGAAGCAA